>JBCBDU010000027.1:0-47702 GCA_038529355.1 Pseudomonadota bacterium
GTGCGATGCTGCTGTCGGGCTAGAGGTTTCGGTCGCACCACGGCTAGGGGATTACCCGGCTGTACACACGGCGCTCCAGCTCGTTGAGTGGGCAGCCAAACCTATCCGTTTCGCCGCGCTGTCGCGGTTGCTGCGGCAGCCGGCGATCAGCGATGTTTCAGCAACCGCGGCTATTGATGTGGCGCTGCGCGAGCGGCCGGATCGCTTCTGGACGCCCGTAGAACTCGCCGATTGGCTTCGCGATACGCCATTCACGTTGCGCTGGCTAACCGCACTGCAATCGCTCGCCGACACGCGCAACGAACGCGGTCCCGCTTCAGTGTGGGCCACACGATTTGCAACTCTGCTCGATGACATTGGCTGGCTGCGCGACGGTGCACCAGACAGTGCGGCTTTTCAGTTGATGAACGCCATGCATGCGTCACTGAATGTACTGGCCTCGCTGGACCCTGTTGTACCGGCTGTGACGTTGGCAGGCGCACATAGTCAGCTGCAACGGATCTTGTCTGACACGGTGTATCAACCGCAGGCAGCGTACGACAACCTGCTCCTGTGCGGGCCACTGGAACTGGCCGGCATGACATTCGATGCCATCTGGCTGGCCGGTTGCGACGCCAGTCACTGGCCACCGCTTGCATCGCCGTCCGCACTGTTGCCACCAGCGTTGCAGCGCGCGCATGACATGCCCGATGCGTCCGCTGCGCAGTCGCGACGATTCTGGTCGCAACAGTTTCGACAACTGAGCGCGGCTGGCGATAGCTGTATGACCAGTTTTGCGCGCCACGACGCGGACAGCGAGTTGCTGCCGTCGCCGGTAATCGCTGCACGCAAGGTGATTGATGCCCCGCCCCCCGAACGCGGTCTGACGCCGTGGATCGCGACGGCGAAGCTGCAAAAGCGACTTGACGATGCCGGCACGTTTGCATCAAGCCGAACCTTGAAAGGCGGCTTTCGTGCACTAGAGCGGCAGCAGTCGGATCCGTTCGGTGCGCTGATTGTGGGTCGTTGGCAACCGCAGCTGTTGCGTGAACCCGAAGTCGGTGTGAGCGCGATGTTGCGTGGCTCGCTCGTGCACGACAGTCTTGAGGTGCTGTTCACGCACTGTAGCGATCAGCAACAACTACAGCGCGCGCTCGGCGATTCGGACAACAACATCGTTGATACAGCGATCGGCCGCGCGTTCAAAGCGCACTTCGTGCACCAGGATGCGTTAACTAAAGTCATGTTGCGCGCGGAAGAGGTGCGCACCCGCGAGTTGGTACTCGACTTCATCAAGCACGAGTTGCAGCGTGCGCCGTTTTCGATCGAGGCGCTGGAACACAAGGTTGCGTTGACCATCGGCCCCGTCACGATGAATTTGCGCATTGACCGGATTGATCGCGTTGCTGATCAACGCCTGATTATCGACTACAAGACCGGTGCGCCGGGCAAAAAAATCAATGCCGATCGGCTCGTCGATGACTATCCACAATTGGCTTGCTATCTATTGGCGGTCGAGGACCCGGTCGCTGCCATCGCGCTTGCATGGATCAACCCGCATGACGCCTGCTGGGATTCACTGCGCGCTGCAGTCGATCCGCAGCTGCCACAGGCGCGCGTGACAAAGACGGCATCCGACACGCTTGCCGACGTGCGCGCGCTGAGTGAATCCGGTCTGCGCCCGCTCGCTGATGCATTCGCAAGCGGCGTGTTGGCGTACAGCGCGCAGTTGTACCGCAATCGCGATCTGTGGCTTGAGTTCGCACCGATCACCCGGATCGCGATGGAAGTGGCCGATGAGTGAGCAAGCACTTACTGATCTGGCTGCGCGCGACGCAGCGCTTGATGTGCAGCGTTCATGCATCGTGCAGGCGCCAGCCGGCTCAGGGAAAACCGGGTTGCTGACGCAGCGGTTACTACGGTTATTGCTCATCGTCGAGCAGCCGGAGCAGGTACTGGCAATTACGTTTACACGCAAAGCGGCCAGTGAGATGCGTGCGCGTGTTGTGCGCGCGTTAATTGCCGCGCGTGACGGCGTGGCAGCGAGCAACGCACACGAGGCTTCGATCGTGCAAGACGCAAAACAGGTGCTAGCGCGCAGTGACGAGCGTGAGTGGGCGCTGATCGATTTGCCGATGCGTTTGACGATCATGACGGTCGATGCGCTCAACGCGCAATTGACCCGCAGCCGGCCCTTTGAGGCGGGTAATGCTGGTGCCGGCATCGTCGATGGTGGCCAGCAGAAAGCCTTGTACGGGCAAGCTGCTGATGCACTGCTTGATTGGTTATCCGAGGACGATTCGATCGGTCGTGCGGCGACAACGTTTTTTAGCCATCTGGACATCAACGCATCCCAGTGGCGGCGCGAGCTGATTGCGATGCTGGGCAAGCGCGATCAGTGGCTGCCGCGGGTACTGGCAGCCGGGGCACTGCCGCCCGATGCATTACGCGCGCAGTGCGAGACGCTGCTAGGCACGATGGTAGAGCGCGAGTTGCTCGCTCTGGATGCTCTGATACCGCAAGCACTCAAAGCGCCAATACTTGCAGGGCTTGGGCCGGCAAGCGCGATATTACAAACCACCGGTGACAGTGACGTTTGCGCCGTGGAAGATTGGCCGGACTGCACGGCAAGCGATTTGGCGCAATGGCAGATGCTGGCAAAGCTGCTGACAACAGACGCTGGGAGCCTGCGCAAGCGGCTGACGGTCAAAGAGGGTTTTCCGCCCAAAGACAAAGAACGCAAAGAGGCGATGATGACGGTGCTTGCGCAGTTGGCGGCGATGCCCGGTTGCACCGAGGCGATCGCAACCGTTCGCCGACTGCCGGTGGCGCGCTACACCGATGCGCAGTGGCGAAGTATCGCGGCATTGTTAACGTTGTTGCCAGCGCTGGCCGCCGAGCTGTCGCGGCTGATGGAGATCCAGGGACAACTCGATTATCCCGCGCTGGCCGCAGCGGCGTTGTCCGCGCTTGGCGACGCCGCGCAAGGGGCCGTGTCTGAGTTGGCGCTCCGGCTCGACTATCGGTTGATGCACATCCTCGTCGACGAGATGCAGGACACATCAGTTGCGCAATACCGCTTATTGGAGACGCTCACGCAGGGCTGGCAAGCGGATGACGGTCGGACACTGTTTTGTGTCGGCGATCCGATGCAATCGATCTACCGGTTCCGCGGTGCCGAGGTCAGTCTGTTCCTGAAGGCCTGGGATGACGGCATTGGCGATGTTGCACTCGATCGGTTAACGCTTGCGACGAACTTTCGCTCCAACGTTGCCATTATCGACTGGGTAAACAGCGCGTTCACCGACATTCTGGGCGACACCAATGACCGTAACCTCGAGCAAGTAAGCTACAGCCCGTCGGTGGCGCCGGCGACGGCCGGGCAGGGCGGTACTGTGCAGTGGCACGCTGTGCCCGACGATGATGAAGCTGAGGCGCACGCCGTCCTCGAGCAGGTGCAGCGCATTCGCGCCGCGTACCCGCAGGACAGCATCGCGTTGCTCGGTCGTACGCGGCGCGTGCTTGAGGCGCCGCTTGCCAGCCTGCGGCAAGCCGGCATTAATAGTGAGGCGGTCGAAATGGATCGGCTCACGGATCTGCCAGAGATCATTGACGTGTTGTCGCTAACGCGCGCGCTGGAGCACCCGTGCGACGACGTTGCCTGGCTCGGGTTGCTGCGGGCGCCGTTTTTGGCACTGCCGTTACAGGCGATCGACCAACTGGTGATGCAGCGTGACTTGCGGGCACACAAACTGACGCTCTTCGATACGCTGCTGCTGCCCGAGCAATTCGCCACTCTCGACGACAAAACGCGTCTGTTGGTGCAACATTTCGCCAGCGAGTTTGACCGCGCGCAAAAACGTGCTGCGACGCATCCACTACACTTGCGCGTTCGGCAATTGTGGTATCGCCTCGGTGGTCCTACCACCTTGCGCGATCGTCAGGCGCTTGAAAACGTCATGACTTTTTTCGACACACTTGGCGGGCTCGAAACGAACGGCCAGCTGGACTACGTTGCGACGCTGACAGAACAACTTGATGGTCAGAAAATTGATCGCCGCGGTGACGGCGGCGTTGTCGCGATGACTATTTACAAGGCAAAAGGTCTTGAGTTTGATCACGTGATCCTGCCGGGGCTGGAAAAATCGTCACGCAGTGATCAGCAGCAAACGATTTACCTCGAGCGTGATCAGGAATCCGAGGCGATGCTGATCGCTGCGAGACCATCGCGCACGGGCGCTGAGGTTGACGCATTGCACCAGCTGATTGCGCGACGCGAGCGTCAGCGCAGGAACAACGAGCTGCGGCGACTGATGTATGTCGCGGCCACGCGCGCAAGAAAGACGTTGCATCTGTTTGGTGCATTGAGCTTGAACAGCAAGAATGAGTTGGCGACCCCGCGCGCAGACAGTTTGCTCGGTGTGGCGTGGTCAGATGCAGAACCGGTGTTCGCCGCAGCGGCGCAGGGCGACGTGCAAGCACCGGCGGCGACACGGCAAACGCGCATGATCTTGCCGATGCGTCGCGCACTGGCCGAGCCGTTCGTCTCGGCGCCGTCCGAGCTGTCGCTGCGCGCGCAAACACCAACGTCGCAAGCGACAACTACAGTCAGCTTTGACTGGGCGGGCTCCGATGCCCGACATGTCGGTACTGTAGTGCATCACTGGCTCTTTCGCCTCGCGGGAGATGCACACCCGGCGCGATCATTGCCTGGTCATGATCGGCTAATGCAAACCAGTCGCGTGGCGTTACGTCGTCTCGGCGTGTCAGGTGCGGCACTCGACGATGCAGCGAAACGCGTTGCCGATGCAGTGGTTGCCGGCGTCAACAGCGATCCGGGTCAATGGTTGCTCACCAATCGACACGCTGACAGCGAGGCGGAGATGACAATCGCCGTGGCCAACGGTGACGGTAGCGCCCGGCGTTTCATCATTGACCGGATCATCCGCGACAAGGACGGGACACTGTGGATTGTTGACTACAAAACATCGCTACACGAGGGTGGTGGGATAGCGGCATTTTTTGCCAACGAAGCGGTGCGCTACCGCGATCAACTGCAAGGCTATCGGGGCGCGGTCGAGGCGCTGTTTGCGAGCCAGGGGCGTGACTGTGAATCGATCAAAACGGCGCTGTTCTTCCCGGCCTATGGGCACCTGGAGCTGGTCAATACCGACGGTAAGCGCACAAGCAGCTAGGCGTGTTGTCTACAGATTGCCGTCGAATACCAACGCATGGCTGCCGTCGGCTGCAGCTGGCCCTAGCAAGCGCAATGCGTCTTTCAAGCGCTGCGTCGCCTCGGCCGTTGGCGTGACGTCGGCCTGCATCGAGTACGCGCGCCCGTCGCCTAGCGACAGTGTGCCATCAACGGCATAAGGCCCATCGACGCTGGTCAACTCGCCGACCACGGGCCAACGTTCATCGGCCAGTGCTGAGTCGAAGACCAAGCGATAGCTGCCTAGCGCATCGGGTCCCACGGCAGGGTAGCTCAGCGCGCGCAGGTTCAATGCCGCGTCGGCGCGGGTTGGCCACTGGTTTTTCAGAAGGAGTGTGTCGATACGACCGCTCACTTCGCCGGTGCTAGGCCCGATGGAGAAATTGCGCGTAACGTCAGCCAAAGACACGGACACCTTGGCATCATCAATGCGTATGCTGCTCGCGCGCACTGTGATGTCACCGTCAAAAAAACCATTCGGCAATCCGCACTCCACAGACGCAGCGAGTGCGCCAGTGAACAGCGACAACGGTTTGAGTGTCCAGTTGATGGGGCCGGCGCGAACGCCTTGCACGTCGACGGCTTGCACACGACCGTTCCACAGCGTGCCGGTGATGCCACGCGTTTGGACGGTGTCAGGCGCGAATGCGAACGCAACGCGTGCCGGCAATTTGGCAATCAAGCCAATGACAAAAAGGAGTGTTGCGGCAAGGATGAGCCGCCGTTTGAATACCGTCGTCATGAGTCGCTAAAGCCGTTCGAGCACAATGCTGGCGTCGACGCGCCCACTCTGCGGGCGGTCGCTGATGTTGCCCGCGGTCACGACGACGCGATTGTCGTTGTCGAGCTGCGCAAGCCAGGTGATCATCGCATCAAAACTTGCGTTCTCCAGCGAGACACGAATGCCGTTCGGGGACGGCGAACTGCTGCGATAGGCATTGCCCAGACCATTGGCGTTGACACTCGTTGCAACGAGCAACGTCAATGACTGTGTTGGCGTGCGCACGACGCCGTCGTCCAGCCCCTCAAAGATAGGCGTTTGCGCTGCCGCACGACGTCCTTGTTCGAGCAGCAGCGTCTTGCGCTCAACGTCTTCCGACGCCATGCGATGGCCATCGACCAGTGGCTCCCAGACGAACATATAAGCGAGCGTCAATACAACAATGACAGCGCCAATAGCAATGATGCGCTGCTCGCGCGGCAACAAAGAGGCATACCATTGCTTCATCGTGATGCCGCCTGAATCTGAACGAAACTCTTGACGCCTTCGTCGCGTTGCTCGGTGCGCTGGATGCGCGCCTGCAACACGCCGTCGCTACTCATTTGTTTGGTCAGCGATTCCAGCGTCCCCGCGTCCGGCGCCAGCAACTGGATATCGAAAACGCCGTTGCGGAAGGCGATGCCGTCGATCTCCGTTTCAGGCAACGTGCTCAGCGCCTGCGCAAACGTGTCCAGCGTTGGCAAAAAGCCAACATTCCGGTCACCACCAGGCGCGCCAGATGCAGCGCCACCGCCACCGCGCTTGCGCAGCGCGCTTTGCAGAATTCTTTCCGCATCGGCCGCATCGACAGTCTGCCCACCTTGCATTTGCTGAATCACTTCGGCCATCTGAGCATCAAGCGCGGCAGATTGTTGTTGTAACCCTCGGTAGTCAAGATAACGCGACATCAGGCCAACCAGCGCGACCACCGCGAACAGGCTGGCAGCGACAAGCCACGGTCGAAACACGGCGATCGGATCCGTGCGCACGGCTAACGAGCCTTGCATCAAATTGACGCCACCCTTGGTGATCACGGTGCGTGCAGCGAACGGCAGCCACCCCTGATCAAGGCGTTTAACGTCGGCGCTGTGCGGTCCCGCAGCGATCGCGTCCAGCGCGCCAGACTGCCGGGTGACGGCATCACCATCGGCAAAGACGCGCAGCGTATGTGCCACCTGCTGCGCCGTATCTTCGTCGTCCAATGTCGATGTGGCGCTCCAGGCCGCGATCACGTCATCAATTGCAATGGACTCGAAACCAACCGGCTGTTCGTGCTCAGTGAGCAGCAACGCGTTGTCGCCCAGCACCAGCAGCTGCGTGAAGTGTTCCAGCGGGCTGAGCGCATCATGGATTGTATACAGCGATGCAAACTGCACCCCTGCGGCGTGCAGTGTCGCAATGCAGTGCTCCAGCGCCTCGCGCTCAATCGCGGCGACAGGTCGCGTGCCGTTGGCGCCGCTATCGCCAGCCGCGAAATGCAGTGCCTCGACATCGCTGGCGAATTGTTCTTCGAGCGCAAACGGCAGCGCTTGTGCCAGTTTTTTGCCGCGCACCGGCAAGTCCGTTGTCGTGCGGGTGATGGCAAACGTGTTAACGATAACGAGCGCTTGGTGATCGGCCGACAACGCGGCTGCGTCGCTCAACGCGCCGCGACTGACGTTGCCGTGCAGACTGCCATCGGCATTGAACAACGCCCATTGCGCGTCTTGCGCGTGTAGCGCATCCAGACCGATACACAGGGTGGTACTCACTGCAGGTTGCCTCTCGAAACGGATTGCTTGATCGTCATGCGTGGCTCAGAACGGGTTGCCGAAGCTGCGTAACAGCACAGCCGTTTGACCCTGTGGATCGCGATACAGCAAAGAGTACATGGCGAACCGGACGCTGCCAATACGCACAACGGAGGTGATCTGAAAATAACTGGTCTGCTCGACTAACGTGCCGATCACCGGCTCAGGCAAAAGGCCGGCAAAGTCGACCTGTAGCTCGAGGCCACCTTGTTCTTGACTTAATGCCACCAGGCGCTCGGCATCGGCTTGCGTCAGGTTGCGGTCCAACGACGTTAGCACCACCGCACCCGCAGTGTTCGCGTTGATGCCGGTTCGCTCTGGCAAGGCCGTGATGTGCGGCAGTAGTGCGGTGACCATCTCGGTAGTGAAGCCTTCAACAACGGCGATCTCTGCTGCTGAGCGAAACGGCATGTTGGCCGTGCGCAAGGCTGGTACGCGTGCCGCATAGGTGTCTTCTTCGGCGCCGCCCGGAAAGCGCACGTCGGAATCGACATCCATCCAGTCAACGACCGCCTCAGCGAGTTGAATGTCGATGCCTAGTAACTCCAACAGTAGTTGGAAGCGCTCCATCTCCTCTTGCACAACCTCGTTGTTGGCATCGATCAGGTTGTTTAAGTTGAAACGCGACTGCAGGTCGACAATTTGCCCGGTGATAAAGCCG
The DNA here is from genome assembly GCA_038529355.1 of Pseudomonadota bacterium. GTDB lineage: Bacteria > Pseudomonadota > Gammaproteobacteria > Steroidobacterales > Woeseiaceae > CALBPI01. The sequence continues at coordinate 8,403 of JBCBDU010000027.1, forward strand.
GCACCGCCGGAGCCTTCGATCGGCAATGGCGGCAGCGGCTGCGCCCACAGCTCAGCCGGGTGATCGGTAGCCGATGCGCTTAGATCGTCGCGCAACACACTGGCAATCCAGTCCTCGGCGCCAAGTGCGACATGCCGAGCCTGCTCCTGCTGCAACAGCGACTGCGTGCGACGGATATCAAGCGCAATGTTATAGCTGATCGTGGCAACAAAGCTCGCAATGATCGCAACGTAGAGCAACGCGAAAATCAGCGCGACGGCGCCGCGTTGGTGCTGTGCATTAAGCGGTTCGCGCAGCATTAACCGCCAACCTCTATCACACGCATGATTTCACCCCACTTGGGATGCTCGACAACGATTTCGACGGCGCGCGGCGTGCCGCCACCGCCTTGCGGCCATTGGTTTACCCAGTTGCCGGATACATCAAGGAACCGGACTTCGAATCGTTCCAGCTCTTCGAACAACACGATTTCCTGGGGTTCTGTCGCGAGCACGTTGTCGAGCACTGGCCAGAAGGCGCGAACAATTTCGCCGTCCTCAAAACGGTAACCGATGCGTTGCGCGGTCGGTCGCGGCACGCCCAGCGGATTGGCGTGACCACCACGGGTGAGCTCGATGAAGTAGGCGTTGCGGGTGTCGGCCAATAGCGGCGCCCGTAACGTCGTACCCACCGGATCGCGCACCGGCCGCGGCTGTATCTGCGAGATGTCATTGGTCAGCGTTTGCATCGTGCGCTGCAGGCGCAGCAGCGCATCCAGCTCCTCCTGGACCCGGCGCACGCCACGCTCGGTAACATCAAACGAGCGCACGAGGAATAGCGAAATGACGGTAAAGATAACCAACGAGACGAGCAGCTCGGCGAGTGTGAAGCCTTGCGCACGTGGTGCTTGTCCGATGGCAGCTTTTGAAGACAACATCGGTATCAGTTCGGCAGCGCCGAAAACGACGGTCTCGCGTTGACTGGCAATGGTGCTGCCTCAGCCAGGAATCCGTTGATCGTTCGCAACGTGCGATCAGGCTTACGCGCATCGGCGACTGAAACATCGGCGCGCAGCAAAGAGGGGATACCGCTTTCCTGAATGACTGTGGTCACGAGCCAGTCACGCTGCGCGTACTCGACTTCCTCGGTGGTACGGCCAACGTCCGGGGCATCGGCGCTCATCCGCAGAATCGTCAGCGTGTTGCCGGCGATAAATGCAGCAAGGGTTGCGTCGCGGAGCCTGCGCGTGTTGTCGGCATGTTGGCTCATGGCAACGGCAACCGCCGAGATTCCAACGGCTGCGACAACCAGCGCAACCAGAACCTCGACCAGCGTGAATCCGCGTTCGCTGCCCGACTGTCTGACTGACGCGGTCATGGTAACTCCAGATCGACGATATCAAGTTGACCCAAGAAATCGCCATTGAGCTGCAACGACTCGCGGCTTTTCGTCGTATTGAGCTCGAGTGAGAAGGGCGTCATCTCGCCGCTGGCAAGAATCGCAACATGCGGGGTGTCCGGCGCGAACTCGACTATATTCCCGAGCGCATCAGTGATCGGGTCCGGAACGTCGCTATCGTCAACGGGCTCCAATGTGATCTCGCGATCCTCGATGATCAGGATCGGCAATGTGCCTTCCGCGAACAGCGCGCCACGCAGCAGGTCGTCACCACCGACAACAACCCATGCGCCGGTGTCCGCATCCAGCTCATACAACGCATAACCATCAGGATAAAAGCGGATACCGAAATTGCGCCCTTGCAGCGCCGCCTCATCACGCGCCAGTTCGATGACGGATGCAAACCGATTGACCTCTCCACGCAGTGCCGCCTCACTGCGGATCCAGCTATTCTTGGGCATCAGCACGGCAAGCACGATGCCGATGATGATGACCATCACCAGCAGCTCGATTAGTGTCATACCTCGCTGGCGGTATTGCCCCGTTTCCACTGACTCGTTCAACGTGCGCTTATTCGTCCCAGTTACCGATATCGGCGTTTTCGCCTTCACCGCCCGGTCGTCCGTCGGCGCCCAGACTGAAAATGTCGATATCGCCACGCTGGCCCGGGTTCAGGTATTCATACGGTCGTTTCCATGGATCAACAGGTGCCCGTTCCAAATAGCCTTCCGGATCCCAGTTCGTCAAGTTGGGGTCATTGGGTCGCTCGACCAACGCATTTAACCCTTGCTCCGATGTTGGATAGGTAAAGTTATCCAGCCGATAGATCTTCAACGCTTGCTCGATCGTCTTAATGTCTTGCCTAGCTGTATTCGCGCGAGCTTTACCTACCTGACCAAACAACTTCGGACCCACCGCCGCGGCGAGGATGCCGATGATGACGACGACAACCATGATCTCGATAATGGTGAAGCCGCGCTGCAGTACGTGGCCAGACGCACGAATCGCTACGCGCGGCACAGACTGTGATGACAATGACATGCAAATTCTCCGGTAAACGTGTCGGTTAATGTCGTATGGTTGGCCGCAACATGCTGCAACGGGTCACACATGACGGCCATGCTATTAGTGTTAGGACGCAAAATAACGCCACAAGTTCGATGCCATAGGATACCAGAGGGTGTGCGGTGAAAAAGCGCTGGGTTGGCAATAACTGGCGACTCGCATTGCTGATGCTGGTGCTGGTTCTTGCGGGGCTGGCTGCGCTTCAGTTCGTCGATAGCGCAGGCGTGCTCGAAACTTTGCAGTGGCAGCGGGTCGGCATTATGTCCGGTGCGTGGTGGCGCGTGATCAGCGGTCACGTCGTCCATCTGAACACTACGCACGCCGCGATGAACGTTTCGGCGTTCATTCTGATCATGCTGCTGCTGGGTCGCGCCAGTGACGCCGTTGGCTGGGTGGCATTGTGGGTCGGTTTGTCGATGGCGATCAGCGTCTCGCTGCTGGTATTCGACCCCTATCTCAATTTCTACGCCGGCGCGTCGGGCGTGCTGCACGGGTTAGTCTCGTTCGGCGCCTTGGCGCAATTGAGCGAGCGGCGCGGCGAAGCCGTTGTGCTACTGATCGGCCTGGTTCTCAAATTGTGCTGGGAGCACTATTACGGCGCAGCAAGCGGCACGGTGGTGCTGATCGGCGCACCGGTGATCGTCAATGCGCATCTGTATGGCGCCATGGCCGGTGTCGTGCCAGGTGCCTTCGTTGCGTGGCGCAGAAGACGCGATGCGCGCCAAATTATGCGATGATGCGCGCCAAAATCAGTGAGGGCGTTATGACAACAGCATTTATTTTTCCGGGCCAGGGCTCGCAGAGCAAAGGCATGTTGGGCGACATTGGCAGTGCGTATCCGGTGATAGGCGACACGTTCGCCGAGGCTGCAGACGTGCTGGGCTACGACCTCTGGGCCGTCTGCCAGCACGATGCCGACGAATCGTTGTCGCGCACCGAAGTGACGCAACCGGCGCTGCTGACGGCAAGCATTGCCTTGTGGCGCGCCTGGCTTGCGGCCGGCGGTCCGCAGCCGGCAGTGCTCGCCGGGCACAGTCTGGGTGAATACTCGGCGTTAGTGTGTGCCGGCAGCCTGACATTGGCTGATGCCGTGGCGTTGGTGCGAAGACGCGGCGAACTGATGCAGCAGGCGGTGCCTGCCGGCAGCGGGGCGATGGCGGCAATCCTTGGGCTGGATGACGATGTCGTCATCGCCGCATGCGACGCAGTCAGTGACGGCGTTGTGTCGGCGGCCAATTTCAACGCACCTGGCCAAGTTGTGATCGCTGGCGAAACCGCAGCTGTCGATACGGCAATTGCGCATTGTAAGGAAGGTGGTGCACGCCGTGCGCTGCCACTGCCGGTCAGCGTGCCGTCGCATTGCGCACTGATGCAACCGGCCGCTGACGCGTTTGCCGCAGACCTTGCCAATGTGACGATCAACGCGCCGTCGATACCGGTCGTTAACAACGTTGACGTGCAGGTAGAAGCTGATTCACAAGCAATTCGCGATGCGTTAATCCGGCAGCTCTACAGCCCGGTGCAATGGTCGGCAACGATCCGGCACATGGTTACAGATGGTGTCGAGACGTTCGTTGAGTGCGGTTCGGGCAAGGTGCTGTCGGGATTGCTCAAACGCATTCACAAACCGGCGGCGTCGATGGCACTCGAAACGCCAGACGGATTTTCTGGTGCACTCGCTGCACTGACGACGGGAGAATCTTGATGAGCACACCCAACACTTTGTTTAGCGCCGACGCGTTAGCCGGCCGCACTGCACTGGTTACCGGCGCGTCGCGCGGCATTGGCAAAGACATTGCCACCCATCTGGCACAGGCGGGTGCGTATGTGATTGGCACTGCCACCAGCGACTCGGGCGCCGACGCGATCTCAGCCAGATTGGGCGAGCAGGGGCATGGACTTGTGCTGAACACTGCCGATAGCGAATCAATCGACGCGCTGGTTGCCGGCGTCAAGGACAAGGCGCCGGACATTCTGGTCAACAACGCGGGCATCACCCGGGACAACTTGTTGATGCGGATGAAGGACGATGAATGGGATGCAGTGCTTGCAACCAATCTCAGTGGTGTATTCCGGCTGACAAAAAGCTTGCTGCGCCCGATGATGAAAAAACGCTTTGGCCGCATCATCAGCGTCGGCTCAGTCGTGGGCACGATGGGTAACCCCGGACAGGCGAACTATGCCGCGGCCAAGGCCGGCTTGATTGGCTTCACGAAGTCGCTGGCACGCGAGCTCGGTGCGCGCGGTATCACAGCCAACGTAATCGCACCTGGGTTCATTGCCACTGACATGACCGATGCGCTGAATGAGACCCAGCGCGAAGTAATGCTGTCGCAAGTGCCGGTGGGTACGCTAGGTCAAACCTCCGACATCGCCAATATGGCGGTGTTTCTAGCTAGCGATGCAGCCGGCTACATCACCGGCGAGACGCTGCATGTGAATGGCGGCATGCTGATGCCCTAGTGGCTAAGCCGTTCTTTTAGCGACATTAATCAGTCAAAAACAGATTGGCGCACAGCCCAGCATTGCCCTACAATACGCGCCGCGAAGTTCGACGATGCCTTGAAAAAGCGTCGCGTGGCTATATTTTGTATAATTCCGGGCTAGGTGAGCGGGGCAGACGCAATCAGGCGTGCACCCGACGGCTATCCGGCTTTTTTAATCCATGAGGAATTACAGCTAATGAGCAGTATTGAAGACCAGGTGAAGAGCATCGTTGCTGAGCAACTGGGCGTAAAAGAAGAGGAAGTCACCACATCGGCTTCGTTCGTTGACGATCTGGGTGCAGATTCGCTGGATACTGTCGAGCTGGTGATGGCTCTTGAAGAAGAGTTCGAGACAGAAATCCCGGATGAAGACGCCGAGAAGATCACAACCGTGCAGCAGGCTATCGACTACGTCAGCGCGCGCAAAACCAGCTAATACTCGTTTCGAGCGTTAGCATTTCGATATTCTTTGCAGAGTCGATTGATATATCGGTTGATGTATCAATTGTTATTCGATAGTCCGCATTCGGCGTCCTCCCAGGGCGCCGGATGCCGTTTAAGGCAGCCATCATGAGCAACAGACGTGTCGCCGTCACCGGCCTTGGCATCATTTCCCCCGTGGGCAACGAAGTTGAGCAAGCCTGGAAGCGGGTGGTTGCCGGCGAATCGGGCATCAGTGCTATCGATGCCTTCGACGTCAGCGCCTTTACCACCCGGTTCGGTGGTTGTGTGCGTGACTTCGATCCGACCGCTCACGGTATCCCCGCGAAAGAGTCGCGAAAGATTGACCCGTTTATCCAATACGGTATTGCTGCGTGTAATCAGGCTTTGGCGGATTCAGGTATTGAAGTCACCGAGGCCAATGCGCACCGGATCGGCGTTTTGATGGGTGCCGGTATCGGCGGGATCGGCACGATCGAGTCGAACCACGAAAAGTACCTGCTGTCAGACCACAATCCGCGCAAGATCTCGCCGTTCTTCGTGCCAGGCAGCATCATCAACATGATCTCCGGCCACATCAGCATTATGCACGGCATCACGGGGCCAAATTTATCGGTCGTTACCGCGTGCACCACGTCAACCCACGCGCTTGGGCTGGCGGCGCGCATGATTGCCTACGGCGATGCGGATGCGGTGCTTGCCGGCGGCGCTGAATACGCCACCACGCCCATGGGGTTGGGCGGATTTTGTGCCGCGCGGGCGCTGTCGACTCGCAACGATGACCCGCTAGCGGCGAGCCGACCGTTCGATCGTGATCGTGACGGTTTCGTGCTCGGTGACGGCGCAGGCTGCATGATGCTCGAAGAGTACGAGCAGGCCAAAGCGCGCGGTGCAACTATTTATGCAGAGCTCGCCGGATTCGGTATGAGCGGTGATGCGTTTCACATCACGTCACCCCCTGAAGACGGGGCAGGTGCCATGCGCAGCATGCTGAATGCGATTGCCGATGCCGGACTGAATCCGGAAGACATCAACTATCTGAACGGTCATGCCACGTCGACTATTGCAGGTGATGTCGCCGAAACCACCGCAATCAAGCGCGCGTTTGGCGAGCATGCCGCAAAGCTTGCGATCAGTGCGACCAAGTCAACGACCGGCCACTTGCTTGGCGCCGCCGGTGCGGTCGAAGCGATCTTCTCTGTGCTTGCACTGCGTGACCAGGTGATCCCGCCGACCGTCAATCTTGATAATCCGGATCCTGCCTGCGACCTCGACTACGTGCCGCATACGGCTCGCGAGACGGTGCTGAATGCTACTGCGTCGAACTCGTTCGGTTTCGGTGGCACCAACGGCACGCTGGTGTTCAAGAAAACCGCTTGATCGGGTCGCAAACGCAGAGCCACTGCAAGTAACTGCGATGCCGGGCCGGCAATCAATCTGTTGAGTGATGTTTACCGACAAACGTTGCCCGAGGTTGGCGCGAACGCGCTCAGGCAGCTCGCGACATACTACAGCCAGCGATATCCGTTCCTGCTGACCTCCGTGGCCGGCGCACGCGGTGCACACGATTTGCTGCTGCTGGGCGATGCGGCAACGCTATCGCTGCATCACGATGGCACCGATTTTGAATTGCGTGGCCAGGGAGATGCACAGCAATACAGCACGGGGAATGACTTTTGCAGCGCACTGGATTGCTGGTTCGCCGCCGAAGCCAACGCCGAGCGCGACATCGAAAACTATCCATCAGCGTTGTTTATTGGTGGGTGGTTTTTATATCTGAGCTACGAGCTTGCCGCACAACTCGAGCCAACCCTGCGCTTGCCGATCGACACCAGCCAACCGCTCGCAGTAGCCAGCCGTTCACGCGCAGCCATCGTACTGCCGCATGACGCCGACAAGCCGGCGGAGCTTGTCGCCGAACACCCACTGCCGGATCTCGTGCAGCAAGTGCGAGCCGATCTGGCAGCACTTGGCGAGCTCAGTGCGGCAGATCGTGTTTGTGAACCCACGCATGATGATCCGGAGTTCTCCGTCACCGATGCCGACGCGTTTACCGCAGCCGTTGTCGCAGCGAAGGCAGCGATCGCGGCTGGCGATGTTTACCAGGCAAACCTGTCGCGTGAATGGCGCACCTCGATGGATGCATCGCAAACCGGTGCGCTGTTCGATGCGCTGTGCGATGCCAATCCGTCGCCGTTCGCTGCGTTGGCGCATCTGGACGGTTTGCAGATCATGTCATCATCTCCGGAACGGCTGGTGCGCGTGACGAACGGTCAGATCACCACGCGACCCATCGCCGGCACGCGTCCGCGCGGCGCCAATGCCGATGAAGACCAGCAACTGGTTGCGGAGTTGCTGGCACACCCTAAAGAGCGCGCTGAGCATGTCATGCTGATTGATCTGGAGCGCAATGATCTTGGCCGGATCTGTGTGCCGGGCAGCGTTCACGTCGATGAGTACATGGGCATTGAAACGTATCGACACGTGCATCACATTGTTTCCAACATCGCCGGCACGCTTGCGCCCGGTACGACACCAGGTGCGGTGCTCGCAGCGGTGTTTCCTGGCGGCACGATCACCGGTTGCCCAAAGGTGCGTTGCATGCAGCTGATCGCTGAACTCGAGGCACGACCCCGTGGCGCATACACCGGCTCGCTCGGCTATCTGGCGCGCAATGGCAACATGGATCTGAATATCCTGATCCGTACGATGACGGTTGCGCAGGGCGCGCTGCGTTTTTCAGCCGGTGCCGGCATCGTTGCTGACTCAGACCCGCAGGCAGAGTTGGCGGAAACGGGCGCAAAAGCGCAGGGCATGCTGCGCGCAGTCCGATCGGTGATGCCGTGCACTGGCTAACGGCTACAGACGTCGTTCCCGCTAATGACCGGGGTTTGGCGTATGGCGACGGTTTGTTCGAGACGATGCGTGTGCGCAGCGCTCGCATACCGTGGCTTGCGCGGCATTTGGCGCGCCTGCAAATCGGCTTGCAGCGCTTGGCCATCGCCGGTGTTGATCTTGCGCTCGTCGAGTGCAGGTTGCAGCGCTTGGCAGCCGAGAGCGCTATCGACGCCGGTTGGCTAAAGCTGATCGTCACCCGCGGCAGCGGGGAGCGCGGCTATCGCGCAGCCGGCAGTCTACAACCGCGATTGATTGTGCAAACAGGTCGCACGGCGGCCGCGCCGGAGGCGTTACGCCTGATAGTTTGCAAGACGCTGGTGCCGCTTGATACGCAGTTAGCTGGTATCAAGCATCTGAACCGGTTGCCGCAAGTGCTTGGCGCCGCTGAACTGGCCGGCAATGAGGCCGACGAAGGGCTCATGTGCAATCCTCATGGGGAGCTCGTCTGCGGTATCATGCACAACGTGTTTATCGTCACCGACAATCGTGTTTTGACCCCATCGCTCGCGCAGGGCGGCGTCGCCGGGATCATGCGCGACTGGGTCATTGACACCATTGACGTCGACATCCAGGCAATCCGGCCGCAAGCGCTGTCCAATGCACAGGAAGTGTTTGTGACCAACGCCGTACGAGGCGTGCGCAGCGCATCACATATCAGCGGCACGGCGTTGCCCGATAACACGCCTGTTGCCGACCAGCTACGTGATCGACTCGAGCGCGCGTGGCAATGATGCGTCGCTTGTCTATTGCCGCGCTTGTGCTGATGTCGCTTACGATTGGCGGCGGCGTCTTTGCCTGGCAACAACTGGAACTCGCCATGCACGAACCCTTGGTGCTTGACGAGGAGTATCAGCTGCAGGTCAGCGCCGGCTCGAGCGTGCATCGTGTGCTCGATGAGATGGCCGGCAGCGACTTGATCGCAGACACGTTCTGGCCGCGCCTGTTTGTAAAACTGAATCCGGATACGGCGGATATCAAAGCCGGTTCGTATACCGTACCGGTGGGCAGCACGCTGGCCGACGTGCTTGCGTTATTGGTTGCCGGTCAGGCCGACCTTGAACGCATTACATTGATCGAAGGCTGGAGCGTGGCGCAGGCATTGCAGGCGCTGGTCGCTCATCCGGGCATTGTCGACGATCTCGGTGTGGAGCTAGACACGCGGGCTGATGGTGTGGCGTGGTTGTCCAGCGGAGAGCACCAACGGCTCGCGACGCAATTGGGTATCGATCAGCCATTTCTGGAGGGTTGGCTATTTCCGGACACCTATCAGTTTGTGGCCGGCACACCACTGTCGACGCTGTTGAAGTTGGCGCATGACAAGATGCGTCAGCATCTGGAGCGCACGTGGGTCGCACGAGCCGAAAACCTACCGTTGACGGAACCCTATGCGTTACTGATTCTGGCTTCTATCGTTGAAAAAGAGACCGGCATCGACAGCGAACGCGGCACGATAGCTGGTGTGTTTACGCGTCGACTGGACCAAGGCATGCGTTTACAAACAGACCCAACAGTTATCTATGGCATCGGCAAGGCCTACGATGGCGATATTCGTCGCAAGGATCTACAGGCGGCAACCGACTACAACACCTATGTCGTTGATGCGCTGCCGCCAACGCCAATTGCGCTGCCAGGTCTGGCATCGTTACGCGCGGCCGCGCAGCCTGAACAGGGCAATGTGTTGTTCTTTGTCGCCTCGGGCGATGGTGATGGCACGCATGTGTTTTCAGCAACGAATGCGGAACACGAACAGGCTGTCGCTGCGTATTTGAAGAAGATCGGGCGCTAGCGTGGGCACAACCAAACCACTGTTCGTCAGTTTCGAAGGAGTCGAAGGCGTTGGCAAGACGACGGCCATGTCGTTGTTCGCCGATTTGCTCGATGAACAGGATATTGCCTACGTGCGTAATCGAGAGCCGGGCGGCACACCGGTCGCAGAAGCGCTGCGCGAGATCGTGCTCGGTGAGCATGACGAGCCGTTGACGGATACGACGGAGCTCCTACTGATGTTCGCAGCGCGCGCGCAAAGCGTTGCAGAAGTTATTCGACCAGCGCTGGCACAAGGTTCTTGGGTGCTCTGTGACCGATTCACCGATGCAACACTGGCTTACCAGGGTTTTGCGCGTGGGATGCCACGCGAGCGCATCGATATGCTGGCCGATTGGGTGCATAGCGATCTGTGGCCTGACGCGACGATTTGGCTGCATGCGCCACCTGCGGTGACGGAGCAGCGTATGTCGGGCCGCGGGCGCGACAAGGATCGCATAGAGCAGCAACCTGCCGATTTTTTTGCCGCTGCGGCTGACGGCTATGCACGCTTGGCGCAGGCAAACCCCGAACGTTACTTTCAGGTCGAAACGAGTGCTGGCATCGATGTTGTCAAGGCGCGCCTGGCGGACGTGTTGGATGCTTTGCTCGCGCGATCGGTGGCGCGGCAATGACGCACGGCGAGATGTTCTGGCTGGATGAATTGAAACAGTCTCTGCGCGCGCAGCTGGACAGCAACACGCTGAGTCATGCGGTGTTGTTTGCCGGTGCGCCAGGCTTAGGCAAACGACAGCTCGCCGCATGGTTGGTGCAGCAGTTTCTGGGTAGTGCGGCGGCGCGTTCGCTACAACAAATGGACGAGCAGCTTGCCGATTTTCGCCATTTGACCATTGCTGCGGACAAGAAACAGATATCGGTAGAGCAGGTACGGGCATTGTCGGCGGCGTTAGCGCTGAGCAGCCATTCGGGCACCGGTAAGGCTGCAGTTATCGAGCCGGCCGATGCGATGACAGTGGCCAGTGCCAACAGTCTGCTCAAGACGCTCGAGGAGCCCTCCGGAGACGCCCTGCTGGTGTTGGTTGCAGATGATGTGTCTCGTTTGCCGGCGACTGTGGTCAGTCGGGTCAGCGCCTATACGCTGCGTACGCCGGCGATGTCGTTGAGCGAGCAATGGCTGACAGTGCAGGGCAACGAGACCGCGGCCGCCGATCGTGCCTTGCGCTACGCCTACGGTGCCCCACTGAAAGCGCAGGCCTTGCTCGACAGCGGCGTGCTGGATGCGCTTGACAGCATTGCCGGCGATTTGGAGCGCGTGATGAGTGGCACTGAGGGCGCGTTGGCCGTTGCCAATCGCTGGAAGAAGCTGGATTTCGGGCTGGTGCTGGACGTCCTGCAACATGTGACGCAGTCTGTGATTTACCAAACGCATGCGTCCGAAATGCGAATTGAGTCCGGTTTCGACCGTTATGTCATAGACACACGCGACGCCTTTTGCTATCTAGACACTGTACAACGCGCTGCCAGCCGTGGCACCGTCGCGATCAACAGCGATATGGCACTGGATGCACTGGCATTGCCGTGGGCGAACAAGTTACAGGGATGTTTTGATGGTCGCGCCACGCGCGACTACTAACGAGTGAATTGAATGACAAAGCCGGGCTTGCTAACACTGACGATCAAGGACAAGAGCGCGCTGTATCTTGCCTATATGCCGTTCATTCGCAACGGCGGCTTGTTCATTCCGACCAATAGCTCGTATCGTCTTGGCGATGAAGTGTTCATGTTGCTCAGCTTGATGGGCGAAGACGAGAAACTGCCGGTCGCCGGCAAGGTGGTCTGGATGACACCGAAAGGTGCGCAGGGTCAACGCACTGCCGGAATCGGCGTGCAGTTTTCCGAGCAGGACCAGGGCAATACGCAGAAGAAGATCGAGAACTATTTGGCCGGTGCGTTAGGCGGCGAGAAAGTCACCCACACGATGTAACGCGGCTGATCAGGCCTGAGCAAGGCCGCCGCGCAGCACATACGTTTTGAATCCACGTTCGTTCATGATGTAGGCACCCGCCGAACTGCGCCGACCGGTATCGCAACACACGATATAAGGCACCTGCGGATCCAGCGTGCCGAGCTTCAATCGAATAAAGTACAACGGCATGTTAATCGAACCAGGCTTGCTGAAGTTCTGATATTCGCTTGGCAAACGCACATCCAGCCATACGCCGCCGCCATCATCAACGATCTTTTGCGCCTGCGCCATATCGACCCAGTCCAGCATAGGCTCGTTGAGTAACGTGCGAAAATCGTCTTTGCCCAAGCGCATGACTGCACCGTCGGTCAGCATCGTCACCGTCGCATTGCGTTTGGACTCAGCAATCAACGCTTCCTCACCGAATGTATCGCCAACCGTCAACTCGGCCAAGCGGATGCCTTCCTTGTTCAGAGGCGTCTCGCGCGTCACCGCGGCTGCACCGCGCGTCAGGACATAAAAGAAGTCGCCATCGGTGCCTTGCTTGATGATCTGGTCGCCGCCCTTGTAGTTGACCTGCTGCATGCGCATGAAGATTGCCTGGATATTGGCAGGCGGAATCTTGTGGAACGCTTTGCTTTGCAGCAACGTCGTCATCCAGTCGTTGGACTCAGTTGGGTCGTCACGCAACTCGCTGACTTCATAGGAACCCGTTTGGTCCCACGTCAGCATCACGTCAAGCAGATCGCTGTCAATCGACAGGTATCGCACGGTATCGTGGGCGCGGGCCGAATAGCGGCGCGGCAATCCAGGTGACAAGGGGCTGCGTGACCGTGAGCCGCCAGCCTTGACGGTGTCGCTAACGGTGCCTTGTTCTAGCAACTCAACGGTGCCTGAGACGACATAATACGTGCGCTTTTCCGTATCGCCCTCGTTAAACATCAACTGCGAAGGCTCAAGCGTCTTGACCTGTGTTTTTTTCGCCAACGCAGTGAGGTTTTCTGTCTTCAAACCATCCAGTGGTGAGAAGCGGCGCAGCTCTTCTATGGTCAAACTCTGTTCAGTCATGTTGCTCTTTGCGGCACGTTGCACGTCGTCGAGTCAATTTCGATTCTTTAATACAGCGGCCAATTGCTCGAATTCTATCAGTTTTTTTTGCCTGACTACTGCCAATGGTCGCTCAGTTTGAGCACGGCACGGACGAATACCGCCAAACCGCCGTGTGATTTGCCGTCCGCCTCGGCGAATAACGCCAAAACACGGTGTCATTTGCCGTCTGCCTCGGCGAATGCAGCCCACGCCGCATCGTTAGGGGCGAAATGTGGTCCATATTGCTCTGCCAGTGCCTGCAGGCGTTGTTTGACCGTTTCGATGCCGCGCGCACGGCAATAGTTCAACGGGCCACCACGAAAGGGCGCAAAGCCGGTACCGAAAATAACGCCAGCGTCGAGTAAGTCTGGCGTCGCAACGACACCCTCGAATAAAGTGTTTACGGCTTCGTTAACCATCGGCAGGATCAGACGGTCCGTGATGTCATCGGGCAGCCCAGGCTCCGAGCTGCGTGGCGGCTTGACGGGCTTGCCTTGCTGCCATTGATAAAAGCCCTGGCCGCTCTTGCGTCCGGTATTGCCCGCGTCGACCATCTCGATCAGCGACTGCATGTCTGCATCGCTGCTGCCGAGAATGCGCGCCACGCTCAGACCAACGTCCAGACCGACTGTGTCTGCGAGTTCCACCGGACCCATCGGCATCCCGAAGTCGACGGCAGCGCTATCAATAGAGGCCAGGTGGTAACCAGCATCGGCAAGCCGAAACGCCTCGGCCATGTAGGGTGCCAGAATGCGGTTCACAACGAAGCCCGGTGCGCTGTTGCACAACAACGGCGATTTGCCGATCTGTTTAACAAAGCCCAGGCCGATGTCGAGTGCCTCGCTGTCAGTGCCATCGGCGCCAATCACCTCGACTAGCGGCAGTTGCGCGACCGGGTTGAAAAAGTGCAAGCCGATAAAGCGAGCCGGCGCTGGCAGCGTTTCGCGCAGCGTCTCAATAGGAATACTTGATGTATTTGTTGCCAGAATCGCACCGGGTTTCATGTTCGGTACCAGCGCCGCGTACAGATCCTGCTTGGCCTGTTGGTTTTCGAAAATAGCCTCAATAATCAGATCGGCATCGGCAACATGTTTGCCTTCGACATCGGCAACCAGTCGGCTACGCGTCTGCGCAAGCTCGGCAGGGGCGCGCACCTTTTTCTCGAACAGCGTCGCCGCACGCTGCAACGCAGGCTCGATATATTTCATTTCGCGGTCCTGCAATGACACCTGTAGGCCTCGCAGTGCACACCACGCAGCAATATCGCCGCCCATCACGCCAGCGCCAACCACGTGCACATGCGCAGCTTTTTGCGGTGGTTTGTTGCCCTGTGCCTTCAATGCGTTTTGCAAAAAGAACACGCGGACAAGGTTTTGTGCTGTATCGCCGACCATTAAATGCGCGATCGAGCGAGCCTCTGCTTCGTAGCCGGTCTTCTCGCTAGCGCCATGCTGCTGCCACAGGTCAATGATCGCAAACGGTGCTGGATAGTGCGCAGGATTGGCCTTCGCGCGAGTTTGCGCGCGGATTTTACTCGCAATGAAACCACGTACTAGACCATTGTTCATGAGCCGCGCGCCCAGCGGCGCACGCGCTTTGGGTGGACGTTGCAGGGCCCGGCGCCGCGCTGCCGCAAGCAGATCGTCCTGGCCAACGACGTCATCAATCAGACCGAGCCGCTGTGCTTTGTCGGGCGAAATCGATTTGCCCGTCAACATCAGTGGCATGGCCTGGCTAACCCCTGCCAGCCGGACCGCTCGCACCGTGCCACCGAAGCCAGGATGAATGCCAAGCTTGACCTCAGGCAATCCGATTGTGCCCTTGGGCGTCGCGGCGGCCACCCGGTAGTGGCACGCCATAGCCAACTCAAGACCGCCACCCAACGCAAAGCCGTCAATAGCCGCCACCGTTGGATACGTTGCCTGCTCGAGCCGATCCAGTACCTGCTGGCCCAGTCGCACCAACTCGTAGGCAGCCTGCTCATCGGCAAGCACCGTGAACTCGTTGATATCGGCGCCCATAATAAAGCCGCTGCGCTTCAGCGAGTGCACAATGAGTGCGGCCGGCGGGCTCGCATCGACCGTGTCCAGAACACGATCCAACTCCCGCAGCACCGGGCCCGATAGCACGTTGGCACCACTGTCCTTCTTATCGATGCCCAACGTCACAACGTTGTCGCTGTCGCGTTCGATTATCCAGTGTTCATATTCACTCATCAGGCTTCCTTAACGTCTCGCAGCGTCGGTGTCGACGTGAAAATCACAAATCAATGGCAGATGGTCGGACAATTGAATATCGGGGACCGAGAAACTGTCAATTTCAATGCCGGGTTGATAAAGAATAAAGTCCAGTTCCTTGCGCGGCGCGCGGGCAGGGTAGGATGGCAGTGCATCAATGTTGGCGCTGCGTAGGCCTGCTGCTTTTTGAAACAGATAAATTTCGTTCTGCCCCCAAAATGTATTGAAGTCACCCACTACCATAACCGGTTTCTCGGTTGCATCGATCAGGTCATACAGGTGCCGGAGCTGCAGGTGACGATGTCGATATTTTAGCGATAAGTGCACGAGGAATACCGCCATGTCATCAAGTTCAAGCTCAATGATCAGGCGTTTTATCCCAGTGTCAAAGTAGTGAAAGCGCTCGTGACAGACCGTGGGAGCGGCCAAAAATGCATTACCTTGCTTGCGTACGATCGGCAGCAACGTGTTCAGTGAGTCCTGACCGTATTTGGTTTCGTATGACGAGCGATGCCCGAGCGACTGGGCGATGATTTCGGCCTGATTGACCATTCGCGTTCGGATCGAGCCGGTATCGACTTCAACCAGACCGACGATATCGGGTTCCGTCGACTTCAGAAACTGCGTCAGGCGATCCAGGTTGGCGTTGTTGCCCAATACAAAGCCTGCGCCCGGTACCGGCAGGTGAGCACTCAATCCGGCTCCGATGCCATAACGAATGTTGTATAGAACGATCCGCATCAGCGTCGCTGCCAGAAGGAATTCAGAATCATGAGCGCTGTGGCCGCATCCAGTGAACCGTAATTGTACCGACAAAAGTCGCCTGTCGCGCGCGATCTGGCTACAATCTCCGGGGTATTGAGCGCATCCACGAGCGGCCTATGTCAGAAAACAATCCGATTCGAGTTTTTGTCAGTCACGTCTTTCATGCCAGTGACGACTATCTGCGCGTGTTTGAGTACCTCGAGAGCGTGGACCGGTTCTACTATCTCAATGTCAGCGATCCGGAGCGGCAACCGGCAGGCGGTGTCGAGGGCATCAAGGACGCATTGCGTCAGCAGATCAATGAATGCGAGGCCGTAATCATGCTGGCCAGCGTCTGGGCTGAAAAGCGCGATTGGGCGGATTTTCAGGTCAACGCGGCGCAGGCCATGGGCAAACCCATTCTGTTGGTCAATGCGTTCGGCCGCACAACGGTTGCACCTGGGGATTTAGTCAGTCGGGCCAATGAGAGCGTTGAATGGAACGAGCGCGAAATGGTCGACGCATTGCGTCGACTAGCACGTAACGAAGACACGCAGCGATGGGAAGTTATCGATTTTCCATAGAGTTAGGACTGTTTTTTAAATACTGAGTTAGCATAATGCCGAGCGCTATTCCGCGTCCACGACCGATCACCATTGCGCATCGGGGTGCGTGCGGTTACTTGCCGGAGCATTCGCTCGCAGCCAAAGCGATGGCGCATGCGATGGGCGCCGAGTTCCTCGAGCAGGATCTGGTCGCGACTCGCGATGACCAGCTGGTCGTACTGCACGACATCCACATCGACCGTGTCACCAATGTGACTGAGCACTTTGCGACGCGACACCGGGATGACGGCAGGTTCTACGCGCGCGATTTTACGTTGGACGAGATCAAGCAACTGCGCTTGACGGAGCGCACGGACGCCAGCGGTCGCGTCGTATTCGGTGCTCGGTATCCGGGTGGTGTAAGCGGGTTGTCCGTTGCCAGTTTCGCAGAAGAGCTTGCGATGGTTCGTGGCCTGAATCGAAGCACGTCGCGCATCGCCGGGGTTTATCCCGAGATCAAGAAGCCACAGTGGCATCACGATGAAGGCGTTGATGTCAGTCAGCTTGCGCTGAGTACACTGCGAGCGTTCGGCTATGAAGACAAGCCGGAGCAGGTATGGCTGCAGTGTTTTGACCTTGCCGAGAACACGCGACTGGCTGAATCGCTGCAATGCCCCTATCGCCAGGTGCAGCTGATCGCCGATGACGCCTGGGGGGAGTCTGCAACCTGCTACGCCGAGCTGCTGGCACCTGGTGGACTGCTACAGCTGCAGGGCGTCGTAGCCGCAATTGGACCGTGGCTTGAACAACTGTACAGCCTGAATCCGGATGGCCGTGTGATCCCTACCTCGCTCGTTGCGGATGCAGCGACAGCTGGCCTATGCGTGCACCCGTACACTGTGCGCGCGGATGCACTACCGCCTGGCTTCAACAGCATGAGCGGACTACTCGACTGGCTGCTAGAGCAGGGAGTTGACGGTGTTTTTTGTGATTTTACTGATCAGTGCGTGAGCCACTTTGACGCGCGCGCTCTGGCGCCGGCGGCTACTGCGTTCAAGCGCTGACTACTTGACTATGCGATAGCCGTGCGTTGCGCCGTCCGAGCGCGTCGCGGCCTTGTTCCCATACATGGCAGCATCTGCGTAGCGCATCAGCGTCGTCAACGTTACGCCATGTTCCGGGAAGCGGGCCATACCGACGCTTGCGGTCGTCGTTAGCGTCTCACCATTGAACTTGTACGGCTCAGCCAAAGCAGTGTGTAGCGCTTTTTGCAGCGCCTTGGCGTCGCGTTTGTCGAGGTTCGTGGCGAGCACCACAAATTCGTCGCCGCCGATGCGTCCAAGGATATGGCCATCGCCAGTAACGTCGTGTAAGCGTTTACCTAACTGACGCAGCACATAGTCGCCATAGTCGTGGCCGTAATCGTCGTTGACCCGCTTGAAGTCATTCAAGTCGACGAACAGCAGCGCACCGGTGACGTCGTCGTCCTGGCTTGCCAGACATTGACTGGCCAGACGCTCAAAACCGCGGCGATTGAGCACCCCGGTCAATGCATCCTGGAAGGCTTCGGTTTCGAGGCGGATTTTTTGCTCGCGCTGGCGGGTAATGTCGAAGCAAACAACCCCGATATCGCTACCAACCGGGTCGGCCATTAATCGATACCATCGCAAACCGCTATCGGTATTAAGGGAGAACTCAAGTTGCTCCGATACACCTTCGGCGACAGCCTTGCCGAGCGTTTCGCCAATGGCATGTTGCGCAGCGCCCGTGTCGACGAAAACCGATTCAGGCACAAACTGACCCAAACTACTGCCAATCATCGCCTCGGCAGTGGTGTTGAAGAATTCTGCTGCGATCGGGTTGGCAACAAGCACGTTATAGTCAATACGACCGTCTTCGAGCGTGACCTGGCGCAAGCGCAGAATCGCGTTTGACGAGTGATGCACGAGACTGCTGAGCAACTCTTCGCTGCGCATCAGCGCAGTCCGGGCGGCCCACTCATTGGTGACATCCCGACAGACGATCACGGCATTCGAAAGTTGCAGTCCGCGCTCCAGACGGCTCACCTGCACAGACAACCGGCGCTCGCCCAGGCTGATGTCGTTGCACGAGCGCTTACCGATGACAATTGGTACGACGTCCGGTAATACAGATTCAAGATGGCGACCGTCGATAGCCTCGGGCTCTGTGTCAAGCATTTTGGCACCGGCCGGGTTGCACGAGAGCAATTTCAGATCCTGATCGACGACGAACACAGCGTCCTGCATCCGTTCAAACAAGTGGCGATATTGGAGCGTGTTGTCGATCAGGGCACCGCGGCGCAGAATCAGCCAGCCAACGACGGGCGCCGTAATCGCGGCCAGCACCGGCGCCGGCGACAGCGCCATGTCGAAAGCGTTGAAGTAGTGCGCAACAGTTGCGGCAACTGGCACAAAGAAGGTGACAGTCAGCGCACCGGTCAAAGCCCGCTGGTTGCCGGTCACGGCAAACGCGCGACGACACATCAGCACCATGTCGATCATCGACAGCAACACCGCGTGGGGCAGGTGTACCTGGTTGAACCACTGACTGTGTTCGAGCCGAATCACCTCGCCATTGGCAAAGGTGGGGGCCCACATCAGGTCGTGCCACGGATGGGTGACCGCCAGACAGATCGTGATGATTGGAATCGCAAACGCAAGCAGTTTCGCCCAGCGCGGGCAGCGGGTGGCACTGAAGAAGCAGACCGCAACGAAAATAAACGGTGGCAACAGGGCTGTGCTGATGTCGGTCACCATGCGACCGACGACAAGGCCGTCGGGCGACTGTGCAACCCACTCGATCATGCCGCCTATGATCCAGCCGGCCATTGCCAGCATCACCCAGTGCGCAGCGCCACGTTTGTTACTGGAGCGGGTAACGATTATGGCCGCCGCCAGAAAGACGTAGACCGTTGCGCCGACCGGCATGATCCAATGAATAGCTTGCGGGTTCATTCCCATCAAAATTCTGTTTACAAACGAGACATAAAGTGTACGGATAGCGCACACTCAGGACTGCGACACGTTTCGCGGTTCCGATGCGCCGTCGGGAAGCTGCGTGTTACGCTCAGAAACCAGCACGTCACGCGTATGTGGTCGGGCGAAATGAACATATAAGAGAAACTATCGCTATGACCCGCGACGTTACGTTTTTGGACCATATTGATGCAGCCCCGGCCGGTCCGGACGTTGGCGCATTCTTCGATTTCGACGGCACGATCATCCATGGCTATTCCGCCGTAGCATTCTTGCGCGAACAAGTTCGGCAAGGTCTGATCTCACCGAAACAGTTCGCGAAACTGGCGCTGCTGCTTACGCGCTTCGGCATGGGCGACATGGGATTTTCGGCCATGATGGCGGCAGCTACCCAATTCCTGCGTGGTACCAACGAGCAAGACTACGCAGAGTTTTCACAGAAGGTCTACAAATCGCACATCGCGCCGTCGATTTATCCCGAGGCGCGGGAGATGATTGAAGCGCACCTTGAAAAAGGCCATACGGTGGCGATCATTTCTTCCGCAACGCCGTACCAGATTCTGCCCGCTGCCCATGATCTCGGCGTGGACATCGTTAAATGCACGCAGATTGAGCTGGAAGATGGCGTGTTCACCGGTCAAGTTATTTCTCCGACCTGCTTTGGGACCGGCAAAGTCGATGCAGCCCACGACATCGCCGCGACGACACCGGCCAAGCTTGCGTCCAGCTTCTTCTATTCCGACAGCACGGATGACATTGAGTTACTTGAAGCCATTGGGCATGCGCGCCCGTTGAATCCGTCTAGCAAACTGCAGCGGGTCGCCGAACAGCGCGATTGGCCATGCACGACGTTCAAGAGCCGTGGCAATGCAAGCGTCTCGCAATGGGCGCGCTCCATCGCCGCCACCGGCAGCCTGGCAACATCGTTTGCCGCCGCTCTGCCGATCTATGCATTAACAGGCTCGAGGCGCAAAGCGCAGAATTTTTCGATATCGCTGTTTGCCGATACGGCGAGTGCGCTGATTGGCCTGGATTTGGAAGTACGCGGTGAGGCGAATCTTTGGTCGCACCGACCCGCTGTATTCATATTCAATCATCAAAGCAAGGCAGACGTGTTGGTCATCTTGCAGTTGCTGCGGCGTGATCTTGCCGGTGTTGGCAAGAGGGAGATTCGTCGTATACCCATTATTGGCCAGGTGATGGAGCTTGGCGGTACTGTGCTGATCGATCGCAAGAACGCACAGAGCGCAATTGCCGCGATGCAGCCGCTGGTTGAAGTCATCACAGAGCAGGGGAAGTCAGTGGCGATGGCCCCGGAGGGCACGCGGTCGGTAACTACACGTTTGCTACCGTTCAAAAAAGGTGCGTTCCACCTGGCCATGCAGGCCGGTGTGCCTATCGTGCCGATCGTCATTCACAATTCGATCGATGTAGCGCCGAAAGGACAGTTTGTCTTTCGACCAGCAACGGTTGAGGTTGAAGTGCTGAAGCCGATTCCGACCAGTCGCTGGACACGCGCAACGTTAGATAAGCACATTGCTCGCGTGCGCCAGAAGTTTCTCTCCGCGTTGGGGCAAGACGAAGCGTGATCGATCTGTCGGAACATGATGTGAGCGATGGCATCGTCGTCATCATCGATGCTGCGCATGACGTAGAACAGTCGCTGCTGGAACTGTGGGTTCGTGAGCATCTGGCTGTCGAGCACTCGATCGTGCGGCAGACCGTATTGCGGATCGCACGCGAGCCAGAGGCAATCGATGCGCAGCCGCTGATCGATAGTCTGTCGCTGCCGGATCAGACGATTCTTTTACCGGTGCGCATGGTGTGGAATGATCTCGACGTGGCGCCCAATTCTCCGCCACGTTTTCTTGATTTGCTGCGTGGCGATATTCGCCGACCCTCGAAGATGCGCGCACACAGGTTGCTGCGTAAGGACCCGGGCTACGCCACCTGTATTAACGCGCAGCCAGCCTCGCTAGGTGCATTGCGAGCCAGATTCACCAAAGAAGGCGGAGATGCACAAATACTGCAATCACTTGCCGGCTTCGTCGCCAATCAAGCGGGCATTGCTCTGGATATCGCCGAGCGCAAACTGCGAGGTGGACGTTACAAGGTGCCACGGCGTGTCGCGCAAGGCCTGAAGGCGTCGCGTCGATATCAGCAAGCATTGCGCAACGTCAGCGAGGAGACCGGCGAATCGATCGCAGCGCTCGAAGCGCGCGCCGAGGACATCTTCAAGGAATTGATTGCCACACCGCGCGGGTTTTGGCAGGACGTTATTGCAGCGTTCAATCGGCGCATTATCTCAATGGGTTATCAACCGGACTTCGTTATTGATCGTGATAAGTTGTTGCAGATTCGTGAAGTGGTACGTGGCAAACCCAGCGTATTGTTGTGGACACACAAAACGCACATCGATGGTTTCGCGGTTTTTTCGATGTTGTTCGAGAATGATTTTCCAGTGCCGCACCTGTTGGGCGGCGTGAACATGGCGTTTGGTGGTCTGGGTTACGCTGCGCGTCGTTCAGGCGGTATTTTCATCCGGCGCAGCTTTCAGGACGATCCGCTGTACAAGATGATTCTGCGCCAGTACATCGGCTATTTGTTGGAAAAGCGCTTTCCGCTGTCGTGGGCCTTCGAGGGCACCCGCAGCCGTGTTGGTAAACTGATGCCGCCGCGTTATGGATTACTCAAATATGTACTGGAAGCTGCGCAGGCTAGCGACTCGAACGATTTGCATATCATTCCGGTGGCCCTCAACTACGACTTGATTCGCGACGTCAAGGACTACGTCAAAGAGCAGGCAGGTGGCGTCAAACGCCCTGAGTCTTTGCGCTGGTTTCTGGGTTATCTCCGCGGCTTACGCAAGCCGCTCGGCAAGATCTACATCGACTTTGGCGAGCCGATCGTCTTGCGTGACATGCCAACCGAAGAGGATGAGCTAGGGTTAAAGAAGATCGCGTTCGAAGTCGGCGTCGAAGCCAATTGCGTCACACCGATCACACTGACCTCGCTCGTTACCACCATACTGCTCGGCCATGCGCCGGGTGCGTTGACACGACTTGAGCTGAGCAAGGAGATGGTGCGCTACCTGCGCTGGGCGCGCGCGCGTGGTATTCCGCTGACCAGCGATTTTGATCGCGATGCGCTGGACGATTTGAACAAGCTCGCAGACGTTTTGGGTGATCACGGACTGATCAGCCGCTACGACGAGGGGCCGGACATCATTTACGCCATTGTGCCGGAGCAGCATCGTGCCGCGAGCTACTACCGCAACACGACGATCCATCATTTTGTGATCAAGGCGATCATTGAACTAAGTCTGTTGCACATCACCGATGCGCATGACGATCCGGTGCAGGCGCTGCACACCGAAACCAAACGGTTACGCGACATTTTTAAGTTTGAGTTTTTTTACGCGCCGAGCGATGCATTTCGCAACAGCGTTGTCGCTGAGCTTCAGCACATTGACGCCGACTGGCAGAGCACTCTTGCCGGCGGACCGGCCGGTGCGAATGCACTATTGAAACGCTCCGGACCATTAGTGGCGCGAGCCGTGATGCTGCCTTACGTGGAGGCTTATCGCGTGACCGCGGCAGTCGTTGCGCGCATGCCGGGAGAGGCGAGCGCGCAACGTAAGCAATGCGTTGACCAATCATTGGCGTATGGCAAGCAAGCGTATCTGCAGCGGCGCATCAGCAGCGAGGCATCGATTGGCAAACTGTTATTCGAAAACGCCTTTGCGTTGCTGGAGAATCGGGGTTTGACGGAGCCGCAGGGTCTGTCATTGCGAGAGGCGCGCAAGCAATTCCTCGCAGATCTATCGGCGCTGACCGAGCGACTGGACCGCCTACGGCTGATCATGACGCCAGATTCACGCTGGTAGGGGTAGGCGGTTAGTCACCGGCTTCGGCGCGCGTGACGTTCTCATCCAGACCCTCGATGAGGACCTTGACGGCCTCGTCACTGCGGCCACTTTCCTTGAGCGTTTCGCTGAGCAGTAAAACCGCAGCACCACGAATCGCCGGATTGGTGCTGCTGTCGAGCACATCACGGAAAACGCTCGCGGCGCGCGCGGTTTCACCGCGCTCATCATAAACTTCCTTGATTTTTTGCATTTGTAAAATCGCAGATTTTTCGCTGTTCGCCGTGACATCGTGAATCGCGCCAATGATGCTGTAATACCCTTGCATCAAGTCGATAAACCGCTGCATGGTCATCAGCTCATCATCATTCGCCGCGTGCGCTGGCGGCACCGCGAATACGCCGATCAGGATCAGGGTCGCTAAAAATCTAACTGTGCGCATCGAATGTCTCCTGGTGTCTATGCGTCGTGGTGTCCGGCCGGATGCCGTCATCGAGTTCGCTACTTGAGGTGGGTCGTGTGGGTGAGGGTATGGTTGCGGGTGCGCGCAGGCGCCCCGTCTCTACGCGGATCGTGCTTGGCACCGCCGGTAGCGATACCGCGACTGCTTGCCTAACTGGCAGCTGAACGCTCTGCGGTGCCTGTGGGTTCAGCTGCGGCTCAAGCACAACAACAAGCAGCGCCACCAAGCAAAGCCCTAGCGCCAGCCCCACCCGCGCACGCCACACAGGAGCGAGCGGTTGGTACAAGCGCTGCTGAGCGCGTGCACGAATGCGCGCCGCTAACGCCGCATCCGGTTCAAGTGACTGATACGCGGCAACGTCCGCCGCAAGCTTGGCGTCAAAATCGCTCACACCGTACTCCGTCATGTTGATTCCCAGCGCCGCCGCAGTGATGCCTTGGCTTTGTTCAGCAACGCCTTAACCGTCCCTTCGCGACAACCCATGGCGCGGGCCGTATCGCGCACGCTTAGGGCTTCGAAAATACGCAACACAACCACCTCCCGTTGTCGTTCGGGCAGATCTGCAACCAACGACCGCACGGTGGTCGCGATGCGCTGTGCATCCAACGTATCCGCCGCCGTAGGGTCCGTCGATTGCGGCTCATCTGCCAAAGTCTCGTGCTGACGCCTGCGATTGAATTCATGACAGACCAGGCGCTGTGTACGATACAGCCACGTAAACGGCTCAGCTGCGAACAGGAAGGTTCGCAATCCAGTGATCGCACGCAGAAAGACTTCCTGAGTGGCATCGGCAGCCATCGAGGCATCGTACAGCCACACAAGCGCCAACCTGAACACTCGCGATTGGTGGCGCGCAACAAACTGATCGAACGCACGGGCATCCCCGCGCTGGAACGCTTTGACCAACTCGGTATCACTACGCGACTCATCGACCATGCCGACAGTCTACGGCAACCGCATGGCCATAGAACCGCAATGCTGCTCGTCGTATCGTAAGTCTCATCCGAACAAACCGAGCGCCGGTGTGTTGGACAGCGGATCGTAGAAGGTACGCACGTTGGGCAAGACGCGATCCAGTTCGGATGGCGCGACACCAAACCACAACGCTAGATCAGCGAAGTATGCATCGATCGAAGTCGTCGGCGCATAGATGCCGCGGCCGACGTCCAGCGGCGCATTGGCCAAGGCAAGGGTCGGGTAGTCGCCAAAGATGTGTTGTCCTTGGACCTGACCACCCACAACGATGTGGTGACCGCCCCAACCATGGTCCGAGCCGCGCCCGTTGGATGTCATTGTGCGACCAAAGTCCGAAATCGTGAATGTCGTGACCTGATCGAACACATTAATGTCCTTCAGCGCCTGCGCAAATTCAGCCAACGCATTGGCCACTTGCGGCAACATGCGTGCCTGATTGTTCAGCACCTCGTCGTGATGGTCCCAGCCACCAATGGTGACAAAGAACGTCTGGCGCGGATTTCCAATGACGTCGCGCACGCTGATTACCCGTGCGATCTGTCGCAGTGCCGCGGAGAGCGGTGCTGCGCTAAAGCCGGTATCAAAAGGCTGCGCTTGCGTCATCGCCGCGTCGAATATTTGCTGGTTTTCGATCGACTCGCGCAACCGGCGCGAGAACGCGCCACGCAGCGTATGCGGTTGTGGCATCGCGAGAATCTGGTCGAGCACGCGTTTGCGATAATCACCAAACCCAGTGCCATCGGCATAACTATTGATACCTATCGCACCGGTGCCATTCGCCGATATGCTGTACGTGTCTGTGCTTTGGCCACTCTGGAAGACGTTGCTGCCAGAAAGGGAAATGTTCATGCCGATGCCGTTGGCCGGATTGCCAGCTTGCAGGCCATCAGCAATGCGCCCGGCCCAACCTTCGCTGGTACGCCCGTCAGGCACTGCCGTCTGCCATTGACTGATTTGGTCAGCGTGCGAAAACAACCCTACGGGCAAGCGTGCTCGGCCGGCCTCAACAGCTGCCGCGTCAAACGGCTCGAGTAGCGTGCCAACATTGGCAACCATTGCGGCATCACCATTATTGAATAGCGACTGTAAGGCGGCCATCTGCGGATGCACGGCGAAACTACGGCCATTGGCATTGAGCGGCGCTATTGGCAGCAAATCCTGAGCGGGCAATGCAAGGTCTGCGCGAATAGCGGCGTAGGTTGCATAGGTGTCGGGATCGGTCGGCAACAACATGTTGTACGAATCATTGCCGCCTGCCAGCAAAATGCACACCAAAGCTTTGTAGTCGGATGCCGATTGCGCGGCGGCCGTGCGCGCACTGGCAAGGCTCAGTAGCGAGGTGCCCAGAGTCGGCAGCGTCGCACCGAGCGCACAACTGTGTTGTATAAATGTTCTGCGATCCATCGTGTCGTCCCTCCTAGTGCTGTATCGCGTATTCGGGCGACGTCAAAACCCAGTACAACGCAATGCGCACGCGAAACTCCATGTCGTCGAATTCGCGTATTGCGTCAATAAAGATTGTGCGCAGCTCAGGGCTCAGCGTGCCGTAATGGAACAGCGTGTCGAGCCGATCAACAAGTGCTTCCGGATCATCGGCAATGTCAATCAATGGCGAAAAATTCAGGGATGCGGGCTCAAATCCATCCGGCGTGTCCGTCACGAAGTCGCCCAATACGATGGCATCAATGAAATTGGGATAAGCCACAATTGTGTTGCTGTTGGTGATCTGGAATTCCGGCGCGACCAGACCGGCATCGGCTACAGGCCCCGCCGGCGTATGATCGGGCAGATAGAAATTAAAGACACTAGGCGCCGACAACGGATGCTGCTGCGAGACGTCCTGGAGGAAATAGCCGAGTGGCGCGATAAAACCATCTGGACTGCTGACGCCTAACTGCCGCAGCAGTGACACATAGCGCACCACGGGTTCGCGCAGCTTACCGAAACTACCCGCATTGGTTGGTGCGGCGCGCGCTTCCGGGTCTAGCGTGATTGCTCGAATCACCGCGCGCATATCACCGCGGACACCACTGCCGTTGTCATTGAATACTGAAGCAACCCGTTGCACGTACGCCGGGGACGGATTTGATGTCACTAATCGCTGAATCAGCAACCGTGACATAAACGGTCCGACATTCGGATGCTCAAACAGGTTATCCAACGCCATGTCGATGTCCTGCAATCCACTTTGACCGGCCGGCACAACAACGCCATTGAGCAAGCGCTTTTCGCCCAGTTCGTGTTCGGCATCGAACATGACCATCGGCGCGCGGAAATACGGTGTATCGACATTGCCGAAGAAGCTGTTGCTACCATCGAAACTCAGTCCAGTGAACACCTTCGCAAATTCCGCAATATCGGCATTATCGTAGGTGGGCAAAGGATCGCCGTTTGCATCGCGCAACACGGTGCCGTCCGGCGCTAACTGGAATAGACCGATCGAAAACAGTTGCATGACCTCACGTGCAAAGTTCTCATCAGGAAAGATATTATTAACCGGGTCAGAGCGACGGTTGTTGACGTGACTGAGATAAATACCCATTGCTGGACTGAGTGCGACGGCCTCGAGCAAGTCGCGGAAATTACCGAAAGCATGCTCGAGCAGCGTGTCGTAATAGCTGCCGAGCGCATACGGGTACACTTCGAGCGTATCAACCCGATCCGACACAACGAAAATCTGACTCAGTGCAAATGCGACACGCTGCCGAACAGTATCCTGCGCCGTGATCGTGTTGTGCCACCACGCCAATCGGCGTGCAA
Organism: Pseudomonadota bacterium; assembly: GCA_038529355.1. Taxonomy (GTDB): domain Bacteria; phylum Pseudomonadota; class Gammaproteobacteria; order Steroidobacterales; family Woeseiaceae; genus CALBPI01. Next base: position 36,074 of record JBCBDU010000027.1, read on the forward strand.
AGATCAGATATTCAATGTCATTCTCAAACGGCTCGAACTCACCCGCCTCGCGGCGGGTCAGAATCGCCTCAATTGACGGCGCATGGAATGTAGGTGGCAGCGCAAGCTGGGTATCGAGCCACACCTCATCACCCATCGTCGCCATGCCATCAAGTTGCTCGAACGGCATGCCAAAAGTGATTTGGCTCGCCAAACGGCTGGCCGCATCACGCTGCGCTTTACTAACAACAGGCGGTGGTGTTGGCGGGGGCACACCAACATCGGGCACGCTAGCATCGTCACCGCTGCCGCCACCGCAAGCGGTGAGCAGCAAGCATGCCAGCGTTGCGAATCTGGTTACTAACGTTTGATTTCTTTTCGACACGTCTTCGAACCCCAGGCGGAAAGTGTTGAGCTTTTGGTGTTAGTGCAGATCACCCGAAATCGGTTTACCACCCATGACAAAAAAGTTTCCGAAAGCGCTTGGCACTCTGGGCCATGTTTGCGTTATGCTCCACGTGTCTTGGACGGAAAGCATGGGAGGTGATCAAATGTCGAGTGAGACAAAACGGTCATTTGAGTCGGCATTGGTGCAGGTGGCAGCACGCTAACCACACGAATACGGCCGTGATGGCCCGACTCACGGAGGCTGCGTTGCAAGGCGCAGCCTTTTTTTATACGTCCCGTCGTAACGGTTGCCCCAGTAATCGCGCGAGCGACTGGTCTTCAGGCTCCCGGAAATACTCAAGACCAATGGGCATTTGCGGGTGCGGCTCGCCGGGCTGCGCAACATAGCTAGCAAACACGCGATCCCATACCGACAGAAAAAAACCGTAGTTGCTGTTGGTCTCGTGTTGTCGCGGTGAGTGATGCACGCGATGCATGTCTGGCGTGACAATCAACAGTCGCAGCAGACGATCCAGCGGCAGCGGTAATGCCAGATTTGCATGATTGAACATCGCGCTCGCGCTGAGCACAATTTCAAACACGATCACGGCGACAACGGGTGCGCCAAGTGCACCGATGGCGATTAACTTAATGCCTAGTGAGAACACAATTTCCGCTGGATGGAAGCGTAGCGCTGTGGTGACGTCAAAATCGGTATCGGCGTGATGGACCCGATGCAGACGCCATAGCAACGGTACGTGATGCATGACGCGATGCTGTGCGTAAATGATGCCGTCGAGCGCGATGACACAAAGCACAACCGCAACAGATTGCGGCACGTTCAGCCAGTGCATAAGGCCGAAGCCGTGATCGGCACAGTAGGCAGAGACGAGTATCGTGACGCCCGGTGCGACGACTCTGACAATGAGCGTACCAATGACGAGTAATCCGATATTGGCAGGCCAGCGCTCAATTCGCGTGCGCATCAATTGTCGCCGCGGCAAATACCATTCGAGTGCAGCCAACAGAAACAGCACACCGAAGAACACGGCGCCGCGCACGGCGGGCTCATGTGTGAGCAGGCTTTGGATGTTCAAATACTTTGCCTCACGCCAACAACGCCACCGACTTGATCTGTGCGAATACCGATTGACCTGGCGTCAACGCGAGTTGCGCCAGCGACTTCCTGGTGATGCTCGCATACAGCAACTGTGTTTCCACCCGTAGCGTCACCAGCGCTGCGGAGGGCGATGCATCACTGTCGATCGCATCGATGCGTGCAGGCAGGCGGTTAAGAATGCTGGTATCCGCGTGGTCATGCAATGCAAGGCTGACATCCTTGGCCAGCACGCGCACCCGCATCGGTGCACCAGCGTCGGCCGACTGTTGGGGCAGCCACAATGAGTTGTCGCCGATCTGCAGCGGTTGCAAGTGCCACGCGCTATCGATGGGGCCGAGCGTTCCGCTCAAAATGCTGCCACGACCGCCTTCGAGCAGGCCATGCGCATCTGTAGTGGCCTGCAAGGCTTCCCACCCCCCTTGTTGCACACTTTGGCCGTCCGACAACACCACGATATGTTTCGCCAGTCGCGCAATTTCGTCAACGGCGTGACTGACGTAGATGATGGTCACACCATCATCGCGACACAACCGTTCAATCGTGTGCATGACCGCTTGCCGTCGCGCGTCGTCCAAAGCAGACAACGGTTCATCAAGCAATAACAGACGTGGGCGACGCAGCAGCGCGCGAGCAAGCGCGACACGTTGACGTTCACCGCCCGACAAATCGGCCGGCCGACGTGCCAGTAACTCTGAAATAGACAGTGTGGCTAGCATCGCCTCCGTTGCCGGACTGTTGGTTGGCGCAATGGCACGACGCTCGGCGAACGCCAGGTTTTGCGCGACGCTTAGATGCGGGAATAGCGCCGCTTGTTGAAACACATACGCCATGTTGCGCGCATGTGCCGGCACCCACTGATCGGCACTCTGCCAAGTATCACCGGCAAAGGCGACGTTCGCATTGATCGTCTGCTCCAATCCGGCAAGCACACGCAACGTCGTAGTTTTGCCGGCACCGGAAGGGCCAAACAACGCGCTGACTTCGCCGCACGGAAATTCGCTGTTGATGCGCAAATGTAGTGGATGCTCGGCAGTGGGTCGAGCATCAACACGCAGCCGCAACGCATTGCTCACGCAATCACCTCGGCGCGACCGTGCCTAGGGCCAAACCAATACAGACTTGTGAGCGCAACGAAGGCAAACACGATCAGCAGTAGCGACAGCGCGTGCGCACTCGCAAAATTCAGCGACTCAGCATGATCATAAATTTGCACTGACACTAAACGCGTCTCGCCCGGAATACTGCCGCCGATCATCAGTACCACACCAAACTCGCCAACGGTGTGTGCAAAGCCAAGCACCGCTGCGCTCAGATAACCGGGCCGGGCAAGACGCATACTCACCTGGACAAACCGATCGAGCGGGCCAGCACCGAGCGTGGCGGCGGCATCCAGCAATTCCTGATCAATGGCCGCGAACGCGTTGCGCAGCGGCTGCACGACGAACGGTAGCGAATAAATCACAGAGCCAACGACCAAGCCTGTAAACGTAAACGGCAGTAGCTCAAATCCGAGTGTGTCAGTGAGCCAACCGATCGGCCCTGCCGGACCCATTGCGACCAACAGATAAAAACCGATCACGGTCGGCGGTAACACCAGGGGCAATGCGACCAATGCGGCGACTGGCGCACGCCATTGTGAACGACTGCGCGCCAGCCACCACGCAATTGGCGTGCCTACCGCGATCAGGATCAGTGTGGTCAATGCGGCCAGTTTGACCGTCAGCCACAACGCCGTCAGGTCAGCGGCGCTCAGGGACATTCCAGCTCTATCGACGCGTCTGAGTGCACGGGCAGGGTGTAGCCGGCCTGTTCAACCAACTGGGTAGCATTCGAGGTTTCCAAATAGGCCAAAAATGCATTGACGGCTGCTCGATCCATGCCGCGGTTGACGACGATCAAGTCTTGCCGCACCGGCTGATGTTGACCCTCGGGTATCAACCAGACCTTGCCTGGCAATGCTGGCTGTGCGTTCTTGATCATCGCGAGCGCGACGAAGCCGGCATCGACGTTGCCGCTTGCTGTGAACTGATAAACCTGCGCGACGTTTTCGGCTTGGACGATTTTCACCGACGTTGGTAGGGCATCGATCGCGGCAAGCGTTGCTGCCGCGGCGCTACCATAAGGCGCCGTGACCGGGTTGGCGATCGCGATGCGCTGCATATCGCTCCACGACAGTGGCAATGCCGTGGCTGATGGTGCCCACACTGCAAGTCGCCCAATGGCGTAGGTACGCTGTGTGGACGCATCGGCCAAGCCCCGTGCTGCCAATGCCGCAGGTTTGCATTCGTCGGCACTCAGAAACAAATCGAACGGTGCTCCGTTGACGATCTGTGCGAATAGCTTGCCGGATGAGCCACTGACGACACGCAGTCGATGTTCGCTATCCGTTTCGAAATCCGCCGCCAGCGCGTTAAGCGTGCTCGAGAAATTGGCAGCAACAGCAACGGTGATGGTTTCCGCCTGAAGCGATTGCGCGCAAAGACAAAACAGGGAAAAAAACAGGGCGACACGCATAGGTAGATGATGAAGGGGCTTGAGAGAGGGCGCAAGACATTCATTCGTTCGGGAAAGCCGTTGTGATTCGATGTTTTGGCCGATTTCACCGAATTTAATGGTGCAGAGTCTAATCCGATCTTTTACGATGCTGACCATTAGGTAGAAAGATCGAGAAATCAGATCTGAGACGGAAGTGAGACAGGTTTTATGCGACATCTTAACTACAGTCATTTGCAATATTTTTGGGCAGTAGCCCGCGAAGGCAGCATGGCAGCTGCTGCGAAAGCCATGCATATCACGCCGCAGACTATCAGTGGTCAGCTCAAGCTGCTGGAAGAGTCACTGGACAGCGCGCTGTTCGACAGAGTAGGGCGACGACTTGTACTCACCGAGCTTGGACACACGGTGTTCGAATATGCCGACGAAATTTTCACGATCGGCAGCGAACTGGCGAACGTTGTTCGCGGACAAGAGACGGGTAGCACGCTCAATTTGAAGGTCGGCATGGTCAGCTCAATGCCGAAGCTCATTGCGGAGCGCATTGTGGCACCGGCATACGATGGCGATGAACCGATCCGCGTTCGTTGTCACGAAGCGTCGCTCGGCGATCTGCTCGGTAGTCTGGCAACACACAGGCTGGATCTCGTATTGTCAGATCAACCCATGCAGCACGGCCTGAGCATGCGCGCCTACAGTCATAAACTCGGCGACAGTAGCCTGTCATTTTTCGTGCGTAAAGATCTCGCGGGTCAATACCGGGATCCGTTTCCACAATGCCTGAACGGCAAGCCGATGCTGCTACCGACAGCCAGCACCGCGTTGCGGCGGCGGCTCGATGATTGGATCGACAACCAGAATATTACGCCGACCATTGTCGGTGAATTCGACGACAGCGCGCTGATGAAAGCGTTCGGTGAGGCGGGCATTGGCGTGTTCGTCGGGCCGACTGTCATTGAGGAAGAGATTTCGCGTATGTATGGTGCGGTAGCATTCGGCCGAACCAGTGAAATTGAAGAACAGTACTATGTGATTTCGCCGGAGCGCCGGCTCAAGCATCCGGCCGTCGTCAAAATCATCGGCGAGGCGCGCACGAGATTGTTCACGCCGCGGACGAAGGCTGCGTAGGACGCGCACCCGTTGCGCGCTCGTCGCAGACCTTGGTAGGCGCGTGGCCACGCCGCAACCGATTAACGCTCACGTCGTATTGCGTGATGCAACATTGGAAGACGCAGCGCTGTTGGTGCACTGGGATCAACAACCGCACGTAATCTCTGCCACTACGGACGATCCGAACGCAACAGACGCCTTCGAGGGCATTTGCTGGCCGGACGAGTTGGCAGCGCAAAATAAGCACAGTCACTATGTTATCGCTGAGCTGTCGGGACGCCCGATAGGCGCCATGCAAATTATTGACCCACATGAAGAACCGACGCACTACTGGGGTGATATCGCAGCAAACCTGCGCGCGCTGGATATCTGGATTGGCGAAACGGACTGCCTGGGCAAGGGCTATGGTGAGTCCATGATGCGTCTGGCCTTCATGCGCTGCTTCAGCGACCCCCAGGTCACCGCCATCATGATTGATCCGCTAAACAGCAATACGCGCGCGCACCGCTTCTACCAACGCCTGGGCTTCGAAGTGGTCGGGCGAAGGCAGTTCGACGATGATGACTGCCTGGTACACAAGTTGCGCCGGCAGGTGTGGCATAAGTTGTTTGGCAGTGACGCGTCATAGCAAGGCTTCCCCGCCCGGCAGATCTGGCATCAGCTATTTGGCAGTAGTGCGTCATAGCAGGACTTCGCTGTAATGAATCCGCTTCCGAGTGTGTCTTGTTAGAACAGCCTGCGCGTTCAGAAACGCTACCGGAGCAACAAGATGATCTACAACAGCATTCTCGACACGATCGGCAACACCCCTATCGTCAAGCTCAATCGAATCGCACCCGATCACGTCAACATGTATGTCAAGGTGGAGTCGTTCAATCCGATGGCTTCGGTCAAGGATCGCCTCGCTTACGCGATCATCATCGACGCCGAAAAGCGCGGGGTGCTGAAACCGGGCCAGACAGTCGTTGAAGCGACGTCGGGCAACACGGGCATCGCACTGGCCATGGTTTGCGCGGCGCGCGGCTATCCTTTTGTTGCAACGATGGCCGAATCGTTCTCGATCGAGCGGCGCAAAGTCATGCGCGGTCTGGGTGCAAAGGTGATCCTGACACCGGCGGCAGAGAAAGGCACTGGCATGGTAAAACGCGCGCGCGAGCTTGCCGAAGCGCATCGCTGGTTCTGGGCCAGCCAATTTACCAATGAAGCGAACCCTGCCTATCACCGCTCCACAACAGGTCCGGAAATTCTCTCGGATTTCGCCGGCCGCAGGCTCGACTACTGGGTCACCGGTTATGGCACCGGCGGCACGATGACCGGTGCCGGCGAAATGCTCAAGGCGGCGCGGCCGGACGTGACGATTGTCGCAACAGAACCTGCCGGTGCCCAATTACTGGCAGGAGAGCAATGGAGCCCGCATAAGATTCAAGGTTGGACGCCAGATTTCATTCCCGAAGTGCTCAACCAGGATATCTTCGACGAACTGGTGCCAGTGACCGATGAGCAGTCCATTCAGACAGCGCAGGATCTTGCACACAAGGAAGGCATCTTCTGCGGCATCTCCGCGGGCGGCACACTGGCGGCAGCGATGATCGTGGCAGAGCGCGCGCCGAAAGGCTCGGTGATCCTGACCATGCTGCCGGACAGCGGTGATCGTTACTTGTCGACACCGTTGTTTGCGGCTGTGGAGGAGGGCTCTGACGATGCTTGGCTGGAATCGCTGGCAAGTAACTAGCGAGCGCGTCTACATCTAATCGTCATTTTCTTCCGGGCAATCGCTTGTTCGGTGGGCCGTAGCGACGGTTGTTGTTCGCCTCCTCCTTGGCGTCGCGCATGCAATTTTCCTGAGAATTTGATGCTTGAGTTGCAGCGAGCTGATTCGTCGTTGAGCTATCTGGCGTGCGCCGAAATGGTGGTTTGCCCATAAACCTTGAGCTTGCCACTGTTACCGCAGAAGAATTAGTGCAGCTATCCGACGCCGGGATCGCTTTGATCTGCGTACGTCGACTGAATGGTGGCGAGCCATTGAACGATACGACGGAGGCGGGCGAGGTCTCCTTGATATCGTCATGGGCTGAATGAGACTGGTTGCCGGCAACCTGGCAGCCACCCAGAATAGCGGCGAGCAAGATCACACGATTGGCCCGTGCAGCTAGACTACGATCTGCGAAAATTGTCACGACATTGCCCCCCCAGGTGTCGAACGAATCCTGACTGTTTCAAATGTAAGTTTGCCACCTTTGGGCATGTATTTGCGACATTGAGATCTTCGATTGCTCAGAATTGAGCCCAGTTTTTGCCGAACACAAGGCTGTTCTTGATTAAGGCAGCTTCTGCCGCATCTCGGCCGGAGGCACGCTGGCGGCTGCGATGATCGTGGCAAAGGTCGCGGCGGAAAGCTCGGTAATTCTGACCATACTGCCGGACAGCGGCGATTGTTACTTGTCGACACTCGTGTTTGCGAACGTAGAGGAAGGCTCTGACGATGGCGGGCTTGCAACGATCAGCGGGTAGGCAAATTTGGCCGAAGCATCGAGGGTTGAGCAACGCACGGTTTTCAAACCCCAGTTGACCTTACCGCTCGACTGAAAACCACCGGTCTATTTCACGCCGCACGTCTACATAGTGCTCAATCAAACTGTGACTGCCCTGCTCGAACAGAACGAGCCTCGGTGATCGGCCCAAGCCCTGCAATCGATCGACCAAACGCAAACTGTTGTATGGATGCACACGCTTGTCGGATCCACCGTGAAGGAGCAATAACCGGGTTCGCTCCGACAGCCTCTCGGGCCAATACAAAGCGGATAGGGCACGCAATGCGGCGTCCGGGTCTGCTTCGTAGCCGTCGACAATGCCCGGATAGACTGCGTCGTGGAACTCGGCGCGACGCGGCGACAACAGCGAGTCGCTGGGAGCGCCTAGCATCACGGCCGCGTTGATACGATCCGTACCGGCGAGCACCCGGTATCCGAGTGCACCACCGCGGGAAAAGCCGAAGTAGTTGATCGTTGTGCCGTCGGCTTCCGGCAGCTGATCAACAATATCAATCAGAGCCAACGTATCTGATAAGTCACCCGCACCAAGATTCGCAGTACCTTCGCTGCCGCCTTCACCGCGACGACTGGTTGATAACACGATAAAGCCCTGCGCGGCGAGCCGGTGCATCTCCAACAGATCAAAAAAGGTCGTGCGGCTCCATTGTGCGACCCCACCTTGCGCGTAAATGATGACCGGGCAGACTGGCTCGCACTGTTTGTACGCCACCATAAAACCGTTGATGCGCAGGTTGTCGTTGAGGTAGCTAATGCGTTCCGCCCGCACGGTGCGCCCGGCGCGATAGTTGTCGAAGGTCGCTTCCGGAACGAGCGTCTTCATCGCCGGCGCTTGCCAACTCGGGTCCGGTGCAGTGTCCATGAACGCCAACCATGCGGCATAGCTGTCAAACGCAAACTCATAGGGCGTGCGCTCAAGCTGTCGCGCGTCCTTGGGGGCGGTTGATCCGCACACCGGCACTAGTGATGCCACAAGCAGAACAGTCGCAACAACACGCATTCTGGCGCTGTTAATGCTCGTGTAACGAAAGACTAACGCAAGGTATTTCAAAGCAATCATGTTTTGGAAAATCCCAATGCTGTAGGGGCACCGCTTTGCTGATGCCCGGTTATTTGTTGCTAAGGCACAGCGCCTCACTGCGCAGGCGTCGGGGAACACGCATCTATTTGTTGGAGCGATCGGTAGGGCCGATTCGCTTGGAATTAGCCGATTCTGCCTACCCACCAGACGCGCTATGTTATATCATAACATTTAAATCGAATGAGCCAACTACGTAAGGACAGCGCCAATATGCAAACAAAGGCCATTACCAAACTGCCGGTCACGGTGCTATCGGGTTTCCTCGGCGCAGGGAAAACAACTGTCCTCAGTCATGTGCTGAATAACCGTCAGGGTCGCCGCGTGGCCGTCATCGTCAACGACATGAGTGAGGTAAACATCGATTCGGCCATCGTTCAAAACGAAGTCTCGCTCAACCACAGCGAAGAAAAACTGGTCGAAATGAGCAATGGCTGCATTTGCTGCACATTACGCGAGGATTTGCTGGAGGAGGTTACCCAGCTCGCACAAACGGGGCGTTTCGATTATCTGCTGATCGAATCAACGGGTATTTCCGAACCGCTGCCCGTTGCTGAGACTTTTACGTTTGCAGATGAGCAGGGCGTCTCGCTATCAGATGTCGCAAATCTCGATACGATGGTTACCGTCGTCGATGCAGTCAATTTTCTGAAGAACTACGAGCAAGCCGAATCACTGCAGGCAGTCGGCGAGTCATTGGGCGAGGACGACGAGCGCAGTGTCACGGACCTGCTGGTCGATCAGGTTGAGTTTGCCGACGTTATCCTAATCAGCAAAACCGACATTGCCGATAAGGCTAACGTTGAGCGCCTTATCGCGATTTTGAAGACGCTCAATACCCACGCAAAAATCATCCCGATTTCAAATGGTGATGTCGACGTCGACGCTATCCTTGATACCGGGTTGTTCGATTTCGAGCGCGCGCAGCAAGCGCCGGGATGGCTCAAGGAGATGCGCGGTGAGCATGTGCCGGAGACTGAAGAATACGGCATCAGCAGTTTCACGTATCAGGCGCGGCGGCCGTTTGACCCCGCCAAGTTCCATCGCTTCGTACACAACACTGTTGAGTTCGGCACGCTGATTCGCTCCAAAGGCTATTTCTGGCTTGCCACCCGGCCCGAGTTTGCCGGGCAGTGGAGCCAGGCGGGCGGCATCGCTCGCTATGGGTTTGCCGGTATGTTCTGGAAAGCCGTGCCCAAAGCGAACTGGCCGAGCGATGAGGACTACCTCGCGAGTATCCGGAAGCAGTGGGAAGAGCCGTTCGGCGATATGCGTCAGGAATTGGTGTTCATCGGGCAAGGGCTGGATGAAGCGGGTATCAGGGTAGCTCTCGACGCGTGTTTGCTCAGCGACACAGACATGCTGCGCGGCAAGGCGCATTGGGCCACGCTGGAGGATCCGTTCCCAGCTTGGGAGGAACGCGCATGAATACTGCGAATGAACAGATGACAGCTGCAGCGCTGCACATGGAAAGTCATACGGATCATCAGCGGTTTCCGGCCGTCGACTCACAATGCACGGTGCTTGCGGATATCTATAAGGACGACATCAATATCGCTATCTGGCAACGAACGTTGTCAGACAACATCTATGTGGACGCAAACGCGTTGGTTGAACAAGGCATCCAACTGCAAACGCAACTTTCTCGTCAACATGCCGCCGAAGAGCTCGGCGCTGTATTCGCGCTTGAGACTGCTGCGGCGCTACGACACGATGTCGCGGAACTGGTTGAGATGTTTTGCTGCCTGTTCGGCTTGGAACGCGCCGGATTGCGTTTGATATCACTCTATGACGCCATGTGCCCAGCATTCCATTTCGACCGGATTCCGTGTCGACTGGTGACCACTTACTGTGGCATGGCCACCGAATGGTTGACACACGAATCCACAGTTAGTGCACCTGCGTTTGCTGACGTAGACCTGGACATGAGTTACGAACGTGTAAGTTTCAACGATGCCGCGATACAAAGCCTGCAAGAAGGTGATGTTGCTATCCTCAAAGGTTCAGGCTGGCAAGGCAACGAGCGCGCCGGACTTGTGCATCGTTCACCGCCAGTGCGTGCAGACGAATCGCGATTGCTACTAACATTGGATATTGTTTAATTGGTATGCGACGTCACAATTACTTGACCGCCATACGAATGCGCACTGGACGTTAGCTCTCGATATCGGTATATCCCCAGGGCGCCTGCGGTGGCTCAACGGGCGTCGTTAAATCAAAGTCAACACGAAATTCGCGACCTTGACGTATCAACCTGTAGGTGAATCGCTCCGGATAGATATACATCTGCCAGGTGTTGCCAACCGATTGCGGAATTGCGTTGTCAACAAACAGCTCTTTCGAGTACTGGTCCACCGGAAAAGACTGTACTTGGGGCCAACCCGCATCCTGCGTGTGACCACCATATAGGGTCAGCGTATCGTGGGTCCCGTCACGATGACGATGATCATGCTTCAAAGATAAGCCAGAACCGGTTTTTGTAATCAACCAGGTTCGAGAAGCATCGTCGCCAACGTGAAATGGAATTTGTAGCTGCGTTTGACTACAACTACGCACGTGCATGATGAGCGGTTTGTCGGAAAAACTCCCGTTGGGATCGTTGTCGATCGTCACCCTGCCGGCAAACGCTTTCCCGCAAAGTGCACTGATCGCATTGAAGAACGCATCCTGAGTTGTAATCGAGGGTGTTTCGTCTTGGGCATAGGCAGGTGTAAAAGCAATACTAAATAGCGTCGCGACGACAAATAGTTTCATAGCGTATATTTCAATTAGTCGGTTGTGAGATCTATAGGTTACAGTAGCTAACTGTTGCACCATACCTTGAAGCATTTTTCATGAAAAACATCAGCATTCTTACACTCTCATTGCTCCTACTGGGGTGTGCTCCCGAACCGCCACTCGCAGACGGCACGT
>JBCBDU010000028.1:0-46879 GCA_038529355.1 Pseudomonadota bacterium
TGCGCCACCGAATCTGCCGGATACGGGGCATCGGCCCAGTCGCAGACCACAGCCTCAGCAGCCTGCAGCGCATACCACGTGTTTGTCGCAATGACCGTGATGCCACCGTCGAGCGCAATAACCTTCTTGACGCCGCGCATCTGCCTTGCAGCCGTCGCATCAAAACTGTTCAGCGTGCCACCTAAATGGGGATTCATGCGCACAGTTGCGTACAACATGTCGGGCAATCGCACGTCAATCGAAAATTGCGCGGTACCGGTAGACTTGGCCGGCACATCGACGCGTGGTTGCGCGCGCCCGAGCAACCGCCACTGCGCTGGCGGTGTCAGCGCAGGATCATCCGGCACATCAATGTCGCGTGCGGCCTGTGCCAGATCGGCATAAGTGGCAACGTTGCCGTCGGCATCGGACACACCAGCGCCACTCAACGTCAACGCAGCCACGGGGGCGCCGAGCAGCCGCGCACCGGCTACCAACAACACCTCGCGCGCTGCAGCGCCTGCCTTACGCATCTTGGTAAACCCGTCGGGCGTCGATGACGAACCACCAGTAATTTGCGCACCCAGGAATTTTGCCGGCACTGCGGTGAAGCGGCGCGCGCGTTCAGCCCAGGCACCTTCGTCTGTCGGTGCGAACGGCACGATATCCTGCGCGATGGCGGCGTTGTAATACGCCTTGGCCGCTGGGCCATGCACGACTCGCACGTCGGCAAGCGTCACGCCCAACTCCTCGGCCACCAATGCTGCAAGCGTTGTGTGTACGCCCTGCCCCATTTCGGCGCGTGGCGTAATCACGGTGATGCCGCTGGCATCGACAACAACGTACGGTGTCAGCACAGCGCTTTGCGCATCGGCATCGCGCAGCAACGGATTGGCGTAAGGCTTGCGATACGCGTAGTAGCCAAACGCAACGCCACCGCCGATGCCGATCGAACCAAGCAATGCGGCGCGCCGCGTGAACGTCGCAAACTTACCCATCGCCATTCTCACGCAGCGATACCGCAGCCGACTTGATTGCCGAGCGGATCCGTGGATAGCTACCGCAGCGACACAGGTTGCCATTCATGGCCGTGTCGATCGCCGCATCGTCCGGATCAGAGTTGCGCGCCAGCAATGCAGCCGCGCTCATGATCTGGCCAGACTGACAGTAACCGCACTGCGCGACCTGATGCTCGATCCACGCCACCTGCACGGCATGCAATGCGGCGGGTGTGCCCAAACCTTCGATGGTCGTAATCTTGCCGCTGACGGCAGCGCTCACCGGCAGCGAGCAAGCGCGCACCGGCGCACCGTTCAAATGCACGGTGCAGGCGCCGCACAACGCAACGCCACAACCAAACTTGGGGCCAGTGATGCCCAGCTCATCGCGCAACACCCACAGCAGCGGCATCTCGGGCGCGACATCGACGTCAACATCCTGCCCGTTAACGTGTAGCGTCAGCATCGCGTATTAGCCCACGGCAAAATGCGCAGCATCAACGGCAAACGCTGTGTCATCGAGCGACGCCACTTGCCGCAGCTGCATGTCAGCCTTCGGCAATTCATAGCGGAAAAAGAACTTACAGCTTGCCAGCTTACCCTCGTAGAACGCCCGATCCTTGCCCACGTCACCCGCCAGCGCTTGCTCAGCGATAGCGGCCTGCTGCAACCACAACCACGCGACGACGACGTGACCAAATGCATCGAGGAACAGCGTTGCATTCGCCAGCGCGCGCGCCGGATCTTCGCAGCCGGCAACGGCCGCAACCGTTTCATTGACACGCTGCATCGCCTGCGACAGCGCTGCGTGATATTCAGCGAGCGCGTTGACTCCGTTAGTAGCATCCAATGTCGCTTGCACTTCCAAGCCAAACGCCTTGAGTGCAACACCATCATGCATGCGCACTTTGCGACCGAGAATATCGAGACCCTGAATGCCATGCGATCCCTCATGAATGTGGTTCAGGCGATTGTCGCGATACAAACGCTCGACCGGATAATCGCGCGTATAGCCATAGCCACCGAGAATCTGGATCGCCATCTTGTTCGCTTCGAGGCAGAACTCCGACGGCCACGATTTGGCAACCGGTGTCAGCAGGTCCAACAACAACGACAGGCGCTGCCGCTGCGTGTCGTCGTCGGTCAGCCGTTCTTGGTCGACCAGTTTGGCGCAGTACAGCACCAGCGCCTGCCCGCCTTCGACGAAGGTTTTCTGGCTGAGCAGCAATCGACGAATGTCGGCGTGCTCGATAATCGGTACCTGAGCCGTCTCAGGATTCTTGTTGCCGAGCGGACGACCCTGCGTGCGCTCTTTGGCGTAACCTAGCGAGTACAAATAGCCGCCTAACCCGCACATGACAGCGCCCAGGCCGACACCAATGCGTGCCTCGTTCATCATGTGGAACATGTTCGCCAGCCCGTGGTTTTCCTCACCAACGAGATAGCCAACGCAGTCACCCGCCTCACCGAAATTGAGTAGACAATTAGCCGTGCCGCGCTGACCCATCTTGTGGTTCAAACCGGCCGCTGCGACGTTGTTCGACGCGCCGAGACTGCCGTCTTCGTTAACGCGCACTTTCGGCACCAGATACAGCGAAATGCCGCGCACGCCCGGCGGGCCGCCCGGTACTTTAGCCAACACCATGTGGATGATGTTTTCGGCAAGGTTATGGTCACCGCCGGAGATCCACATCTTCGAACCCGACAGGTGGTAGCTGCCGTCGGCTTGCGGCTCGGCACGCGTACGAATGTCGCCCAGCGACGAACCGGCCTGCGTCTCCGACAGACACATCGTGCCGAACCAGCGCCCGGACAACATGTTCGGCAGGTAGGTTTGCTTCAACGCATCACTGCCGCAGACGTTCAGCAGATTGGCCGCACCAGCTGTCAGGAACGGATAACTCATCAGCGGTCCGTTGGCGCAATGGAACATGCCGCCCATCGCCATGTTGACGAGCGACGGCAACTGCATGCCGCCCAGATCGGCGTCGAACTCCGCGGCAAGAAACCCCGAGTCAACGAACGCATCGAGTGCCTTGCGCGCCTCGGGAATCAACGTCACAGCACCGTCGTTGAATTGCGGCTCATTCGCGTCCAGCGTTGCAGCCAATGGTGCAAACGTGTCGGTGGCCAACGCTTCGGCAGCATCGAGCACCGAATCAATCGTGTCGCGATCGTAGTCGGCAAAACGCGGCGCATCGAGCAAAGATTCGAGGCCGAGCAATTCGTACAGGTAAAAATCTAGATCGCGACGATTGACGATAAGCGACATGGTTGACACAACTCCACACTGAATAACTAGACCCGTAAGTCTACACCGACTGCCGCCCCGCTGTGCCGCTGTTGTCACCGGTTCCGGTGGCAAGCGCGCGCGTTATCGCCTGATAGCGTAATGAATATCAATACGTTATCGGTTGACTGCCATGAAAAATCTGTTTGCCCTGTGCACGCTCATCGCACTCACGAGCCTCGCCGGCTGCCACACCACCGTTGCTCTGCTGCCCGAGCAGGCGGAATACCTCGAATGCCTGCGTCTGGATCGCGAGCCGGTCAACGGCTGGGACTCACCGCGCTGTCAGCCCAACAGCGGGCGCGCGAAACAAGGCACGTTCCATCGCCGCATGGACGAGGAAATCAAGGCGGAGGTGTTGCCAGTTGACGTGCCTGCCCGACACGCCGCGAAAATGCCGGTGGCCGATTGCCTGTGGGTCGGCAGCAGTAGCGCAGGCGCCGCGGAGCGGCTTGCGCCACAATGGGAAAGCACGATGGTGACGCCAGTGGAGGACAACAACCGACCAGATGGCGTGCGCGAATGGCAGTTCGCTGCCTGTCGCATGGATCCACCGTATCCGCGCACCCGACTGGCAAGCGTTGCCGATTCACGTAACAGCTTTTGTTTCAACCAACCCTACTTGGCTATCGACCCTAACGAGACCGATCTGTTCATCAATTCGGTCAAATCGACCTGCGATACCGATCTGAGTTATCTCGAGCCGTTGACGCAGTTGGTGGCCAGATCGCTGACATCCGATGGCTACGACGAATGCGCAGCTCATGACGGTGCGCCACAGCGGGTCAGCGACTATGCCGACCCGGCCGGTTTTTGCAGCATGGTCGACAGCGTCGATGGCGTAACGGCGCAATTTCGAAACAGCACCGTAGCGCGGCAGGATGCCGAGTACGCGATTGAAGGCAAAGTTGATCGCACGTTGTCACCACGCGTGCGCACAGTCGTTGACCAACGCACAATCGCGCGCCCGCTGGCCGTCAATCAGCAAACCGCCGTCTGGCATACCGACGTCGTGCTCGATGCCGGGCGCGGCGCGCAGCGCTGGCGCGAAAACTTCACCGAGTTCGTGCGTGTGCGGCGTGTGCGGGTGTTCTCCGTTACCAGTAAGGCAGTCGATGATCGCGATTACCTGTCGCTCGACGACGCGCTGTTGATGCTCGTGGATATCGACGACGACAGCGGTGCACCGACTGAATGTGCCGCCGCAGAAGGATCGTTTGATTTGAACGCGTGCCAGATAGACGTCACACCAACCTATCGCGTGTCTAACCTGTCACAGCCGGGCACACGCCCGCTGAGTGCACCGCTCGAATGGCACATCGACAGCGCACAGATTGAAGACAATGGTCGCCAGTATTTTGTTGAGTTCGAACTGGACTCAGTGTTTCGCACGCGCAACGCAACACTGCTGGCTGACGTATCCGTCGTCGACTTCGGTGATGTCAATGCTGGCGAATACAATCAGCATGGCGTTACGGTTACGAATGTCGGCAACGGCTACTTTGTCATCGACGACGTACGTATCGATCCGCATCATGGGCAAGCAGCCGCATTCTCTGCACAGCGCCTTGATGATCCGGTCGAGCTGCCACACCCCGTCAGCGTCGGCATCGACGGCGACACTGTCGACTTCGAACTGCACGAGTGGGGCGTCGACTACCCGTTGCTCGCTATGCAGCAAACCGAACAGCATGTGCACGTGACGCAGCCCCTGGTCGATGGCATCGAACTCGACGTGCTCGGCGTGCCGCTGCGTTTTGCCGGCAACACTGCTGTGCTGCAGACCGCGTCGCCGGACTTGTCGATGACCCTCGCACCGGCCGGTCGCAGCTGGGCCGCCAGCTATCTCGCCTATCGCGAATGGCCCACGCCATACACGCTCGCACCCGGCGAGTCGCGCCGCATTCAGGTCATCGGGCGGCCACAGCAATACGGCGAGCACACCGGTCGAATCACCGTCAGCGGCTATCCGTTGCATACGCCAGGTGCACCGCAAGACATACATATTGCGCTGCAGGTCAATGGCTTGCTCGGTCCGCGAGCGGACGTGCTGCCGAGTGCCTTGCGATTCCCGCGCGGGCGCGCGGCCTTCGACACGCTGAACGTGATTGTGGTCAGTCACGGCGATCGCGATCTGGGCATCGGTAAGATCAGCGTCGAAACCGACCCCTCCAGCAATCACATCGGCGATGAACACAGTTTCTCGATTGTGCAGGCGCCTCAGGCTGGCGATCACATCGCGCCCGGCGCGTCTCAGGTGATCACGATCAATTACAACCCGGGTTGCTTCTTTGCTGTGCCATTCAATGGCGAACACATCGCACAACTGAGTATCGAAACCGACGATGGTATCCGGCGCGTCCCGCTGCACGGCGACCCGGCGCGCTGGGTTGCCACGAGCTCTGACTGCGCACTCGGCAACTAGACTCACACCCGGTTTTCCGGTTGTCACTGTTTCCGGTGGCAATCGGAAAATGCCTTCCCTGATAGCGTTTACGTCAACCTCATCAAAAGGACGTCACGCTAATGAAAACGATAACTCAAACCATGATCGCCTCGACAGCGCTGCTGTTGGCGGGCTGCCCCAGTAGTGACACTGCTACGACAGAGGATCCGATTTCCACGACAATCATCGTGCAACCGGATACCGTTGTCATTCGCGATGACACAGAAGCCACGTTGTTCCAAAAAGAATTTCAGGGCGTTCTCGGCACAACATTCTCCGAAGTCACATCAGGCATCAACATCGATGTTTTGACGCCTGAACCAACGCAGTGTCTGCCGCCGTTCGAGACGTGCGAGAGCTGGCAGTTCTCAACCACTAATGCGCGTCCCGGCATTTACACAGTCGAAGGCTTTCGCAACATCATCCAACCGTCTGGCGTCGAGAATCGTGCCGCCGGCACCGCCGACGTTGTCGTCGTGCCGCGCGATGCAGGTAATGCCGGCGTCACACAGTTAGCCAACGGATCAACCACAGCCATGACCGCGGACGGCACGCTGTGGACAATCAACGAACGCGCGCTGCTCGCGCCCAGCGACGTCGTGACGGGCACCGGCTCAGCGGATGCGTATGCCACACGCTTTGCACAACCGGCCGATGTCACCGGACTGGATAACTTGACGGACTTCGACAGCAACGGTGCCTACGGCGTGGCACTGCGTGACGACAACACAATTGTGCACTGGGGTGACGCTCTGGGCGCTGCAAGTGTCAACCGCCCGCAGGCTTTCGCAGCACTGAACAACGTACTGGCCGACATCGCCAGCGCTGATGGCGCGACGCCGGTGTCGGTAACGGTCGATGCAGCAACCGCAGCAGATTCACCGCGCAGCGATACCTCTGATTCGCTGGCCGCGATCGTCATGAGCGACGGCACCGTGGTCGCGTGGTATGCGAATCCACCTGCTGTAACCGATCCATTGATCGACGGCACACCGCGACGGCTTGGCGGTGTCGACCAGGCGATTGATGTGAGCATCATCGAAGAGACGATGGTGATCCTGCTGAGCAACGGCCAGGTGGTCGAGGCGAACCGCGTCTCCGGCAACCGCACTGCTGATGCACCGGTCATCATCACGGCACCGCGCCGTCTGCCGAGCATTTCTGATGCCATCGCCATCGGCGGGCGCAAAGCGATCCGCATGGATGGCCAGGTTGCCTACTGGAACGCACTAACGAATAACAACAATGGCAACCCGTCCGGCACGTTGAGTCCGCTCGGCACTCACAACGCTGTATCGCTGCCCGACCCGCGACAGAACCTGTTCATCGACGCAAGCGGCGCGTTGCGCTACTTCGACGGTCCGGCGCTGCGCACGATCAACACCGGCGCGATTGGTACGGTTGCGATGGTTTCGGGCAATTCGGTGATCGATGCGACGTGCGGACGCCTGTGGACGACGAATCTGTATGACCCGGAATCGCAAACACAGCCGGGCGTCAACGAGCCATTGGTCAGCTATCCACGCATTGGCGTTGCTGCCGATGCGCAATGCGAGGGCGGCAACCGCAGCCGTATCGTGTACTTCTTTGTCACTGGCGAAGGCAGCGGTTCAATCAGCAGTTCGAATGGCAGCGTCGACTGCCGAGACGATGATGACATCGGCCGGGTCTGTTGGTGGTTTGGCGAAAACATCACGCCGCCGGTATTTACCGCTGTGCCGGATGCCGGCTCACAAGTGCGCGACTGGCGCTGGGACTGCGCGGCGGACGGTGCGATCTCGCGACCGGTGTCGCAAACGCCGGGCACGAGCCAGAACCTGTGCAAAGTCACGTTCGACTTAGGCGAAGCTGTTAGCCAGCCGCCGACCACGCGGCAGTTGACGATCAACATCACCGGTCAGGGTAGCGTCGAGACCGACACGCAAGCCACATCGTGCGGAATGACCTGCTTTGAGTATCCGCAAGACATAGCGGTGACGCTGACGGCCGTACCGGACGAGCTGTGGGTGTTCGACGGATGGACCGGCACCAACTGCACGCAAAGCGCCGAACAACCGATGGTCACCGTCACGATGGATGTCGACCGCGAATGCATCGCAAATTTTGTGCAGGCAACCGTGGGGGAAATCCCGCCTGTCGCGCGCTTCACGATTTCGCCGCAACAACCGGTTGAGCCCAACACGCTGATTACCTTCGACGCTTCGTCAAGTACCGACGAGGATGGCGTCATCGTTGACTGGGCATGGGATCTGGATAACGACGGCCTGATCGACAACCGCGGCGAGGTAGTCACGTTTTCCTATCCCAATACAGGTTACCTCGTGGTCCGGCTGGTGGTCAGTGACAACGACGGTCTGACCAGCGAGGCGGAAGGTATTGTCGACATCGTTGGCATGCTCAGCGAGCCACCGACGGCTGCGTTTGATATCACGCCGGCCACGACCCAGGTCGTCGGCTCGACGTTCAGCTTCGACGCCGCGCGCAGCACCGACGACGAGGGCATCATTGGCTACAGTTGGGACTTCGGCAATGACGGCAGCTTCGAGGCATCCGGCGAGCAAGCCACGTTCACGCCGAACGCACCGGGCGACTACGAGATCTTGCTGCGCGTGACAGACGCCGACGGCCAGTTCAACGATGCTGTCGAGACGATCACAGTCACTTCCAATGTCACCAGCACAACCTACACGCTGGAGGTTGTGATCGCCGGCTCCGGCCGCGTCGATGTCTCGCCGTTGAATGTCATGCTGCCCAACGACAGCTGCGACGGCAATCAGTGCTTCATCTTCGATATCCCGGCCGGTACGCTGCTGACGTTGACGGCAACGGCGTTCACACCAGCGGCCTTTGACGGCTGGCCGGCCGCCAGTTGCGACAGCCAGCCGAACGACACCGATTGCGTATTGACGATGAACGCGAACCGCAGTGTGAGCGCAACGTTCCGCTAGCGACGAAAAATTCGTCACGACAACATGCCGCCGGGGCAGTATCCTCGGCGGCATGTTTCGTCTACTTCGCAATGCGCCCCGACCGGTCAGGCCACTCGCGCTGCTCGTTATCGCAACGCTAGCCAGCGGTTGCGGTGACGATGCCAAGCAGCATGCGACTGAGCAACAGCCGCGCCCTTTGCCGCTGGCGGCAGTATTCGGCAGTGCGTTGCCTCATCTGGCAAGCCACGCCGGCACGACGGTGCTGAGTTGGGTAGAACCAGTTGGTGATGGTGTTGCGCTGCGGTTTGCAACGCTGGGCGACAACGGGTGGAGTTCGCCACAAACGGTATCGACCGGTGAGGACTGGTTCGTCAATTGGGCTGACTTTCCGTCAGTCGAGCCGATCACGGACACGACGTGGGCGGCGCACTGGCTGCGCAAAAAACCCGGCGGTAAATACGCGTACGACGTCGTCATGGCAGTCTCCGATGATCGCGGTGAACACTGGCAGACACCGCTCACGCCGCACACCGACGACACCGCAACCGAACACGGTTTTGTCAGCCTGTTTCCAACGCTGGCGGGCGTGGGAGCGCTATGGCTCGACGGGCGCAATACCAGTGGCGGTCATGACGGACACGCAGCCCACGGTGGTGGTATGACGTTGCGCGCGGCAACGATCAACGCCAACAGCGAGCGTGTCGATGAGCACCTTGTCGACGGGTTGATGTGCGACTGCTGCCAAACCGATATTGCACTGACCGATCACGGCCCTGTTGCCGTGTATCGCGATCGCAGCCCGGACGAGGTGCGCGACATTGCGATCGCAAGGCAAGTAGAGGGTCAATGGCTGCCCGGTATACCCGTCGCGACCGACAACTGGCAGATCGATGGTTGTCCGGTTAACGGGCCGGCCGTCGCGGCGCAGGGTAAACATGTGGCCGTCGCCTGGTTCACCGGTGCTGGTGACGTGCCGCGGGTACGCATCGCACTGTCTGAAGATCGCGGCGCCACCTTCACCAGGACAGTGACGCTGGCTGACCAACGTCCATTGGGTCGTGTCGACATCGCAGTGCTACCCGATGGCGGCGCTATCGTCAGCTGGCTTAGCAAACGCGACGGCAGTACCAGCGAACTGACGGCGCAATGGATCAATGCAAGCGGCCACGACGGCCAGCCACGCAGCATCGCAACAACGGCGGCAACCCGCGCTGCCGGGTTCCCGCAGATGGTGCTGGCTGATCGTCAGTTGATCTTCGCGTGGACCGATGCCCGCAACAAGCCAACAACAGTAAAATCAGCAACGCTGCCACTAACAGCGTTAGTCGCACACTAGCCGCCGCGCGTGACAACGGCGCGTGTTGCTTGCCGCGCGACGCATGACACGTCAAACGCGAGCAGTCTTCCAGCGCCAGCAGCCTGTACCCGAATCATCCAGTCGCAAGACCACATTGCATTAGTCGGTCAGCGCAACCGGATCGCATGACAGCGCTGCAGCTGAGTGCGATCATAGTGCCACTACCACTGCTACCTGGAGCTCTCCATGCGTCGTTTTGTTGTTCTGGCGATTATCGTCGGCGCCGGTTTGGTTGCCTGTTCGAAGTCCTCGTCGCCGACCGCACCGAACACCGTTGCCGAGCAGGACTTGCCGATCAAACCGGCCTGGCTTGCATCACGCGTACCGGACAACGCACTCGCCTACGTACGTATTCCGAGTCCGGTCGGCCTGACCAGTGGCCCCAAAGGCAACGCGATAGGCCCGCTGATGTCGAGCGAGGCGCACACCGAGTGGCTCAGCAGCGTCCTCGACGGTCTTGCCGACAACGTCGCAGGCAAACCAGGTTTTGACTCGCACATTGTGCAATGGCTCGTGCGCCACCAACGCTCTGCGCTGGAGATCATGGTCTCACCGGTACCCGGCACCAATACGGCTCCAGGCGGCGTGATTGCTTTGCAAACGGACATCGCCAGCAGCGACGCATTTGTCGATGCGTTTAATGGGTTAGCCGCAAATTGGACCGGCGCTGACGTGTTGCCCGCAGGCCTTGATGCCGACGGCATTGGCGTCATCGAGGGTTTGCCACTACCAGCCGTTGTCAGCTTCGATGCCAAAACGCAGCGGATGTTGATGCTGACGGGCGCCGGAGCGACGCCTGAGCGCATGCAGACGGCACGTAAAGCGCTCGCCGAACCGGCAAAAGACTCACCGATGGCGAAGCTGCAAGCGCGCATCGACGAATCGGGCTACGGCTTCTTTGGCTGGATCAGCACCAACAAGGCGCTGGCGATGGGACAGATGTTTGTGCCGCCCGAGTATCTCGCGCCCGTCATGCAAAGCGGTTTCGATAAAGCCGAAGCGATCGCCTTCGGCTACGGCGTCAGTCGCGGCAAAACGCGCCTTGCGTTGCTGGCCGACGTGCCGCAGGGCGACGGTATGCGCAACCTCATTCCGGTGCCGGACAACGCACTGGCAATCAAGACGACCGCAGATCCGAAACTGCTCGCAGTGGTCTCTGTGCCAACTCTGGAACAGATCAAGGCCATTGCGACGTCAGCGGGCAACGTTAGCGACACAGATTGGCAAACGGCGATCGACAAGGCGAGCGAGTTTTTGGGCACGGACGCTGAAGCGCTGTATGACGTTCTTGCCGGAGAGTTGCTCTACATACGCGAACCGGTAGGCAGTTACAGCGCGTTTCGCGTCGACAATGTGGCCGCCGTTGACAACATTATTGGCGAAATCGCTGCGGCGCATGACCTGACCTTTGAGACGCGCAGCGTGCGCGGCGTGGAAATCCGCCATTGGAAAGTGCCGAGCATGCCTACTGAGGCGCTCGACGAGGCGGCCAAGACAACAACAACTGACCAGGCGATGATGTCCGCGCTGTCGCTGTACGCCGGCATCGGCACACATTTGTTCTGGGTGTATGAAGACGGTTACGTCATTGTGGCCGATAGTCCTCAGGTGTTGATTGACCGAAACGCTCGCGGCGCAAACTTGCGGCTGAGCGACTGGGCACAGAAAACGCAGCGCCAAGATATCACCAACAGCGTCCTCGCCCTGTCGCTGAATTTTGACGGGTTACCGCGTTTTGCGCACCAGAGCTACGTTGCAGCGACGCCGGTGATCGCAGACCTTGCTGGCATTGATCTGGACATCTGGTCATTGCCCACCGCTGACGACTTAGGGTTGCCTGAACGCGGCATGTTGGGTTTCGACCTGATCACCGCCGACGACCTGCTGGGTTTTGAATTCTCTTATGAGCATTCACCGTTTGATGTGCTTGGTGGCGCCGGTGGTGTTGCTGTTGCCGCCGGCGTTGGCGGCATGCTGAGCGCAATCGCGATACCGGCATATCAAGACTATAACTATCGCGCAAAGGTGGCGCAGGGCATGGAGCTCGGTCGGTCGTTTCATGCAACTATTGATGATTTCTATGCCACGCAGGGGCGATTCCCTAACGCTGAAGAAATCGCTCAGATGCAGATGCCATCGTTAGCTCTCAGCGACACGTTGTCCGCATCAGTCTCGGTCGAACCGGATTCGGGCGTGATCGTTATCACGTTCACGGGCTCGGACTATGTGCTTTCCGGTTCGGCGCTCTATGTCACGCCAATTACCGATGAATCGCGCATCGTGGAGTGGCAGTGTTCTAGTGACGCCGCGCAACGCCATTTGCCAACGAGATGTCGTGACGATTCTTGAGCCTATGCGAATCGTCCGTGGCGATTGGAGAAACTGGCGCACCTTGAGCCCTCTTGCAGCGCACGTCACGCAGAGTTCAGGAAGCACCAGGCTGGGCGATACGCAAGAATTGGCGTACGGAGGGATCGCAGGCTGAAGTTCGCCCCGTCGTTCTGGTACGTGTGTCAGGGCGCTGTGGCTGACGGCAACGTGGCGCGCAACACACGCAGCGCGTTGCCGCCAAGCGCCGCTGTGATTTCCGGTTCGCTGAAGCCTGCGCGGCGCAGCGCATCGGTCACCAACACCAATTGACTGGTATCGAACGAGACCTGTACCGCGCCGTCGAAATCCGATCCCAGTGCAACATGTTGCGCGCCCACAAGGTCGCGCACGTGTTTCATTGCCGCTGCCACGTTATCCGGCGACGTTCCGCACACCGCCCCTGACCAGTAACCAATGCCAATGACGCCGCCCGTCGCTGCGATACGCCGGATCTGATCGTCGTTCAAATTGCGATTGACGTCGCACAGCGCTTGCACACCGCCGTGACTGACAACCACGGGTCGGGTTGCAAGCTTAAGCACATCGTCGATAGCTGCCGGACTCAAGTGCGCCAGATCGATAATCATGCCCAGTTGCTGCATATCGGCAACTACCTGTGTCCCAAATTCAGTGAGCCCACCTTTGTTGACGCCATGCATCGAACCGGCAACTCGGTTATCGAAAAAGTGTGTCAGACCTGCCATGCGAAAACCGGCGTCGAACAGACGTTGCAGATTGTCGCGATCACCTTCCAGGTTGTGCAAACCTTCAATTGACAGCATCGTGCCGACCAACGATTCACCGCCGGCGCGCGCCTGCAGCAATCGGTCAAGATCCTCGACACTGCGAACCATCATCAGTTGGTCGGATGTGCGCTGCGCAGCCGCCAGTTTGCGCGCATGCCACAACGAGCGTTGCAGCGGCGAAAACCAGGTTTGTGGCGGTTGCAGCTGCGCGATGGCCAGACCCACAAGCGAGTCGCTGTCGCCGCTGTTGCGGGTGTAGTTCAGCCCTTTTGGCGATTTTGTCACCGAACTGAGCACCTGCAGCGCAACATTACCCTGCTGCAGTCTTGGCAAATCGATGTGACCCCGTTTGGCCGCGCGCAGGATCGAGCGTTGCCACATCAACGTGTCGCCGTGCAAATCAACCACAGTGGCTGCCGCGTGCAACTGCCGCACCTGTGCCGACGGCGCCGGATAGTCCGCAGGCGTAATCCTGTTAAAACGCCGTTCGATCACATCGGGCGCCAAATAGAAAAACGTGATCGCCAGTGCACCGATACCGACCAAAACTGCTCCGATCAATTTCTTCATATCAACAGTATAAGCACGGCCGAGCGCGTTTGCCGCCGCGCTGCCTGCAAAACGCAGCGCGCTCGTGATACCGTCCGGACAACATTGAACGCGGCCGGCACCATGACAGCACTACCCGATTTTCGTCTCGAAACTCATTTCGCAAAGTGGGAGTTCAAGGCGCAGCACCATCTCACTGCGTCGGACGCACACAGCATGACAATGGCCGAGCTCTTGTCGCTGGCGACACCGCACGAACGCGACGCGTTTGACAACATGTGGCTGGGCTACACCGAAACCCATGGTGCACCGGAACTGCGGCGCACAATCGCCGACATGTACAAACAGCGCAATGCGGATGAGGTGTTGTGTTTTGCCGGTGCCAGTGAAGGCATTTTCGCCGCCAATAATATTCTGCTCGACGCGCGCAGCCATGCCATCGTTGTGACACCCAACTACCAATCGCATGAGACTCTGCCGCTGGCAATCTGCGAGGCGACGGGTGTGCCGCTGGACGCTGACGACAACTGGTCGCTCGATATCGATCGGGTGGCGGCGGCGATTCGCCCCAACACCAAGCTCGTCACGATTAATTTTCCGCACAATCCGACAGGCGCGATACTACCGCTGGATCGCTACCAGGCCCTGATCGACCTGTGCCGCAAACACGGCATCTACATTCTGCACGATGAAATTTTCAACGGACTTGGGCGCACCGGTACACAGCACCTACCGTTTGTTACCGACCTCTACGAGCGCGGTCTGTCGTTGAACGTCACGTCCAAGGCGTTCGGTTTGCCGGGCCTGCGCATCGGCTGGATTGCCTGCGCGGACAAAGCGCTACTGTCGAAAATGGAACGCTTCAAACACTACACGTCGATCTGCAATTCGGGTCCTAGCGAACAACTGGCGATCATCGCTTTGAAGAACCGCGACACACTGCTCGCCCGAAACTGCGCCATCGTCGATGACAATCTGCCGAAGTGGCAGGCGTTTTTTGCTCGGCACCCGGACCTGTTCGAATGGTATACACCCGACGGCTCGTGCATGGCGTTCCCGCGCTACACCGGGAACGACGGCGTTGCCGCGTTCTGTGCACGTTTGATTGAGCAAAGCGGCGTGCTGCTGTTGCCCAGCACGATCTACACCTCCGAGCTAGGACCGACACCTACTGATCGCTTCCGGCTCGGCTACGGGCGGCGCGGTCTGGACGCCGGGCTCGCGGCACTCGAAGCGCACCTTGCCTGACCCCACGGCCGCGCGCAGCACCGGCAACTGCGGTATGGTGTGTGCACAACAAGAACTTAGCGGCGTGTCAGGAGCAAACACAGGTGTTCACGTGTCGGGATGAGTCTTACCGGACTTCAGACTTTGCAGCAGATTCGTCGTGCGCTACGCGTTCGGCGCGACCGCTGACGCAGAAGCGCAACCCTGGTTCGCCGACTGTTCACATGAGCCGCGCTAGACGTAAACAAGCAGCGGACGCCGATGACCGGTAACGCTGCCGGCAGTGTTTCCCGACGCGGCTTCCTGCGTCTCAATGCAGCTTTACTCGGCGCTGCGAGCACGACATCGTGCGTTTGGCGCGGACAACCGGTCGATGCCCGCACGGCGCTGCAACTGTTGCGCGCAGAAGATCTGCTATCGATGCGTGTCGAATTTGGCAATCTGCGCGTCGAGCATCGCTATCTGAAGTCGTCGCAACTCGTTCGCGAGTCTGCAGCGAAACCCGCCAGCCTGACGTTCATATTGCCCAGCCAGCATAGTGCGGAGCAGGCTTTCGCGAATGCAACGGCGATACCGAGCTTGCCAGCGGCGCATTTCGCCGCGGCACCGACCCGGCTGACATTCGTCTGGCCGCGCGATCTGCAGCGCATCGACCTGCGTGTCAGCACGCTGCTCGACTGGGATCAATGGCAGTTTGATGCGGCGCGTTCAACGATCGAAGTACCTGCCGGCATCGTAATATCGCCGAACGATCTGGTTCGATTCCGGCACGCACGCCAACCCGTCACTTACGCCGGTCGCAGTGAACTGTGGCACACGCAACTGAGCGCAGCAGATCCGGCACAAACGCATCCAGTGGTTCAAATCGCGTTGGCCGATTCCAGCGCAGCGACAGCATTTGCACTAACGCCGTCGATTGAGAACCGACGCAGCGTCATTGGCAAAAGCGCACAGCTACGCACGCTAATGCTCTCGCCGATGGGCGCATGGCTTGATCTGTACGGCGGCTGGGATACAGGCAGCATGCGGCGCTGGGAACACCGCACAACAGCCGGACAGGACCAGCGCGTTGTGGTCGAAGGGGCTGTGGGTTTTCTGTACCCGTTCGGCCATCGCGCCAGCGTGATTGAGGTCACCGAACGCACGCTCTCAGCCGCCACCGCCGGACGGCAAAGCCGCCGCCGTGCCGCCGTGCTGCGACGGCGACGATTCATCGTGATCAAACAGGCCGAGGTACGCTACGCCGCTGGTGGATCTGCGTTGCAGTCGATCCGACTCCAGCAGCAGGTCACACCGCCATTGTCCGGTGTTGGCGATACGGCCGATGATCCGTATGCACAAGCGTTCTGGATTGAATCCGGCGGCGCAGCCTTCACGTTTCAAGCGGATTGCGAGGACTGGGCCGGTCACCAGATCAGCATGCCGCTCAGCGCGATGTTTGTCGCTGACAACACGACACTGATCGAATCACTGCCGGAGCAATACGCGCAGGCTGAAGCAACCCGTCGCAGCAGCGTCGTCGACGGGCAGGCCATTGTCGTTGCGCCGTTCGCGGGTGATGCGCAGCGCAAGCCTGATCGCAGCGAAGGCGACACGACACTGCAAGTGCTGACGCTGCAGCATGGCGCGACGCACAACAGTGCTGGCGAGCAACCGTTTGTGTGGCGCACCGCGGCAATGCATGCGCGTATTCCGTCCCTTGCCAATGAGCTGCCGCCGGACATCAATCTGGGCTGGTTCGACTATCTCGACCCCGATGACAACGCGAACAACGTCGGCGAATTGTTCGCGACCATGACATCGGGCACCCAACCGATTCCGATGTCGTACGCCGACAAAACCGATCGCAGCGGCGGTCTTGTGACACCCAGCATCGATGTTACTGGCATCTCCCGGCTGCTCGGCCCGGTGGGTGATGCCGACAGCGTGCAAAGCGGCACAGAGACGTCGCTGAAAGACTACTTTTCTGACGATGCCGCTTTGTTATTCAACATTGGTCTGGGTTCGATCGAGATCGACTTCGAGCCGGCGTGGGCGCCGCAGTTCTACGTCAAAGTGGAAAAGGCAAAAGAAGAGAAAGCGTCGGACAAAGCTGACGATAAGGAGCCGGCCGAACAGGATCCTGATAGCGACCCCGAGCAGGAGCCGGACGACAGCGATACGCCGGACGCGGATGAGCCCGAAAAGCCCAAAGCGTCCAAGGAACGCAAAAAACCAAAGCGCGCGACTGTGAAGACCGGTCTGAACTGGACGTTCGACTTCGGCGAGCTGAGTGCCGACGCTGGTTTGTTGGCAATCAAGAGTCAACGCAACGACGACGGCGACGGTGTGTGCAAACTCGAGATCAATACGGAGCTGGCCAGAACGTTTACGGTGATCAAAGGTGACGAGGCGGACGCGACCGAGCCGGCGGCAGCCGATGATGCACCCACCGGCGCGTCTGACGAAGGCAATGCCGACGGCGCGCAAGCATCCGATGGAGCCGAAGAAAAAAACAAGACCAGTTGGTCGGCCAGCGCAACGCTCAAGCAGTTTGATCTGCGGCTGGGCGCCGAAGATCTGGGCTCTCTGAATATCGGTTTCAGCAAGCTCGGCATCGTGCTCGGACCACCGAAACCCGAAAAGAAAGACGAGAAAGACAAGCAGGACGACAAGAGCGACGCCGATAGCGAGACCGAAGAAAGCGATTCCGAAGAGGAACCGACGGAGGATAAGGACACAGAGAAACGCAAGCTGCCAGTCTCCGTGAGCATCGACTACGGCTTCAATGGCTTGTCCGGTACCGGACTGATGGCAGGTTTTGCCGAGTTCCTAAACCTCGTTCAAACGCTGCAAGAAAAATTCAAGTTTGCTGTGGACTACAACAACAGCGGTCCGCCAGCGCCCTATCCGCCCAGCCTGCCGGGCGTGAGCGATGCCGACATCAGCATCAGCCGCGGCCCGATCAAAATGCCGGACATTAACTTCGGCGTGTTCGCGATCTCCGATGTCAGTATCTCGTTCGGTCTTGGCTTCTACCTGCTGCCGCGCCAGAACCCGGACGGTTCATCGGTGCGACCGGGCAGCTTGATGACATTTGCACTGGGCAGTGCCGACAAGCCGCTCACGGCGCTATCGCCACCGTGGGGCGGCATCGCACATATGGCCACCAGCATCGATTTCGACCGTGGCATGACCGGTTTTCAATTTGGTTTCGGCATTGCTGCCGGCGCCAAGTTTGACTTCGGTATCGGCACGGGCACATGTCTGAGCACATTGGCCGCAACCTATACCTTCATCAACACATCGGCAGAGCCCGAGAGCAGCCTGACAGTGATACTACGATTGGACGGCAAAGCCAGTATCGCCGGATGGATCGAAATCTCGCTGCGCCTATCGGCAATTGCGGATGTCAAAGCCGACGGTTGGACGTTTGCGGCAACGCTCGATGCCCACGTCAAGGTGGCCTTCTTCGTCGTCAGCGTGAACCTGAGTTTTAGCCACTTTGTACCGATCGGCGACAGCAAGCGCGCGTTGGGTGCGGCCGGCGATACAGGCGCTATGCAGCGAAGCGACTGGCAGCAGTATCGCGCGGCGTTTGCGACCGGCAACGCCGCATGAGCGCGCTAACGTTATGGACCGCACTGCCGAACGGAATCAGGCGCGCATCCGCAGATGATGACTGGAC
Source organism: Pseudomonadota bacterium (assembly GCA_038529355.1). Classification (GTDB taxonomy): domain Bacteria; phylum Pseudomonadota; class Gammaproteobacteria; order Steroidobacterales; family Woeseiaceae; genus CALBPI01. The sequence goes on from JBCBDU010000028.1 coordinate 18,560, forward strand.
CGCACACATTTCGATATTCGTCTCGCCGCGACTGACACCGCCGGGCGGCCAAAGCACGTTGCGCGATTTTCCGGCATTGGTCGACTGGCCGGCGACGCTACGCAGCGCCACGCCGGACGGCCTGCAGTTCGATGTGCAGGTGAGCGACGGCCGATCACTAACGCCACCAGTGGCAGTTCGCGCGGTACGACCCGAGCTGCCAACCAGCGCAGCGTGGCGCGCGATATTTGCACAAGACACCCCGGTACGCGCACAAGGCAACGGTCCGCTGACTGCCGGCAACACAGCACCTGGCCAAGTTCAATTCTACGACGGCAAATCGTTGGCGCAGCAGGTGCGAGTGGCGTACCAACAAGCGTTGTTGCAGCATAGCGACGGTGACAACCGCTTGCGCGCAACCGCGCGAACCCAGGCTGCCGGCGATCGCAGCAACGGCGACCCACTCGCGCCGTTTCGACGTCGGCAGACCGGGCGCTTTGGCACAGCTGCTGTCAGCAATGGCGACAGCGTTGCGCAGTTTCTCGATTTCCATCGCACGACCGATACGCCGTCACGCACACGTAAACGCGGTGCTGCTGATGACGATGCACTCGATATCCACCAAATCATCACCGTGATCAGCGCGCACGGGCCGCTGCTGCGGCAACTGGGTCTGGTCATCGATCTTGAAGTGCCCCTGGCAGACCTGCCAACCATCGCTGACCCGTCCGCGCTGACTGTGCGCGTCGTGCCGCGCGGTTTACCCGACTCAGTGACATGGCGCAGTCTGCGCACCGCAGTCGAACTGGCAACGGCAGGCAGCGACACTTACCGAATTTTTTGCCCAGCCACTGAGGCGCGCCGACCGACTTATGGCTTCTATGCGCTAAACACACCGGCCTTCGGCGTCAGTCAGGAGCAATTCGAAACCACGACACTATCGCTGCTGCAGCACGCCGATGGCAACGGCACATCCGACGCGATGCCACGCTTGTTGCAAGGTGGCATGCGGTTGCTCGACACGAGCATCCCGAGTCAAATCCGCAGCGCGATGGCGGACACTATCGAGCTTGAATCAGCGCTGCGAACATCGCCCATATTGGGCGCGGCGCAAGCCAGCGCGCAGGATGACGAGCCCGATACCGACACGTCAATGCCGGTGTTGTACGCGGAGCAATTGACGCGCGGCTACCGGATTGACGTGCAGGACACGGCGACAGGCACCTGGCGCTCGTTGTGCGAGCGCAGCAATCGTTACTCGGCCGGCACCTGGCAATGGCCCGCTAACGGCGAAACGATTCATGACGAAGGCGCGGTCGAGTTCATGACGTTTACCGACGAACACGATGAGACAGGTGCGCAACGTGCGTTGCAGGACCTGTTCCACTGGGACGGATGGTCGCTCGCGCTGCCACGTCCAGGCGCCGACACGCCATCGGCGGCACCGACACCGCTAGACATCAATAGCCAGGCACGAGCCGGTAGCCTGCAGCCGCAACGCTTTGGTGCCAGTTACCGGTTCCGTGCACGCAACGTGGATATCGCCGGCAATGGGCTAACGCTGGACGACGTCGCTGCGCTCGACGAAACGCTTCCGCTGAGTCAACTGACCTCAACCGCGAATCGCTTCACACGCGTAGAGAGTCTGCTACCACCGATCGTCTTTCCTGCGCAGGAGCCGGACGTCGAAGACACGGGCGACGTACTGATCATTCGTGACGCAGAAGATGCGGCTTTTCGCAAGACGACGGCCAGTGCACATTTGTTTCCGCCAGGCACAAGCATTGACATGGCCGAACGACATGGCTTGTTCGACGCTCTGGACGCGGATGCTGCGTGGGATTTGCTACAACGCCATCAAGGGCGACTCGACACCGACGCCGATGGCCATGAGCGACGCTTTTTGCCCGCGCGTCCAGCGCCCGCGCCCTATTTACCCGATCCGCTCGCCCATCACGCAATGATTCGCTTGCCGGGTGCAAGCGCCGCAGTTGTGATGCCGGCGTTTGGTGCGGGAGCTGCTGCTGTCAGCGACCGACCGCTGGCCGAATCGTGCTTACTCACGATCAAGCCAGGCAAGAACGATTTGCGCCATACCGTCCGTGAACGGCAGTGCGTCATCGATGTACCGAAAGGTCGCTCCCTGACGCTGACGCTCGCCTGTCGCCCGTCGGCGGGCGCACTGCACACGCTGGCCATGGCGGATCCGGATTGGCTCGACGTCGACGCCAGCAAAGATGACGTCGAGCAGATGTTGCTGGGTGCACTGGACGCCGGCACAGCCGAGCTCATCGCACCCACGCGCACGCTGCAAATTGTGCATGCCAGCCAGCGACCGTTAATCACACCTGTGTTCAACAACCCCAACGTTGCTGTCCGCGCTCGTAACGACACGCATGCAGTGCTTTACGATCCCAAGCTACTGATCGATACCGGCAGCACCGGTCGCATTGATCTCTATGCGCGCTGGCAGGACATTGAGGACCGACCGCAAACGCGCGGCTGGACGACACTCGATTTGAATGGTCATGTCGGCGGTGTCGATCTGACCGACGATGGCACACCACCATTCATCGAGTGGCCCGCTGACAGCGATGCACGACCGCCGTTGCGCTACGAGTTCGGTGACACCAAACATCACGCCATCACGTTGCAGGCAGTAGCCATCAGCCGTTTTGTCGATCTGTACCCGCCAGCGCTCACGCAGGACATCGACAACATGAGCCGTCGCTCAGCCACGGTCACACTGCATGTGCCTGCCAGCGCGCCGCCACCGCCACCAGACATCGCCTACGTCATGCCGACTTTTCGCCACACGAGCGAAACGCCGGAACCCTACGTTGCCCGCGCGGCGCAGCACGGTGACGGTTTGCGGATCTACTTGCAGCGCGGTTGGTTTGCGTCCGGCATCGATGAGCAACTGGCGCTGGTATTCGCCGATGCGCCATACGCCGACAACGCGCGTGACGATGTTTCTGTTTGGGGCGTTAATACGCTACACCATACCGCTGACCTGCCAGGGCAGCTGCTGGCGGAGCATGTCACCAGTGGCGGCGACCCGGTGATGCACGTCGACGAAAGCGATCGTGCAACATTGCGCATCCCCCACGCCGTGCAGTTCAGCGCAGAGCACAATCGCACATTCGTGAACGTCGAGTTCGTGCCGCAACTCACCTTCATGCCGCTGGTGCGACTGGTCGTTGCACGCTATCAGCCCTACGCGATTGATGGTTGTCATCACTCACCGACGACGACGACCGACTTCGTGCCGCTCGCGCCAGGTCGACACGTAACGGTGCAAAAAGCGGCAGCCCTTCGCTGGTCAATCGATATGCGCGGCGGTGGCGCCAGCAGCCCGGACGGCGGCAGTGATGCACTCGTTGTCGAAGCCATCATCGAAGGACTACCGAAAAATACACCACATGACAGCGCCGCGTGGATCGCCATCGGACCTGCGGTCACGCTGTCGGCATCACAAGTCGATGCGTTCAGCTTCCAATGGACCGGCGATGTATTGCAGCAGGAGACCAGCGGGATCGGCCACAAGCGCCTGGTAATCCGAGAGTATGAAACTCTCGAACACGGATCGCTGCCGCCCGATGCATCACTCGCCGACTACGCCCGACCGGTGTCTGTGCATACGATTGCGTTGTAGCCACAACCGGATGCATTACTCTCTGACTACGCCCGAGCAATATCTGCGCATACGATAGCGTTATAGCTACAGCCGAGTGCATCACTCGCTGACTAGGTCCGACCATTGTCTGTGCATACCATTGCGTTATAGCCGCAGCAAGATGTATTAACCGGCGACGCAAATGCTGTGGGCCGGTTGTCCGCAATCAGCAATCAGCAATCAGCAATCAGCAATCAGCAATCAGCAATCAGCAAAGCTTCGCTGGCTGGCATCACAGCATCAAGCCGAATCGCTGACCTGTTTCGCGGTTGGAATTTCCGCGCGCATACTCAATAGCTCGGCGCACGCTTGGCTTTCATTGCAGCGATGCTCTCAGCGAACTCGGGGCCCTGGAGCTGATCGGCAAACCATCGGTTCTCGCGCATCATTTGCTCGGTCAGAAATTCGCGGTTGTGACGAATCAGCGCTTTCGAGCGACGCATCGACACAGGCGCCGAGCCGGCCACCTGCGCGGCGACCTGTTGCATGGCCGGCGCAAACTCATCCGCACTGAACTTGCGCGCGACCAGGCCGTAGTGCACCGCTTCGTCCGCGTTGAGGCGTCGACCCGTCAGAACGATGTCATTGGCGACGGCCAGACCCACAACAGCAGGTAACAGCACCGACGATCCTGCCTCGGGCACGACGCCCAGCGACACAAACGGTGCGCTAAACGTTGCACCTTCTGCGCAGTACACAAGATCACAGTGCAGCAACATCGTCAGACCCACGCCAATCGCGTGCCCATTAACGGCGGCGATGAGCGGCTTCGGACAATCCCGCAGCGCGTTCAGGAAACGACCGACAGGGGGAATATCATTTTCGTTCGCACCCATGACAAAGTCACCAAGATCGTTGCCGGCCGTGAACATGTTGCCAACGCCGGTGAACACCAGCGCCCGCGCATCGTCGCTCTCGCCGTACGCGGTCAAGGCGTCGGCCATCGCACCGTACATGTCTTGTGTAATGGCATTCTTCTTGTCGACACGGTCTATCGTCACTGTTGTGATCCGTGCCTCGGTGCTGATGCGGATATGCTCGCTCATGGGTGATCCTCTAAATCTGTTGCGTATATTGTGCCTTGCGCCGGGCAACGAAGCGATCCCAACGCGCTACCGGATCATCAGCAGTGTGGTTCTGGCGACAGCCCTGATGCTATCCCAGGTGGTGTCGCGCGTTTTCCCGCCCAGCACAGATCGCCAGCCAATCCGGATTGCTATCGCGCACCAAGACCGATCGCGCTGAATGCGCAGCGTTTGTGCGCAGGTCACGCTAAACTATGGCGTATGAACACTCGATCCCAGCGATTGTCCAGCGCACTGCCCGCCACGATGTTGATCCTGTTCGCAATGCACTTCATCTGCCTCGGCGCCATCATGTATTTTTTCATGGGCGGCAGCGTCGATGACACCCTGGGTCACACGTTGCAGACAATCCAGCTTGGCGGTATTGCGCTGGCTACGGCAGCCCTGCTAACCGGCGCAGTGTTCTTTCGCACGCGCGGCGGGCTACGCGGGTTGTACGATTACGCGCCGCGTTGGCTGCTCTTCGCCCTGTTCGTTGTTTACTGCGTTGTCGCCGTCGGCGAACTGTCGTTTGTCGTGCTATCCCGCTACGTCTCCACAACCGGCAATACAGCATTGCACGTATCGCTGATTTGCTTGCTGATGGCGCCCACCGCGTTCACAACGCTACTCGCCATTTGGCAACATACCGTTAATGGCACACCGTTTGACAAAGCACGTTGGTAGGGCCGCGCGCTAACTCGCTTTGATATCGCTGCAGCTGCGCCCGTCTGCTGCAGGACCCGCGGACATCGACGTGTGGTCATGAACAATCACCCATTGATTGTTGATGTCGCGCACGACCAGTGTGAACAGTCCGCAAAAGTCTTCGCCTTTGGCCGTGACGATCCAGCGTCCGAACACATAACCTTCTTCAGGAGATAGCAGCGTTACGTCGATCTCGCGAGTGGTCAGCACACCCATCGCGCTGCGATCCGGGTAGCGCTCACGATATTGATCCAACACACGCTGCCAGCCGCGCTTGACGTCACCGCCGGACGCAAAGCGCACGTCGGGGTCGCGCCAGTAGTGGGCCATGAAGCCGTCGATGTTGCCGGCGTTCCACGCGTCGACCTGCTGATTGAGCATGGCGCGAATAGTTGCTTTTATTTCCGGATCGGAATCTGTCGAGAAAGCCATGTCAAAGGCGCAGCCAGATACGGTACACAGAGCGACAGCAAACAGCGTCGCTGTTAGGTGTTTGAAGCGAGCAGCGAATCGATTGGTCACGGAAGTCCCCGGCAAGCATGAGTTATCGGGTGACGATACAACACGCGGTTGCCAGCGCCTAACACTTTTGCATCGGCGCTCAGTGCGCCGTCGTCACTTGAACGACGTTCTCGGCAGCGGCTGATAGGTCGATGCGCTGATCTCACCGTCATCAATGGTGACCTGCGCACTGTAAGGCACACCGAGTCGCCGGCTCTTGGCGTGGAAACATACCGTCGAGCCTTCCAGCGTCGGCATGCTCAGCATGGCAAGTTCCGGCATACCGTAGTCGCGCAGACGACGGCTACTTTGCTGCCAGCCTGGGTCCGGCGAGTCCAGCGTCAGCTGCCGTCGATACTCGTTAGCAAACTGCTCCGGATTATCGATCACGTCATACTGATCCTGGCGCGCGAAATAGTTCGTAACTTTCGCCAAGGCAACCCAATGTTGGCGTTCCAGCAACGCCGGTACCAACACCAACAATTCATCGAGGCTGGTTTCTTTTTTGTGGTCCACAACGACCATTGACTCGCCCAGCCGATCGGTTGAAAAAGTCAGGTCTGGTAACGATCCAGCGGGTTCAGTGGCGTCGGTAGTCACAATAGTAGTTCATAAATTACGCATCGTTCCACACAAGCTTAAGACATTGCATGCGACGATGTGAAATGTTCTGCTGCAGTGACGCAACAAGGGGCTCCTTAACGGAGCCCCGGCAACTGACTAACCATCAGCCAATAAATGTCGTTGCGATTTCTTGAGCGGTGGCAACGTATCGCAACGCTGCTTGCCATCTGGCGTTTCATCCAATCGCGCTGGAAACCGCATCACATAACGAAAGTCCAGATCGGTACGACCATCCGGCAACGGCGTGATTTGCGCAAGCGAGCGAACATCACCGGCTCCAAACAAATCGCTTTCGATATCACAGGCAATCGTGATAAACACACTGCCGCCAGAGAATTCGAAACTACCACCAACCGGTAACGCCGCCACCGGTATGTTGGACTTGTAGCGGAACGTTTCCAGCAAGCGACCCTTGTCGTCGAACATCCGGTACTCGCCAGCGACCAACTGCGTCCCGGCTGGCAAAACGATACCGGCATCGCCACCGAACGTGCCATGCACACGAAAATCTGTATCCAGCGTTACGAAAAATCCGTCATCAAACAAGGCGACCTTCGTCAACGGCATCCGGCTGCGCCAGCGGGGAAACCGTTGCGCATCCACGCCGTATACCTGGTGCGTGGAACCGACACCGGTCTTGAGCGGAAACACATTGGCGCTGCCACCCTCGCCATCACTGATGACCTGTATACCCCAGTCATTAACATCAAAGTCGAGGCCAAACCGTTCCGCAAAAAATGCATATGCGGTCTGTCGGTACGCTGCTGTGTTGCGTTCGTCGTCCATCGGCAGAAACAGCGGCCCCGTTACCTGCTCGTCGATCATGTAGACGATCGTTGCGTCGTAGACTCCGTGTTCCTCGTAAGGCGTATCACACTGATTTTTTGCACTACCCGCCGTCGCCATTGCGGCCACAGCCCAAGCCGCAACGAAAGCGGCTATTCGACTCACTACTGAATGCTTCATGTTCTTATGCTCCTCTACGATCACCTGAAAGGTGCGACGCCATAGCGGCGTGCTAGTAGGAAGCTGTCATCAGCGGCGTAAATCTCCCGTGGACAAATGATGCCGACGCATCAGGGCGCCGCCAACATCCACTCCAGATGCGCACCAACGCGTTCACGCCACGCAGACTCCTTGTGACCATCGCCTTCGAATTTTTGCATCTTGAGATTCTCGCCGTCGGTGAAACCCTGCGCGATAAGCCACTCACGAACCGCAAGATGTGGCGCCTCGTAAGCAGCGTCCAGCTCCTCGGTGCCGTAGTCGAAATACATACGCACGTTGTCTGGCATCGTCGCGCCATCCTGGATCTCGGCAACAATGTACGGCGTCGGATCGGCACTGGACGGATCGCGCCCGGCAAACCACTCGATCATTTGTTCCGACCAGGTCAGGTGCGATGACACGCATCCGCACGCACCAAACACGTCAGAATGCTCTTTCAGCAAATACCACGACACCAGTCCGCCCATTGAAGAGCCCATGACGAAAGTGTTTTCAGGACCTGTCTTGACGTTGAACTGTGCCTCAACGCGCGGCATCAGTTCTTCGAGAATAAAACGTGCGTATTCCGGCGCCTTGTGCCAAGGCGAATATTCATACAAACGTGCCGGCGTATTCCAGATACCAACAACAATCGCCGGCTCGTACGCGCCCTCTTCAACGCCCCGCATCATCGCTTCGTCAATACCCCAATCGACATTGGTATACGACAACCGCGGATCGAACAGATTCTGCCCATCGTGGGTGTAGATGACACGGTAAGTCTGGTCACTGTCGGCGTCGTAGCCAGGCGGCAACCAGGTAACCACGTGACGCGTCTCATCCAAAAATTGCGATGGCATGTCCTTCCAGTAAACGAGCGTGCCTTGTACGCCGGAGCCTTCCCAGTCCGCGATGAGTTTCTCGGGATCAACGCGGAAACCGGCAATTTCTGCGGTCAGTGATTTGTCACTATCGATCATCGCCGTAAACTCCGGCATCACAGTGCCTGACGGTCCAAGACCTTCGCGTTCCCAGGAACCGGCGGTAATCTTGTAGCGCAACAAATGACCAGCGGGTACCGTCAACGTCGCGGTACGCTCGGCGCCAGTGCCCGACATTTCGAAGCGCTCGGGATGCCACGGGCCAAGCTCCGGCAAGTTGCCTGACAAGTACACTACCGGTGCATCGGCGGGCACGGTCGCGGTAATCGTCACGGTATGCTGGGTCGCCGCCTTGTCAGCGACGGCATCGGAACCGGGCTGCTCGGAACTGCCCCCGCAAGCAGTCAAAAGCAGAATCAATACCGCTGGCAGCAGGCCAGCTCGACGTGTCTTTGCATGCATTTCGATCACCGCGCTATGGATTAACGCGCCCAGCATAGCAGTGATCGCAGGATGTTGGGTGACAGCACAGCCGCCTTTTTCAGGTCGTCGAGCGGGGGTACAAGTCGCAGCCGTCGGAAGCGGCGAAAGAACGCACCAAAGCGCGCGACCGAACTAAGCCGGCTCGATGTAGCCGGCGTCGACGTATGACTGAAAGCCCGCCGCGGTCAGCGTGCTCAATTCGTCAAACAGCTGCGCATCATGCGCCACAAAATTGAAGCATGATTTACCCTGCATGCGTTTTTTCAGCGGCGCGCTCAAGTCGTCGAGCAGAGCCGGCGTGACATAGACCGGCATCAGGTGGTAGCTCACGTAGCGTTTGCCGATACGCACAGATCCGAAATACAGCGGCTTGCCGTTTTTCATGATGTGGTGCGTATCAAGATGGAAGTTATCAGGCTGATCAACAACAACCTGCAACTGCGCCGCGTACGGCGACATCATGTCCTTTAAGGCATCAAACAAAAGTCGCTTGGCGTCATCGGTCATGAATCTATTCCTATCAGAATCTCGAACAGGCGTTTGCGCCCAGGTTCGATACCGCTACCGCTGTTCAATCATCATTTGACGCCGATCTTGTGCCCGGATCAAACCCTTCAGTGAGCGTAAAGCGCAGCGCGATCGCGGCAAGTGCCAGAATCAGGATCGCTGAAGCCTCGAAGAGAATCGTCTCCGGCGCCATGTCTTTACTCTGTAGCACCACCAGTCGTGACAGGGCCGTAATCGCGATGAAGATCGGGTACACGACCGGAATCGCGTGGCTGCGATAGAAGATGCCAACCATCGAGATCACTTCGGTGTACAGAAACAGCAGCAGAATGTCAGCGATCTCGATCGTCTGATTATTCCATACGGTCATCAGCTCGATCCCTACCGCGCCTACAGTCAGCAGCACGATGAGTACGAGAATGACTTTCTCGATAGAGAAAATCAGCTGAGAAACGCCAAATCCGTTCTGCGTAGTCATACAGCACGCCTGTTAGAAGATAGACGCGTTACGGTAACGAATGTCGCCAACAGGCTCAACCAAGATTAAGTCTGGCGAAATTCTCAAACTGCCGCAGCTTTTTCCACACTTCGATATCGTCGCAACCTTTTTCGTCAATCAGGTTGCTGGCCGCCAACTCATTGTCACGAACACGCTCTCGCAACATTCGGTCAATGTCTTGCGCATCGGCATCCGGATGCGCCTCGCCCAGCTCCTTGACTGCGCGCGCTCGTACACGCTCAAAGTTAGCCAGAAATTTTTCGTACTGCGCACCTTTCGCCTGTCGGCACGTCACGACGGCACTATTGGCGACAACAAACTGGCTGAAGATGTAGGGCGCCTCCATCCGATAGCGCGCCTTCTGCACCGTGTGCACCTCAAAGCCGAGGTAACCCACCACAATGACGGCTGCCAATAAACCACCTTTGTTCATCATCGCACCTCTTTAGCCACTCGTATTGGATAAGCACAACCGCTTCACCGGCTGTGCGCTGAAGACCGTCAGCGCTAGAACACAATCATGATTGCAAACGCAAATACCGCACAAGCGAAACCGATCGCGCGTTTAAACGCCGCCTGCTTCATCACTGCTATTCGATCGGCATCAGCCTGCTCACCGACCGACGAAAACATCAGCGCCTCGAGAAAACATACAGCGGAATAGGCAAACAGGATCGCCGACAACGCATAACCCGCCAATGCAGCAAACCGCGCATCGGCCGGCAAGTCACCCATTGCAACGATGGCGATACCGATTGTCAGCACAACGCATGCTGCCATCAGAATCCACATGAAGGTATCCATTGATCGTGACATCTGTGCGCTTCTATCGGCTCAATGCCACTATAATAAGTGCCTCGCGCTTAAGATCGCAATCGATGCTGCGGCGGCGGCATACTCTGCCAACAAGCTTGCCATCCGCACCACCGCGGACAGCGCCATGGCTTTCTTTGGACGACCGGTGCGTTAGTCGAGTCCAGCCACCCGCATCGCTGTTGTCATTGTCACCATCAAATCCAGTGGCTCGGGACGATGCACACCGTAACCCTGCGCATAATCGCTGCCCAACTCGCGCACTGTGCTTAGGATGTCGTCGCTCTCGACAAATTCGGCGACAATCGACATGTTCATCGTATGCGCGATATCGATAATCGACTTCACGAAAATGCGATCCGTTTTGTCGGTGACAATATCGCGCACGAACTGACCGTCGATCTTCAGCCCGTCAACATTTAAATGCTTCAGATAACCAAACGACGATAGCCCACTGCCAAAGTCGTCCAACGCGAATCGACAACCCATCTCCTGCAACGCCGAGATTAATCGTTTGGCATCTGTAATCTTGCGGATTACGGCTGTCTCGGTGATCTCGAAGTTCAAAACGCCACGCGGCAGATCTGCCTCACTGACAATCTGGATTAATGCGTCGGCCACTTTCGGATCTCCGACGCTGGCACCAGACAGGTTTACCCAAAACTGGCGATTGGCCACATCACGAGGATTCTGGGCCTGCAACGCCTCGATGACGTGCTCAACGACCCAGATATCGAGTCGCCCCTGCAGCCCATAGCGCTCGGCAGCCGGCAAAAATGCGCCGGGCAGAATCAACCGACTGCTCTCACGATCACGCATACGCAACAAAATTTCGATACGCTCGGTTTTTGTGCATTGATTGCCGAGCGGCAGGATGCGCTGGCCGAACAACTCGAAACTGTCGGTATCGATCGCATGATTCAGACGTTGGACCCAGCGCATTTCGCCGCGGTGTTCACGCGCTGCATCCTGTTGATCGGCAACCATGTGCACACGATTGCGGCCGGCCTCTTTCGCCGCGTAGCACGCAGCATCTGCAAGCTGCTGCAATTCATTCAGATCACGTTTGCCTGAGCCGACGAGTACAACACCGATACTGACCCCAATCCGGAAGATATCCTGCTTCCAGAGAAACTCAAGCTTGTGCACTTGCTCACGGATGTGTTCGGCCCGCCGCATCGCGGCGGCTTCGTCGCAATCGTGCAGAATCAAACCAAACTCATCACCACCGAGGCGGGCAACGACGTCATCATCGCGAACACAACCGGCAATCAGACGCGACACGGTGCGCAGCAGCTCGTCACCAGCGGCATGCCCGCAGGTATCGTTGACGACCTTGAACTGATCCAGATCCAAGAACATCAGATAGGCATCATTGCCGTCTTCATCGACCTCTGCAATGCTTTGCAACCGCTCGGCAAAGGCGCGCCGGTTAATGAGCCCCGTCAACTCGTCGTAACGCGCCTGATACGCAAGTTTATCGGTCATCGCCCGGCTCTCGGTGACATCGTTAGCCAACAAGACCAGGTATTTCAAGGCGCCGTCCGACGCGCGGATCGCAGACGGATGGAAATCAATCTGGCGGGTCTTTCCGCTCTGAGCTAGACACTTCACTTCCATGCTGGTTTCGGTCGCGCGATCTGCGACGCAGTCTGCAAGAAAACGTTCGAAATGCTGACGATCCTCTTCGGCAACGACATCCAGCAACGGCTCTTTACGGTCGCGCTGCGAATCGGGCCAGAACAGCGCACGCATCTTCGGATTAGCGTCATACACCAAACCTTCCGTGTCGACCAATGCCATCCCGACCGGTGAGTTGTGATAAGCCTGCTGAAAACGCGCCTCTACTTCGGCGCGCAATTCATCGGCCTTTTCACGTTCCTCGATTTCACTACTGAGCTTGGCGTTAATTTGCTCAAGTTGCTGACGCCCCTCTTCAATAGAGCGAGTGCGCGCGGCAACCTCTTCGCGCAAGCGATGGTTGATCCGGGCAACTGCACGCAAGCGCCACTGAATACCGGTCCAGACCAGCATTGCAAACACGGCGACTGCCAGCACCACAAACCATGGCGCACGCCAAAACGGTGTTGGAACAGTGAACGCCCATGTCGCCGGTGCACTCCATGTACCACCCTGAATTTTGGCGCGTACCGAAAATTCGTATTCGCCGGGTTGCAGGTTTGAATACGAAATCGAGCGCGTCTTGGTGGCTTCGCTCCACTCTTCATCCTGACCTTGCAACCGATAGCTAAACACGACCGCCTCAGGCTTGCGCATCGACACCGCCGTGTATTCGACTTGAATCGTGTCCGCGTCGGGCAATGCACCGCGATCACTTTCGGCCGCATTGGTTTCCGTCAGCATATCGGTTTGATTGCCAATCGCCTTGCGGGTAATCAACGGCGTCGGCACCGGAACACCGGCCGTCTGCAACGCCACATCCATGCGCGTGACACCGGTCGTGGTTCCGATCAGCAAATTATCGCCACCGTCGTAATAGGTCGCGTGCACCTTGGCTTCAATCGCAATGAAACCGTCCAGCGACGTGTAGTGCTCGAGTGTGCGACGATTCGAGTCATAACGATAGGCACCACGACTGGTGGCAAGCACGATAGTATCGTCCGGCAGCGGTTGAATCGCATAAATGGTGCTGTCGCTCAGACGAGTATCGTCGATGACAGATTCAGCAACGTCGTTTTCTATTCTGGATAACGTGCCCTGAATGCCGGCAAGCCAAACTACGGTTTGTTCACCAGAGCCTTCGGCAACCAATTGCGTAAAGAACTCCTGCTCCAGTTTATCAACGCTTAGAACCAATTCAGGCTCTGCGGCCGCGTCACGCGTGTCAATGCGATACAGACCCTGATAGCTCGCACCGAACCACAGCACGCCATCCTCAGCCAAGTCCATCGCATAGATCGCTGCGCCATTGCTGATCGAATGGGTCTTTGTCTCGCCCGTTACCGGATCATGGACGGACAAGTTGCCAAGATAGCTGCCGCGCCACAACCGGTCATCGGCATCCACAAGCGCGCTGACAACCAGCGAATTCTCATCACCCAAGGTTGTTCGAATCTCGCGCGATGTCGTGTCGATCGCAACGGTTGGACCCTGAATCTGTCCGAACCAGAGCGTCTCGCCATCGTTGGAAAGCACGACATCGCGCACTTCGCGGCGCGTCACACCCAATTGATCGGACAGGTTTGTCAGCGTGCCTTGTGCATCGACGGCAATCAGACCCTCATTGGTGCCAAACCAGAAACCGCCCTGCGGATCGGGCACGATGGAAAACACTTCCGGTTCAACGCCATCGGTACTTAACGAGTAGTGTTTGAATCGCGCACCGAGATAACGCGCCAGTCCCTGACCACCAGGAACCCACAGGGTGCCTTCCTGATCGTACAGCGCACTCATGCCATTGCTGTCCACCATGTAGGGCGCAGCTTCCGGATCATCAAACGCAAACATGCCGAGAGCGTCAACAAACACCCAACTGACCTGACCGCGCCGCGGTATCAAGCCGGTAATCCGCGCGTCGAACTGACGATCAAACCAGGCAATCTGCCCTTTGCCGGTGACACTGCCAACACGCCCGTTGGCATCACCAACGAAAACGTTCCCCTGCGCATCGCGACTAACGGTCGATACGTCATCATCAATGTGTGTAAACGGCTGACTAGCGGTCGGATCGTAACGATGCAGGCCGTCCGTGCTGAGCAAGTAAAAGCCGTCCCGGGGACGATACGCCAGCGCCATCACTTCATTCGGCGCGCCGGCTACGCGCATGATCTGTCCGTCAAGTTCAGTCAAGTCAAGGCGCCGCAAACCGCCCGGTTGCAAAGCGATGTACAAAGCGCCGTTCACTTCTTCCAACGCTCTGACGACACCGCGATCTTCGCCGTCCGGCTCGAAAACGCGAACCACCCGACCATTCTCGAGGACTGTGAGACCACCCGCGGCATCACCAGCCCAAACCCGGTTGGACGAGTCGACCAGCAAGCCCTGAATCAAGTTTTGGCGCAAACCATCGCGCGTGGTGTAACTCTCGAAGGTACTGCCGTTGAACCGGTTCAAGCCACCGAATGTGGCTATCCAGAGGAAACCGTCCTGATCTTGCTCCACCGCAAGCACGGTCTTCTGGTTCAAGCCCTCGTTAACCGAATAGACGCGGAACGGCGGCACCTGATCGAGCGGCAACTCAAGCTCGGCCGCAACCGCGTGCGTTGCGATCGCGAAACTGCCGAACAACGCCAGAATTGAACATAATTTTGTTTTCACGCGACGCCACAAACCTGCACAACCGGATACAGGCGTTGCGGCCGACTGGCGCGTGGCTTTAGCTAAGCTGGCCATGCGCTGCACAGACGTGCGGTCGCCGGCGCTTTGGCTGCGCAGCTCTATCTGTCGCTGCCGGTATGCTGCAGCGCCATCAATGCCCAGATTAGTGCGTAAAACACCCTTGCTCCAGCTTGCGTTTGCCACTCTCGCCACAATCTGACTCTTAACAATAACCACCGCCCAGCATCGCCGTAGCGACAGTTTGTGTAAACAGACCCGGTCACATCTTTGCGCTCTGGCGTCTCCAATGACACCAAAATCCCGTTTTGGGACGTGCGCACGGCGTGCGTTCGGCATTTGCTAGACTGAACGCTAGACAAATTCAGCTGCGAGGATATCGATGCCGCTCGCCAACCAGATGATCAACACACTGGGCGCACTGGCCATCGGCTTGGTGCTGACGGGATGCGCCGGGCAAACCGCCGACACCCCAGCCGCCGCAGTGACGGCTCCCGTCGATTGCAGCCCGGGCGATATGGACAGGGCGCAAATGCTGGCGTGGCGTGAGCAAGGGTTTACGGCCAACGCCCTTGAGCGCGATGTCTATGCGCTCGAGTTGATGGATTGCTTTGGTCATCCCGACCCGGTACTGCGCGATGACATCGGTTACTCAGGTCTGGCGGCGCTGATGCGCAGCGGCTTGCTGGCGGACGCCACGGTATTGGCGATCTGGGACACCGCCATGACGCAGCTGCAGCAACCGGACCTTGCCGGGTTTCGTCAGCCGTTTGCCGCACTTGCCTTAGCCGAAGTCGTGCGCGCTGACCGCATCAAACCGCTGTTCACCGAAGCGCAACGTATGCAGATCATTCGGCTGGCAACCAGCTATGTCGTCAATGTCCGCGATTATCGCGGCTATAGCGACACCGAAGGTTGGCGTCACGGCGTTGCGCATGGTGCCGATTTGCTGCTGCAGCTCACGTTGAATCCGAACGTGCGCGATGAATCCATTCCTGACATTGTCAGCGCCGCGTTGACACAGGTCGCCGCACACAACGGACATTTTTACGTGTTCGACGAACCGGGTCGACTCGCACGACCGGTGCTCTATGGTGCACGACGCCGCGTGATTGCCAACGATGCGTGGGGTCCGATGCTGATGCGGCTAGCACAACCGAACGGCACCGAATGGAGCGACGCTTACGACAGCACGGTGCAACTGGCACGGCTGCACAACACGCGCGCGTTTTTGCAATATGTCTATATTCAGGTCGCCGATGTCGACGCCCCCGCATTCCAGCCGTTCAAGACGGCAGTGCGCGAGGCGCTTCGCGCACTGCCATAGGCGGAGTCCGTTCACGTTTTGACGGCACATGTTTGACGCGCAATCGGCTACCGGTCATTTGAATCTGATGTGCCGCGTTCAACCGGCGACTTGAATCCTTTGACGTCTTTGTCGACCAGCTTGTTCGCCGTCATCCGCGACATCATGTCGCGCAGTCGACTACTGGCCATTTCAATTTGATACGCCGCGTTCAACCGGCGACGTGAATCAGTTGACGTCTTTGTCGACCAACTTGTTTGCCGTGATCCACGGCATCATGTCGCGCAGTCGGCTACCGGTCATTTCAATCAGATGCGCCGCATTCAAGCGGCGGTTCGCCGTCATTGACGGATAGTTGAACGCACCCTCTGCAATAAACTGTTTGGCGTACTCGCCCGTCTGGATGTTCTTCAGTGCCTGGCGCATCGCCGCCCGTGATTCGTCGTTAATCACCTGCGGCCCGGTCACATACTCGCCGTACTCTGCGTTGTTCGAGATTGAATAGTTCATGTTGGCGATGCCACCTTCGAACATCAGGTCAACGATGAGCTTCAACTCATGCAGACACTCAAAGTAGGCAAGCTCTGGCGCGTAACCGGCGTCGACCAGTGTTTCGAACCCGGCCTTGACCAACTCGACCGCACCGCCACACAACACAGCCTGCTCACCGAACAAATCGGTTTCGGTCTCGTCCTTGAACGTCGTCTCGATGATCGCCGTGCGACCGCCGCCAACGCCGCTTGCATACGACAGCGCCAGCGCCTTCGCATTGCCAGTCGCGTCCTGCGCGACCGCCACAAGATCAGGAATACCGGCACCCTTAACGAACTCACTGCGCACGGTGTGACCCGGCGCCTTGGGCGCAATCATGACCACGTCCAGATCCTTACGTGGCACGACCTGGTTGTAATGAATGGCAAAACCGTGCGCAAACGCAAGCGTCGCGCCCTGCTTCAGATTCGGCTCAATCTCGCTTTTGTACAGCTCGGCCTGAAATTCGTCCGGCGTCAACATCATCACGACATCGGCGCCGCTCACCGCATCCTTGACGTTGGCAACCGTTAAACCAGCCTTTTCCGCCTTGGCAACCGAGGTCGACCCTTCGCGCAGCCCGACCGTCACATCGACGCCACTGTCTTTGAGGTTCAGGGCATGCGCATGACCTTGCGAGCCGTAGCCGACGATGGTCACCTTCTTGCTTTGGATCAGTGACAGATCGCAGTCTTTGTCGTAGTAGATTTGCATGACGGAGCATCCTTTGAAGTGGCGCTGCGCGTCACATGACGCGCAGGCATAAAACCAGAACGCAATGGTATGGTCAGAATGCATGTTGCGTAAATTGAAATATTTGACATTTTATATTGCATATATTGCAATATTTCAGAAATGGACAATCGATCTCTCAACGCGTTTCTGACCTTGGCAGACACACTGCATTTCGGCCGTGCAGCCGATGCCAGCCACATGAGCCCCTCTGCCCTGACCCGCACCATCAAGCAACTCGAAGCTAACGTCGGCGCCACACTATTCGACCGCGACAATCGCAGCGTCAGTCTGACACGCGAGGGCGCGCTGTTCCGGCGCTATGCGCGCGAGGCGACCGCGCTCTGGGACAGCTTCCGCGATAGCCTGCTCGACGAATCCGAATCGCTGAGCGGCACGCTGACGCTGTATGGATCAGTGACCGCCAGCTACAGCTTTCTGTTCGATCTGCTCGCTGCGCTGCACGCTGACCACCCGGGTATCGAGATTACGCTGCAAACCGGCGACCCGGAACAGGCAGTTGCCCGCGTCCAGGCCGGTGACGCCGACGTCAGTCTGGGCGCGCGTCCGACGCAGCTACCACGAGCGCTCGCATTCAAGACTATCGCGATGACACCGCTGGTATTCATTGCAGCCGCTGATGATCCTCGCGCAGCAACGCTAACGCGCAAGCAGGCAACGGCCGATGACTGGCGTGACGTGCCGCTGATCCTGCCCGAGCGTGGTGTCGCACGTGAGCGCACGCTGTCATGGTTTCGACGCCAGCGCATCGCACCGGCGGTGGCGACACAAGTGGCCGGCAACGAGGCGATCGTCAGCATGGTTAGCCTCGGCGGCGGCATCGGCGTCGTGCCGCAAATCGTGCTGGACAACAGTCCGCTGGCCGAACGCGTCACCGCGCTGCCGGTGCGCACGCAGCCGGCGCCGCTTGAAGTGGGTTTGTTCGTGTTGCGGAAGCGGCTGCAGAATCGGTTAGTGCGTGCGCTGTGGGAAACGGCCGATTACTAGGCGCCGTTAGCTGCCGTCACTACCATCAATGCCAGGGGGCGACCTTCCGGATCATTGAAGAACGCCATCCATTCTTCGCTGCCATCCGCATGTTGATGAATCATGTGCGGTGCATTGATGAACTCAACACCGTTAGCAACCAGGCGCTCATGCGCCGCGGTCATATCGGGAACACGCAAATAGAGAATCGATTCATCGCCGAGCTTGCCTTCGGCCTGTGACAACATTAGACGCGTGCCGCCGCAATCGAAAAACGCCAGATCACCGAACGTATATAAATGATCCAGACCTAACACGTCGCGGTACCAAACCTCGGCCGCTTTTGTATCCGCAACCGATCGCGAGATCTGACCAACGTTGATGAAGTGTGCGTTATCCGTCATGTCCTGTCCTTCGCTTGCCAATGGGCTGCCCTTGTGCGAACCAACCCATTGCTTGAGTGCCTGCCGATTGTCGACACCGAGTTTGGCAATCGCATTCGCCACATGGAATTTTACGGCATCGACGCTGATGCCGCGCCGCTCAGCAATTTGCCGGTTGGTCAGCCCGTGGCGCACGGCATTCAGCGTGCGCCACTCGGCTGGCGTCAGCACATCATCGTGCGGCGGGCGTCCACGTCGTTTGGCCATGACACGTATCCTAGCGTCGCGCGACCGGAATTACCCTCCCCCTTTTCGAGATGCCATTGCCGCCACTGCCATTACACTGCCGATGCGCGTTACTATTGGCGACCGATCAAAAACCTTCCGCCAGGGGATACGCCATGTCCGTTCTCGATCTTGCCCAACGTTTTGTCGACGCGATTCAGGTCGCAGACGTCGATGCCGCGCGCGCCTGCTTTCATGCGGACGCCGGTATCTGGCACAACTATGACAACAAGACTCAGACCCTTGACGAAAACCTGGGGCTGCTGGCAATGATGGCAGCCAAGCTGCCGAAGCGTCACTACGAGATTCACCGACTGGAGGCAATCGATGGCGGTTACCTGCAACATCACAGTTTGCACGTCACCGGCAGCGACGGCACCGAGGTCGTCGTGCAGGCGTTGGCAATGGTGAGCGTTAGCGACGACAAGATCAGCAGTATCAAGGAATGGATCGACCCAACCCCGCTGCGCCCACTACTGGCAGGTTAACGCGATGGACATCAAGAACTGTGTTGCGCTGGTCACCGGCGCCAATCGCGGCATCGGCGAAGGTTTCGTTATCGAGCTGCTCAACGCCGGCGCCAGCAAGGTGTATGTTGCCGCGCGCGATGTCAGCAACGCCGCCGCATTGGTCGAAGGCGACGACAGGTTAGAGGCAATCACGCTCGACGTGACACAGCCGGATCAAATTGAAGCGGCTGCCGCTCACTGCAGCGATGTAACCCTATTGGTCAACAACGCCGGTGTGTTTGTCGGGCAACCGTTGCTGGGTGCACCCAACATGAACGCGATGCGCACCGAGATGGAGGTCAACTGCTTCGGCACCATCGCAATGACGCGCGCCTTCGCGCCGGTCATTGAACGCAACGGCGGTGGCGGCGTGATCAACGTACTGTCTGCCGGCGGTATCGTTGCCGTGCCCGAGATGGGTGGCTACAGCCCGTCGAAGTTCGCTGCCCGCGCAGCGTCGGATTGCCTGCGCGCTGAGCTGGCGCCGAAAGGCATTCAAGTGTCAGCGCTGATCGTCGGCTCGGTCGACACCCGCATGGCCGCGCATGTCACCGGCATTTTGAAGGCCGCGCCAGCCGATATCGGCAAGGCAGGCATTCTGGCGATCACGCAGGGCATTGACGAGCACGATACCGACCCACACGCGATTGGTATCCGCGCAGCATTGGCGCGCGATCCGGCAGGGCTAGCCAAGCGTTTGGCGATGGGTGTTGGGGCGGGCAAGAAGGGCTAGTTGTAGCGACCTTGGAGACGCACGCTAGCGCTGTGCTTTTGACCATTACTCAAATGGCGGCAAGCCGGTCAGCGTGCAGTGAACACTTACAGCAATAGGAAAATCATTGTATTAATGTATACATGAGCCAGATCACCTCACTCTACGTATACAAGGTTATCGACCAGGCGAGCCCGGGGGTGGAAGCACGCGATTTGGTTGAAGGATTAGGTCTCTCTTTAGATAGCCCAATAGACCCGGCTCAGATGATCCCTTCAGCTGCCTACTACGATTTTTTTGCAGCGCTTGCGGATAGAGATCCGCAGGGTCCGCTACTGCCGCTTCGAATCGGCGCTGCAATGCGAACCGATGAATATGGTGCATTGGGGCTCGCGTGGAAATCTGCTCCGAATTTGCGCGCATCATATTTACGATCAGAGCGCTATGGTCGCGTACTTGGAAACGCAGAATCCTATCGTCTTGAAGAGACCACAGATGGCTGGTTTTTCGGTCTCAACAAGGCTGGTGACGGTCGCCGAGGCATGCTGCTCTCAAACGAAGCCAGCCTGTCTGCGGTGAATACCATCAGCCGGGAAGTGAGTACAGCGAACTTCATACCAGTCGCCATCTATTTCAAACATGCGCCCATGGGCGATACATCGATCTATGAAGCTCATTTTGGATGTCCGGTTTATTTCAGCGCTGGACGTGATGCGCTTCTTGCCAGCGAACAAAGTATCGATGCTCCTAACAAGTTGGGTGATGAATCCATCGCCAGATTCTTTGATCGCCATTTAGAGCAGGAGCTTGCGTCGCTGACCAGCGATGCCAGTTTGGAGCCGCAGGTCCGGCGCGCAGTCTCCAACGTGTTGAGCGAGGGCGTACCCAGGCTATCGGTGATCGCATCAGAGTTGGGTATCGGCGCTCGCACGCTACAAAGGCGCTTATCGGAACAGGGACATTCTTTCCAGCATGTCGTGGATATGGCGCGTAAGGATTTGGCACACCGCCTGCTGCGTGACACGAATTACAGCCTATCCGAAGTCGCTTTCCTGACCGGTTTCTCTGAACAGAGCGGTTTCACAAGGGCATTCAAACGCTGGGCCGGCCAAACGCCTCGGTCCTATCGATTGGGGACCGGGCCGGGCTAGCAGTTGTCGTCATCGGTCAAAATTTTGGCATCCAGGGCCAAGATTCGTATGACATCTCGCCGTCAGAATTGATTTGTGATCATCTTCAACGGAGCAAATCAATGAACGCAATGCACAAATCTAAAGATCTCACTCTCGTATTGGGCGGCACCGGCAAGACGGGGCGCCGAGTTGCCGAGCGCCTGAATGCCAGTGGCTATCGGGTTCGAGTTGGCTCTCGATCTGCCGTGCCGGCTTTCGATTGGGACAATGAGAAAAGCTGGGATGCATGCCTCGATGGCGTGACAGCTGCTTACATTACCTATGCGCCAGATCTTGCCATGCCTGGTGCAGCCGATGCGATTCAAGCGTTCACGGATCTTGCCAAACAGCGTGGCGTCAACCGGCTGGTATTGCTGTCAGGTCGCGGTGAAGAAGAAGCGCAGGCCTGTGAAGAAATTATCAAGACATCGGGGCTCGCATGGACGATCGTTCGAGCGAGTTGGTTCAACCAAAACTTCTCCGAAGGCGCTTTCATTGACATGGTGTTGAATGGCGCGATCACCTTGCCAGCTAGCGATCAGGTCGAGCCATTTGTTGACGCCGATGACATCGCCGATGTCGTTGTCGCCGCTTTGACCGAAGACGGTCACGATGGCCAGATCTACGAAGTGACGGGGCCGCGTCTGATGACGATTGCCGACGTTGCCAGCGATCTGTCCCGCGTGACAGGTCGTGAAATTGTCTACGTGGACGTGCCACATGATGGCTTCGTGTCCGAAGTGGCCAAATCAGGCGCCCCGAAAGACGTCGTCTGGATGTTGGACTATCTGTTTTCGACCGTCCTTGATGGTCGAAACGCACATCTCACCGACGGCGTTCAACGAGCGCTCGGTCGTGCACCTAAAGACTTTGCGGACTATGCCCGTGAGGTTGCGGCTACCGGTATCTGGAGGGTAGCGGTGTGAGTCGCCGCATTACGAATTTCACGCTCGCAGGCGCGGGCGCTACCCTGGCTTTCATCGGTGGCGCCCTGATGTTCACACCCCGCGCATTCTTGCGGATGAGCGATATTGTTGTCGAACAGGACCCAAGCTTGCTATCGGAGCTCACCGCGCCTGGCGGCGTCTTGCTGATCGCAGGCACGTTCATGGTGCTTGCGGTAATCCGGCCACACTTTACCAAGCTGGCTCTGATGATCGGCGCAATCGTGTACGGCAGTTATGGTATCGCTCGTCTGGCTAGCATGGCGATGCACGGCGTTCCTTCGCAGTCGCTGATCACAGCTGCTGCCGTTGAGCTTGCTGTGGCAGTGCTACTACTCGCCCTGGAAAGGAGGCACAACAATGACGTATGAGTGGACTCTGTATTTTTGTCTATTTCTCGCGCTATGGAGCGCCGTGATTGGCGGCGTCTTCTCCGCGTTTTCGGAATTCATCATGTCTGGACTGTTGCGGACTTCGCCAGCGTGTGGGATCGCGTCAATGCAGCACATCAACAGGACGGTGCTCAAAACGCAGTTCGTGGTTGGCATCTTTTCAATAGCCATCTTCTCGATTCTGTTTGCCGTTTACAGCGTCGCTGTCTTCGAAGGTCGAGCGCTGGCGACGATCATTCTTGCAGCGCTGGTTTACCTGCCATCAGTATTCTTCATGACGATGCTGGGAAACGTGCCCATGAACGATAAGCTTGAGAGCCTGGATCACACCTCGCGCGAAGCCGAAGTTTACTGGGCACAATACGGGCGCGACTGGACAAGACTAAATCACATTCGTTCGATAGGGAGCGTGCTTACGTCGGCGCTCTACATTGCTGCAGCAATCACGCTCATCACGAGCGGCCAGGTTTGAGCCCGACAGATGAGATGGGGAAACTCGATCACTCGTGCGCGCTTGGCCGGTATGAGTAAGGCCTGCCGAACATGCATTCTTGAAGCATCGACTCATCATCTTTACGAGCATGCTTTTGGTAACAGCTACCTTGTATCTATACCTGCCGGAAGGGTATGAACGCAGTGCGGTTTGGCTCTGATCGGGTAGTTCGGCTCATTCTCGGAACAGTATAGATAGACTCGCGCGAAACTCTATAGCTTTTGCTATCGGCGAGAGCACTCGGACGTTGCCAACTTGTTTGCTATCGGACCGGTACGCTCATAGTAGCGGCAACCATCAATCGCTAGATTTACAACTGCCAGTCCACGTCAGCTTCCGTCTTCGCCCGCACCTCATCCAGCGTCACGTCAGTCGCAAGCTCGATCAGCTTGAAGCGCTCGCCTTTAGCGGGGCGTTCGAACACCGCAAGATCGGTGATGACCATATCGATGCAGTTCTTGCCAGTCAGCGGCAGTGTGCAGGCCTTGATGAATTTGCTGTCGCCGCGTTTGTTCGTGTGATCGAATACGGCGATGCAGCGCTTAACGCCTGCTACCAGGTCCATCGCGCCGCCCATACCCTTGACCATCTTGCCCGGGATCATCCAGTTGGCGATGTCGCCGTTTTCGTCGACTTCCATCGCGCCGAGCACTGACAGGTCAATGTGACCACCGCGAATCATCGCAAAGCTCTCTGCGCTGCTGAAAAAGCTCGATTGCGGCAGCGTCGTGATCGTTTGTTTGCCAGCATTGATCAGATCCGGGTCTTCCTCGCCGGCGTATGGGAACGGACCCATACCTAACATGCCGTTTTCGCTTTGCAGCGTGACGTCAACGCCTTCGGGAATAAAGTTGGCCACCAATGTCGGGATACCAATACCCAGATTGACGTAAAAACCATCCTGCAGTTCTTTGGCTGCGCGTGCAGCCATTTCATCGCGAGTCCAAGCCATTAGCTGCGCTCCCGTACTGTGCGTTGCTCAATGCGTTTTTCGCATGCCGCCTCGATGATGCGATCGACGTATATGCCTGGCGTGTGAATGAAGTTCGGATCGAGCGTGCCAACCGGCACCAACTCATCGACTTCCACGACACACATTTTGCCTGCCGTTGCCATCATCGGTGAAAAATTACGCGCGGTGGCGTTGAACACCAGATTGCCTTCGGTGTCGCCTTTCCACGCTTTAATAATCGACAGGTCAGCGACAAGACCGGTTTCCAGAATATGGGTCTCGCCGTCGAAGTCCTTGTGCTCCTTGCCTTCGGCAACCAGCGTGCCGACGCCCGTCTTCGTGTAGAAACCCGGAATACCGGCGCCACCGGCGCGGATGCGCTCGGCCAGCGTGCCCTGCGGATTGAATTCCAACTCGAGCTCACCGCCCAGATACTGTCGTTCGAACTCTTTGTTCTCGCCGACATACGAGCTGATCATTTTCTTCGTCTGGCGCGACTCAAGCAATTGGCCGAGACCAAAACCATCAACACCTGCGTTGTTGGAAATCACCGTCAGGTTTTGCGCGTTGCTGTCGCGCAGCGCCGCAATCAGATTTTCGGCAATGCCGCACAGCCCGAAACCGCCGCTCATCACGGTCATGCCATCAAACGTCAAGCCGTCGAGGGCTGCCGTCGCGTTATCAAAAACTTTATTGGACATTGCGTTTTATCCTGGTGCGTCGTGTTGCTGCTCAGGCGCTGCTTGTGCAAATGCATCCAACGCCTGCGCAGCATCGTGAATCTCTGTCAGTGCCGGAAACTCGGTCATATCCACACCGAAGCGAACGCCGTTGTAGATCTGCGGCACGAGGCAACATTCAAACATGCCTGGTGCGTCCGTGAACAAAAACCGCGTCGAACGTTCGGCAGCCGCACGCTCCAGCGCACGGAAGCTCGTGGCAATCCAGTGCGACGCCCACGCGTTAACGCCATCGTCACCCTGCGCGAACTCGGCGCGCAAGTATTTCAGCACTCGTAAATTCTGAATCGGCATCGTGTCGGCAGCAATCGCCAGCGACGCGGCGCGTACTTTGCTGCGTAGCACCGTATCAGCCGGCAACAGCGCGGGTTCCGGCACAGTCTCTTCCAGATACTCAATGATGGCGAGCGATTGCGTCAGCGTACTGCCATCATCCAGCTCAAGTACCGGCACCATCGGCTGAACGTTGCGTTCGGCATGCTCGGCGCTGTGCTGCTGGCCGTCCTTCAGATTGACCGAGCGATGCTCGACGTCAATGCCTTTCAGCGCCAGCGCGATGCGCACGCGATAGCTGGTGGATGAGCGCCAATAGCCGTGCAGGATCATCAGGCCATTTTCTCCACGACGTTCTCGATACGCCCGAAAATGGACTTGCCATCGGCGTCGTTCATTTCGATACCGACGGTATCCCCGAAGGACATGAAC
The DNA here is from genome assembly GCA_038529355.1 of Pseudomonadota bacterium. GTDB lineage: Bacteria > Pseudomonadota > Gammaproteobacteria > Steroidobacterales > Woeseiaceae > CALBPI01. The sequence continues at coordinate 44,421 of JBCBDU010000028.1, forward strand.
GGCGTGATCGCGCTACCGGTCTGGATCGTCTCGATCATGCGCACCTCAGCAATACAGCTATAGCCGACGCCACCGTCTTCGACCTTCTTGCCTTCACCGCCTTCGAATTTGTTCGACACGGTGCCGGAACCAATGATCGCGCCAGCGCACAACGCGCGTGTTTTCGCCGCGTGCGCTACTAACTCGGCCATGTTGAACGTCATGTCGGTCTTGACGTTCGCCTTGCCGAACGGCTTGCCGTTGTAGTCCACGAGCAACGGCAGATCGATGGTGCTGTCGCCCCATGCATCACCCAGCTCATCGGGCGTCACGGCAACGGGCGAAAACGCCGACGATGCCTTGCCGTGCACAAAGCCGAAACCCTTGCGCAGCTCGTTCGGGATCAACCCGCGCAATGAGACATCGTTAACCAGCATGATCAGTTTGATGTGCGAGGCAGCCTGCTCGACCGACACGCCCATCGGCACGTCATCGGTAATGACAGTGATCTCTGCTTCCATGTCGATGCCATGCTTTTCATCGATCGCAACGATCGGATCGCGTGGACCGATAAAGACGTCGGAGCCGCCTTGGTACATCAGCGGATCGGAATAAAAGCTCTCCGGCACCTCGGCGTTGCGTGCCTTGCGCACGAGCTCGACGTGATTGATGTACGCCGAGCCGTCCATCCAAGCATAAGCGCGTGGCAGCGGTGACGCACACGCCGACTGGTCGAAGGGCATCGCATCCACATCATTGGCATGCAACGCATCCGAACGCGCTTGAAGCTGCGGCGCAAATCGATCCCAATCGTCGAGCGCGGCTTGCAGCGTCGGTGCGATATCGCTGGCATCGGCAGCCTTCGTCAAATCGCGTGACACGACCACCAACTGACCGTCGCGGCCCGACTTCAGCGAGGCAAGTTTCATGTTTCGTCTCCGGTTTCTGCCTGAATTTTCTCGTGTAGCCACGCTGCGTGCCGCGGCGCTTTCTTCGTTTGCGACCACTCGGCGAGCATGTCAGGCGCAACTGCTTTCAGGGACGCCATTTGGTCGGGCGTATGAATATCAGCCGCCAATTCCAGTCGGTGACCGTTTGGGTCGAAAAAGTAGATCGACTTGAAGATGCCATGATGCGTCGGGCCTAACACGTCGATGCCAGCGGCTTCTAGCCTGTCCTTCGCGGCCAGCAGTGCATCAAGACTGTCTACCCGCAACGCGATATGTTGCACCCACTCGGGGGTGTTGCGATCACGATCCATCTCCGGCTGTTCGGGCAACTCGAAGAACGCCAACACGTTACCGTTACCGGCATCCATAAAAATGTGCATGTACGGATCATAGGCACCGGTGGACGGCACATGGTCCTCGGCAATCGCCAGCTGGAAATCCATACCCAGATGTTGCTGATAAAACTCAACCGTTTGCTTTGCATCACGGCAGCGATACGCCACGTGATGAAAACCTCTAGTCTGGATACTCATCACGCGTCTGCCTTGACGTCGAGCACGCCGCGGCTGATCTGATCGCGCTCAATCGATTCGAACAACGCCTTGAAGTTGCCCTCGCCGAAGCCGTCGTCGCCTTTGCGCTGGATAAACTCGAAGAACACCGGTCCAATTTGCGGAATACCGAAGATTTGCAGCAACAAGCGCGCCTGATCGTTCTCGGTCGTGCCGTCGAGCAGGATGCCGCGCGCTTTCAGTGCATCGGCATCTTCACCGTGACCGGGCAGACGCTCGTCGAGCATCGCGTAGTACGTGTCCGGCGGCGCGGTCATCAGCTCGACACCATTGGCGCGCAACTTATCGACGCACGCCGGCAGGTCGTCGCAGGACATCGCGATGTGTTGAATGCCTTCGCCGCGATGCTCAAGCAGATACTCATCAATCTGACCTTTGCCCTCGTCGCCTTCCTCGTTCAACGGAATGCGAATCTTGCCGTCCGGTGCCGTCAGTGCGCGCGACTTCAAGCCGGTGTACTCGCCTTTGATGTCGAAAAAGCGAATCTCGCGGAAGTTGAACAGGCGCTCGTAGTATTCCGCCCAGTAATCCATCCGGCCGCGATAGACGTTGTGCGTCAGATGATCAACGACGTTGAAGCCGCAACCGACCGGCTTGCGATCCACGCCGTCGAGGTAGACAAAATCGATGTCGTAAACCGACAGGTCGTCGCCGTAACGATCCACGAAGAAAATCGAACCGCCACCAATTGCACGGATCGCCGGAATCGACAGCTCCATTGGCGCAACGTGCGTCTCGGCGGCCTCGGCGCCCAACTCCAGCGCACGCTCATAGGCTTGCTTGGCGTCCTTGACGCGAAACGCCATGCCGCACGCGGACGGGCCGTGTTCGCGGCAAAAATGGCCGGCGGGCGACTGCTTTTCATAGTTGGTAATGAAATTGATACCGCCCTGGCGCCACAGGTGCACATCCTTGGAGCGTTGCTCTTCAATTCTGGTAACGCCCTTTGCCTCGAAGA
>JBCBDU010000029.1:0-42951 GCA_038529355.1 Pseudomonadota bacterium
ATTACCGAGTACAGAATAAAAAGCGCCGCACGGCGCGAGGGCCCGGATAATGAGAAATACACTGCAAACCCTGCTGCTTACCACGCTCGCGGCAACGATCAGCATTCCGCTAATGGGACAATCGACGCAGCACCCCCAATACGACAATGATGAGCTGCGTACGCAGATTGATGTTCTAGGGGCGGCTCACAACGTCGCGTTCGCACCGTCGTTGTCGCCCGAACCGATCTCGGCGTACGCCGGTGGCTCAATTACGTACTCAACCAACTTTGGCTTGAAATACATCCCGCCGTTGGTGTTGGCACCGTCGGGCATTGGCATCGCACCGAATACGGCGGACAACTGTGGCTATGTGTTCTCCATATCCGGCGCAGCGCAGAAAACGCGCCAGGACTATCTTGCGATTATCCGGGATTACGAAGACGACTTCGATTGGTCCTTCCTCGGCCGGCCGGATGCCTACCACTGGAATACAGATGTTCGTTTGTCTGCATTTCGGGGCGACACGTTGTTGCAAGGCACTGTCGTACTGCCCATCGGCAGTCATCGCATCCGCTGGCAGGGCGAAACGCTGGTCACGCCGATTCTCGACTTCCCGCCGTGGTACTTGTTGCTGGCCAAAGCGGTGGAAGCAAGTTCTCGGCGAATCGCCATCGGCTTGAAGACGCCGGCGGCGAGACGTGCCGTTATGCAGGGCGTGGTTCAGCTCTTTTTGAATCTTGGGATCGAGGGAGCAACATTTGGGCTCGATTGGTTCGTGCTCGACGGTGTGCCAAGTCCGACCACTAATCCCGACGGAATCGTCAATAATCGTTTTCAGAACGTCAATATCTATGACTTGACCGCACCGGTGTTCAACGTCGACGTTGATGCGATCACTGTCGAAGCCACTCAGGTTGGCGGTGAGTATCTGCGCGATCATATCGCGAGATTAAGAGACGGTTTCACGGTCACCGACACCTGCGATGTCCGACCGACCGTCAACTACAGCGGGCGCTCGTTCATGCCAGTTGGCGAGGTTACCGAGGTGCGCTGGACGGCAAGGGACAATGGGCCGACGAGCATCAATGGTGGGTTCAATAGCGAGCAGTTCGTACAACGCGTTTTCGTGCAGGATACCTTGCCGCCGATTGTGCTTGCGCCACCCGCCAGAATCGTCGAATCCACAACGGCAACACCCGTGGAGATCGGTTACCCGGCAGTGTTTGATCTGGCGGATGTACGACCTTCCGTAACCAGCGACGCACCGAGCATCTTCGAGCCGGATACGCGCACGCTGGTGTCATGGACGGCAGAGGATGCTTCGGGTAACTCAACCACTCGAAATCAGTGGGTCACATTGAAAACGCCTGGCACCAACACAGTGCCGGTTGCGAATGTGGTGGTAACTAACGCCCGAACGTTTGAGGCGACGACGATTGAGCTAATCGGCCTGGACAGCGATTTTCTGTCTGGTCGCTACGATCAACTGAATTTCGCGATTACTGATCAACCAGACAATGGCTTTTTCGTCGCACCGTTGTTTCCGTACTTTATTGAGGACTATCGCATTGAAAACGAATTCGGCTTGACCAAGCCGGAATTGCTCGAAGAGCTTGATCGTCGCTGCGAGGCAGACCGGGTCAATTTCGATCCGGAAGTCGACTACGTCGCGGATCCGGTCTACATGGATGTCGATGATGATGGCGTGATGTATGTGATCGATAAATTTCGAACCTGTCTGAATTCTAGCGGAACCATTCAGAACGAAAATCGTATCGCCAAATTCGTCACTGATGCCGATGGGGTATTGCAATGGGAAGCGCAATTGGCAACCGGCAACAATCAGCCCGACTCACTCGATATCGGCGCGAACGGAGACGTGTATTTCCAGGGCACACGAGCGGATTCGTCGACGGGCGTCGTTCGCGGCTGCGATGCGGATCTTACCGACTGCGACGTTTTTCGGATTGCGATCGACACAACCATCAGCAACCCTGATCGCACGCGCCCCACCGCGGAACCGGTATCCATGACGGCGACGGTGGATGATTTCCTGATCCTGACCGACGGTCGGCTATCTTTGGCCGTTTATGATCTGCGTCAGGTGGAAAACAACTTCCCGGCGTTCGTTGGGACGATCGCCCAACCAGGCGAGTTGCTTGTCGGGAATAACGCCCGCAAGGATCTGGCCATGGATTCGGAAGGTAACCTGTACCTGTCAGATGGTGAGCATGATCGCGTGTACAAATACGCGGCTAGCACTATTTTGCGAAATAGCGATGGTAGTGTCGATTTTACGCCGGGTGAGTTGATCGGTTGGAACGGTCGGTGTGAACAAAATCTGACCGCTGAGCGCGCCTGCGACGAGATCAACCAAACCAGTCTCGGCTATGCCTGCACAGATCAGCTGTGCAGCGTGAGTACGACGTCCGGCAATGCGCCAGGGCAGTTCAACTCACCACGGGGTATCGCGATCAATGCGCGCGATGTGTTGTACGTCACTGACTACGAGAATTTGCGGGTTCAGCGGTTTACGCCAGAAGGCTATTTTGCCGGCGAAGCGGAGTCGGAGTGCGACGGAAGTTGCTTCGTGCTGGGTGATTTCGGACGCCCTGAGGATGTTTCTGCCAATCTGGATTTCTTCTACGTCCTCGATCAGGAGCGAGATTTGTTGCACGTTTTCGAGACCACGCCGATCACGGATATCGACGATGAGACTCAGACACCGCTGCAAACTGCTCGAGTAACGTATCAGTCCGACGATGGATTTCAGGGTGGGGACACGTTCGGGTTCACTGTCAATGACGGTTTGGCGAGCAGTACGGAAGCGACGGTCTCGGTCAATGTCACACGAAACTTCCGAGCGCCAGTGGCCACCATTGGGCAGCGCTTCGAAGGCACAGAAGATACGAACGCGGAGATTGCCGTACGTGCCTTCGATCCAGATGCGGATGACCAGCCCAACCTCGTATACACGATTGAACAGCAACCACTGAACGGCACACTTTCTGGCGTCGGTCCCAACTTTACCTACACACCGAACAGGGACTTCTTTGGGATCGATACATTCAGTTTCAGTGCGACAGATCCGGCCGGCCTGCAATCTGACACTGTCGTGGCGGAAATCGACATCGCGCCAGTTAACGATACGCCGACCATCACGTTCGGTGATATGCAGGATCGCTACGGCGCGGGATTCGACATTAAGATGGAAGCGATAATTCGTGATGTTGATCTGACGGATCGACATGTCTATGGCATCGAATGGGGCCCAGGCGAGCCGTTCCGGACCGGGCGCGCATTGCCACCTGGTGACATCGCTGCGCCAGACGAGCCGACGTTCATTCAATCAGCCGACGGTGTCGCTGCTTTGATTCACGAGGCGACGTATTTCAACAATGGTTTGAAGACACTGACTGTCTGCGTTAGTGATGCAGAGGGCGTGACGGCATTGTCAAGTTGTGACGACCCTCGTGTCACAGCGCGCATTCAGCGGAATTTGATTATCGAAACCACGGTGTTGAAAGCAATTGCTATTACCGACACAGCGCCGACTGAGCGGGATCAGCTCGGTAATGAATACACGGCGCCGATCGTCGATGGTGAGGCCTTCGCAGCAGTATTCGATCTGTACAACTTGGAGCCGAATGACACCGGTGCATCACTCGATGCGACCGACATCGAATTCAACGTGATGCTGGATGTGGGTCTGGAAGTCGGCGAAGACGGCATTATTGGAACGTCAGGTGACGCACAAGGCCTCAACTGCTCAACTGCTCAGCGCACACTCGATTGCAGCATGACTCGGCTGCCCGTCGGAGGAAGACAAAGAATCGTCCTGCGCGTGCGCGGTGACGGAACGACCAGCGCGGATCGTGACGTTGCCATGGTGGCGATGACGACCTCTGCGGAAATCGACCATAACGCGATGACTGGCTCGTCACGGAGTTATCGGATTCTGGTGGATCCGGCGGGCGATGCCGACGGTGATGGGGTTGCAAACGAGGACGATGCATTTCCGGGTGACCCCAACGAATCTGCAGATTTCGATGCCGATGGTATCGGCGACAACGCAGATCCTGACGATGACAACGATACGCTGTCCGACGCGTGGGAGGCACGCTATGGACTCGACCGCCGCAATGCTGAGGACGCCGAGCGCGACGACGATGGTGACACACTCACAAACGCTGAGGAATTCGTTGCCGGTTCACGCCCAGACACGGCGGACAGCGACTTCGATGGCGTAGATGACGGCGTCGATAACTGCGTACGGCAGAGCAATCGCGTACAGATCGACCTGGATAGTGATGGGGCGGGTGATCCATGTGATCCTGACTACTTTGCCGGTGTTCTTGCGCTTGAAGACTCCTCGGGTATGAGCGGCTCGACGTTTGCTTTAGTTCGGCCTGATGGGGCAACGATCTCCGCATTCTTCAAGAATGGCGACAACGACGAGTCTGCCGGCGCAGATCGCATTGACTTGGCAACCACGTCCAGTCAGCGCGTATTGGCGATCGCTGCAGCGGCGAACGATCTGGTGGTGTTAGTCGAGGATTCGAACACAGGGCTCAGACTGACACGTTTTGATGGTCAGGATGGAACGGTCGTATTCGATGCCAGCGTTCCGGGCGCGAACATCACTGCGGTGAGCATGCGTACGACTGTTACAGAGGTCCAGATCGCCGCAAATCAACAGAGCGGTGCTGCTTCGTTGTATCGATTCGATGCAGCGACTGGTGCGGCGCTGGACGCTTGGCCATTGCTCGGTAGCTATCGAGTAATCGCCATCACCGGCGGTTTGAGTGAGGGGGCCGCGTCGATCCTGTCCGTTGATGATGAAACAGGCGATTGGTGGTTGCAGCGACGCGACGGCACGGCGGCGCTAGCGGAACATGCACTCCGTGTGGGTGGCAACGAGTGGGTGAGCGCAACGGTGACGACGGTTCCGCTGGGAGCCGCTGTGGTCGCGCAGCATCTGGATGGTCGTATCGAAGTCACGGTGTGGGATGCGACAGACACAGCAACGGCCAGCTTTGATGTGTTCGATCCCACTTTTGGTTTGTTGTCGGCGGGTACCGCCAGTGTCGGTGGTGAGACGTTCTTAACAGTCGCTGCTTTGACGGAAACGGGTGATCGCGAAATCGCTGTCGTTACGGCGGCGTCTGGCGCCGAAGAAAGTCGGCGACAGTTTGCCGGTGTTGAAGAGTCATACCGCGGGTTGCTCGATAACGCCGGTGGTGATGTTGGGTTGCTCGTAACAGACGACGCGAATTCAGTCGTGTTGCGGCTATTGAACGCCACCGGCGATGCCGGCACGCCACGAGTCGTTACGGCTGAGTCGGCGATGCCGCCCGGCGGTGGTGGATCCGGTGGTGGCGGATCGGGCGGTGGCTCCGGTGGCGGCTCCGGTGGCGGCTCCGGCGGTGGCTCCGGCGGTGGCTCCGGCGGCGGTGGAGGTAGCGCGAGTGGTGTACTTATTATCGCGCTATTGGCGTTGTACCTCGGTAGACGGCCCCGGCGGATTCAGTGAGTGGCGCGCAGGCGGGCAGCGCAGTGGCTGTCCGCCTGCCTCGATACCAGAAGATTGCGACGCAGGAACTGGTGCTCGTTGTCGTCATCATCTTGAAACAGTTGGATGGGTTGCGACGTATTGGTTCAAAGTTACATCGAAAGTCCGAGAGAATAAGTCCCCAGGCCGAAGACCGGGGGCTGATTCGAGACGTACCTAAACTAAACAGACTTATCCGGTCAATCAACGCTGAAGCCCGTTTCCTCGTCAGCGCCGATTCGCCTATTCGACCGGGTTACCGTCTGTGTCGATCAACTGAATGTCACCCAGACCCAGCGCCCGAATATCATCTTCGATCTTCGCGCGATCCCCGACCACAACCCAGATCATGTTGTCAGGCTTCAGCGCACGTTTGGCTTGAGCGTTGACGGTAGCAACGTCCAGCGCACGTGTTTTGTCCGCATAGGTGTTCCAGTAGTCATCGGGCAGGTTGAAACGCACCATCTCCGACAGCGAACTGCTGACGGCGCCAATGGTCTCCCAGCGCCCCGGCAACGACAGCGTATTGCCATCGCGCACACGTGTTAGCTCTTCTTCGCTTGCCGGCGCGTCGGCCAGATAGCCGCGTAGCTCATTGCGCAATTCGGCAATCGATGGTGCCGTCTGATCGGTTTGCACCGGAGCCGACATCAGGAATGGCCGCTGCGCTGCCGCATCGACAATGAATGAGTAACTGCCGTACGACCAACCCTTGTCCTCGCGCAGGTTCATGTTCAAACGTGACGAAAAGTCGCCACCCAACACCTGGTTTGCCGCTTCAATGGCGAGATCGGCCGGGTCTGACTTCGGCGGTACGACGTGACCGGCAAAGATCAGCGATTGGTCCGAATCGGGCCGGTCGATCAGGTAGAGCGTTTCACGTTCGGCCTGCTGGACCTGGTCGAGAATCTTCTGCGGCACGTCGGCTGCCTGCCACTTACCGAAACGCGCCTCGATCTGCGGCTTGATGTCGGCGAGCGTTGTGTCACCAACAATCACAAGCGTCGCGTTGTTCGGCTTAAACCACGTGTCGTGGAATGCCTTCAAAGTCGCCTGATCGATTTTAGCCACCGTCTCTTCGGTGCCGGTGCCAGTCAACGGTTGGCTGTAGGCATGGCCGTCGCCGTACATCAGTTTTGGCAGCACGCGCAATGCCATGGCTTGTGGCTGCGTGCGTTCATTGGCGATGGCGGCCAGGCGGGACTTCTTGATGCGGCTGATTTCGTCGGCCGGGAACGCGGGATTCAAAATGACATCAGCGTAGATATCCAGTGCCTCTCCGAGCGTATCGCTGAGCGTGTTCAGCGATACCGTTGCGCTGTCGAGATTGGCGCCAGCACCCAGATTGGCGCCAAGTTGTGCCAACGCTTCGCTGATCTCCAACGCGCTGCGCTTGCTCGTGCCTTCGTCCAGCATGGTCATTGCAAAACTTGCTGTGCCGGGTAGCCCACCCTGACCGGTCTGGTCCGCAGCAAAACCGGCGTCGAACACCATACTCATGTCGATCAGTGGCAGATCGTTGCGATTAACGACCAACAGCGACAGCCCGTTGTCGAGGGTGCCACGCTCGAAGGTTGGGAAACCTACCTCAGGGAAAGCGCTCGGGAACGGTACGCCAGTGCTGCGATTCACGCCGTCGCCGCTAGCCTTCAAATTGCTGTCGATCGGCACGACGGTCAGAACATAGCGACCATCGGTCAGATTCCGTTGTAGCGCATCCTGTATCGACTTTGGCGTCGCCGCGTCCAGTCGTTTGAGCGACGTCTTGTAAAAGTCCGCTGAACCGGCGTAGACGAAATTCTCGGCCAGGATGTCCGATTTGCCACCGAAGCCGCCAATGCGCTCGGCACCGCGAATGAAGCCGGCCTTGGCCTGCGTGCGCACGCGCTGCAATTCACTTTTCGTCGGACCCTTGGCGAGGAATCTCTCGATCTCCTCATCCATCGCCGCTTCTACCGCGGCTACATCGCCGCCCGGTTGGACGCTGGCGGTGATGTAGATGATGCCGCTGATTTCAAACGGTGCAAGGCTTGCGCCCACGCTGGTTGCAGTTTGATCGTTATAGACCAGACGCTCGTACAGTCGTGAGTTCTTACCGCCGCCGAGCACAGCCAGACCCAACTGCAGTAACTCGTTGTCCCCGTCAGACCAATGTGGTGCTGGCCAGGATTTGTAGATGACCGTTTGTGGAACCCGGTCCTGCATCACTTCGCGATGCTCGGTGGTCAGCGTAGGTACCCACGTTTCGTGGTGCGTGACCGGCGGTCCCGGCGGAATATCGCCGAAAAAGCGTTCGGCCTTTTCGCGCGCAACCTCGGGGGTGATGTCACCGGCCAGGACCAACACTGCGTTGTTCGGGCCGTAGTAGGTGCGGAACCACTCCTTTACGTCATCAAGGGTCGCTGCATTCAGGTCTTCCATCGAACCGATCGGCAACCAGGAGTAGGGATGACCTTTGGGAAACAACCCCTCAATCAACCGATCAAATACCTTGCCGTAGGGCTGGTTCTCGCGCTGGCGTTTTTCGTTCTGTACCACGGCGCGCTGCTCGTCGAGCCGCTCCTGCGTAATGACATCCAGCAGGTGCCCCATGCGGTCGGATTCCATCCACAACGCAAGGTCAACGCCGGTCGTCGGCACATTTTGGAAATAGTTCGTGCGATCAAAAGAGGTTGTGCCGTTCTGGCCAGTGGCGCCGATGCGCTCGAACGGCCCGAAGTATTCGTCGTTATAGTTTTCGCTGCCCTGGAACATCAGGTGCTCGAACAGGTGAGCGAAACCGGTGCGACCTTCTTTTTCGTTCTTCGAGCCGACGTGGTACCAGAGATTGACCGCAACAATCGGTGCTTTGTGGTCTTCATGCACGATCACGGTCAGGCCGTTATCGAGCGTGAATTGGGTGAACGGGATATCGACGTCCGCGGCTTGTGCAGTAGTGGCCAGAGCATAGAACATCAACGAGACGAAAATAGCCGTCAATCGACGCATGGTGCGATCCTTTTCGAGGGTGGTGTTGGGTGTGGCAAACAGGCAAGCGCCGCTACCAATCTGCATGAAACTAGCAGGCTCGGCGCGCAAATGTCCAAATCGCCGGGCGGTACTGCGCCGCCGCGGGTCCCGCGATGCTTCTGCTAACGTGCTGAAAATGCTTCAGATTGCGGTTAGCGCAAGCTCAAGTGGCGCGAGTAAATGCGATTCATGATGTTCGGCTGGAAGCCGGCCACGCGCTCGGCCACCAACCGTTTGCTGACGTAAAAATACAGCGGCAACACCGGGTATTGCTGCATCACGCGTGCCTCGGCCTGTGCCAGCAATGCGCTGCGTCTGGCCGGATCGAGCTCGCGGTTGGCAGCGTCGAGCATCGCGTCAAACTGGGGGTCGGCAAACGTCGATGTGTTTTGCGGATGATCGCTGCGAAAAATCTCGAGGAATGTATTCGCGTCGTTGTAGTCGCCTGTCCACCCGAGGCGCAGCAAATCCCAGTTCTCGCGCTGGTTGCGGTTTTGCAGCATCACCTTGAATTCCTGATTAATCACAGTTACGGCAGCGCCAAGGTTCTCGCGCAGCATCGCCTGCACGGCGACGGCGATTTTCTTGTGATTGTCGCTGGTGTTGTAAATCAGCTCGGCGCTGAGCGGCGTGTCGGCGTTATAGCCCGCCTGCGCATAAAGCGCGCGTGCGGCGGCCAGCTGCTCGTCGCGCGGATGATCGCGCCAGGCATAGGAGAACGATTCATAGCCGGTCACGCCGGGTGGCACAAGACCCCATGCACCTAGCTGGCCGGCACCCAACACTACGTTGGCGATGTCATCGCGATCCACGGCGCGCGTCAGCGCTTCGCGCAAACGGATGTCATCAAACGGCGGCTCGCTCATGTCAAACACGAGGAAGTACACGCTGAGGTTGGGTGCCACCAGAAAGCGATCGCCGTAAGTATTCTTCAGATCCTGGTACAGCGCGCCCGGTGCATTGGATGTGATGTCCAGGTCACCGGCGCGAAACAGATTCAACTCGTTAGCGGTGTCTTCAATCGGCAGGAATTCAACGCGCTCGATAGCGACCTTGTCGGCATCGCGGTAGTTCGCGTTGCGTTTGACCACAAGCCGATCGCCGATGCGCCATGACTCCAGTTCGTAGGCCCCGTTCGACACCATGTTGCCGGGTTTGACGAAGGCATCACCGAGTGCATCGAAACTGGCTCGATGCAATGGATAGGTCGGCGAGTTGGTCAGCAGGCCGAGAAAATATGGCGTCGGTCTTTGCAGTTGAATTTCGACTGTCAGCGGATCGATGGCGCGCACGCCTAGCTGCTCAACCGGCAGTTCACCGGCTGTGACCTCGCTGGCGTTGATGATCGGCGCCAGCGACGGCGCATAGCCGCTGCGCGTCTGCGGGTCGACGGTGCGCCGTATGCCGGCGACAAAGTCGTCCGCGACCAGCGGATCGCCGTTGCTCCAGCGCCCGTCATTGCGCAAATAAAACCGATAGGTGCGCCCGTCCTCACTGATTTCCCAGCGCGCTGCCGCGCCCGGTTGCAGGCTGCCGTCAGCGCCTTCCGCAACCAGCCCTTCGTACAGATCACGTAGGATATTGCCTGACGACACGCCTTCCGAACGGTGCGGGTCGAGCGTTGATGGTTCGGCGATATTGCCGCGACGCAGCGCGCTGTCTGGTGCTTGGCCGCACCCGACCAGTGTTGTGATGATGCACAGCAGTGCCAGGCGTAGCGACATCGGATTTCCAGCAGATGCGATCAACATGCGGCCGATATTCGCACACGCTGGCGTCCACTGCATACATGACAAGCGTAGCCGCTGTCTCGCATAATGCTGCTATGAACCAACCCAGCCGCAGTTATCGCGACGTGTATCCTGCCATTGAGCCGTTCCAGAGCGGGTTTCTCGAGGTCGGTGACGGTCACCGTCTGTACTACGAACAATCCGGTAACCCCAACGGCAAGCCGGTGGTTGCACTGCACGGCGGTCCGGGTGGTGGCAGCACACCGGGCATGCGACGTTTTTTCAATCCGGATATTTATCGAATCGTTATGTTCGACCAGCGCGGTGCCGGGCAAAGCACGCCGCACGCCAGTCTCGAGTGCAATACCACCCAACACCTGATTGACGACATCGAAGTGTTGCGTGAGGTGTTGCAGATTCGCCGCTGGCAGGTGTTCGGTGGCTCATGGGGCAGCACGCTTGCGCTCGCCTACAGTCAGGCGCATCCGCAGCGTGTCACCGAAATCGTGTTACGCGGCATCTTCATGTTGCGCGACAAGGAGATTCACTGGTTTTACCAACATGGCGCCAGCGAGATTTTTCCGGATCAATGGGCGCACTATCTGGCGCCGATCCCGGTTGCCGAGCGCGGCGATTTGCTCACTGCCTACCACAAGCGACTGACCAGTGACGACGAAGCGACGCGACTGGAAGCCGCGCGCGCCTGGTCGGTGTGGGAAGGGGCGACGAGCTTCCTGCATCCGAATGAGAGCGCCAAAATGTCGTTCGGCGAGACCAAACATGCGTTGGCGATGGCGCGAATCGAGTGCCACTATTTTGTCAACAACGGCTTTATGGCGGCGAACCAGCTTATCGACAACGTCGACGTGATTCGTGACATTCCCGCGGTCATCGTGCAGGGGCGTTACGATGTCGTGTGCCCTGCAGTCTCTGCGTGGGAGTTGCACGAAGCGTGGCCGCAGGCACGGCTGGAAATCGTGGCCGATGCCGGTCACTCGGCGTTTGAACCCGGCAATGCCAGCGCGCTGGTGACTGCCACTGACACTTTCGCGGCGGCAATATCATGACTCAAAAAACACTGATTACAGGCGCAAAACTGGTCAACGAAGGTCGCATGTTTGATGCGGACCTGCTGATTGACGGCGAGCGTATTGAACGCATCGATTCAGGTATCACGCCGCAGGAAGGCATGCGGGTCGTCGATGCACAAGGCAAATGGCTGATGCCGGGCATGATCGATGATCAGGTGCATTTCCGCGAACCGGGGCTGACGCAAAAGGGTGACCTGCGCAGTGAGTCACGCGCCGCTGTCGCTGGCGGTACAACTAGTTTTATGGATATGCCGAACGTGAACCCGGCGACGGTCACACGCCCGGTGATGGCGGACAAATATACATTGGCCGCCGGGCGTTGCCACGCCAACTATGCGTTCTACTTCGGCGCCACCAACGACAACCTTGAAGAGATCAAGCGACTGCAGCCGAATGAGGCGTGTGGGATCAAGGCGTTCATGGGGGCATCGACGGGCAATTTGCTGGTCGATGACGAACAGGCGTTGCATGGCTTGTTCCGCGAGGCGCCGCTGTTGGTGGTGACCCATTGCGAAGACTCGCCGATGATCTGGGCCAATGAGCGCGCGATGCGTGACACGTACGGTGATGCAGTACCGATCGAAAAACACCCGGAGATTCGCGGCGCGGACACGTGCCTGAAGAGCTCTTCGTATGCGATCGGGTTGGCGCGCGAATATGATGCGCGTTTGCATGTATTGCATTTGACAACGGCAGATGAGATGGCGCAGTTCACGGCGGGGCCACTCGACGACAAGCGCATCACGGCTGAGGTCTGCATTCATCACCTGTGGTTCGATGCCAGCGACTACGCCGCGCTTGGCACCCGTATCAAGTGCAACCCGGCGATTAAATATGAGTCGGATCGCGCCGCATTGCGACAAGCGCTGCTCGATGGGCGCCTCGATGTCATTGCAACTGACCATGCGCCGCATTTGCTGAGCGAGAAAGAGCGCCACTATTTCGCCGCGCCGGCCGGTATGCCGCTGACCCAACACGCGCTGGTCGCGGCGTTGGAACTGACGCAAACGCTGGGCGTGGACGCCAGCTTCATCGTTGAAAAACTCGCGCATGCACCGGCGCGCCTGTTTGGCATTCCCGAGCGCGGCTATTTGCGCGAGGGTTACTACGCCGATCTGGTGTTGGTTGATCCGCACAACCCGTGGACAGCAACCGATGCTAACAGTCTGGCCAAGTGTGGCTGGACACCGTTTGTCGGCGTCGAATTCGGTCACCGAGTCGCGGCGACTTACGTCAACGGCCAGTTGGCGTTTGACGGCGAGAACGTCACTGATGTCGCGCACGGTCAGCCGTTGGCGTGTGACACGACGCGCTGATCGCAAAAAATTGGTTTCCCCGGCAATGATCCCGGAGTAAGCTGCCAACAAGGACAAGAAATGCGATGTGGGGACGTCGCCATATTGGTCTGCCGGTATGGCGTTAATGCGATATGAAACCAACCGATACGAAAGATCCGGATTACTTCCACCGGGTCGTTGATTGCCAATGGGCCTGCCCGGCTCATACCGACGTTCCACACTACATTCGGTTGATCGCCCAGGGGCGCTTCACCGACGCCTACATGGCAAATCGGCAGTCGAACGTGTTTCCCGGCATTCTCGGGCGGGTGTGTGATCGGCCTTGCGAGCCGGCGTGTCGGCGCGGCCGCGTTGAAGACAAACCGGTCGCCATTTGTCGTCTCAAGCGCGTTGCCGCGGATCATAAGGAAGATATCTCTGACCGGCTGCCGCGTGCACCGCAAGTCAAGAACGGCAAGCGTCTTGCGTTGATCGGTGCCGGATGTGCATCGCTAACGGTCGCCAACGATCTGGCGCCGCTGGGTTATGACATAGACCTGTTTGAGGCACACGCCAAACCGGGCGGCCTGATGCGAACCAACATCCCGCAGTTTCGTTTGCCGCCGACCGTGCTCGATGAGGAGATCGACAATATCCTCAACATGGGCGTCAATGTGCACTACGAGCACCCTATCGAGTCGCTGCGCCAGTTGCTCGACGAAGGACACTACGATGCTGTGTTCGTCGGCACTGGCGCGCCGAAAGGCAAAGAGTTGAATCTACCGGGGCGCGATCAGTCGCCGCGTATTCACATCGGTATCCAGTGGCTCGAATCGGTGGCGTTCGAGCACACGAAATCTATCGGTGAGCGCGTGCTGATTATTGGCGTTGGCAATACGGCGATGGATTGCTGTCGGTCGGCGTTGCGCTTGGGTGCTACAAACGTCAAGGTCATGGCGCGCAAACCACGTGAGTTCTTCAAGGCATCGGACTGGGAGCTGGAAGATGCCGAAGAGGAGAATGTCGACATTGTCGTCAATCATTCGCCCAAGTCTTTCGTGGTTGAGGGCGGCGAATTGCAGGGTATGCTGTTCGACGAGATACAGTACACGCTCGACGACGCGGGTCGTATCACCGATCAAACGGTCGTCGGCGAAGTGTTTATTGCCTGCGATGACGTGATCCTCGCGATCGGTCAGGAAAACGCATTCGAGTGGATCGAAAAAGACATCGGCATTGAGTTCAACGAATGGGAGTGCCCGGTTGTCGACGAAACGACACACATGTGTAGCCGTGATGGCGTGTTCTTCGGCGGTGATGCGGCCTTCGGTCCCAAGAACATTATCTGGGGTGTCGCGCATGGCCATGCTGCGGCTATTTCCATTGATCGCTATTGTCACGGTCTGGACATTCATGATCGACCTGCTGATGTGCTGCAAATGCAAGCGCAGAAGATGGGTATTCATGAATGGAGTTATTCGAACAATTACGATGCCGCCGAGCGACGCTTGATGCCACACGTTGGCCTGAAAGAGCGTTTCAAGAAACTCGACATCGAAGTGGAGCTTGGCTTCACCGAGCAGCAGACGTTGGAAGAGGTCGAGCGCTGTCTGAACTGCGATGTGCAAACGGTGTTCAACGCCAGCACTTGCATTGAGTGTGATGCCTGTATCGATATCTGCCCGACCAGTTGCCTGACGATGACGGCCAATGGTCCGGAGCCCGAGTTGCGGCAACGGTTGAACGCGCCGGCCGAAACGTTGGGCGAACCGTTGTTCGTGTCCGAGGATCTGCCCCACACCGGGCGCGTCATGGTCAAGGACGAGGATCTGTGCGTGCACTGCGGATTGTGTGCCGAGCGTTGTCCGACAGGCGCATGGGACATGCAAAAGTCGCAGATCGTGTTGCCGTATGCAGGCACGTCATCAGCACCGCCGGCGCCGCGCGTCGTGCGCAAGGCAGGGTAGGGCATGGCGACGACGACGTTGGCATCGGTCAACGACATGACCATGCGTGTTGCAACCGTTAACGGCAGTGGTTCGGCGAGCGCAAACGGCTTGTTGCTCAAAGCATTGTTCCGTATGGGCATACCTGTTTGCGGCAAGAATTTTTTCCCGTCTAACATTCAGGGCTTACCGACCTGGTACGAAATTCGCGCAACCAAGGATGCCTATCTGTGCGCATCGGGCCACGTCGATGTCATGGTCGCGATGAATGTGCAGACCTACGACAAGGATCTTGCCAGCGTGCGCCCGGGCGGCTGGCTGATCTATGATAGTACCTGGCCGCGCAGTCGCCAGCTGGTGCGTGATGATGTCACGATCATTGGTGTGCCGCTGTCGCAGCTGTGCAACGATAACTTCGATGGCGCGCGGGCGCGTGTGTTGATGAAGAATATCGCGTACGTCGGTGTGTTGGCCGCGCTGCTCAATATCGATTTGGAGATTATTGATGCCTTGCTGCGCGAAACCTATGCCAGCAAACCCAAGCTGATCGATTCCAATCTGGCCGCCATACGTCTGGGCTACGACTACGCGCAAGCACACTTCGATTGTCCGTTACCGGTGCAGGTGGCGACGATGGACAAGACCGAAGGCCACGTATTGGTGGATGGCAACACGGCCGCAGGCCTCGGGTGTGTCTACGCCGGTGCCACCGTCGGTGCCTGGTATCCCATCACGCCCTCAACATCGCTGATGGATGCTTTCAGCCAGTTTTGTGCGCAGTTGCGCGTTGATCCGGAAACCGGTGAAAACCACTATTGCATTGTGCAGGCTGAGGATGAGCTGGCGGCTATCGGCATGGTGCTCGGCGCGTCGTGGATGGGTGCGCGCGCATTTACGCCAACCAGCGGTCCGGGTATTTCGTTGATGAGCGAGTTCCTGGGTTTCGCCTACTACGCCGAGATCCCGACGGTCGTGTTTGACGTGCAGCGCACCGGCCCATCAACCGGCATGCCGACGCGCACGCAACAAAGTGATCTGATGGCCTGTGCATATGCATCACACGGTGATACCCGGCATGTCCTGCTGTTGCCGCGCGATCCCGCCGAGTGCTTCGACATGGCAGTTGCAGCCTTCGACACGGCGGAGAGATTCCAGACGCCAGTGATTGTCATGTCGGATCTGGATATTGGTATGAACGACTGGATGGTACCGGCGCTTACCGCCGACCAGGACTATCAACCGGCGCGCGGCAAAGTGCTCGATGCGCAGGCACTCGAAGCCGTTGAGAAGTTTCATCGCTATCTCGATGTGGATGGTGACGGTGTGCCGTACCGAACGTTGCCGGGTCATAGCGCAAAAGGCGCCTATTTCACGCGCGGATCGGGCCACAACAAGTTTGGCGGCTATACCGAAGATTCTGCAGAGTACAAGGACGTTGTGGATCGTCTGCTGGTGAAATGGGACAACATGCGCGAACACCTTCCGGCGCCGGAGCTGACAACTCCGTCGTTTGCGAAGGCTGGCGTCATTGCGTTTGGCAGCAGTGATGCGGCCGTGCGCGAAGCGGTAGACCGTTTGGCGCAGCAAGGGTACGCACTTGATTATCTGCGTGTGCGAGCGTTTCCGTTCCACGCTGACGTACGATCGTTTATCGATAAGTACGACACGGTTTTTGTTGTTGAGCAGAACCGCGATGGGCAGCTACGCACGCTGTTGATCAATGATCTCGACGTCGCCGGTGTTCAGCTACAGTCGGTGTTGCACTACGACGGCTCGCCAATTACGGCGACCAGCATCGAAGTACCGATGCGCGAATACTTGCAGCGTGGTCGCGCTGCCTAGGATATCGAATGAGTTATCTTGCCAAGCCCAAAGTGGCTCACCCGAAGCTGCCGAAAAATCAGCATGGTCTGACGTTTCGCGACTACGAAGGCGTTGTGTCGACGCTATGCGCCGGTTGCGGGCATGATTCAGTGACTGGTGCGATCGTGCAAGCGGCGTTTGAGTTGAACATTGAACCGCACGGTTTAGCCAAAATGAGCGGCATCGGTTGCTCGTCAAAGACGCCCGCGTATTTCATGAGCGGCTCGCATGGGTTCAATTCGGTTCACGGTCGTATGCCGTCTGTAACGACCGGTGCGAACGCTGCTAACCGTCAGATGACCTACCTCGGGATATCCGGTGACGGTGATTCATTGTCGATTGGCATGGGACAGTTTGCGCATGTGATTCGCCGCAATCTGAATATGACCTATTTGATTGAGAACAATGGTGTTTATGGTCTGACGAAAGGCCAGTTCTCGGCATCTGCTGATGTCGGCAGCAAGGCCAAGAAAGGCGCGGCCAATCAGCAACCGCCGATCGATCCGGTGTCAGTCGCATTGGCGCTGGGCGCGACGTTCGTCGCGCGCAGTTTCTCCGGCGACAAGGCGCAACTGGTGCCGCTGCTCAAGTCAGCGCTCAGCCACAACGGGTTTGCGCTGATCGATATTATTAGCCCGTGCGTGACGTTCAACGACCATGAGGGTTCGACAAAGAGCTACTCATACAGTCGCGAGCATGTGCGTCCGGTAACGCAGGCCGACTATGTCGCGCCGCAGTCCGAAATCACCGCAGACTATGCCGCAGGCGAGGCGGTGCCCGTCGCGTTGCACGATGGTAGCGAAGTGCGACTGCGCAAGGTCGACGACAGCTACAACCCCGCCGATCGTGGTCAGGCGATCGAGTATATTCAGCGCCACAATGCGGCCGGCGAGGTCGTCACAGGTTTGCTGTATATCGATGAGGAACCTGGCGATATGCATGCGATCGCCGGCACTTGCCAGACACCACTGCGCGATCTGGATGTCGCCACGCTGCGACCCGACCAGGCAGCGCTGGATCGAATCCAAGCTGCCTGGCGCTGATCACACCGCTGGTGTGGACCGTCAGAAGTAAAATTTACCGCCAAGCGACCAGGTCGTCGTGTCTTCAATCCAGTTGATAGCAGGTCCTACGGCGAAGCTCTCGCTGAAGTAGAAGTCCAGACCAATCGTCGTGCTCTCTTCGTCGTCAATGTCGTCGAATTGAAAGCGGTTCAAATTGCCGTATAGCTCGATATCGTCGCGCACAAAGCTGCGTACGCCAATTGAGAATACCGCGCCGTCCGCGGTTTGCCGGAACTGCGGATCCTCAAACTCTGCATCGACAACACCGGCGCGCAGCACGATATCGGTTCGCGCACTCAGATCAAACGCCCAACCGATGCCGAGCACGCGTGTCTGCAACTCGACGTCATCATCAAACGTCAGTTTGTCGAAACCGCCGAACAGATGCAGCGAATCGGAGATCTCCAGCGCGCCGTTGAACTGGTAGCCGTCTCCGTCAATTTCGAAGTCGTTGAAATCGAGCTCTGCCTCTTGATAGCGGTATTCAAGAAAGTCGTAGCTCAAGTCGCTATCACGGTGATCGGCGATTGCGCCGGCGGACAATCCGGTCAAAGCGAGGGCGATCAGGGTGGGTTTGTGCATGGTCAGTCTCCATCATCAGGGTCATGGCGAGAGTGCCGCCAGTGATGACTCCCATGTTAGTCACCGCGCCTGAATGGAACCTGAAGGCAAACCGGGCAGTTTTTCGACGCTGGCTACGGCATAATGACGACGCTCGAATTCGGTGCAAGACCACTATGCTCAGAAACCTGAAAGGCGCGGTAATTCTCGTCGTGATTACGTTGAATATCGTGTTCTGGTTCATACCGATCATGATCTTTGCGATCGTCCGGTTGCTGCTGCCGTTCGCGGCTATCCGCCGCTTTACGTCGCGGGTACTGATTGCGTGCGGTGAAAACTGGATCACCGTCAACGGCTGGCTGCAGGACGTCACGCAGGACACGCATTGGTATGTCACCGGTGTTGATGGCTTGCGGCGCAAGGACTGGTATCTGGTATTGGCCAATCACCAATCGTGGGTCGACATCATCGTCCTGCAATATGTGCTGAACCGACGTATCCCATTCCTGAAGTTTTTCATCAAGAGCCAGCTGATCTGGGTGCCATTCCTCGGGCTGGCGTGGTGGGCGATGGACATGCCCTTCATGAAGCGCCACTCGAAATCGTATCTTAAGAAATATCCGGAGCGGCGCGGGCAGGACCTTGAGGCGACCAGGCGTTCATGCGAACGCTTTAGCGAGGTGCCAACGTCGGTCATCAATTTCGTCGAAGGCACGCGTTTCACGCCGGAAAAGCATGCGCGCCGGTCATCAAAGTTTGAGCACCTGTTGCCGCCGCGTGCCGGCGGCATCGCATTCGCGCTGTCGGTTATGGGTGAGCAGTTCAAATCAATGCTGGATGTCACGGTGGTTTACCCGGGTGGCATCAAGAGCTTCTGGGATTTGTGCACCGGTCGACTTAAACACGTCATCGTTGATGTTCGCGAAATAACGATTGAGCCTTGGATGCGCGAGGGTGACTATTCGAACGACCGCGAGTTTCGCGCGCAATTCCATCAGTGGCTTGCCGATCTGTGGGAAGCCAAAGACAAACGTTTCGATGAGCTGGAAGCGCTGCATGCAGACGCGATCGCCAGCAATAGCGATTAGACAAGGAATCTGACTATGGGCGACAAGGCACAACCGCGCGGCGTTGATTTGCTGCGCGATGCGACCCGCAACAAATCTACTGCGTTCACGATGCAGGAGCGTGAGGAGCTAGGGCTGCGTGGCCTGCTGCCACCTACCGTCAACACGCAGCAACAACAACTCAGTCGTATTCTGAGTAACATCCGCCGTAAAGCCTACGACATAGAGCGCTATATCGCGTTGCGTGCCTTGCAGGTGCGCAGCGAGCCGTTGTTTTTCAAGCTGGTCGTCGAGCATATCGAAGAGATCATGCCGCTGATTTACACGCCAACGGTTGGCGAGGCATGTAAGGAGTTTGCGAACATCTTCCGCGATTCGCGCGGACTGTATGTGTCCATCGACGATGCAGGCGACGTCGACAAGCTGTTAGCGAATTGGCCGGAAGATGATGTGCGGGTCATCGTCGTTACCGATGGCGAGCGCGTGCTGGGTCTGGGGGATCTTGGCAGCAATGGCATGGGCATCTCGATCGGCAAGCTGGCGTTGTATACCGCTTGCGCCGGTATCTATCCGGAGCAAACGTTGCCCGTTGTTATCGATGTAGGTACCGATAACGAAGAGTTGCGCAATGATCCGGTCTATCTCGGCATCCCGCGCGAGCGTGTTCGCGGCGCGAAATACGAAGCGTTGATTGACGAGTTTATTCGTGGCGTGCAAAAGCGCTTTCCGAAAGCCCTGATCCAGTTTGAGGATTTCGCGACACCGAACGCGCAGTTGTTTCTCGACCGCTACCGCGACGAGGTCTTGTGTTTCAACGATGACATTCAAGGCACCGCATCCGTTGCGTTGGCTGGCATCATCGCATCAACGCGTGTGACAAAAACGCCGCTGACCGACATGCGGGTGATGTTCCTAGGACACGGCTCTGCGGCGACTGGTATCGCTGATCTACTGGTCTCTTCAATGATGGATGCCGGTCTGAGTGAAGCGCAGGCGTGTGATCGGATTCGTTTCGTGGGTCGTAGCGGTGTACTGAACAGCGCATCGAAGTCGGTAACCGGTGCGTTGGAGCGCTTCGCGCCAGACGCGCCGGACATGAGTTTCCTTGAGGGGCTGGATGCGTTCAAACCGCATGCGTTGATTGGTGCGACCGGCTCGCCGGGCACGTTTACGCAGGAAATCGTCAGCAAGATGGCCGAGCTCAATGATCGCCCGGTCATTTTTGCACTGTCCAATCCAACTTCGCGTGCCGAATGCACAGCCGAGCAGGCCTATCAATGGAGCAACGGTAAAGCGCTATTTGCCAGCGGCAGTCCGTTCGCGCCGGTCAAGCATAAAGGCAAGACGCATTGGCCGGGGCAAGGCAACAACGCCTACATATTCCCGGGCATCGGTCTCGGTGCTGTGGTCGTTGGCGCATCGCGTGTGACCGATGTCATGTTCCTCGAGGCTGCGAGCTGTCTGGCAAATCTGATCAGTGACAATGATCTGGCCGACGGCACGTTGTATCCGCCGCTGACTAAGATTCGCGAGATTTCACTGGATATTGCCGTATCGGTTGCGCAGCGTGCGTTCGCAGACGGTTTGGCGTCGATCGATGCCCCGGAGGACTTGCGCGGCTACATTGCGCAGTACATGTACGACCCGACGTATTGACGTGGCCGGTGACGCCATCTGGTGGCTGTACATCGTGCGTTGCGCCGACGGATCGCTGTACACCGGCATCACGACGGATCTTAAGCGCCGCTTCGCGCAGCATGTCGATGGCAGCGGCGCACGCTATTTGCGTGGCCGCGGGCCGCTTGAAATGGTTGCACACTGTGAAGCCGGCGATCGCAGTCTTGCGAGTCAGCTTGAGCACGCGTTCAAAGCACAAAACAAGCACGATAAGGAGCGGTGGCTACAAGCGGCTGACGGCCTGGCTGCCTTCTGCCGGGACACTACGTCTCGTTTGACGGCGGCGCCTCATTTTTGAGCTCGGCTTTGCGCACCTGATCGGTGTCGCGGCGGAGCAGCGTCGCAAGGTCTGCGGCCGCCTCGCGCGCCGTCTGCATCAGTTGCTTTTCGTCTTGCCGTATCGCCGCTTGCTGACGCAGATAGCGCTCGTCGTGTTCAAGGAAGGTTTCTACGGCGTGGGTGGCTTCTTCCTCTGGAAGACCCATCTCGGTCAGTAAGCGCCGCGTGACTAATAGCGACGAATGCAGCGTATCGCGCACCGGATCGTTGATGCCCAGATCCATCAGGCGATGGGCATGAATCCGGTTGTGGGCGCGTGCAAGAATGCGCAGGTGCGGGAAATGTTGCCGAATCAGCGCGGCGGCCTCGACGGAGGCCTCCATATCGTCGATCGCCAGGATCAGGAATTTGGCTTTGTCGGCACCGGCGGCATGCAGCAAATCAACCCGTCGCGCGTCGCCGAAATACACTTTGTTGCCGAACTTGCGCACTACTTCGACTTGTTCCGGGCTCGATTCGAGCGCGGTGAAAGCGATCCCTTTGCTAAGTAGGATACGGCCGATGATTTGTCCGAAACGGCCGAAACTGACCAAAATGACATCGACGTCTTCGCCGTCGATGTTGTCGTAGTCGGGTGCCTCAACGCGGTTATTGCGTTGAATCCACGCATCGGCTGCGATCATAACGACCGGCGTCAGTGCCATCGAGATGCTGACAACGACGATCAGGAAGTCGGCCAGTGAGCGCTCCATAACCGCGCTGCCGACGGCTGCTGTGAACAGAACGAAGCCGAACTCGCCGCCTTGCGACAGGATCAGACCTAGCCGCACGCGTTCATCCATGCGCAGGTCGAAGCGACCGCCCAGCATCATTAACACCAGCGTTTTGACGGTCATCAGCACAATCACCGAAGCGGCAATCGCACCGGCACGCTCGGCAATCAGGTTCAGATTCACCGACATGCCCACCGCAATGAAAAACAGGCCAAGCAGCAAACCCTTGAACGGCTCGATGTCTGTCTCAAGCTGGTGACGATATTCTGAGTCGGCGAGCAGCATGCCGGCGATGAAGGCGCCCAGGCCCATCGACAGACCGACGTTGTACATCAATGTCGCGCTGCCGATGACAACCAGCAGCGCAACCGCTGTCAGCAATTCGCGGATCTGCGTACCAGCGATAATCCGCAACACAGGGCGTAGGGCGAGATGACCGCCGACGACGAGCGCGGTCATCGCGCCAGCAGCCATGGCGATTGCAGTTGGTTGCAATTGCATGTCACCGCCGGTGGCGAGCAGCGGCAGTAGGGCTAGCATCGGAATCACGGCGATATCCTGGAACAGCAAGACGGCGAATGCCGAACGACCGTAGCGCCGTGCGAGTTCTTTGCGCTCACCGAGCAGCTGCATCGTGAACGCCGTTGACGATAGTGCAAGCCCAAACCCGACACAGATTGCCGTGTTTAGCGTCAGCCCGGCCAGCATTGCGATACCGGTCAGCAAGACGCCGGTCAAACCCACCTGCGCACCACCGAGTCCGAACACGGCCTTGCGCAGCACCCACAATCGTGACGGCTGAATCTCAAGCCCGATGATAAACAGCAGGAAGACGACGCCGAGTTCCGAGAAGTGCAGGATTGTATCGACGTCGGTGACGAGCTGTAACACCGATGGTCCGATGATCAGCCCGGCAAGCAGGTAACCGAGCACCGAGCCCAGGCCGAGTCGCTTGGTGAGCGGCACGGCAACGATGGCAACGGCGAGGTAGACGATGACGTCGGTGAGAAAGTACAAGAGGTGCTGTGCTCCGTAGGACAGTGCGCAGCAACGAGTCTGGCGTTACAGCCTTGCGAAGTCTAGCGGGTTATGCCGAGGCATCGCTTGGCAGTGCATGCGTCCGGGCGTATTGCGCCCAGTGGCGGAGCTCAATCCTGGGTGGAGAACGCGAATGTCAGTGTATTCGCTGTATTCGTCTCGCCGCGCACAATCACACGGTAATCGCCCTCGGGAATCATCGCAGCGTCCAGCAATAATCGCAGCGAGTCGAATTGATCAGGCACCATGTTGTCAAACTTATGGATCAGATCGCCGTTGGCATTCTGCACGGCGGCCGTGAAAGAGCGATCGGCACTGCCGACAACGTCCAGCGCCAGCACCAGCTCAGCGGCATCGCCGAGCTCGATCAGTGCCCCCTGTTCGCTGCCGCGTGTTGCGCCGAGCGTCGCCAGCGGGAAGTTGGACGCTGTGCGACTGGCTGTGCGCGTGTCGCCGCTGCCGCCCGGGCCACCCAACTGACTGTTGATACCGACGATCACGATGGCAGCAACGGCTACCAGCGTCGCTGCGGCGCTATACATCGGCGAGCTCAGCATCCGCATGACGCCAGACTGCGACTTGCGTTGCCGGGCTTCAGCGAGGCTGGCTACGGTCTTTTGCGTAATGTCGCTGTTGCGCGCCAGATGCGTGAACCCGTCAATCATCTGTGCGCTTTGCTCAAGCTCGGCCATCGTTTCAGGCGAGCTGGCATAGAAATCTTCGAACGCCATCGCTTCGCTTTCGCTCAGCTGGCCCAATAAATAGCGATCCACGAGATTATTCTCGACCACCAGGTCACGGTTCATACGGGAGTCTCCGTTCATCGTATTAATCCTTATCGCGTCCGGCAATAAGCTCTCTAACCAACCCGCTGTCGCTGGCTTGCAGCAACTCGCGGAAACGTTTTTTAGCGCGATAGAGCACGCGATTGAAGTGCAGATCACTCAATTCGAGGCCGGCGCAGATGCTGGCTTTGTCTTCCTGATTAAGGAAAAAGCGCGTCAAGATGGCGCGATCTCGCTCAGAGCCCAGCTCTTCCAACAGATTGCGCACATGAACGGCCATTTGTGCAGCTTCAGTTTCGTCGGCCTGGGTGATCTGCGAATCGTCGCGCGCTTCAGCGACCGTATCGCTGTCGGCGTAAGTCTGGCGCCGCTGCCGGCGACGAATAACGCCGATCAGCAGGTTGCGACCCGTGCTTTGAATGAAGCCCGCGAGAAGGCCAGGTTCGGCAATGCCGCGATCGCGGAGCCGCTCAATAACCACACGGAACACGTCCTGGTGCAGGTCATTGGCAAGCTCCGGATCGCCGCAGCGGCGTTTGAGCATGAACAGCAATGGTTGCGAATACCGCTGCACCATTTCCTGCTCGGCTGCCAAATCACCCTGACAAATACGTGCCACCAGAGCCGCTGCTGCGCGCTGTTCTTCAGCGCGAGCATCTGTCTCCGGATCGCGCGCAGCGCTTTTGCCGGAATCTCTCCCCTTCATGGATACCGATTCTGGCAGAATTTTCGCAGTGCGTCTGTAGGCAAGTACTGTCATGGGATTCTCTTTATTTAGTGCTCGCTAAACCGGGCTGCCGCCCATGTCGCCGTACCAGTCACCTTCGTCCGGGTTACGGCGATGATTGCAGCGGATCTGCGTGCCGTGCTCACCTTGCTCCAGCGTCATCTTGAATGTGCGACCGTCCGGAAACGAGCCGACGATGACGCCGGTTTGCTCGCAAATGATGGCGCAGGCGTTGTCCCACAGCGCCGTGTTCTTGGGGTCTCTGATTGTGCGGTGTTTGTATGTAACTTTGCCGTCATCGCTGATACAGACGATGATCCGATCGCCTTCTGACATCGGTACCTGCTCTTTGGGTTTGGATTGGACTTTCGTCACGTTCCAGATCCACTGATAGATATCTCTCGGGTTACCGACGCATTTTGTTCCTGATGCAACCATTTGTTATTCCCTTTTCGCTGTAGTTCATTCAACTGCGGCACACGCAATCATTATTTTCAATCGCTGCACCTTCCCTCTGTCGCCGCTGCGCTGTTTATCTCACTGCAGCGGCGCCCAATCTCCCAAGAGCACAAAACCCGACCAAAAATACGGGTGTCTCCACCGTCTTTGCGCCTGCATCTGCTGTTTTGCATACGCCAAAGCCGCCGGTGGCGCCTGCTTCTGGATCAGCAGCGCCTCATAGAAGTGCTCCATCAGTTCGGCCGTGGCTCTGTCCTCGACGGGCCACAGACTGGCCAGCACGCGCGATGCACCGGCAAGCATAAAGCCACGTGTCAGGCCGAGCAGACCTTCGCCAGCCATGTCCCGGCCTAACGCCGTGTCGCAGGCGGACAGAACCACCAATTCTGCGTTCAGGCGCAATTCGTAGATGTCACGCAAGCCGAAGAAGCCCGGGCGGCTGCGACCGTCGGCGGTTCGGACTGATAGGGCGAGCCCGTTGCGCTCCGGGATTTCGTCGTCGACGAAACCGTGGGTTGCGATGTGCAACACACTGGCCTCGGAAACGGCATCAGTTTTCATCGCATCGACGTTGGCATCGAAGCCGGTGAACATACTAACGTCATAGTCGGCAGCCAAGGTCGCGATCGCATCAGCTTCTAGTGCGCTCATCGGCAAGCGATTCAGCGTTTTGCCAATGTCGGATGCACGCGTGAGATCGGCACGAACCTCAGATTGAGTACGCTGATCAGACTCGTTGAACACCGGATCGGCGAGCACCGCAATTGCGTTGCTGGCACGACGCGTGGTTTGCCGGTTCAGCGCCAGCGTAGTCAGCGACGGTGCGTAGCTCAACGGCTTGCCGGCGAGTAGCGGTTGCGCATCGGGCGCGGTTCGCAGTACATCGAATGGCACGTAGTGCAAGCCGCGATCAGCGATGACAATGACGTTTGCTGATGCCTTGATCTGGGCTTCAAGCCCGCCAAACAGGATGCTGCCAAGTCCCGCCGCCGTCTTGCGCGTGTCAGCGCGCTTTGCCAAACCAGTGTGTGCTGTGCGTGCCAGCTCGTTCAGTCGCGCGGCAGGCGGCAGCTGGGTCCAGGCGACTGTCTCGCTCGTGATCAGCCAACGGTAACTGCTGCGGTCGCCGAGGTAGTATTGGATGACGATGTCATCGTCGCCAAGCAACGCTTGCATCTGCGCCAAGGTCAGCGCGCTACTGTTATTCGCTGCCCGATACCGTGGATCGCGTTCGGCGATCTGGCCATCGAGCGCATCCAATTTGAAGGCAAGCTCACTGATATTCGGGCTTGGCCGGCCCTGGATACGACGGGATTCGGCGGCGTTGATGCGCGCACGCAACTGCGCGCGCTCGCGTTCCAGTTCGGCCGGTACTTGTCGGGCTTGGGCGTCGCTGCTTTTTGACAGTACGTCGATCAGCGTGCGCGCACGGAATTGCTCGGCAACGTACAGCGCTTGCTCGGGATTGTCATCCAGCTCAAGATGGGTATGCACGAGCAGCTCGGTGGCATCTGCGATCGTCGTCTGATAGCTGGCGCGTAAATCGGCGCTGGCAATATTGTTGCGTAATCCATCAACCAACGTGACGGACTGTTCGGCCAATGCCTGTGCTTCGGTGCGCCGTTCCATTGACCAAAGCGCCCAAGCCATAATCGACAGCGCTTCCGCCCGCTCCAGGTGCCCATTCTGCGCCTCGAACGAGTCGCTGGCGTCACCTGCGACCTTGAGGCTCTCGCGCCAATTGCCCCCTGCGAGTAGCGCGCGTGCGCAAGTTACCTGTACCGATGCCAATATACGCGGGCTGCGGCCGTCCTCCTGCATCGATTCGATCAAAGGCCGCAATCGCTGGATCGTTGCGTTGTGTTTGCCCTGCGAGTGATCTATTTTTGCCAAACCCAGAGTGACGATATCGAGAATGCTCTGATTGCGTGTTGTCGTTGCGAGCTGTTGAACTTGCTCGAACAGAGTTTTCGCTGACTCAAATTCGCTCGCCGCCAACATGGCGCCGGCTAATTTGAGTTTTGTAATGGTCAAAATCTCCGGCAAACCATCTTTGCGCAGATCGACGGATTCCTGCAGCAGCGTAATGGCACGCTGCGGAATGCCCAATTTTCTGTAAACCTCGCCGAGATTTGCCAGCACGCGCGCGACTTCGCGTTCGTCGCCTATTTGGCGCGAAATGTCCAGCGCTGTGTTGTAGTTGTTAATGGTCTGTTGTGTGTAGCCCAGTGCGTCCTGCATCAGACCCAGACGCAGATGCAGTGATGCACGCAGACGTAAGTCAGCATGGGCATCCAATTCATTCAGCGCTTTTTCCAGAATGTCCGCTGCGCCGGAAAAATCGCCGCGCGCCATATACGTGCGGGCAATGTTGCGCCAGGTCGTCGATAAAGACGCATAGTCACCGGTTTGCTCGGCGATGGGTATGAGTCCTCGGTAACAACGTTCAGCTTGAGCGGTCTGGTTTTGCAGCATCAATGCGAAGCACTGATTGGTCTTCGCCGGGTTAAGGCTGCGGCCGTTGTAGGTCGACGCCAACAACTGCTCGGATTCTGCAAGCAAGGATTGCGCAGCATCGAATCGACGCAAGCGCAGCGCCGTCAGCCCAGCAAGACTTCGCGCGAATCCTTGCCATTTTGTGTCATCGGTAGTCGCAAGCATCTGCGCTGCTTGCAGCGTCAGCTCGTGTGCCTCGGCGGCACGTTCAAGTGAGTAGAGCAAACTCGCCGCGTAGTACAAGTCGATACCGGCGCGGCGCAGGTCACCTGCGGTTTCCCACTGTTGCGCTGCTGCAATCGCCTGCTCATGTGTTGCCAGATAGGCCGCATCGGATGCACTGCGCGAAAATTGGCTTAGCGTCGTATCGATACGCAGCGCGGTTGCACTGTGAATGTTGGCGAGCAGGTCGTCGGCGGCGGAAACGGAAAGCGTCAGTGTGGCATCACGCGCCTCGGTGGATTGCGCGGCGATCACCAACTCGTAGGTCGTCGGTTGCTGATGCGTTATCAGATAACTGATTGCCGAGACGCCGATATCAATACCGTGCAGCGTAGCCTGGGTGCTGCCGGCCGGTGGGTTCACGTCAATGATGACATCGACGAAATCCTCGCTGGCTTCCAGCAGCCAGTCGCCAGCCGGCAGGCTCAGCGTAACGCGCTGCGTTTCGCCTTCGGTAAACGGCAGCAACAATGGTTCGCCGGCGTTCAGTGCCGGCGGTTGCTCATCGTTAGCCGCCGCGCAGACGACGCTAGCACACAGCGCCGCAAGCGTAGCAAGCCACTTATTCATCGCACAACCGAACCCCATACGCTTGATAGTCGCACCGACGGCGCAGTGTCGCAATACAAAATCCGTGCCATTGGCGCTTCCCACCGGCGCCGGATCAATGCCAGAATAGACGGCCTAACTGATTGGTGGAGTTCGGTATCAATGACCGACGCAAACAGATTCTCCGTAGCCCGCGTCGTTGTCATGATGGCTGTGTTTGCCGCGGCAGCCGGTTGTGGGGACTCATCCGCGCCGGCGAACGCACCGGCGACGGGGCAAAGCGCATCTGACCCGCGCGAAACGGCTCGGTCGGCTGAAGGATCCGCGGCCGATGCGCGCGAGACTTTCGCTGTTGCCTCGCTCGAGATTCCTTACGGAGAGACTCAGGATGGCTTGCTGCGAGGACACTTTGCCTACCCGGAGTCAATGGTCGAGCCGTTGCCGGCGGTGATCATGATGCACGATTGGTGGGGTTTGAACGACGCAACGAAAGCAGCAGCCGAGCAATTGGCAGCTTACGGCTACATGGTGTTGGCGATCGACTTCTATGCCGGCGAGGTGGCGGGCACACCTGAGCGAGCTGGTGCGCTGTCGCGGCAGTTGCTGGACAATCCGGAGGTCGCCGACAACAGCGTGCGCGCTGGTTATGATTTTTTAAAAAATGCGGCTGGGGCGCCAGTGGTTGCGACGTTTGGTGCCGCAATGGGCGGGTACTGGTCTTTCAAGAGCTCGCGCCTGCTGCCCGACCAGCTGGCCGCGTCCGTCGTGTTTTATGGTCAGGTGGATACCGAAGAGGCGCGCATTGCCGAGGTTGATGTGCCACTGCTGGCAGTCTTCGCGGGCGCGGATACTTCGATAAGAGCCAAAGACGTCGCTGATTTTGCCGCCACGGCCGAAGCGCTCGACAAACAAATCCAGGTGCACACGCTACCCAACGTGCGGCAGAGTTTTGCTAACCCGGACGATCGGCGTTTCGACGCGGCTGCGGCGCAACAGGCGTGGGATCTGACGCTGGACTTTCTGGCGCTACATCTGACTGATCGTTAGTGCCACAATCAATAGTTACTGCGAGTGGCGTTGCCGCGTAGGTCACTATTGTTTGTTGATCGTCACCGCACGCGAGGGCTGTTTGTGCGTTGAAGGCGTCTTGCAATAGCCATTGCACTGACGTTGTCTCGCCCCGCCGCGCACATAGTGTCGCCGTGTTAAGCCCGACGAGCTGATTAGCCGCGATGGTCACTACGCTCGCCGTGTCGGCCGGCACGGGTGGGGACAAATCGAGTGTGGTATCGGCGACATTGATGGTCAGACGTGATCTTGCATTCGCATCTGCGCATTGCGCATGCACTGACAATACAAAGCTGATTGCCTGGTTAGCGCTTGTGCCTATCACCGGCAGCGGCTCCGCCTGTTTCACATCGAGCGTCGTCGCCGCGTCATGCGTTTGTTGCGCTGGCAGCGCAACACTTGCGCAGCAGACAAACACTGCGGCAAACGATTTGATCAATGCAGCATGCTCGACAGGCGGCGGCGCGCTTGCTGAACACGCTGATCGGCGCCGCCGAGGATATCAAACACGCCCAGCAGCGACTGACGCGCCTGCCCGTCGGCAAAATTCATGTCGGATTGCAATACGCCAAACAGGTGTTCGATAGCCGCGTCATGATCCTGTTCGACCGCGCGCCGAATCGCCAATTGATAGCGACTGGTCGCATCGGCTGGATTGCTATCAACCGCTGATTGAAGCGCGTCACTGGTGTCAAAGTCGCTGGCGAGCTGCGCCATCGCCAGTTGCAGTTGTAATGGCTCAAGCCCTTGCTCGGCAATGGCGTCAGCAGGTAGCTGCGCCAGCGTTGTTGTGGTGGCGTCGAGCTCACCGAGCGAGAATTCTGTTCGCGCGATGTCAGCCAGAATTGACGGATTGTCAGGATCGCCGGCCAGTGCTTCGCGCAACTGGCTCAGGGCCGCCCGAGGGTCATCGTGAGCGGCTGCTACTTGTGCCCCGGTATCAGGCGAACCACCGTCAGGCGTCACGTACTTGTCAATGAGTGACACGAGCTCCTGCTCCGGTTGCAGCCCGATGATCTGCTCAACAACCTTGCCTTGATGAAAAAGCACGAGCATGGGGATGCTGCGCACGTTGAACGCGGCTGCCAGCTGCGACTCTTCGTCAACGTTCACTTTCGCCACGCGTAGTTGCCCCGCATAACGCGCCACCAATGATTCAAGGATCGGGGCGATGTGCTGACACGGGCCGCACCACGGTGCCCAAAAGTCGACCAGCACGGGTACATCGGCTTGCGCCACGCGTGCGTCGAATTCGCTGACGGTGACGTCGAAAAGGTCCGTTGTGGCGTGTTCGCCCGGTGTGCTCATCAGTCTGTCCTGAAATGTATAACTTCAGGTTGATATCGGGGGTATTCGCAGCTTTTCAAGAAAAGATGGCAGGGCTGGATATAGTCAAAGGGGGGGGGGAGACTACGCCACTGGCTGCCGGCGTCACACCGGCTCCAGCCCTGCCGAGTGCCGCGCGCCGCCTGGGGGGGAGGGGCGCACGGCGATCCTTTCGGATCATGGCTTTTCATCATGGAAAAGCCTGGGGATGCTCGAACTGTTCATCAGGGGGGGAGAAAACAGTTTTTACATACCCGGAGAGAACTCATATTTAGTCGTTATTCGCGATGACAAGAGCCCTCGGGTTATCGAACTTGATATCAAGCTCGAGTAACAGCTCAGTGAGTAACGCATCGTTGGTGCGTTCTGCGACTACTGAAACGTTGTTGGCGATGACCGCTGTCTGGTTCAGGCTTGCGTCTGAGATGATTTCAGCGCGGATCTCGTCGATCTGCGGCTGGGTTTCATTTGCCAGTAGCGATGCATGCCAGGTGCCGGCAAGTGCAATGACCAGGGCCAGAGCGGACTTGACTGTGCGATGTGTGCATGTGTCCATGGTGCTACCTCATTGGCACGGTTATGGCCGTTCGTTAGTCGCGGCTAGTACATAACAGTGCGATTCGGTTTAGTTATTGCAGTTGTCGTGCCAACTTTGGCTCTCAGCAAAAACAACAACTTAGAGATTCTGCCTATAACGATTTTTCGTAAATCACGGAAAATCGTAGCTATTAATAACGAAAAGTCGTAATTTAACTCAATGAGTACGACATCTGACGACCGCTATCAGTATCTGTTTCGCCGGATGCCGATCATGACTGCTGCGCTGGACGGGCGCGGCTACTTCATTGATCAGTCCGATGCGTTGATCGACAAGCTGGGCTACAGCCGCGAAGCGCTGGTCAAATTGCGCCCGATCGACATCGCTGATGCGGAATCTGTCGAACGGATCGAGAACGAAATGCTGCCGCAGCTGCGCCGCACCGGTGCGGTGCGCGACGTCCCGGTCGTCTTCATCACGAGTCAGGGTGCGCCGCTGCGATTGCGCACCAGTGCATTGGTCGAGTGTGACCCGGACGGTCTGTACGTGCGCACGCTTGCGATCTACCACGATATGGACGAGGCGGCGCAACTCGAGTCGCGCTTCCAGGCCATGTATCGGGCGACGCCGGCCATGTTGCATACCGTTGATGCCAACGGCGTGATCACCAATGTCAGCGATCACTGGCTGCAGAAGCTTGGCTACGAGCGGGGCGACGTTCTGGGCAAATCGGTCATGGAGTTCATGAGCGATAAAGTGCGCGACCAGGTTGGCGGGCAACAGGCCCTGAAGAGCCTCATCGCTGCCGGTAACCTGCGCAACGAAGATCGCCAGATGGTGACGCGCGACGGGCACGTGCTAGAGCTGGTCATGTCGTCGTTCGCAGAACGCAATGCCGCAGGGGATGTGATTCGCATGCTCGTGGCGTCCAAAGACGTCACCGAGCGCAATGCCGCAGAGCGCAAATTGCGTGAGTCGCTGGCAGAGAACGCGCGGCTGCGCCGTGAGCTTGAGCAGGAGCGTGACTATCTGCGCGAGGAGTTCAACGTCTCGTTACGCTTCGGTCAGGTGGTTGGCGACAGTCCGGCGTTGCGGGCGATGCTTGAAAGCGTCGCTGCGGTAGCGGCGACGCCGGCCAGTGTTTTGATTCTGGGCGAATCCGGCGTCGGCAAGGAGCTCGTCGCGCGTGAGCTGCATGCAGCCAGCCCGCGAGCCGATGAACCGTTAGTCAAAGTCAACTGTGCATCGATTCCGGTTGAACTGTTTGAAAGTGAATTCTTCGGCCACGTCAAAGGCGCATTTACCGGCGCACATCGTGATCGTATTGGTCGGTTTCAGCTGGCGGATGGCGGCACCATTTTTCTCGATGAGGTCGGCGAAATCCCGCTGGATCTGCAAGGCAAGCTGTTGCGCGTTTTGCAAGAGAATGAGTTCGAGCGGGTCGGCGACGACGCCACGCGCAAAGTCGACGTACGCGTCATCGCTGCGACCAATCGTGATTTGCAGCGTGCCGTGGCGGACGGCGAGTTTCGCGAAGATCTGTACTACCGGCTCAGTGTATTCCCGCTGCAGGTACCGCCGCTGCGCGAGCGCGGTGATGACGTCATTACGCTGGCGCAACACTTTCTCCGGCATACCGCCAAAGACTTTGGGCGTCCTGAATTGCACATCACGCAAGCGCAGGCGGAAGTCTTGCGCGCCTACCCGTGGCCGGGCAACGTGCGCGAACTAAAAAACGTTATCGAGCGCGCGGTGATCTTGTCGACGGGCAATACGCTGCGTCTGGATTTGTCATTGCCGGACGAGCATCCTGCGCCACCGGCTGCCCGCGAGGTTCTGCAAGCGGCGAACGACGACCCGCAAATGTCGGTGCTGACTGATGCGCAAATGCGTGATCTGGCGCGCGAGAATGCGCGCCGGGCATTGGAGCAGACCGGTTGGCGCGTCTCGGGCGAGCAGGGCGCGGCGCGGCTGCTGGGTGTCAAACCTACGACCTTGAGCGACCGCATGCGTGCATGGGGATTACGTAAACCTGCCTAACGCGCGCGTGCTTTCGGCGTATAGTCTGAGCGTAGCTGTCATGAATACTTTATTTTTACGCGCCGTGTTGCCTCTGTTGCTGCTGACACTTGTTGGCTGTGCGGCGCGCGGGCCCTTGCTGGACGCGCAGGCATTGCCGGCGCTGGCAGACATCAGCGCCCAGCAATGGGCCAACGCGACGCGTCCGCGCAATGGCGATGAGCTGCTCCGGCTCACGCCGCAGATGCGTGCATTTGTTGATGCGCATGTCACCGAGCGCCGCGACAAGGATCGGCGGGTTCGCCAGTTAACGCGTGCTGTGTTGCACCCGGGCTCGCTGGGCATCGACTACGAAGACAGTTACACCGGCACCGCCGCTGAGGTGTTTGCTCGCGGCCGCGGCAACTGCCTGAGTTTGTCGCTGTTGTTCGTTGCGATGGCGCGCTATGCCGACATCGATGCGAAGTTCTACGAGGTTGATGTTGTGCCGAATTGGACGCGGGGCGACGATATCGTGTTCGCTACCCGGCACGTTAACGTTGGCGGTCGAGTAGCTGCCGATGCCGAGTTTGTTCTGGATTTTTCGCCGTACGTGACGCGTGCACAGATTCATCGTCGCAAGCTCGCTGATCGTGAAGCGCAAGCGCTGTACTACAACAATCTGGGTGCGGGGTTTCTGGCCGAGGGTGATCTGGCCAGCGCCTGGCTGCATTTCTCGCACGGGCTGCAATTGGCGCCCAGCGTGAGTTTTCTCTGGTCCAACCTCGCCGTGGTGTATTCGCGCAATGGCCAAAAGCAGGCGGCGCGCCTCGCGCTTGAGTCGTCGATCCATCTGGATTCGGACAACACCTCGGCGTTGACGAATCTGGCTTTGGCGCATGAGGCTGACGGCGAGCATGAACGAGCGGCCGCTTTGCGTGCACGTATCGAGCTGGTGCAGCAGGACAATCCTTACTTCCAGTTCGCCGTTGCGGAAAAGCTGCTGGCCGAAGGTGACCCGGGCGCGGCGCTTGAACGCCTACACGCAGCTATCCGGATGCGGACTGATGAGCCGTTGTTTTTCAGGCAGGCGGCGATTGCCGCAGCAGCGGCCGGCAAGCAGGCATTGGCTGCCTCCTACGAGCGCAAGGAGCGCACGTTGATAGAGTCTAACCGCGCGCGCCAGCTACGTGCGCTGGAGCGTTAGGTGCACAGCTTGCACGGCAAGCGTGTGCGCTAAGAGTCGCACGTGCAGCCACTAACCTGTAAAGATTTTCGGCTGCAACGTATCACGGCGTCATCCGCTGTTTGGATCGACCCGCGGGCACGCGGCATAACGCAGGGCTCATTGCTGGTTTTATCGATTGTGTTTAGGGTGGCGCTAGATCGCAGCGACGAGCACTAACGGCCCTTCAGA
Source organism: Pseudomonadota bacterium (assembly GCA_038529355.1). GTDB lineage: Bacteria > Pseudomonadota > Gammaproteobacteria > Steroidobacterales > Woeseiaceae > CALBPI01. The sequence goes on from JBCBDU010000029.1 coordinate 34,494, forward strand.
GACGACAACACCACCCGGTTGCTCGCGTGTGATCGCGAATGCCGCCGGAGACAAAATGTCGAGCTTGGCATCGATTGGAATCAGTACCTCACCATTGCTGGCGGTGATATTGAACACACCACCGTCGACCGGATTCGCATCACGTTCCGGATCAACAATCCATAATTGATACTGCAGAACACCGGGCGCATTCGCCGGCATGTTGACGAACCGCATAAAACCGGTCTGTTCGTTGTTATTCCACACGACATCGCCGGTCACACCGTCAAAGCCATCTATATCAGACTCGCCCCAGCGCACGGTCATGCTGCCAGGACGGCGCAGCAGTGCTTCGCGCTGCGCAGCGGGCGTTAGCGCCGGCGCTTGCGCATCAGCGACTTGCGCGCTCGTATCGCTCGGTGACACGGGCACTTGAGCGGGTTGGTTGGTTAATAGAGCGACCAACAGCGCCGCTGCTGCCGCCCAGCCCAAACCGCCAAACCAGCGCGAGTTACTTTGCGGTGCCGGTTCGATCACAGTAACCGGACGTCGACTGGCAATGTCGGTGACCGGGCGAGCGACCGGTCCCTGCACATACTTGCCGGCATCCTTCAGCACGCGTTCACGCACTGATTCCGGTAGCGGTTCGCGTACCGGTTGCATCGTGGCCAGCATCGCGCTGGCTGCGGCCAGTTCAATCTCTTCGGCGGTTTGCCGTTGGTCTGCATCACGCACGCTGGCTTCACCTAATTCTTCAGGCTGCGTCATCATGCGTTCGATCAATTGATCGAAGATGTCGTCGTTAATATTGGTCATGACAGTGTCCCACGGGTCTTGTTGTCGCCGGTCAGACCCAGATCCTCGCGAATCGTTACCAGTCCCCGGCGTATATGGCTTTTTACCGTCCCCAACGGCAAATCCATTTTCTTTGCAATGGCAGCATGTGACATGCCCAACCATGCAGACAGGTGCAACGCTTGTTGTTGCTCCGGTTTCATGTGTTGCATGGCTTGCGCCACGCGTTCGACGTCAGAGCCGACTTCCGCCGCTTGCTCGCCGGATGCGACAGCCGTGTGGCTGTCGTCGAAGCTTTCTTCGACAGGTTGTCGGTTATGCTTGCGCAGCCGATCAATCAACCGGCGTCGCGCCAACATCGCGACAAAGGTCGCTTGACTGGCTTTCGCAGGATCGAAGCGATCGGCGAAACGCCATATTTCTACGAAAATTTCCTGCACGGCGTCTTCGGCGTCCGACTCGTTGGGCGTTAACCTGCGGGCCAAAGACCAGATGAGTCCACCGAATTCGTCAATGCATTGGGCGACCGCTGTCTGGTCGCCGCTCGCGATTCTTTGCAGCACATTGCTGTCTTTTGCCACGCTCACCCCTTCCGCCATAGTCGCCGCCATCAGCTTCGGTACTGGTGCCGCAGCGCCCACTACCGTCGCGGAGCGACGGTAGTGGGTTTGTGCATTGTTTGCAACAGAACGCAGCATAGCGGCTAGTGACCTGCTGAGGCCTGCATTGCCATCGCCGCGTTCGCGTTGCCGCTTAGCGCACGTCTTGCATCATCCAGAGCATAGCGCAGCGTCCACGCCTGTTGCCGTGCATCGTTTTGCATGTCGGCACGCTCGCTGCCGCGTTGCAGGCGTGCGATCGTCGCATCGTCCAGTGCGGCGGCACCGCTAAAGCTTAACAACGACTTTACAGCAACACGGTAGATTGCGGCGGTGGCTTCCGGGTTGCCGTGGTTAAACAGCGGCACACCGGCATCAACGGCCGCTTCGATGACCCGAATGCCCGCCGGCTGCGGAGCGTCGCTGCGTGACATCTTTTGAGGCGGCAGGATCACCCGGTCGATGACATGAATGGTCCCGTTGCTGGTCTTGATGTCAGTGGACACGATGCGCGCGTTTTCGATCGTGAAGCCGCCTTCGCTGGCAGCAATCGTTGCTTTGTCACCGGAGAGCGTCTCAACGCTGAGACCATCGGCGAGTGCGCTGCTGCCGACATTACCGGCGAGCACATGAAACTTCAGAATTGTTGCCAGCTGCGCCTTATTTTCAGGCTTCAGTAGTGTCTCGATGGTGCCCACTGGCAGCGCCTCGAAGGCTGCATCGGTTGGCGCGAATACGGTGAACGGTCCGTCGTTGGACAGCGTACCGGCCAGTCCGGCGGCTTTTGCGGCGGCGATCAGCGTTGCGAAGCTACCTGCGGCATCGGCTGTCTCGACGATATTCATTGTCTGCTGCTCATGCGACTCATGATGAGCTGCGTGCGCCGGGGAAAGCGCAACGGTGCAAGCAACAATGCTTGCGCAAAGCGCTGCAACGCGCTTTCGCGTTGAGTGGATCAGTGTCATGGCTCAGTCTCCAAAAAAATGTTTCAAGCAAAACCCCGGCGCCGGAGTTGCTAGTGATTTCGGTGACCCTGAGCTATTGGATGCAGCGAGAGCAGGTTTATCTGCGATTAGTGGCGCATAGTCAGGCCAATTCGGAAACTGACGTCAGGCAACACTTCGACACTGAGGTCTTCGCCAACGGTTATGTTTAGCGCCACCTCGTCACCGAGCGCCAGTTGCCCGCCGACGGCCAAACCCACGGCGGTTGCGCTGACAGCGTCAGGGCCAGCAGCCAGTGGTGCGCCATGCGTATAGATGCGCGCGCCCAGTCGCAACCGTTCGCTGACGCGGCGCACGACCGAAAACTGCGCGAATGCGGTGTTGCTGCGTTGCCGCTGTAATTTGATATCCGCATCGCCGAGCAGTGCAACGCCGGCGTTCGCTGTGAACTGCCAGCGCTGATCGTCGGTTGTGTTCGTCCAGCCCAGCGCGATAGTTGCATCCATGGCCCCACTGCCGGTCAGACGCGCCGCGTCGCCCAGTGGCAACTTCAGTCCCAGCAGCAATGACCAGGCACTGTCCGGCTGACCGAGGCTGCGGCGGGCACCAAGTGTCATATCGCCAATGCCGTGTGTGTTTTGCGTGCGCGCCAGAACAACATCGTCCGGCGTTGCGAATTCAAACTGCAGCGCGTTGCGCGGCCGGTCATTACGAATGCCATCGGGCAAACCGAATGCGTTGTGCCAGTTGTCGATAAATCGATCCAGAGCGCCGCCGCTGTGCCAGACATACGGTAGCGTTGCGCTGGTCGACCAGCGCTGCGACCAGCGCTTGTTCATCGTCAGCGCTAGAACACTGGTTTCCCCGTCAAACAGGATCGCACCGTCCGCATTTTGATCACGCGCCGAATGGCTGATCGTCGTCCAGTCTGCGCGCCAACTGTCGTCGGCGGTGACGTTGACGGCGTTGAGCAGGAACAGCCCGGATAGCGGTGCCCGATTGCGTTCACCGGCGAGAAAATCATCGGCACCAGCGGATCCGGCAACGACCAACAGGCAAATCAACCGGAGTGCCTGCCAGTGGTTACGGTGCGTGGCGCAAAGATGTTCTTTATCACTGGTATTGCGCATAATCACGGCCATGGAGTTTTGCAAAAGTCGGGCGCAACATGCGCGCCCAATGGCTCGGCCATGATAGCCGAATGTTATGCAGGGCGGCGCAGGTCGCTGCGCGACGGATTGGTCGCCTTATTTGTATTTGCCGTTTGTTGGTCCCCAGTTGCGGCGCAGGGGCTGCCGGATAGCGTCATTCGCACGCTGTCGCGTTTCAATCTGAATCCGGACGATATCAGCGTTGAGATACGCGATCTGAGCACGGGAGCCGTTGTGCTGTCACATCGTAGCAATGTGGCGCGCAATCCGGCGTCAACGATGAAGCTGGTCACCACGTATGCTGCCCTTAATATGCTGGGTCCGGGCTATCAATGGCAAACCGACCTCTACGCGGGCGGCGAAATTGATATCGATGGTGTGCTGGCAGGTGACTTGATCTTGCGCGGCGGTGGCGATCCGTATTTTGTTGACGAGGAAATCTGGCGCCTGACCCGCGAGTTATGGCGGCGCGGGTTGCGGCATATCGATGGCGATCTGGTCGTCGATGACAGCTATTTCTCGGTGCCCGAAGTGGATCCCGGAGCCTTTGATAACGAGCCGCTGCGTGCTTACAACGTCCAGCCCAATGCGTTGCTGGCTAACTTCAAAGTTGTGCGCTTCTGGTTTGAACCGATCGAAGGCTCCGACCAGGTGCGCATCACGAGTTTGCCAAAAATGCCGAATCTTAAAATCGTCAACGAGCTGCGCAGTGCGCCGGGACGATGTCGCGGTTACTTGCGCGGCATCGAAATAGACGCTGCGGCAAACGCAAACACGATTCGCTTTCGCGGGCGTTTTCCGGCGCGCTGCGAGCGATATTCGCTGGCGCGTTCGCTGCTGCAGCACGATGAATATGCATTTGGCCTGTTTTTGCGTCATTGGCGTGCACTCGGTGGCACGTTGGCTGGCGGTTTGCGACGCGAGGCGGTCGATACGGCGCAGGAGCCGCTGCTGACATGGCGCTCCCGCGGCTTCAGCGAGTTGATGCGGCTCATCAACAAAAACTCGAACAACGTCATGACCCGCCAGGTGTTTCTGACGATGGGTGCCGAGCGGTTCGGTGCACCGGGCTCGATTGCCAAGGCACGCGAGGCTGTTTTCGATTGGGCGGCTGAGAATGGCTTCGATTTTCCGCACCTGAACATCGACAACGGCGCGGGTCTGTCGCGGGGCGCCCGGTTTTCGACCGGTTCAATGTGCACACTGTTGGTGCATGCTTGGCACAGCCCACTGATGCCGGAATTTCTCGCATCACTGTCGTTATCGGGCATCGATGGCACGTTTGCACGTCGTCACAAGAACAATGCGCTCACGGCGCAGGCGCATGTGAAGACCGGCCGGCTTGATCATGTCACGGCGGTATCAGGATATTTGCAGAGCGCAGACGGGCGTCGCTATGCGCTCAGCATCATGCACAATGCAAACGATGTGCACCGCGGTAGCGGTGAGGCCGTGCAGGACGCTGTGCTACGCTGGCTCTACCAATATCAACCGCTGCCGGTTGTGAGCGGTCAAGAATCGGCAACGTGAGCCGCTAACCGTGGGCGCTGTCAGGAAACGCATCATGATTCGACGCCAATTTTTGTTCGTTTTGACGCTCTGCTTGCTGCCAACCGTCGACGTGGTTGCGCAGACGAACGATGTTGCCTACGTCACCGATGTGCTTTATCTCGGCTTGCACAGCGCAGAAGACACCTCAGACCGCGCGTTCAAGTCGCTGCAGAGTGGGCAGCAAATGACGGTGTTATCGCGCACGAATAACTATGCACGAGTGCGCCTGCCAGATGGCGAGGAAGGCTATGTAAAGGTGCGTTTTCTGGTCGATGAAAAGCCGGCACGACTGGTTGTGCAGCAGGCGCAGGCGTCACTTGCTGAGGCGCGCGCAGAACTTGCTTCGGTCCGTGGTGAGTACAGCGGCTCGGCTGCACGGATTGAATCGCTGGAAACGGATCTCGCTGCCGCGACCGATAGTGTCCAGACGTTGCAGGCTGACGTGGATCGATTGAGCGAAGAAAATGTCGCCTACGAGCAAAAAATGCGTGGTTTCGGGTTCAGCCTGCCTTGGCCGATCGCGTTGGGCGGTATCCTTGTGGCCCTGATTCTGGGCTTCGCAGGCGGTTACTGGTGGCTCGACAGCCGCAGTCGCAAACGCCATGGCGGTTTCCGGATCTACTAAGTTGTAAATTCAACGATTTAGACCTTGCCGCAGCCGTCCTGCTGAGACCTTGGTCACGGCAATGGCTCTGATCGCACGCTAGAGTATTACGTCAACCTGGCCGTGGTCGATGGTGCGTGGTGCATCAAACCGGGCGCGGCGGAGCTCATCATGGCTGCCAGTGAGACGCTGATCGGCATTGCTGCAAACGCGGACGAAACCGTCCTGCGTAGCTCGTTGCAGCAGGCCAAAGCAGAGCTCGAATTCGTCTACAGCCTCGAGACCCGGATCGCGCGCGAGACCCACGGCAAGGCGCGCCTGACGCGATTGCTGGGCGAGCTGACACGCTTTTTGGGAACCAGCTACACGGTTCTGATGGTGCCGGCACGCAACATCCGGATTGCTGTGACCCACGACGATTGGAAGCCGGTGGATCGTAAAATGATCGACGACCGACTGGTTCGCGACATTTTTCCGACGCACAACAAGACGCTGCGACCAGTAGCCATCAATGTGGCCGACACGCCGCACGGTGCAAGAGGCTACAACGGACGCTATCAGTTATTGATTCATGCATTACGCGGCGCTGACGCCGAGGCGTTGGGTTTTATCGCCACGATGTGCAAGGTTGACGGTGCGCCGCTGACCAAAGCGTGCGAGCGGGTCATGATTCACGCTGGTCGGATTGCAAAACGCTTGATTGACGATAGTTTTGATCCGTTGACAGGTTTCATGCGGCGGGATGATTTTTCGGCGCTGCTCGAGGCCGCTGTGGTTGAAGTTCAGGATGATGCGGACGATCACTGCCTCGTTTATTTTGATCTCGACAAGGTGCAGGTCGCCAATGACACATTCGATCAACGTGCCGGCGATGAGATTTTGTTCAGTTTTTCGAAGTTGTTGAATGAATACGCGCCATCCGGGTCATCGTTGGCGCGTATTGGCGGCGACAAGTTTGCCATCCTGATGCGCCATCGCACGCTGACCGAGGCACTGGATTTTGCCGAGTTGATGCGTAAGCAGTGTCTTGCGATGGTCTATCTGCGCGGCGACAAGTCGTTTCCGGTCTCGGTCAGCGGCGGCGTTGTGTCGCTTAGTCACCCCGGGTCGCGTAATCAAGGACCGTTGGTTGTCGCGCGACTGGCGTGTGCCAAAGCAAAAGATCACGGCGGCGATCGAATCGAGTGCTTTAGTGAAACTGACGCAAGTATTGTGCGTCGTGTAGACAACCTCGAGCTGTTTAGCAAACTGCAAACGGCGATCGACGAGAAGGCATTTACGCTGGTTGCGCAACCGATAGTGCCGGTCGCGAACCGCAACGCCGCTGCGCACTTCGAGATATTGCTGCGCATGAACGGTGAGGGTGGCGACGTCATTCGGCCGGATCAGTTCTTTGCCGCCGCCGAGCATTATCAGATGATGCCGCGCATTGATCGGCATGTGCTGCAAACATTCTTCGATACCATCGAGGCGCTGGATGATTGCCTGGCACTGCACGAGGCCTCGTTTGCAATCAATTTGTCCGGTCAATCGCTTAGTGAGCCGGCGTTCCACGAGTTTGTGCGCAAGCTGGTCGATGAGTCGATGCTCAACCCCCAGCAAATCTGTTTCGAGATTACCGAGACGGCTGCGATCGCTAGCCATTCAATGGCCGTCGACTTCATGCAGACCCTGCGCTCGCGCGGCTGTCGCATCGCGCTGGACGATTTTGGTGCCGGCCTGAGTTCGTTCGCCTACCTGCGTGACATGCCGGTCGATTTGTTGAAAATTGATGGCAGCTTTGTGCAAGATCTGGACACCAACAAGGTCTCCGAGTCCATGGTTGCCGCGATCGCACAGGTAGCCCGCGTCATGGGTCTGAAGACCGTTGCCGAGTATGTCGAGACCGAGGCGGTACTGGCAGGATTGCAGCGTCTGGGTGTCGACTACGGGCAGGGTTATTTGCTCGGTCGACCAAAATCGCTCGATGAACAATTGCGAACGCTGACCCAAAGCGCACTGGTTGATGGCTGCTGGGTCAACTTCACCGATCAGGTTACGGTTGACGTTGCATTGGGAGACGTCTGAGCTTGCAGGTGGCGTGTCGGGGTGCTAACACGTGCCCTCATGACCAAGCTTTTATTCGTTGCACATTGTCCGTCTCCCAACACGCGCGTCATTCGTGATGCGGCGTTGAATGCGCTGAGTCAGATGGATGGTGTTGCAGTACGCAGCCGCGACAGCCTTCAGGCTGGCGCGACTGACGTGCAGTGGTGCGATGCATTGGCATTGGGCACTACCGAGAATTTCGGCGCGATGGCCGGCCGTACCAAAGACTTTTTCGAACGGATCTATTACCCCTTGATGGACCAGCGCCCGGCGTTACCGGTGGTGTGCTACGTGCGTGCCGGCGAGGATGGAGCCGGCACGGTGCAAGGCATTGAGCGCATTGTGACTGGCCTCAAATGGCGCTGGGCGCAGCCGCCACTGGTGCTGCAAGGCGCCTACCAAGACGACTTTGCCGTCCGAGCTGCAACCTTGCTCGAAACCCTCGCCGCCGGCACCTCAGCCGGCATTTTCTAGCGTTTCCACGCTTCGGAAATTTTTTTGCCGCCGGGTGAGATATCCAGCGGCTAGCCGACAGTACCCCCAATAGCGGCGTGGATGGTCGCGACAACAACACTGGATACAGGTGTAACGGAAGATGGCGGCGCAGATGGATAACGTTCGGGAAAACAATACGGATATTGAAGCGGCCGTCGCTGTATTGAGCACGATTTATGGCAGCTTCTTGCTGACCGTAATTGCGCTGAATGTTGGCTGGTTGTAGTTGACGATGGTTGGTGATTGCCCGAG
>JBCBDU010000030.1:0-42755 GCA_038529355.1 Pseudomonadota bacterium
GTCAAAAGAAAGTCACCGCGTTGTGTCAGCGTACGCGCTAATAACTGTGGATTGTCTTTTGACGACAAACGCCGTTAGATCCGCGAGCGGCTCGTATCGTGAAGCGCTGCAGATCATTAATGAACACCCCGAGTTCGGCCATTTGAAGGAACAATGGTTTGGCGCACCGCGCATTGTCGAGCGCGAGCCCATTGAACCGGTCTACCACCGCAATTCCGGTGGTCAGGCGGCTGGCACGTATCCGGACAGAGGGTATGTAACGGTCACCTATGACACCAACAGCGTCGGGCGGCCAATCCGTGTGCGCGTTATTGATAGCCAGCCCGCAGGACTGATGGACTATCGGGTGATGCGCAAGGTTCGGCGCTTTGTCTACCGCCCGCAATATGAAAATGGCAATCCAGTCGTCGGGCGCGGATTGGTCTATCGGCACGACTATCGCTATGACGAACGCCGCTTAATGGACGGCGAAAAAGAATCAATTGCGAAACAGGAACGCGCACGCGCGAAACAGGCAGCGCAGGCACAAGCCGCACGCGACGCCGAAGCTGCCAAACGCCAAGCTGAGGCAACAGAATCTTTTGAACTTGCCGAAGTTTCACAACCCGTCGAATCAGCGGATGCAAACGACCAACCCCAGTCAGGGGACATCGAAGCTGCTGCGCAGCTCCCCGAGCAAGCGCAAGCTGTTGATGTTGTTGAACAAGCGGATCAAGTCGAGCCCGGCGATGACGCTGAGCCAGCAGAGCAACCCGAGCCGCTCGAGTCGAGCGAGTCAGACGCACCGCAACCGCCGGTTACAGACATTCCTTGAATTACCGGGGATCAGACCAACCCTATAGCGATCAGAGGACGTTTGGAGCACGACGATGTTCGGCAAGAAAAACCTGTCACTGCCTTCGGCAGACACGGCACTGAAAGGTCGCGAGACGGCCATCACGGTCGCTGATGAACACTACGTCAACGGACATCGGCTACAGCCGCCGTATCCGGCCGGCATGCAGACAGCAATCTTTGGCCTGGGCTGCTTCTGGGGTGCGGAGCGCGTGTTCTGGCAACTGCCCGGCGTCTACTCAACATCGGTTGGCTACGCCGGCGGTCACACACCCAATCCGACCTATGAAGAAGTCTGCAGCGGCCAGACCGGTCACACGGAAGCCGTGCAGGTGGTTTTCGACCCGGAACAGATTAGCTTTGAGGCACTGCTGTCAGCGTTCTGGGAAGCGCACGATCCGACGCAGGGTATGCGCCAGGGTAATGACCGCGGGACCCAGTATCGTTCGGCGATCTATGCACTCGATGACGCACAGCTGGCTGCAGCTCAAGCATCATCTGCGGCTTATCAACAGCAACTGCAACGCGCCGGTTTCGGCACGATCACGACGGAGATCGCGCCGCTCGAGCATTACTATTTCGCCGAAGACTACCACCAGCAATATCTGGCGAAAAACCCGGCCGGCTATTGCGGCATTGGTGGCACAGGGGTTAGTTGCCCGATCGGTCTGGGCGCCAGCGCGTAAGCTGGCTATTTAGTCGTCCCACTGCTGCGGGACGTTTTGTACCTTGGCGAGATCGTATCCTTCGGCTGCCAGGAATGCGTCAAGTTGTGCGCGCAGCTCGGGGCTGATCTGTGGCGAGCGCGCCATGATCCAAACGTAGTCACGTTTGCTGCGCCCGATGATCGTCACGCTGTAGTCTGGGTTGAGCCAGATAATCCGGTACTCCGCCTTGAACGGCCAGATAAACTGCATTCCCCACACGGCATTGCCTGTACGGGGGCGCACGGTAGCCACTGGCGTGTAGGTCTTGCGCTTGCCTTGCGGTCCACCCTTGCGGAACGTAAACGTTGTATCGACCGTGTCGGCGTCACGAAGCGTGTACGTCTCTATCGCGTTGAACGCATCCTTTTCGACGAACGTTGGAATGTTGGCGATGACATACCAGTCGCCGGAAAAACGTTGCAGATCGACATCAGTAACCGTGGTGATTGGGGGCATAGCGGGCTCAGTTAGGCTGGCGCAACCATTGATCGACAGGCAAATCAGCGTTGCGGTGAAAATGGAAGTTAGACGAGACATTATTGACCTTCAGTATCTGACGCATCGATTGTGCATCGGTTACTATAGTATTCGATACTGCTAGCAGGAATGGATGTGGCTTTAACGAAAAAAACTGCGCCGAAGCGGCGCAAACCTTCCCGGAAACAGGCCGAAGATGCCGTACGCACGTTGCTATTGTGGGCAGGTGAGGATATTCGCCGTGAGGGGCTGATCGACACGCCCGCACGAGTCGCTCGCGCCTATGAGGACTGGTTCTCCGGCTACAAGGACAACCCGATCGACTTCCTGCTGCGCACCTTCGAAGAGGTCGAAGGGTACGACGAAATGATCGTGCTGCGTGATATCAATTTCGAGTCACATTGCGAACACCACATGGCGCCGATTATCGGCAAAGCCCATGTTGGCTATCTACCCGATGGCAAAGTGGTCGGCATCAGCAAACTGGCACGCGTCGTCGAAGCCTTCGCTCGCCGCTTCCAGGTGCAGGAAAAAATGACAGCGCAAATTGCCAACTGCATTGAAGACGTGCTGAAGCCGTGCGGCGTCGGCGTCATCATCGAGGCCAGCCATCAGTGCATGACCACGCGCGGCATCCACAAGACCGGCGTATCAATGGTCACCAGCCAGATGCTCGGCTCGTTCCGCAGTGACGCCAGAACGCGCGCCGAATTTCTGCAGATGCTGGGCAAGTAGCCGGGCGCCCCTGCAAACGCAGGGGACGACCCGCTGCTGCTACAGTCCAAGCACAGCGACGCCCTGGTCGAATACGATATCAACAGGAATTCCCTGGCTCGCTAGTCGCTCCAGATCCGCCTGCAGCGTCGCGCCGATTTGACCTTGTGATTCGGTGAGCGCCTTTGCACCGTCGTAGTCGCCATCGCCTTGCAGGATCAGCAGTTTGCTCGCCAGCGCATTCATTGCCTCAGTCATCTTGTCGGCATCAACGCGATAAGTGCCCGTCTGTTCGTCACGCACCATTGCGCCGCGTTCCAGGAAGAAGTTGAAGCGCACCATATTCGCCTTGCCATGTGCGCTGGTCGCACCGAAGCGAATGGAGCGAAACACGCTGGCCATAAACGTTACATAGTTGTCCATCAGATCCGCATCGCCAAGCTCACCGGCAGCATGCAGCTGCGTGATCATGAACAGACCGAGTACATCGGCCTTGCCCTCTTCCATACTGCTCGCAACATCCAGCAGCGCCTGGCGCACGGTGCCACTGCCATCGATCGTGTTCTTAATGCCCAGACCGTGAGCCACCTCGTGGAACATCGTATTGGCGAAGAACGCATCGAACGTGATGTGCTTGCGCTGGTCCTCGGCGATCAACTCATCAGCGATGGGCACCAGAATCTTGTCAAATTTGGCACGCATTGCGTTTTTCAGTTGAAGGCGACGCGTGCCTTTCGCCAGTTGCACGCTTTCGTCATTCGGCAAATTGATCGCAATCGTTTTCGACCCGGCATTGCTGTCACCGGCGTAGTACAACACGTCGTAGGCATTCAGATCAGAGTCGGTACCCGGCGTTTCCTGCTTGTAGGCATCGGGTACCGGCAGATCCCGCTGCAGTGCCGGCAGCAACGCGCCAAAGCGCGCCAGACGCTCGCTCCACGCCGCATCTTTCAAAAGCACGTAGGTTGAAAACGCCGCGCGGTAACCGAACAACTGATCTTCATACGTTTCGATCGGGCCAACGACGACATCGATCGGGCTCGTCTTGCTGTCCATCCATGCAAGATCGCTCGCACGATAATCGCCGCTTAACAGCGCATCAGCTCGCAACTCCAGATATTGAGCAAAGGCCGCGTCGTCGGACAACTGCGCTGCCGCGCGCAACAGCTTTGCCGCTTGCTGCAACGGCTCTGCATACGCGTCGTGGTACGGAACCACGGTCAACGCACCGTCGCCATCGCGCCGAATCAGCGAATACAGACCCGCTTTGTCTGGGTATTCGAAGGCCTCGAATTCGGCGGCAGTCATATCAGCCGGATACAGATTGGCACCTTTGGGTTTGTCACCGATACCGGCGACCCATGGCGTATTCGATGCCAGCCGATCCCACGGGCCGTAGTTGACGCGCGCGAATTGGCGCGCCTCATCGTCGGGCAACGTGGTTAGCCACTGTTCATAGTCATCAGAAAATGCCTGACGCCAAAACAGCTGATCCATGATTTTGCCGGCATCAATCAGCGTCACGATCATTTGTCGCTGTTTTTGATCCAGTCCCGACAGATCGGCCGTCAGCGCAAACGGCGCGTAGTCGGCAAGCCGACGCGTCACATCGAAGCCTGCAGCAATCTGCGTGGCAGATTCGACATCAACAGACGACGATGTCGTCGTCGGCGTATCAGACGATGAACCGCATGCCGCCAGCAGGACGCAACAGGCCGCTGCCGGCGCAAAACGCGAAATGAAAAGCATAGGAAATCTCCGCAATCAATGCGGGTATTGTGCCACAGGGCGGTGTTTCGAAAGCGCCTCGCGGCGCAAACTGACGCGCCAGGATCGGCGCGCGTGGCAACCGCGACTAGTGCCGCGTCAGAAAGTCTGGAACGACACTAGGCTCTTCGTCGGTCTCGTCCAGATCCGGGCCTTCAACCAGGCGTAACTGCACCGGTGAATCGGCATTCACGACTTGCAGATACAATTGCACAATGTCCTGACCGCAACGCGCAGCATCCATTGGTGACATCTTGCGGATGGTGGCGACAATCGGATGTTCGTTGTTGACTGGTTGGTGGGCCGTCAATCGATCCCGCATCGCCATGAAAGTCTCGCGGATGCCGTCCGGCATCTCATCGACAGACAACAGATCCAGTCCGTCGACCCAGGCATTGATCAGGCGTATTTTTGCGTTCTCGTGACTGGTCAGCAGCACAATTGCTTCTTGCAGGGCGCTTCTCAAAGCTGACATGTTGTCTCCACGACACAGTTAAACGGCAGTCAAGTGACTGATTTTGTTATTTTTCGATCCCTCAGTAACAAACAGCCGAGCTTGCGTGCTGCAAGTCGGCCTCGTGCGCGTAGATCCCCTTCGCCCTATAGTTATAGCAAACGCGTAACTGATTTCGCAAGTTTCTGCGCAATCCGCCGCTAACGCGCGCCCGGCGGGTGTACTCAGACTAATTTGCTGACCTCAATCTGCCAGGCCGACTCGCCCACAGCACCCTGCGCGCGGAATGCATTTGCCGCGCCCATTCGAAGCTCACTGGCCAACGTCTCGCTCATGATCAGTTGTTGGAAACGCGCCAAAGCAGCTTCAACCGCGGCATCTCCTTCGATGCCCAGCACAATCCGATCCGAGACTTCCAGACCACCTTGTTTACGGGTCTCCTGCACCGTGCGAATCAGCTCGCGTGCAAGTCCTTCCTCGAGCAAATCGGCATCCAGTGACGTATCCAGACCCACCAGATAGCCGGCTTCCTCGGCGCAAGCAAAGCCGTCAGCCGACGCGGTCTCGACCAGCACATCTTCGCCGCCCAATGTGAACACATCGCCGTCAACGGCAAGCTCAAACGTGTCGCCACCGGCAACTGCCGAAGCGATTGCCTCACCATCGGCGCTAGCGAGGGCTGCGCGAATCTTTGGTACGGCCTTGCCATATTTCTTGCCGACGACCGGCAGGTTCGGTTTGATTCTGTAATCGACGAGACTGGCATCCGGCGCTACCGGTTCGATGCGTTTGATGTTCAGCTCTTCGGTGATCTGCTCACTGTGCGCCAGCAACGCCTGCATCGTGCCCTCATCGGGCGCGCGCACGACCAACCGGCTCAACGGCTGACGCGTGCGGACACCGGACTGCGATCTTGCGGCACGACCCAAGCCGACAACGCGCTGCACAATCGCGATGCTATCGAGCAACGGTTGATCGATCACCGCATCGTTCGCCGTCGGCCAGTCGGCCATGTGCACACTCAGCGGCGCGTCAGGTTGCACACCGCGAATTAGATTCTGGTAGAGCTGCTCGGACAGGAACGGTGCGAATGGCGCAAGCATCAACGTCAATTGATGCAAACACTCATACAACGTGTCGTAGGCGCAGCGCTTGTCCGCATCGTCATCAGACTTCCAGAAGCGGCGCCGATTGCGACGCACGTACCAATTGGAGAGCTGATCAACAAACGACTCAATCGCAACACCGGCCGATTGGGCATCGAACCGCTCCAGCGCATCGGTGACATCTGCCAGCGTTTTTTCCGACAGTGCAATCGCCCAGCGATCGATTTCCGGGCGTGTCGTTAGCGCTGTGCGATCGGTGAAGTCCACCGAGTCGAGCCGCGCATACAACACGAAGAACGCATAGGTATTCCACAGCGTATTAATGAACGAGCTGGCCACTTCCGCGACGATGTCAACGGAGATACGTTTTTGCACATCAGGCGCAATGCGCGCCAGGAAATACCAGCGCAATGCATCGGCACCTACCGAATCAAACACGTCGTACGGGTTAAGAATATTGCCCTTCGACTTGGACATTTTCTTGCCTTCGGCGTCGACAATGTGACTCAGGCAAATTACATTCTTGTAAGCCACACTGTCCGAGACCAGCGTGGCAATGGCATGCAATGTGTAGAACCAGCCACGCGTTTGGTCAATGGCCTCACAAATGTAATCAGCCGGGAAATGCGCGTCGAACTCCGCCTGATTCTCGAACGGATAGTGCCACTGGGCATACGACATCGCGCCGGAATCAAACCAGCAGTCGATGACTTCCGGCACCCGCTCCCAGCGCTTGCCGTCATAATCAAACGTGATCTCATCGACGGCGGGTCGATGCAAATCCAGTTCGGTCAGCGAGCGCCCGCACAGCTGCTCCAATTGGGCGACGCTGCCAACGCATTTGTAATTGCCGTCGCCGTCAGTCCACACCGGCAGCGGCGTGCCCCAGAAGCGCTCGCGCGATAACGCCCAATCGACGTTATTTTCCAGCCAATTGCCAAAGCGACCATCGCGGATCGTTTCCGGCACCCAGTTGATACCCTGATTCAACTCGATCAGACGATCCTTGTAATCGGTCGTGCGGATGTACCACGCATTTTTCGCGTAGTAGATGATCGGATCGCCGGTACGCCAACCGAACGGATAATTGTGCAGGTAAGACCCGGCGCGGAACATCGTGCCGTTGTCCTGCAACAATTTTATTAGCACCGGATCGGCGTCCTTGAAGAACAACCCTGCAACCGGCTCGACCGCATCGACAAACAAGCCATCGAGCCCGACGCCATGTACCACCGGCAAGCCATGCTGCTGACCCAGCGCAAGATCGTCGACACCATATGCTGGCGCCGTATGCACGATGCCGGTGCCATCCTCGGTCGTTACAAAATCTGCGTGAAAAACTTCAAACGCCGGGCAGTCGGCATCCACCGGCAGGTAATCGAACATCCGTTGGTAACGCGTACCCACCAATGCGCTACCTTTGACCGTGCGCACGACGGCGTGATCTTCATCACCGAATACGCGCTCGCGCAAGGCGCTAGCGACGATCAGCGTTTCATCGCCGTAGTGCACATAGTCGTAGTCCACCTCATTGTGCACCGCCAGCGCCAGATTCGACGGCAGCGTCCACGGCGTGGTTGTCCATACGAGGAAGCTCGTGTCGGGCGCATCGGCCAAACGGAAACGCACAAATACAGAAGGGTCCTCGACTTCGCGATAGCCTTGCGCCAGCTCGTGTGACGACAGCGTCGCACCGATGCGCGGATCGTACGGGACAACCTTGTAGCCGCGGTAGATCAGCCCCTTGTCCCAGATCGTCTGCAACAAATGCCAGACCGACTCGATGTAGTCGTTGTTCAGCGTGTAATACGCATCATCCAGATTGACCCAGAAGCCCATCCGCTCGGTCATGCGCTCCCAATCGCCGATGTAGCGCATCACCGATTCACGACACTGGCGCGTGAACTCAGCCACGCCCACTTGCGCTTCAATCTCGCTCTTGTCGAAAATGCCAATCGCTTTTTCGATCTCGTGCTCAACCGGCAGACCATGCGTGTCCCAGCCCGCCTTGCGCGGCACGTGGTAACCCTGCATCGTCTTGTAGCGCGGGAACACGTCCTTGAAAGCGCGCGCCAGCACGTGGTGGATGCCCGGCTTGCCGTTGGCGGTGGGTGGTCCCTCGTTAAATGAGAAGCGCGGCTTGCCATCAGCGTCGGCCATTGTCTTGGCAAACACCTCATGCTCGCGCCAAAACTCCAGCACATCCTGCTCGAGTGCCGGGCCATCGTAGCGACCTGTTACCGCATCAAACGTCATTACCTGATCCTGAATCGTACAAAAAAACCCCGGGCGTCCTGCGACACCAGAGGTCAGACAACGCACTTGCGCCGGGCTCATGACCCGTGGGTAGCGCCCGCCGGTGCAACACTGCGTAAAATCATACGTCGGGCAGCTCAAAACGCAAGACACACGGGGTGCCGGGCATGGGATACTGCCTGTATGAGTACGTTTCCAGAACCCCGACGCATCGATTGCGGCGACGCCTATCTGTCTGTTCACATTGCCGGATCCGGCCCACCGGTCGTGCTGTGTCATGGTTTTCCGGATCTGGCATTGACCTGGCGTCACCAGATCGCGCCACTGGTTGAAGCCGGCTACACGGTACTGGCGCCGGACATGCGCGGCTATGGCGGCAGCGACAAGCCCGACGGCGTCAGCCATTACAATATTTTTGCGCTGATTGGTGACCTGACGGGCCTGCTCGACCACTTCGGATACGAACAAGCCGCCTTCGTCGGCCATGACTGGGGTGCGCTGCTGTTGTGGCAGATGGCGCTGCTCGAACCCGAGCGTATCGCCGCGTTGTGTGCGCTCAACATTCCGTTCGCGCCGCGCCGCGCCGTCGACCCGATGGTCATGACGCGTGAGGTTCTGGGCGACGACTTCTACATCGTCAATTTCCAGGATTCGGACGAGGCCGATCGGGCATTTGACGCCGATCCGGAACGGTTTTTGCGCGCGATGCATCGGCGCCTGCCGACCACTCGCGCAGCCATGGAATCATTGCCGCCCGCTGCACAGCAGCCCTTCAGCATGCTGCGCGAGATCGCCAAGCCGGAGTTTCCGGGCGAAGAATTGTTCGATCCGGAAACGCTTGCAACCTACACCGAGGCGTTCAAGCGCGGTGGCTTCACGCCGCCGATCAACTGGTACCGCAACTGGAGCGACAACTGGCGACGCACCGAGGGGCTCGAGCAACGCGTGCGCATGCCTACGCTGTTCATCGGCGCGGTTGATGACATCCTGATCTCGCCGGCCCATGTCGACACGATGCGCGACTACGTTGATGACCTGCAAGTGCACATGATCTCTGATTGCGGGCACTGGACGCAGCTGGAGCACCCCGACGCGCTGAACGCGCTGTTGACCGATTGGCTACCGCGGCGCTATCCGGCTCGCTGATGCGGCAGCTGTGGCGCATCCAGATGCCGTCGCACAACGAACCTGATTGTTATGACACCGACACCAGAATTTGTACTCATCGTCGGCGCCAGCCGCGGCATTGGCTTTGCGTTGACTGAGGCGCTGCTGGCCCGGCCGCAAACCCAACACCTGTTCGCCGCCTCACGAATGGCCAGCCACTCGGAGCAGCTCCGGCAACTCGCAAGCGACCACCCAGGCCGCCTGACAGCGCTCGACGTCGATATCAGCGATGAAGACAGTATTGTGGCCGCCATCGCCTCGCTGAAGCAGCATTGCGACCGGCTGGATTGGGTCATCACAACGGCAGGTCTGCTGCACGATGGCAAGCGGCTGGCGCCCGAGCGACGCCTGGCCGACGTCACCGCGCGAAATATTTTGCACAGCATGACGGTCAATTGTGTGGGCCCTGTGCTAATTGCCAAGCATGTGGCGCCACTGCTGCCGCGTCAGGAGCCTTGCATCATTGCAAACCTGTCTGCACGCGTTGGCAGCATTGAAGACAACCGATTGGGTGGCTGGTACGCCTATCGCGCAGCAAAAGCGGCGCAGAATATGCTCACCAGGAACCTGTCGATCGAGTTAAAGCGCCGCAACCGGAAAATCCGCTGTGTGGCATTACACCCGGGCACGGTCGATACCGACCTCAGTGCCCCGTTCAACGCCAACAGCAAAACGCTGTTCAGCGTTGGCCAGGCCGCCGGGTACTTGTTGAACGTACTGGACAACCTCAATGATGATGACAACGGTAACTTCTTCGCCTGGGACGGTCAGCGCATTGCGTGGTAGCCGCGCTGCTGCGCGGGTTGTCGCGCTCGCCGCACTGTGCCTGTCAGCTCTGGTGAACGCAGCTGACACACAAACTATATTCACACCGTTTGATGCATTGTTGCGCAGTGACGTGCGCAACGGTCAGGTCAACTACCCGGCTTTTGCCGAATCGACGGCGTTCGCGCAAATGATTGATGCGCTAGCCACCACAACACCGACCAAAAACGCAACGCAAGCCGAGCGACTGGCGTTCTACATCAACGCCTACAACGCCGTATCGATTCAGGGCATTCTCGATGGCTACTCGCCATCATCGATCTGGGGCAGACAACGATTCTTCAAGCGCCGCAAATACGATCTGTTCGACACGTCGTTGTCGCTGTATACGCTCGAGCACGAGCGCATCATCAGCGAAGGCGATCCGCGCATCCATTTCGCGATCGTGTGCTCATCACAATCGTGTCCGCCGCTGCGCAGCCAGGTCTTTACCGCAGCAGATCTGGACGCCGAGCTCGACGCGGTCACCGCCGCATTTATCAACAACTCCAGTAGTAACCGCTTTGACCTTGATCGCCGCAGCGCGCAGTTATCGCGAATCTTCAAGTGGTACGGTGATGAGTTTGAGGCAGCCGGTAACGGCAACCTGGGCCGTTTTCTGGCACGCTATGTCGATGACCCGGCCCTACGCGAAAGCCTGACCAACGACGAATGGGATTTCGAGTTCCTTGACTACGACTGGAGCCTGAACGGGACTCCTGTCGACTCCTAACGCCGCGCCACACGATCCCGGAGCCAGTTATGCTGATCAAACAACCATCCGACATCCCATCCAGCGAGATCACGCCGGAGTCTATCTACGTATCGCGCCGCAGCATCATTGCGGGGCTCACGGCCAGCGCACTGTTGCCGTCAGCCAATGCATCGGCTGCGGCAGTGCCCAGCGCCGGAACGCTGGCTGACGTCGAAAAAAGCCCGCTATCGACCGACGAGGCGCCTAACAGCTGGGACGACGTCACCGGCTACAACAATTTTTACGAGTTCGGCACCGGCAAGACCGATCCGGCGCGCAATGCCGGCACGCTGCAGACCCGACCCTGGACGGTCGAGATCAGTGGCGAGGCGGAGCGCACTGGTACATTCGATCTGGACGACATCGTCAAACCGCATACGCTTGAAGAGCGTATCTACCGGTTGCGTTGCGTTGAGGCGTGGTCGATGGTGGTGCCATGGGTTGGCATCCCGCTCGGCGCTATCCTTGCGCAGTTCAAGCCCAATTCTCGCGCGAAGTATGTCGCATTCGAGACGTTGTACGATCCGGAACAAATGCCAGGCCAACGTCAGCGCGTGTTGCCATGGCCCTATCGCGAGGGCCTGACGATTGCCGAGGCGATGCATCCGCTGACGATCATGGCCGTTGGTGTCTATGGCAAGGTGCTGCCCAACCAGAATGGCGCGCCAATGCGTCTGGTCGTGCCGTGGAAATATGGCTTCAAGAGCATCAAGTCGATCGTCGGTATCCGCTTCAGCGAAACACAGCCGTCGACCAGTTGGAATGACGCCGCGCCACGTGAATACGGGTTCTACGCCAACGTGAATCCCAAAGTGAGTCATCCGCGCTGGAGCCAGGCGCGTGAGCGACGCATCGGTGGCAGCCTGTTTGCCAGCAAGCAGCCGACGCAAATGTTCAACGGCTATGCTGACCAGGTTGCCAGTCTGTATGACGGCCTGGATCTTGCGCGCAACTTCTAGGTCGCCCTGATGCAACGTTGGTCGACGCTTGAGCGAGTGCGCCGTATTGGCAAACCACTCGTATTCACTGCGGGATTGCTGCCGTTAGCGTGGGCCGTGCTCGCCGCGTTCGGCATTGCCGGCAACCTCGGCGCGAATCCAATCGAGCGCCTGATGGATCACTTCGGCAATTGGTCGCTGTATCTATTGATGGGCGCACTGGCAGTAACGCCGGTGCGAAAGCTCTCGGGGCTGGTTTGGATCGGTCAGTTTCGACGCATGATCGGTTTGTTCGCCGCGTTTTACGTGACGCTGCATCTGGCGGTCTACGCTGTTCTGGATCAAGGGCTTGCGTTGCAGCCGATCATTGAGGATGTATTCGAGCGTCCGTTCATCACACTGGGCTTCATCGCGTGGTGCATCTTGCTGGCGCTGTCGCTTACGTCATTCATGGCAATTCGCCGCCGCATGGGCAAGCGCTGGCAACAACTGCACTACGGCGTCTACGCCGTTGGCGTCCTGGCGGTCTGGCACTTCTGGTGGCAGGTCAAGAAAGACGTCACCGAGCCGCTGCTGTTTGCCGTGCTGCTGGCAGCGCTGCTTGGCTTGCGGCTGTATTGGGCGCGCGCACCGCGCATCAAGCGCCGAGCGGCGCAAGCCACGCCGCCAAACGCGCTTTCTCAGTAGCACCCGCATTTAGATCCGCTTGCAGCCAGACCGTATCTTGCGGCGGTGCACCGACGCGCAACGTCAGCGTGTGCATTTCATCAAAGCGAAAAACGGTGATCTGCAGCGTGTCTCCGGGCTGGCTGCGAGCCACGATCTCACCGGCCCGTTTCGCATCCGCGCGCCGACCGTTCACCGCCACCAGCTCATCGCCTGCCGACAGACCGTTGTGTTGCGCGGGCGAGTCATCCAGCACAGCGGCCAGCGTGCGACCGGTGCGCGTATCGATACGCCAACCCGCATAGCCCGTCGGCAATTGCCTGGCCGCAGAGCCGGTCGACGACGGCTCGATCACAGCGCCGCCGATGTCTTGTGCATTGACGCTGACACGCGTGTGACAGGCAATACCCACCTGTGCGAACAATGCTGCGATATCGATATCATCGGTGCCGCGAATCAACGTGTTGAAAAACGGCTGCAAGTCCAAACCGGACAGCTCGCAAGCCAACACTTCCAGACCGCGCTCGGGCATCCCCTCACCGTCCAGATAGAAGCGTTGCCACGCAGCGCGCATGACCGCATCGAGCGTCGTATCGCTTTGCGTTCGTAGCGTCAGATCCAGCGCAAGCGCCGCCAGCGCACCTTTCGCGTAGTAGCTGATAATTGCGTTCGGCGCGTTTTCATCCTGCTTGTAGAAACGCGTCCACGCATCAAAGCTGGATAACTCCAGCGACTGCTTTTTGCGGCCCGGCGTGCGCAACACGCGCGTCAGATTCTGCGCAATCAGTGTCAGGTAGTCGTCGGTCGTGATCGTGCCAGAGCGCGCGAGCGCTAGATCGTCGTAGTACGACGTGATGCCTTCGAAGACCCACAACAGACCGGTATGCACCTCGGCAGTCATATCCAACGGTGTAAAGACCGCCGGCTTCAGACGCCGTACGTTCCACAAATGAAAATACTCATGGCTGATCAAGCCGAGACACTTTCGGTAAGCCGCCTCATCCGTGCGACCGCCGACGACCGGCAAATCACGGCGACTGATCGCAAGGCTCGTCGACCAGCGGTGCTCTAACCCGCCGTAGCCATCCTCCAGCGCATAGGCCAGAAATGTGTAGGCGTCTAGATCATCCGGCGTGCCAAGCAACGCATGATGTTCAGCGCAGATTTTGGCGCAGTCGCGCGCCAGCCGCTCCTGGTCAAAGCTATCGGCACCGCGAATGAAAAAGCGATGGGGTATACCCGCCGCCTCAAACTGCACGCATTGCTGTACGGCAATTTCGACCGGATGATCAATCAGAGCATCGTAGTCGGCGCACCGGTATGCACCGAAGCCGCGGGCATCGCAGTCCACAACGGGCATCGACGTTGCAACCTGGACGCCGGCCGACAGCGTGTCGATCGATTCGATAACGACATCCAGCGGCGCACTATTACCCAACACTTCAGGAAACACGCACGCGCCGTTGAAGTAGGCATGGTGGTTATCTAGATGGGCACCGCGCACCGACAGATCCCAGCCGTACACCGATAGCGCGACGTGCACGTCACCGCCGTTGCCGGCAATCGCCCAGCTCGATTTATCGGGCCGCTCGACGGACAGCGGCGCGCCATCACCGTCGGTGGCCTCAAACGCAACCACATGGCGTGCATAGTCTCGCACCAGATAACTGCCCGGTATCCACGCCGGCAGGCGCAGCACGAGACGGCCAGGCTGCGTCTTGACAATCTGCAGCCTCACATCAAACAGATGTGCGGCCGGGCGCTGCGCGCCAATGCGATAGGTAACATGCATCAGTGGTTAACCGGCTCCGATAACTTCAGCGTCAGGCACTTGGCTGAACCGCCCGATTTGAGAAACTCCGATAGATTCACTTCATGCACTGTGAAACCCAACAGCATCAGCTGCGCCTTCAACGGCGCCGATGCCTGGTGCACAAACACCTCGCGGCCGACATTGACTGCATTGCACGCGAAATTGCCAGCATCAACCGTGTCGACGACGATGCGCTTGTGCGGCGGCACGCGTTGCTCAATCGCGATGCGTGAATCGAAATCAAACGCCGGCGGGTGATACATCAAAAAACCATCAGTAAGCGGGCAGAAGCACGTATCGATATGATAAAAACGCGGATCGGTTAACCGGATCGACACCAACTCACGGCCGAAAAAATCCGCGATAGCCGGGTGCGCTTCGATTTCTGTGCGAAACCCGTAGCCGGTCCACAGCCACGGCCCACCGCGATCAATCAGACAGTCACCCGCACCTTCGAAGCCGAGTTTTTCGTCAAGATCGAGCAACTCGTAGCCGTTCTGCTGAAACCAGCGTTTGAAATGCTGCTCTTCGGGTCTGCGCTCATGCGGCATGAAATGGCTCGCAATCGCCTTGTTGCCATAGACCGCACCGGCGTTCGCAGTAAACACCATATCCGGCAAGTCCGGTTGCGCCGGCATCGTGACAACCTCGGCGAACTCGCTGATCGCATCAACAAGCGTCTGCCACTGCACCTGCGCACGATCACGATCCAACTGACCTTCGTTGCCGGCCATCCACGGATTGATCACATTCGCCACGGTAAAATAGTCCGGCGGACACATCAGAATCCTGTCGCGTGTTTCGCTCATTGTTTTGGTCTCTTAATTGATCAGTACAAACTGTGGGCTGCGCGCCTGGTAATGCTAGCGGCGCGGCAGATGAATCTCGGCCAACATGCAACGCACGCTGCCACCCGACTGCGTTTCGATGTGCTCAATCGGCGCACTAACGATGCGTGCATGTCGCTCAATTTGCGCACGCTGCGCTGGCGACAGGGCATTTTCGGCCTGCGCCGACATCGCCATCAAACGCTCGCCATTCGCATTCGTCAACTCAAGCATGTTACCGGCAAAGGCATTCATCGCCGCGAAATCAATCTCGACAATATCGTGTCCGTCCTGGTCGAGCTGGGCAACAACGGCAGCGCGTGCCGACGACGCGATCGCCTGCGTACAAACAACGGCAACACCTGAACCGACGCACATCATGACATTGGTGTGATAAATCGGCAGACCGCCCGCATCGCGTGCTTCGAACAGTATCGGCCGGTAACCCATCTTGTCGCACCAGTCGCGCGCCAGACGTTCATCGGTGCGCGATGACAGGCACGCATACGCCGCGCGGTGGACGCGATCAAGCACCAGACTGCCAGTGCCCTCAAGACACTGTCCGTGCTGCTCCGCAAACGTCAGGTCAACAGTTTCGCGCACATCGAATCCATGTGTGTCGCGCAGCACGTCAATGATATCGCTGCGGCGCTCCGGGCGGCGATTGGCTGCCTCCATCGGGTATACAACAACACAGCCATCAGCATGCGTGCTGATCCAGTTATTCGGAAACACCGAATCCGGTGTGTGCGGTTGCGGCGTATCGTCGAACACGAGGCAGTGCACGGCGTTGTCCCGCAGCACCTGCACCAGGCCGTCGAACTGCGCTTGCGCGCGTTGATTGGACGCCTCCAGATCGCTCATCGCTTCGCGCGCCTGAAAGGCGTTGCTGGCGCGGGTCAGCGGATTCGACTGAAACCGCACCGGTCGAATCAGCATGACGCTGTCCGTGCTCTGCGCCTCACTCACGCTGATCGTCTCAGATGCCCGCACTGGGGCGCGCCCGCACCGCTGCATGCCAGCGCCGCAGATGCGCGCAGTCCTCAGGCACCGGCAACTTGATCCATCCGCTCATATCGATGGTAATCAGCGCGGTAATGTCAGCCATCGTGAATTGATCGCCAACAATGAATTCGCGACCGTCCAGATGCGCATTGAACTTGACCAGAAAAGACTCCGCTCGCCGCCGTCCGCGCGGCACCAAGGCCGGGATCTGCTCGTGGTTGTCAGCACCGGTCATGGCACGACCGGAAAAACCCTTGGCGTGGTTGCGGAACGCCTCAGCAACAGCGGACAGACCCTGCTGCTCGATCTTGGCATTCCACTCAAGCACTGCAGCGCGCTCATAATCATCACGCCCCAGCAACGGCGGCTCCGGATGCACAGCCTCAAGGTAGGCGCAGATCGCTACTGTCTCAGTGAGCGTGCGCCCGTCATCCAACTGCAGGACCGGCACTGTGCAGTCCGGATTGATGCGCCGGAACGACTCGCCGAGCTGCTCCTGATTACCCAGGTCAACTTGTTGCACGGGAACATCCATGCCTTTTTCTGCAATAAACATTCGCACCCGGCGCGGACTGGGCGCCGGTTGGCAATCGAAAAACAGCATGTGAGCCCCCGTGATGAATTGCGCCGCTAAGCATAGTCTGACACGGATGCGGTTGCCAGCGGTGTCAGGGCAAAAAGGCGTAGCCGATTTTCATGAAAAAGCCCCGCTCGGTCGGCGTGAGATCTGTGACCAGATCATCTTCGGTACGCGAGTCGCCGTAACCCAGAAAGAAGACAGTCTGCGGGTTGATCTTGTAGCTGAGCAGTAGCTGGGTGGCGACGTTACGGGACCTGGAATCGACGTCATCGACAAAATTATCGACGTTGCGCTCGATGTCGCGATACGTCAGCACAAGGCGTACGAATGTGCGCGGGTTAAACTGATACTGCGTGCGGAAGTCTGTCAGATTGACCGTGAACACGCGCGCGCCGTCGGCCTCCAGACGTTCCCAGGTATGCCGCAACCGCAACAGCAATCCATCGCCCATGCGATGGCGGATGCGCGGACTGAAGCGGACCGCTTTGCCAATCCGCGAATTGGCAAAATCGATTTGCTTACCACGACGCGCAAACAGGCTCAGCGACGTGGCGCCGGTCGGGTTGATTTCGGCAAAAGTGAACAGGAAGTCCTCTTCAAACATAATGTCGTCGAACAGCCGATCGCGGATACCAGCACCGACTTCAACGTACGAACGCTTGGCCGCGTTGATCTCACCGCGCACCTCGAGCTCGCGCTCCAGCACCCGGCCGGACTGGTCATGCGTGATATCCCAGTCGCCGCCAACAGCCGCTCGGTTCCACCACAGACCTGACGGCGGATTAAATCGCCGAAACATGCCCGCAACAGTACGACGGAAATCGACCTGCGGCACAAACCCCATATCGGCACGGAAACCACGGTCAAAATTACTGTGCCTCAGGTAGTGGTACCAGTCGCGCGTATCGCGCTCGAGACGCAGCGTATAAGCGTTGCCGCTTAGCTCGCGATCCACACCAAACTCATCAGCAATCGCTTGCGGATAGCGCGTTCTGGAGGTCAGAAACTGGCCGGTAATCGTATAGCGATCGTCGATCAGAAAGCGCGCGTCGGCGCCGCTGACTGTGTTTTCGTAGTCACCACCGCGGCGCGATGTCGCCAGCGCACCGATACGCGAATTCTCACCGATGTCGTACGCGTAGCGCGCGACCGCGACGTCACTTTTTTGGTCCAGCGTCGTGATATCCGACCCGAGGCTGCCGGGCAATAGCAAATTGGTTTGCGTGTCATCGGCAACAAACGCGCCGAACGTGTGCCCGTTAGCCTTGCCAGTGACCTTCGCGCCATACCCCGGATCGGCAACATTGCGTGTGAACACCGTGTTGATCGGTGAGGCGAAAAAATCTGCACCCTCTAGAAAAAACGGGCGCCGTTCGGGAAAGAACAGCGCAAACTGCTGATTGACCTGCACTTGCGCCACATCAGCTTCGACTTGCGAGAAGTCTGGATTCAGTGTCGCGGTCAGCGACACATCGGGCGTGATACCCCAGCGCACATCCAGCGCTGGCTCAAACTCTACGTCGCCCTCTTGCAGAACGGGGTTAGCGACCTCGTCATCACCGGCGCTGTCGTTGCGCACCACAGTCGCCGACGGGGCAATGACGATATTGCGCCCCGGACTGACACCTTCAAAGCCATGTGCCTTCTCGAGCTGGCACAAATAACACGGCAATCCGCGATCCTGCTTGTTGTTCGAGATGCGATAGTTATTATCGCGCGGCCGGAAGCGCAACAGATCAACGCCAAACGTCTTGCGCTCAGCATTCGCCGGAAACTGCATGGTTCGAAAGGGAATGATCATCTCAACGATGTAGCCGTCATCGGTCAGCGCGCCGAACGAATCCCAGATCGCGTCCCACGATGAATCCTCGTTGCCGTTGACATCGTCAAACGTCAGATCCATCTGGATGCCCAATGGGTTGGCGAAGAATTCGAACGCGCGCCGCTCATCATTGAACGTATCCAACACGATACCGACGAAGTCGTCGTCAAACGCTGCGTCGCGATCCGACAGATAGGCAACGATTCCGTCGGGATCCGGATCGAAGGCATGAAATGCCACCAGCAGCTCGCTGCCGTTCTCGACCAGATAGACTTGCGTTTGCACTTGTGCCGGCTCGTTCTCAGCGGGCCGTGTCTCGTAATCCAGTGTGACCACTCGGGCGGTTTGCCAGAGCGGTTCATCGAGTCGGCCATCAAGCACCGGGCGATCGCTGGTCTTGGGCACATCGAAGTCGGCCTGAGCCAGCGTGCTTAGCAAACTCAGCAACACCACAGATGCCAACCGGCAGGCACGTCGCGGGGTTAAACGCACAGGCACTTCAAGACGTCTTTTTTCGATGACATGCAGATAAGACGGCACGCAGACAAAAAGGTTTAGTCGTCTGCGGGTTCGGGAGGCTGCTGTAAATCACCGGCGGCGATATCGTGACCTTTCTCGGCCTTGGCCGACAGATACTTGCGGTTCCAATCACTGACACCGGCGACGTGTTTGATCGCACGAATATCCTGCAATCCTGAGCGTTTCAGATCATTGATTTTTTTCGGATTGTTCGTCAGCACATCAAACGGCTGCTCGCCGAAGAAGTGCTTGAGGATTGCTGCCGCCTCGCTGAAATCCCTTGAGTCGTCGGGTAACCCCAGCGAACGATTCGCCTGATAGGTGTCCTCACCGTCATCCTGCAATAGGTACGTTGCCGCCTTCGCCCAGAGGCCA
Source organism: Pseudomonadota bacterium (assembly GCA_038529355.1). Lineage (GTDB taxonomy): Bacteria > Pseudomonadota > Gammaproteobacteria > Steroidobacterales > Woeseiaceae > CALBPI01. The sequence continues at coordinate 19,586 of JBCBDU010000030.1, forward strand.
ATGCCGCGACCTTCGTGACCTGCCATGTAGATCAGCATGCCGCCACTAGGGTGTTCCGCGATGCGTTGCAGGGCACTGGCCAACTGTGGCCCACATTCGCAACGCTGCGACCCGAAAACATCACCAGTCATACAGCTCGAGTGCACACGTACAAGCGGCCGCTCGCCCGCGTGCCAATCGCCGCAGGTCAGCACACTGTTGACCGCCATCGACGAGGCCATTTCCGCAAATTTGTGTTGGCCGCCTGCTTCGCGCAACGCCTTTGCGAGACGCTCTACCTCGGACAACTCGGTGTTGCGCACGGCCGCGTACCACTGGAATGTGTGCTCCCAATCGGCAAGTGTCATCGGCAACGGAATCGGTCCGAGCAAATTAACCGACAAGCGGCTACTGTCCGGTTTCTCATCAACATCCAGTGGCTGACCATCGGCATTGATGCGCCGCAACTGGCCACGTTCAATCAATTTGCGGCGCACTGCCGGATCGAGATAGGTAAACATCGTGCAAACAAGGCATCGGGAGGACGGCTAGTGTATGCGATGACGCGTACGAAGCCCAAAATAAAAAAAGCCGCCAGCCCCGAGAGGCTGACGGCTTCCAGGCTCGCGCCCCCCTAGAATGTGTATTTCAAGCGTGCATACAGCATGCGACCACGTGGATCATGCACTTTCGAATCGAAACCACCGTTGGTGAAGACCTGCGGAGGCTCTTCGCCTGTCGCGTTGAGCACACCCAGCGTGAAGATAGGTCCATTGTCGTTGTTGAACAGTACTGCGGTGTCGACCGTGTACTGCGCATCGAATGACAACCACGAATCAACTTCAAAGAAACCGCCCGCGCTTGCATCACACACGCCGCCTACTGGCAACGTGTCGTCTTGGCAGTTCTGATCATCGTCATAGCCACTGACATAGCGCGCGAAAATATTCGCTGAATGCGCGCCATTCATCCAACCAATGCCGGCGTTGATGCGCGACTCAGGTGTTGACGTGCCAAAGTTTGCAAAGTTACGGCGGCCTGCTCCATCAACGCTGCCTGCCTGTGGATCTTCCAGATCATAAGTCAGGATGTGCGTGCCTTCGATGAACGGTGCGATCTGGCCGATACCGGTATCCATGTCGTAGCGCACTCGGAAATCAATGCCGTTGGTTTCAACCGAACTTGCGTTGACAAACCCGACGTTAATTTGCGTTACCGGAGAGCCCGGGCCTGCAACACGCTGCACGCGTGTCGGGTCAGTCGCAAATTCGTTCAGGACTGCCTGGAAGTTCTCCTGGATAATGACGTCGGTGAATTCAAACGACCAGTAGTCGAGATCGATGACCAGATTGTCAACGAATTCGAAAGAACCGCCGACGTTGTAGGCATCAGATTCTTCCGGCTGCAGATCGGGGTTTGCAGACGAGCGTACTGCTGCAAAGTTCAAACCCGGGTTCAACGGATCGGAAATCTGGTTCAAGGAGGTGCTACCACCGTTGACCTGGAACAGGGATGGCGCGCGGAACGACGTTGAGTAAGACGCACGTGCCGTTACCCGATCAGTCGGGCTCCAGTTCGCGGCAATCTTCGGATCCGTCGTGTTGCCGATGGCACCACCGTAGTCCTCAAAACGCACGGCCAACTGGACATCCAATGTATCAGCCAGCGGTATACCTAACTCTACGAACGCAGCGTTGACGTCACGATCGCCGGTGAAATCGGGGTTACCGATGACAAACGCAAATCGGTCAGCATTGGCCAAGCTGTTGTAATCGTGGATCAGCTCTTCCTTACGATACTGAGCACCGATAGCGATGCTCGCAGCGCCAGCAGGCATATCGAACAGTTCACCTGAGATCACTGCTTCGAGGGTCTGCAGCTCAGAGGTCGTATCGAGCACTTGCTGCGCTGTGAAGCTATTGATGACGTCTTGAGAGTTCGGCAGGATCGAAAACGAGCTAGCAAACGGGTTGAAGTATTGGCAAGGCCCTACACCAGGCTGTGCATTCGGATCCGTCGGACCTTCACACCGCGTGCCGCCAAAGCCATTCAGCGCATTCTGGAACTCACGTGCCAGCGTGTCGGCTGTCGTATTGACCGATTCGTTTTTAGCGCCAACATAGCCAATCTGCCAATACCAGCCACTGCTGAGGTCTCCTTCAAGACCAAAGCTTGTGCGCCAGGTATCAACTTCGTTGAGCGATGGTGCAGCCGTACCGCCGTTACCAATTGCCCGTCCGAAGTAATTCACGTCCTGACCAAACGGGTTGCCTGGGTTGGTTGCAGGAACAGATGGGAAACGCAGGTTCGGGAACGTCGGCGAGTTACCGCGTTGCGCGCGGTTACGCGCGAAGGAGAACTCACCATAAGCCTGGATGGCGTCCGTGACCTGATAGGTCGCCTTGGTGTAACCATTCAGGCGGGTTTCATCAGCTTGCAGATTGAAAAAATCGCCGAAGTCGAACGCACACAGACCCACATCGAGTCCAGGTACTGTGCCCGGCGGTGCCAGCAAGACGGGAATACCGCCAATGGGCTGGCCGTCGATTGCCGACGTTGCGCAACCAGTCGGATCAATGAAAGGCGTGGCACCAATAAAGTAAGAACCCGGGCTACCCAAGTTACTTGAATCATCTTGCGGGCGGCTCAAGCGTTTTTCTGCGGTCGTTAGAGGCGTGCGGTCGGTGAAGCTCAACGCAGCGATAATGCTGGTGCGTTCGCCTTGCGCGCCGAACAGACCCTGCAATACGTACTCGCTTGCATCGCCTTCGTCGGAAATCGTCTGGTAGTCCGCGGAGATTTCGAAGCCTTCGAAATTGTCACGCGTCAGGAAGTTCACAACACCTGCGACGGCATCAGAGCCATAAAGTGCTGCAGCGCCGTCCTTCAGGATTTCGATGTTGTCGACGGCGATCATCGGCACCATTGAGCTGGTATCGACAAAGTTCAGACCGTCGTTGGTTGGCAAGCCACCTAACACCTGACGTTTGCCATTCAATAATACCAGTGTCGATGCGACACCCAAACCGCGCAGGTTGAAGTTAGAGGTACCGACCGTTGAGTTCTGCGTGAACGCATCCGGGTTGTTTTGCGATCCGGTGTTGATCGTCAACGTCTGGATGACGTCTGCGAAGTTTTTCGCACCGATCGCTTCCAGTTTCGTCGCATCGACCGAATCGATCGGAGATGGCGAATCAAACTGAGACGTGCGCCGGATATATGACCCGGTCACAACGACCTCATCGATCGCTCCCTCACCTTGTTCGGATTGTCCATAGACCGGCGCAGCGGCCAGCAGCAGACATGACAGCGGCGCTGCCGCAATCAAAGACGGTTTCAATTTCACGAATTTTACCCCCCGCTTTCGTAAAGCGATAAACGTGTTCCTCATCCAGAAGCTCACAAATGCCAACAAAGCGTCAGCACAACGGTGTTGTTATACGCCAACGACACAGTAAGAATCAAATACAAAGCGACTTCAACTGTTGTATTTGTGCACCACGTAAGTCATTGTTGCAATGCAACAAAATGCCGCCTGGCCCGTTTTAGCGAACCCACAAAAAAAGGCGAACTTACGAAGCTCGCCTTTTTTCAAGTACTAACGCATACCGTTAATCCTGCATTAGTAATTCCATTGCAGCGCAACCGCCATCGATGAGCCCGGATTCTGTTCAAAAATCGTCACGCCTTCGCGCTGGATTTCAATTTGCTCACCAAGCACATTGCGCGCACGAATTCTGAAGATCAACTGATCAGTCGGGAACCAGCTGTAGTTCAGATCCAGGCCGTTGAACGGCTGCTCGAAGGCGTCCGGCGCACCGTTACGGCCGGAAGAGAACAGTCGTTCGCCGAAGACGTTGAACACGGCTGTCGCCGCGTGTTTGCCATTGGCCGAATCCCAGCCGAAGGTCACGTTGGCGACATAATTGGACGCTGACGCTAACTGACGCACAGGATTGGTCGGCGCATCTGCGTCCGGCCCCGCAACCAGTTCCGAGTCTTGAATCGTTAAGTTGCCCTGCACGAAGAAGCCTTCCCAGCGCGAGCCGAAACCGGCGAGATTGTGCAACGCTTCCAGTTCAACACCGTAGACCTTTGCAGACTCCGCATTGATGATCTCGCGCGCAATCGTTGTATCGCTGGCGGCAGACTCGAAGAATTCAATCGGGTTCTGGATGTCTTTGTAGAACGCGCTGATCGTGTAGTTGTTGCCATTGTTGGCAAACCACTCGGCGCGCAGGTCGAAGTTGTCGACGTCAGCCGGACGCACGCCCGGGTTGCCGTCAACCAGATCACCGGTGATCGGATCGATGTAGCTGGCATCGGTAATTTCGCGCAGGTCAGGACGCACGGCCGTCTGGCTATATCCGAAACGCAACTGGAACGTCTCGGCCATCCAGTCGCTGATGTAAGTCACAGCCAATGACGGGAACAGGTCATCGCGCTGGAACGATGCGTTGGCCAGTGCCTCGGGATCCTGCGTAATCTGCGGATCCGCCTCGCTAAAGCCGAGCGGGTTCCAGTCGAGCGCGACCTGACGGTAATCTTCCCAACGCAAGCCGGCGTTAACCCGCCAGCGGTCATCGAACGTCCAGTCGATTGTACCGAACGCGGCATCGGTGATTGTTGCCGCGAGATAGCTCTGGTTGTTTGTACCTTGCCGGTTGAACACGAAGTTGTTTTCCGGATTCAGGATGTTCTCGTCCGAGAACACGTCGCCCAATGGGCCGGACAGTGCGTTCGGATCAGCGATATCCAGCGCACCAATGCTGAACTGGTACTGCAAGTACTCGCGCGCTTTTGTATCGGTGTCCCAGCCGAACGTGACGTCAACGACGTTGCGCTCGGTGGTGAACGGCAGTGTGATGCTCACGCCGCTGGAACGCACTTCGTCAGCCAGCTCAGTAAAGCGATAATCCGCAGCTGTTGCATCCAGCGCCACAGCATCAGACAGCGTCGCGCCGGTGACCGGGTCGGTCACCGTCTGCGACGAAATATTGACCTGGTTCGGAATATCGGTGGTTGCCTGCGAGTCAGAGACGTACCAGTTGATACGCGTCTCGGTCGGCAGGAAGCTGTAGACCTTCGAGAACGCGCCCATCATTTCACGCGTGAATTCGCCCAGCGTGTGCTCGCCACGAAATTGCGTGACGTTCATTTCACGCTCTTCATACAGGAAGCGATAGTCTCGGAAACCGATCCCGTCGGGGACTTCGCGGTTTTCATTGAAAAAGTCGAGCACAGCCGTCTCATCATCAGTGCTGCGCAGGAACAGCTCCGTCATCGAGATTTCATGATCATCGCCGTAGCGAACGCCAAAGTTACCGATACCGGAGATATTGACCGAACGGGTCGACTCGACTTCGGTCGCCGTGCGCTCGTCGGGGAAGTTGAAATTTCTCTGGCGCGTAATTTCCTCGCGCCAGTTGGTGCCGTAGGTTGCACCGGCGAGAAAGCCGACTTCCCAGTCCTCGTTCAAGATGAAATTATTACCAACGCTGCCGCGCACGTTCAGGTCAGGCGCTGCGCTGCGCTCCTCCAGCGTGACCGAACGGTTCAGCTCCGTGGCCAATTCACGGTTCAGTTGCAACGCCTGGGCGTTTGCCTGTTGCGTCGTCAACCCGGGGTTGGCGCGCAGGATATTGTTTTGCAACCCCGCGACATCGATACGGCCCTGGTTGGCAATCACCGTGTCGAGCAGGTTTTGCGACAGTGCGCGCGTTCCGTCATCGGTGCCCCAGCGATCATCATCGCCGCCATCATAAGTAATCAGGTTGCCGCTGGTTTCGGAGTTGAAACCGCTACCCACTTCAAATTGTGCAACGAATTGGTCAGGGATACCGCGTGTACGCACATCGACGCTACCGCCCGCAAAGTTTGCGGGCATGTCGGCCGTGTAAGCCTTCTGCACGCGCAGTGACTCGACAATTGCTGTGGGGAAGATATCCAGTGGAATAACGTTACGCGTCAAATCTGGCGACGGGATTCGCGCGCCGTTCAGCGTACTCTGCGAGTAGCGTTCACCGAGACCGCGAATGTAGACAAACTGATCGTTAACCAACGTAAGGCCTGGTACACGCTTCAACGCAACCGCCACTGTGGAATCGCCAGCGCGTGAGATCTGGTCTGACCCAAGCAGATCGGTAACGGCAGCATCATCCATCCGCTCCAATGCCAGAGACTGACCGCCGCTAAGCAGACGTCCCATCGTCACAATCTCGTCAATCGGCGCCGGTGGCGCGAGTTGTGGCGGCGCCAAAAAACCCTCTTGCTCTGCAGCTTCGTCGACGGTTTCATCCGCAGCCTCTTCCTCTGTCTGAGCAAACGCCAGCGGTGGCGCCAGCAAGACCAGCAGAAGCAGCAGTGAGCGTGTGTGGTGCAAATTCTTCATTGTGTAACCCAGATCACGAGACGTTTTATTGTCGTTTGCCGGCAGTCTGCGCCGGTATTTTGTTCGTACAGACGCCGCATCGAAGCAATCGATGCGGCGTCCGTTCTTGCAACAGCCTGAGCAAGCGTTACAACGCTGCAACAAGCTGCGTCTAAACATCAACTACGGTGCGAACCACAGGTTCGGGTCGCGGTTGCCAGCGGCGTCGCGCAGACCGAAAGTCCAGCCTTGCGTCCAGTCTTCCGCGCCGCTGACGACACCGCCAATGTAGGCATTATTGACCGGCGTAATGGCCGGATCCGCACCATTGATCAGCAACGTCGCGGCGTCAGCAATTGAGTAGTAGCCGTCAGTACCGTCGAGGATCTGCAGATCGGTGTCCGCATTCGCTGTCGGGTTGACGACACCGGTCAGCGTCGCGAAAGCGTTGCCACCGTTTGCTTCAGCAAACGCTTGCTCCGAGAACGTGCCACCGCGCTCGCGCTCCTCGCAAGCGAAGACTGTGCTTGAAATTGCAAGATCACCATCGGTGGCCGCTTGCTGAGAGCGGTTATCGATGCGCACGCAATAGTTGTCATTGGCAGAGCTTGCGTCATTGGCGCCATATGAAGACACGACAATGGAGTCGTTGATCGTCGGGAACAAACCCTCACGCATGCGCCAACCGGCACCCGGGTCATGCGTTGCCGTCGCTGCCCCGTTGGCAGACACGATGCAGGTGAGGTTGTTGATGACCGGGCGCGAGTTGATGCCCTGAGCGATCGCCGCTTCAACCTCAGTATCTGTCAGGTCGTCAAACGAACCGATGCCGTCAGCCTCGATGCAATGGTTACCGTCGGTTTCATTCTGGATAACCAGAGCGTTCGTGATCGTGCCTGAATAGCCTTCATCAATGTCAATCGCGTCATCGCGCACGTACAGCGCAACGAGGTTCGTGAAATTGACCGCGCCGCCAAACATTTCAATACCATCATCAAAAGTCGAGTAGACCTGCAGATTTTCGATGATCGTGTTGCGCCCAACGCCGCCGAACGAAATGCCGTTCAGCTCGTCGCCGTTACCAACCGTCGCACCGGTGTGCTTAACGACCACGTATTCAAGACGGCCTGAGCTGTCGTCATTGTTGTCGCCGCCATACTGCGACTCATCAAGACCGGCCGCACCTTCAGCGTCGACATGACAGTCCGTGGTAGCCAGATCGCCACCCGCTACACTACCTGTGTACTCGCATTTGTTCGTGATACCGAAACCGTTGATCACCATGCCACCCCACTGCTGTACAGCGTCGAAGGCAACAGTGCCGTCAATGTCTGACTGCGACGTGAACGTGATAGGTGCATCAGCACGGCCCACTGCAAAGATCTGCGAGCCGCGGTTAATGATCACGAAGTCGGCATTGGTCTGCCAGGCGAGCGTTGCGCCTGCTTCAATGGTCAGTACGGGGCCGTCGCCGCCCTCGCTGATGTTTGCTGCCGCCAGCGCCGCGTCATTATCTAACGTCTCGCCGATGAACAAACTACCTTCAAAGATGTGCGCGCCGCCGTTAGCGAGCGCGGGAATCGTAAGGTCAACGGTGATGTTGTTACCGGCGTCGGCGAATGATGGTGCGTAGAGGCAGTTAGTGCCGTCGAACGTACCTGAAATTTGCTGACCACCCGAGTTGGTGTAACTTGCGCAGACGTCATTCGCATTGCCACTGCCGCCACCGGTGTTGGTGGTGTTATTGCTGTTCGTAACCGCGGTGACCGGTTCGATATTGATGTCGCCGCCGCCGCAGCCGGCAAGAGCAGCCAGGGCGATCACGCCCGGGATCAGGGTACTGCGCTTCATGAATAAAGACTCCACAGGATTTTGTAAGTGTTCGGTACGAGCCTGTGGCAAAGCTGCCGCGCTGCCTGCCTGTCGCAACGACAAGCTGAAGCACGAAAAACCACACACTCTTCGAGAAGTTCGAGCGGAACAGTAGGCGCAGACTGTGAAACTTAAATGACGTAAATATGACAGAAATATGACAGTCGAATTTGGCCTACATTTTACTGAGTTCCGGGCGCTCACATACCGGCTTGCAGGGTTATTCGATGCGGGTTGATCAGCGCTTGCGCGCCGGTTAGCGCTATCATGCAACACAGACGGTTTGCGCAAGAGCAATAACGATGACCACATACAGCAACCCACCGCACGTTCTGGGCGTACCCGAACACTTCAACCTGCCCTGGTACCAGATTGCCGATCAGGGCTTGATCACGTGGACCGACGTGCCGGAAGGCACCGGCGCCATGCTCGACAAACTCAGCGCAGGCGACGCGCAAATGGCCTTGCTGCTGACCGATGGCGCGGTTGCAGGCATAGCGAAAGGTGCGCCCGTTCGAATCATTGGCTGCTATGTCGAGTCGCCACTGGTATGGGGTGTGCACGTCGCAGCCGGCAGCGATTTTTACAAACCAGCCGACATCACCGGTCGGGCGTTTGCGATCAGCCGGTTCGGTTCGGGCTCGCATCTGATGGCCGGCGTCTACGCCGCGGCTCGCGATTGGGCGCACGGCGCTCTGGATTACGTCGTGGTCGATAACCTTGCCGGCGCACGGCGCGCCCTGCCCGCCGGCGATGCCGATATTTTCCTGTGGGAAGTCTTCACGACCAAACCTTACGTCGACAAGGGCGAATTCAGGCGGGTCGACGAGATTCCAACGCCGTGGCCAGCCTTCGTCGCCTGCGTGCATCGCGATGCCGACGCGGCAACGGTAGCGACAGCGCGCGACCTGCTAGAACGCGCGCTGCAACGCGCCGCGGCGCTGGCAGGCAACGACCATGCACGCGAGATTTTCGCAGACCGATTCAAACTGGAAATCGAGGACGCCGGCGAATGGCTCGCGCGCACTCGCTGGTCTGTCGATGGCCAAATTAATCAAATCGTCATTGACCGCACGGCCGCAGCACTGCGGGGCACCGGCATTCTGGACAGCGAGGCTACGGCGCAGCTTGCAGATTGGCGCGCAGGGTAGCTAACCACACCGGCGGGGCGTGTGTCGTGTTGATCAGTACATCGCTACGCGTTTGCGTGGGTCGGCCAGACGTCCAATGCCGCGGCGCCGGCACAGCGCACGTCTATGAGCGCAACCCCTAGCCGGCAAACGTATCGCCAGTGGCCACCCAGGCGCTATCGTGCTGCGCAAACCCGAGCTTCGGATAATAGCGTTTCGCATCGGGAGCGCTGAGCAAAATCAGCTGACACTCGGGCGCCAGCAACGCAGCGGTTCGCTCGATCAACTGTTTGCCGATGCCGCGCTGCTGGTAGGCCACATCGACCGCCAGATCGGACAGATAGCAGCAGTAGGCGAAATCCGTTACCGAGCGAGCGACGCCAATCAGCTCATCGCCCTGCCACGCGGTCATCATGATGTCGGCATTCAGCACCATCGACGCAATTCGTGGTCGGTCATCCACAGGCCGGCGCGCCGCCAGTGTTGAGCGCTGCATCAGCCCAATGAACTGATCCGCATCAATTGGCTCTTCGTCGGTGTAGGTGATCCCTGTTGACTGCATACTGCTCATTGCCAAAACCACGGTGTTGCCTGCCGATCACCAGTCACCGATTCGTTCAGTGTCTGCGCGTCGTACAGCCGGCCATTCAACATGACCATCACGATGCGATCGGACTTGAAGATATCCTGCGTAACATCGGCGTCGAGGATCAAAAGGTCGGCAAGCTTGCCCGCCTCCAGTGAGCCCAGATCCTTGTCAAAGCCCAGATGGCGCGCGGGTTGCGTTGTGGCTGTTGCCAACGCTTCAATCGCGCTCATACCGCCCTGGGCGAATCCCCATATTTCCCAGTGGCTGCCCAGACCCTCACGCTGACCGTGCGCGCCAATACTCACCGGCACACCAGCATCGGCAAGCAACTTCGACGTGCGTGCACTGACGATATGGTAGTAGTCCTCAACCGGTGACATCTCGCGGCGTACCGAGCGCGGCTGCAACACCTGCGGTGGTACATGTTTCGACAGAATCGGATGTTTCCACACTTCGGTGAACTGGTACCAGTAGCGTTCGGCCGGCGGACCGCCATAGGTCACGACTAGCGTCGGCGTGTAGCCAACGTCAGTTTGTGACCAAAACTGGATCACGTCGTCATACAGCATCGACTGCGGCAGATTGTGTTCGATGCCAGTGTTGCCATCGGCCACCATCGACAAATCCATGTGGTAGAGCGAACCACCTTCGGCAACAACCATCATGCCGGCTTCGCGCGCGGCCGCCGCGACCTGCTGGCGCTGCTCGCGACGGGGCTGATTGTAATTCTTGATGCTGATCGCGCCTTGCGCCTTGAGCCGACGCACATGTTCGCGCGCCTCCTCGGCATTATCGACATTGGCGAAATAGGCCGACTTTGCGCCGTACACGATGTCCCCGGTCGAGAAAATTCGCGGCGCCAGAATACGGCCACTGCGTTGCATCTCGGCCGCGGCAAAGATCTCCGTTGCATCGTTCGATGGGTCATGCACCGTTGTGACACCCAAAGCAAGCGTCGCATGGTTCACCCAGTTCTGCTGCGGAATGATGTCATCGCCCTGGGCGCCATGCGCATGCGCATCGATCAAGCCCGGAATAATGGTCTTGCCACTAACATCAACCACACGAGCATCTTCGGGCACCGTAACGTCTGACCGCGGACCGACAGCTGCGATTCGATTGCCATCAATCAGCACGACAGCATCGTCAACGATGCCACCTTGCGCATCGGCCATGCTGACAACGCGTGCGCCTACCAGCGCAACGGTGCCGGTCGGCACATCGCTATCGATATCCAAATCAATCGTCGTGCCCTGGCGAACCGGGAGCGGCGAGCTGCCAGCATCATCAACCGGCGCGAGCGCGACTGTCGCATCCACAGAGAACACCGTGTTGCCCAGCGACCAGTGCAGCTCGTGCTTGCCGGACCAGTGCGGATAGTTGCCGCCATCAGCGCTGGCGCGCGCTTGCGGCAACGCACCACCGGCCGTCGACAAGTCAATCGGATAGCCGCCCGGCGGCATTGGCAAAACATAGATATGGTAATTCTCGCGGAAAGTTACGTAGCGCTCGTCCGGCGACACATACGCCTTGCGCAGGTATTTGCCTTGCGCATGCACGCGCAGGTCATTGCCGTTCAGCGTCGTGCTGACCAGTTGCTGCTGGCCATCGGCACGACGCACAAAGAACACCCGCGCGTTGCCGGCACCGAAATGCGGGAACCGTCCGGCATCTGTTACCTGCGTGAATGCACCACCCGTCGCCGGCAAAGACAGAATGCCAGTCTCCTCGGACCATTCCGGCGCTGTCAGGTAACCACCCTGCGTCGCGCTGACGACAATGGTTTGGCCGTCCGGCGAATAGCTGGGGTAGCGAAAATGCCCGGGCCTTGCGCTGATCACGCGAGCCTTGCCACCGCTGGCCCGAACCGTGGCGATACTGCCGAGTTGCTCATCCGACCACTGCACAAACACAATCGAGCGCGAATCGGGCGACCATGCCGGGAAGAACTCAAAGTGCGACCCGTCATTACGCGTGAGCTGCTTTGGTGTGCCGTTGTCGCGATCTTGCACATACAAACGACCGCCAGACTCGAACACAATCCGCTTGCCGTCGGGCGACACCGCTGCCGAGCGAATCATCTTCGCTTTGAAGCGCTCCGGCGCGACATCAATTGCCGGGCGTGGCGGCGCAATCACGGTACGCGTATCGCGTACACGGAATTCAATCGTCGACGCGGAGCCATCAGCGATGTTTACGCGACGAATCTTGCCGCCTGCCCAGACGACAATACTCTTCGAGTCCGGCATCCAGTCGAAATTGGGGTAGGCACCATGCACGGCCCAGACCTCTTGCAGATCCTGATCAAGATCTGCATAGATATTGCGGATCTCGCCCGTCTCCAGATTCTTGATGAAGAGCTGGCTGTTTGCACGTACACGCCGGACAAAGGCCAGATACTTGCCATCAGGCGATGGCTGCGGACGCACGGCGCCGCCAGGCCCGGTCACCACAGACTGGATGTCGCCGGTCGCAAGATTCACTTTGTTGATGCGAAAGATCTCGCCGTTGGAGTCCTGCGCGTACTCGAAATAAGGCCCCGGGGTCGCATCGAGGCTGAAATAGATGGCGCTACCATCCGCCGAGAATGCCGGCTCGCCAATCTCTTTCTGATGCGTTTCGCTGGGTCGCTCTGTGATCTGCACGCCGTCGCCACCGTTGACGTGATACAGCCAGATTTCGCCGGTGCCCAGCGAGCGCTGGGTCGTAAAGTGCTTGCGCGCCGCAATATAGTTGCCGTCCGGCGACCAGACCGGGTTATTGAGCAAGCGGAAGTTCTCGCTGGTCAGCGCGCGCGCATTGCCACCCTGCGCATCCATGATCCAGATGTTGTCACCGCCACCAGCGTCACTGGTGTAGGCAATCTGCTTACCGTCGGGCGAAAACCGCGGTTGCATCGTCCACGCCATGCCGCGCGTTAATGGCGTTGCATCGCCGCCGCTGATCGGCAGGCTGTAGATGTCGCCAAGCAAATCGAACACGATCGAGCCACCGTCAGGCGATACGTCCAAACTCATCCAAGTGCCGCTATCAACGTCGATCGACACTTCGCGCTGCTCGCCTGGCGGCGCAGCCACGTCCCACGTCAGATCATCATCAGCGAATGCAGGCGCTAGTCCTGTTGCCACTCCCACCAAAATCGCTATCCACAACCTACGCATTACAACTCTCCGCCCCAACGATCAGCCAAACTTGCTGACGCGAGCATAAACGAATTGACACCTGGTTGCCGCGTTGCGAGCGCGTACAAAAAACCGATGGTGGGACCATTGGTTTTTTTGATGCGACGTAATCGGTGGCTAGCCGATGGCGGCGACTGCTGCGAGCGTGGCGAGCATCAATCAACGATGGCGCTAGAATATCGGATGCTTCACCAACCACTTTGGTCGCGGTGTCCATGCAACCCGACATTGCAGTGCCGGGCACCAGAGATGATCTCACTTTACCCCTCTGGGCAAATGCGCCAATCTGAAATGCGGCATGGCCAAAAAGGTTTGCCACGCACAGTGGTCAGACTAGCGGTACACTAGCGTCTCAACTTCACGGGGGTGACGCGCTTGTGACCATCAGCGTCTTCAACTTGTTCAAGATCGGTATCGGACCATCGAGCTCGCACACGGTGGGACCCATGCTAGCGTCGGCGCAGTTTGTCGCAGCACTCGAGTCAGATGCGTTACTGACGCGAACGCACAAGGTTGAGGTGCAACTGTTCGGCTCGTTGGGCGCAACCGGCCGTGGTCACGGCACACACAAGGCCGTGCAGCTCGGACTGATTGGTCATGCGCCTGACCAGATCGATCCGGATGCCGTAGACAGTATCTTGCAAGACATCGAACACTCAAAATCGTTGCGGCTTGGTGGCAAGCACCGCATTGATTTTAAACCGAAGGCAGACCTCAAATTTCGCGTGCGCAAGCGGCTGCCGTTTCATCCCAACGCAATGCGTCTGAGCGCTTTTGATGCGGACGGTGAAACGATACTGGAACGCGCCTACTACTCGGTGGGCGGTGGTTTCGTTGTCGATGAAACGCAGGCAGGCAACGGTCAGCTGGTTGCCGAGAACGTCGATCTGCCGCTGCCGTTCACGCGCGCCACGGAGCTGATTACGCATTGCGAGCAACAACAGTTGAGCATCTCGGATGTGATGCGCCGCAATGAAAACGTCTGGCACAACGATGACGAGATCAATGCGCGGCTCGATGCGATTTGGCAAGCGATGCAAGACTGCGTGCGGCGCGGTTGCGCCACGCCGGGCGTTTTGCCGGGCCTGAAGGTCAAACGGCGCGCTTCGAGCATGTTTGAACAACTGCGTAACAAACCTGAAGCCTCGCTGTCGGACCCCCTGACCATCATGGACTGGGTGAACCTATACGCGCTGGCGGTCAATGAAGAAAACGCCGCCGGTGGCCGAGTAGTGACCGCGCCGACCAATGGTGCGGCGGGGATCGTGCCTGCAGTGCTGCACTATTACACACGCTTTTGTCCCGGCGCCACGGACGACGGCGTACGCCGGTTTCTATTGACCTGTGGCGCGATCGGTATTTTGTTCAAGGAAAACGCATCGATCAGTGGCGCCGAGGTTGGCTGCCAGGGCGAGGTTGGCTCAGCCTGCTCGATGGCAGCGGGTGCGCTGACCGAGGTGTTGGGCGGCACGCCACAGCAATGCGAAAACGCCGCTGAAATTGCCATGGAACACAATCTCGGTCTCACCTGCGACCCGATCGCAGGTCTGGTGCAGGTGCCCTGCATCGAACGCAATGCGATGGGCGCCATCAAGGCGATCAACGCCTCGCGTCTGGCCATGCGTGGCGACGGCGATCACATGGTGTCGCTCGACAAGGTCATAGAAACGATGCGTGACACCGGTCGCGACATGCTGGACAAGTACAAGGAAACCTCACGCGGCGGCCTTGCTGCCAACGTCGTTGCCGTGCCGGTCAGTTTCGTCGACTGCTGATCGCTTAGTTGAGATACTGCGACAGAAACGCGTTCAGCATGCGCCCGTCAGGATCTAGCTGGCGGCGAATCTTGCGGAAGAAATCCAGCCGTGACCCAAACGCGATATTGGTTGCCGCAGATTCGGCGCAGCGACTTTGATTCAACAGCGGTACGCCACCCCAACGCTGTGCAAAATCGGCCAGATCCATCACATAGTCTTCCCAGGCGGGATGCGGATTGCTGGTGAAGCGCAGCGCAAACATCGGCTGATCGAAACAGGGCGACAATAGCGCTGAGCGATCCTGCGGCAGCCGGAAGCCGACAACCGGCATATCGCAGCGGAATTTATTGGCACCGTAGTAATCTGCAGCGAACGCCTTATAAGCCGTCAGCAATAGACCAATCTCATTCACCGGGAAACACCAGGTGGTGTACTCGAGTGGCGGACCATTGAAGCTGCCGCTTTGCGAAATGTGTTCTGCCGCGTAGCTGCCGCCTTCTGTCAGCGTGTTCGTCAACATTGATTGGCTGATGTCGTGCAGACCGTCGACGAGACTGTAGCGCAGCCCCGGAATCGGCACGATGCGACCCAGCGTGCCGCAGATTTTCGGCAACACCGACGTCTCGCCCATGTCTTTGAGTTTCCACGGCAGCGGCCGTACCGGCTTATCGTCTGTTTGCGCGCGCCGTAGTTCGGTATACACACGAGATTTGAACGGCAGATAGAAGAACTTGATGCCCACCGGCTGATTGCCGAGCACCGTGACGGCATTGGCAAACGTTTCAACATCCATCTTGCGCTGCTTGAGGACGAATTTCTGCTGTGGCCGAATCCGGAACGTAATCTCGTAAATGATGCCCAGCGTGCCAAAGCTGACACGAAACACGTTCATCAAATTCTCGCGTGATTCGTTAACGGTCAGCAGCCTGCCTTCGGGCGTTACCACACGCATAGAGATTGCCTGCGACGCAATAAACGCGCTGCGTCCGTCATGCGCCGGACCGAAGCAGCCGCTCGCTACAGCACCACCCACGGTGCGATTGACCAGATCCAGCGCTCCCGCAAGCTCCATGCCGCGTTCATCCAGATAATCAGCAAGCTCGCGCAGCGTTACACCCGCCTGACAAGTCACCGTTTGCTCAGTGATGTCAACGATCTCATCAAATGCTGCCATGTCGACGACGGTACCGCCGACGGCAGTGGTGCATTGGGTTGATGAGCTATTGGCGCCCATCGGCCGGATCGGCGCAGGAAAATGACGGCGCGATGTCATGATCGCGACGAGTTGTTCCGCTGAATTCGGCACGACGACACCGCCGTGCATTTGTGGCAATGGCGCCGCTTCTTGTTGCGCCTGTTCGGTTGCCGACATTGTTGTCTCCCCACAACATGAAAACACATGCACATCGCATTGCTTTGTCGGTGTCGCGGAGTAGTCGGGCAGCGCAGGAGTGACGATCAACGTGATGTTGCCGGTAACCCCGCTGCCCTAGGCGTTCAACCCGTAGACCGGTAGCTTTGCGAACCGTGTTTTCACACGGCGTGCCTTTATGTGACGCAGGCTGTCACATGCTGCCAAAGAGTGTCAACGTCCGAATCCCAGCGTTTGCGTTACGTCACACACTTAGTTTTATTATGTCAAGTCAAGGCCGTAACGCACGGGCAATACGGATGCCAACAAACACAGCACGATCCGGCCCGGGCTCAAAGAACCGCTGCCCAAAAGCATTGATTCTGCCGTTCGCGGTGTAGGCAGCGTCTAGCGCGTTGCTGACACTGACGAACGGCGCCAACTGCCAGTGACCACGCGTCCAGTCCCTGCCCGCGCGCAACTCCAATCGCAAGAATGCGTCGGCCGAGACGGTGTTTGCATTGTTCAACACGAGCGCACTGGTGTAACTGGCCTCTGCGCTGGCAAACCAGCCACCGCTACGCTCAACGTCCAGCGCTGCAAACGCCACATGCTCAGCCGTTCCAGGCACAACGTTGCTATCAAACGCCTGGCCATCAAGCGCAAAACGGTCGAAGCGAAAATCGGACCAGGTGTATGCCAGTCTGGTGCTCGCCTGTTGCGCCCATTGCGCTGACCATGACAACTCGATTCCGCGCCGATCGGTACGCCCGGCATTGGCAAAGAAATTTCGCCCCGGAAAGTCCGCAAGCTCAAACGGGACGAGCTCATCATCAACATCGATGCTGAAAATCGCAGCGCTCACAGCGTGCAGCTCGGAGCGCCACCGTGCGCCGAGCTCGTGATGCAGCGATATCGTTGACGCCAGCGCCGGATTGAAACCGCCCGCCTGCGACGGGTTCGCAAGCTCGGTTGTCGTTGGTGTCTCAAACGATCGCGACAGGCTCGCGTACGCGCCCCATTGCGGGGTCACCTGCCAGTGAACGCCGGCTGTCGGGCTCCACTGCCGGAACGTGCGTCGACCACTGTCATCGCCGTCTTCGGCAAATTGATCAACAACATCAAAAGAAACCGTGTCATGGCGCACACCGACGTTTGCCGACCAGGCGTCGGTAAACGCGACATCCGCCACTAACGCAGCGCCTCGCGTATCGACGCGCTCGCGCTGATCCAGCGTCAAGTCACCGCGCACACCGAACAGATTATCGAATCGGCGGCGATCGTCTCGCTGAAGACCGAGATCGGCAGCGGCCTGCACACGCACAGGCCATTCGCCGACACGCACATTTCGCTGCCACTGAAACCCCGCGCCCGAGAAGCGTCGGTCGATGTCGATTTGACCGGCGTTGGCAAACGGCAGACGGCCGGCGAAATCTCGTCGCACCGTGTAGCCGTTGACGGAGAGCTCACCGAAGCGCTCACTGCGCCAGCGGTAACGCAGCCCTAGCCGTGTCTGCTGCAGCGCCTCGCCGGCGTTGAATTGCACATTGGCTGCACGTGCACTGCGCGGATCGGCGTCGGCCTGCGCACGCGTAATGCCGCCAGGATCGAACGCTTCCGGCTGATCTGTATGGTGCATCGACACTAACCAGTCCGAATCGCCGCGCTCAACCGAGACGCGCACATTAGCCTGCCGGTTGCGTGCGGCGCTGTGTTGTCGGTAACCGGCGTAATTCAGATCGGCAAGGTTGACGACGACACCGACATCACCGGTCTGCCCCGAATAGCCGAATTGCGACTGCCGATAACCATCGCTGCCCGTTGCTGCACGCGCGCGCAGCTCCGGCGCCGCTGCAGCACGCTCGGTCTCAATCAGTAACACGCCACCACCGGCGTTGCCGTATGCCGTCGCAGCGCCACCGCGCAACACTTCAATACGCTGCGTACTGGACAAGTCGATGCCGTCAACGCCGCCCTGCCCGTCTGGCAGCGTCTCAGGGATACCGTCAACGATCAGACGAATGCCGCGGATACCGAACGCTGAACGCGCACCGAAACCGCGCATCGAGATGCGTAGATCCTGCGCGTAGTTAAAACGGTTTTGCAGGATCAGCCCCGGTACGCCTTGCAGCGCTTCATCGAGACCGAGCAACGGCCGCGCCTGCGTGATCGCATCGCCCGTCACCACGTCTGCGGCGTACGTCAGCCGCGACAATGGCATCGACAGCCGCGTGGCAGTAACCACAATTTCTTCGACGTCTGCGCTATCACCGAACAGCGTCACCGGGAACATCGCGAATACAAACGCTGCACAGCACGCGCAACTTCTGGTCAATGTCGAGATCATGCGCGCTATGCTACCGTGTCACGCTCGCTAATACGGCTACAATTGTGGTTCTAGCGGTACGCTTTGAAGGAGTTTTTCGACATGCAATACACACAACTCGTTTTGCCGGCACTTGCCACGCTGACCCTGGCGGCGTGCGGCACCAGCGATTCCAGCCAGACCGGTGAGGCTGCCGTTGCCAACGCGCTTGTCGCCAACACCGCACCCACTGACGTTGTCGGCACGAAAACAGACCTGCCGGGCGACTATCCATTCGATGCCTATGCGGTCGCAACTTTTGATGAGCCTTGGGCGATGACATTTTTGCCCGACGGGCGCTTGCTGGTGACGGAAAAAGCCGGTCAGCTGCGCGTGCTGAGCATCAAGACAGGCAATGCCGTCGCTGTTAGCGGCGTTCCCGACGTGCACTACGGCGGCCAGGGCGGACTCGGCGATGTCGTGCTGCACCCAGAGTATGCGCGCAATCGCACGATCTACCTGAGCTACGCCGCACAGGATGACGACGGCAATTTCGGCGCCCGGGTGGCACGCGCGACACTTGCGTTCTCTACCATGGAAGTTCGCCTGGAAAATGTCGAGACCATTTGGTCACAGGTGCCGTTTGTACCGGGCAAGGGTCATTACGGCCACCGCATCGCGTTTGATGACGAGGGTTATCTGTTTATTTCGTCCGGTGAGCGGCAGAAATTTGACCCGTCTCAAGACATGCAGGCCAACCTCGGCAAGGTGGTGCGCCTTAACGATGACGGCAGCGTACCGGCGGACAATCCGTTCGCCGATCAGGGTGGCGTGACCGCGCAGATCTGGAGCCTGGGCCATCGCAACCCGCTGGGTCTTGCATTCGATGCCAATGGTCAATTGTGGAACAGCGAGATGGGTCCGGCGCACGGCGATGAACTGAACAAAGTTGAGCCGGGCAATAACTACGGTTACCCGCTGGTCTCCAATGGCGATCACTACAACGGCGATGAAATTCCGGATCACGATACGCGCCCGGATCTCGACGCACCGGCCACCTATTGGGTGCCCGCGATCTCACCCGCCGGCTTGATGTTCTATGACGGTGACGTGTTCGCTGACTGGCGCGGCAATGCGTTTCTTGGCGGCCTGTCATCGCAGGCGCTGGTGCGGGTGGCGTTCGATGGCGACAACGCAAGCGAAGCGGCGCGCTACCCGATGGGCGCGCGCATCCGTGAAATGGAGCAAGGCCCGGATGGCGCTATCTGGCTGCTCGAAGATGGCAGCGACGGACGCTTGCTAAAACTACTGCCAGCCGCACGCTGACCCGTCATGGCCATGCTGCAACAGTGGATCGCCAGCGGTCGCATCATCGACATTATGCTGGCCGTTCTGGTTGTGGAAGTGTTTGTTTTGATCGCATACCGGACCAAAACCGGTCGTGGCCCTAGCATAACCTCTGTGCTGCTGAACATCGGCGCAGGCGGCAGCCTGATTGTCGCGCTTAAACTTGCGTTGGCGGACGCGTCGTGGCAGATATTCGCCGCAGCACTGGTCGCTGCGTTTTTCTTCCACAGCGCAGACCTTGCCTGGCGCTGGCGCAACAGCGCTTAGCGGGCTGGCGCGAGTCTTTGCCGCATACGCATGATGCGCGCCTGGTGATAGAGCAAGTAGGTAACGCCGATGATCGTTGGCGTTGCCCACAAAGCCGGATTTAACGCATACGCCGGCAACAGATTCACGGCGCCGAAGGCCAGGAACGCGGTGTATACCGAAATGCCGGCGCCGACCAACCCGCGCGTATGTTGTACAAGCCACTCCTGTGCGGGCGGCGCAGTCTGGAAAATGAACCGCGTGTTCAACACGCTGGCGGCAAGACCGACAACGGCTATACCCATCATCAGCGGCTGAGCCAACTGCCAACCCTGCCAGAAGCAATTTGCGGCAGCGATGAATGTCAGAAACTGCAACACGAGAATCAGCACGTTGCGGTGCCGCTCATGATCATTGCGATGTGCGATGCATTGCAAGCCGTACCAGGCAAGATTGATGGTCATGACGGCCAGATACAACATCATCCAACCGAACAAGCCGCGTATCAGCGCCGCATCATCGAACTGCGGGTGCGTTTCCAGCGGCGCCGCGAGCGTGCACAGGCTGATGCCAATGGCGACCGCGCCGGTCACCATCAACGCGTAGGCAAACACTTTGCCCCACAACTTGTGCAGACGGCTACCCTTGCGGCCAACAATGGGCACCCACATCGTCAGCAAACCGATCGTGCCGCTTGCAATGTGGACAATAACCAGCGTGTGAAACCATTGTGCGCCGAGTGCTGCCATTTACTTTATACACATCGCGCGTGTCGATGCGATGTTCTAGCGATGTAATCTTGTGACCAGTTTATACTAAGCGTGAAGTTAACGCAGTGGGCGCAGATCAGACGGATGGCAGGTAACAAAGCAATCGTAATCGGTTCGGGTTTTGGCGGTTTGGCAGCTGCAGTTCGGCTTGGTGCGCGTGGCTACGATGTGGAAGTCATCGAAAAACTCGATGCACCGGGCGGCCGCGCGTACGTCTACAAACAAGACGGCTTCGTCTTCGATGCCGGCCCGACGATCATCACTGCACCGTTTCTGTTCGAGGAGCTGTGGGCGTTGTGCGGCAAGCAGATGGCCGACCACGTTGACCTGCGTGAAATCATGCCCTACTACCGCATTCGTTTCGACGATGGCGATCACTTCGACTACAGCGGCGACAGCGAGGCGATGCGCGAACAGATTCGCCGCTTCTCACCAGACGATATCCCTGGCTACGAAAAATTCCTGAAAGCGAGCGAGCGCGTTTACGGTGTCGGTTTTGAAGACCTGCTGACAGTGCCATTCCCATCGCTGTGGAGCATGTTCCGCGTGTTGCCCGACCTGATCCGCGTGCAGTTCTACCGCAGCGTCTTCGGACTCGTCGCACGCTACATCAAACACCCCAAGCTGCGGATGGTGTTCAGTTTCCATCCGCTGTTGGTTGGCGGCAATCCGTTCACGACGACAGCCGTCTACACGCTGATCGCCCATCTGGAGCGCAGCCACGGCGTGCACTTTGCGATGGGTGGCACGGGCAGTCTCGTCAACGGCCTGGTCGATCTGATTGAAGGTCAAGGCGGTCGTATGCGCTACAACGCACCCGTCGCACAGATCACCGTTGAGAATGGCAAAGCGTGCGGCGTCGAACTGGAAAGCGGCGAACGCATCGCTGCGGATATTGTGGTCTCCAATGCAGACTCGGCGGCCACCTATCGTGATCTGCTTTCGCGTACGCGGCGCAAACGCTGGAGCGACCGCCGGTTGCAGCGAGCCAAATATTCGATGAGCTTGTTTGTCTGGTATTTCGGCACCGATCGCAAATATGAAGACGTCGAACATCACATGATTCTGCTCGGCGAGCGCTATCAGGAATTGCTTGTCGATATTTTTGATCACAAGACACTTGCCGACGACTTCAGCCTGTATCTGCATCGACCGACAGCGACCGACACGTCACTGGCACCGGAAGGCTGCGATGCGTTTTACGTACTCTCGCCCGTGCCGCATCTGGAAAGCGGTACCGACTGGTCGGTGATGGCAGAGCGCTATCGCAAAGCAATTTCGAAGAGCCTGTCCGAAACGGTGCTGCCGGATCTGGAGCAACATGTGATCTCGTCGCACATGCTCACGCCGGCTGATTTTGACAACCGCCTTTCCTCCGTCAACGGCGCTGCCTTCGGCATGCAACCGATCCTGACGCAAACCGCCTGGTTCCGACCACACAACGCCAGCGAAGAAGTCGACAACCTGTATCTCGTTGGCGCTGGCACGCATCCGGGCGCAGGGTTGCCCGGCGTCGTATCGTCAGCGAAGGTGCTTGATACTGTCGTACCCGACCCGATGTAATCAACAATCCTGCACACGTGATACAACACGTTAGGTAGCGTATGACGCAACGACCGCGTATGGAAGACGAGGAATTCGAAATTGAAAAATCACTCGCCTCTTGAATCAATAACGGTTGCCAACAGTTGAAAAAGGTTTCCTAAGTGGATCTATTACGCTATCGGAAAGCCCTAGTCTTTGCGTTTGTTTTGGTGGCTCTCAAATGGTGTACCGGTCGCGCATTCCTCAGCATTTCAACTCAAAACATAGTGAGTTGGTTCCTTGATAGCGCAGAATCCATAGCATTTATTGCAGTAGACTTTGTTGTAGAAACGTCGATAGTTTGGCTAGGGTTGATCGGCCTAACGATCGCCAAGCGTTTTGTTTGGGATGTCTCTGATAATTCTGACGCGACATTGGAGAACCTACAGTCTGATCATCTCCTGCTTTCCGACCACCCAATCACGAGGATAGAAGACGACGTACTAGATCGTAGCCCATTAGTCTCCGATGTTTCAAAAACACTAATTCTGCCACCGAACCATCCAAGTCTAACTGTATCGTTAGAAGCAACGTGGGGCAGCGGAAAAACATCAGTCTTGAACATGATTTGCTCAAAACTGCTGCACCATCCGGACAGGCCTATCTTGGTCCGTTTCAATCCATGGATAGCGACAGGTCAAGACAGTATCAATCTGGCGTTTTTCCAACAGTTCTGATCTTCGCTACG
>JBCBDU010000031.1:0-41767 GCA_038529355.1 Pseudomonadota bacterium
CAATGGCACGAAGACCTGGACGACGCTTGGGCAGCATGCCGACTGGATTTTCGTGCTATTGAGCACGTACTCGTCGCCTTCGCGGGTGGCCAGCGTTTTGAGCGATGCCAGATCTGAACCGGCACCCGGCTCGGAGTAACCCTGACACCACCAGACATTGCTGTTGAGGATGTCCGGCAAAAAGCGCTGTTTCTGCTCTTCGGTGCCATACGAGTAGATGACCGGTCCGACCATGTTGACGCCGAACGGTACGACGTCCGGTGCATTCGCTTCTGCCAGCTCGTTGGCCCACAGGTATTTTTGCACTGGCGTCCAGCCTGTACCGCCATATTCGACGGGCCAGTTAACTGCCATGTATCCATGTTCGGCCAGAATTTTTTGCCAACGCACGAAATCGTCTTTGCTCAGTTTGATACCGCGGTTTTGTTTCTCGCGGATATCGTCGGGATAGTGGTCTACGAAAAACTGGCGGATTTCGTCGCGGAAGGCCAGCTCTTGCTGGCTAAAATTCAGGTCCATCAAGACACTCCGAAAAAGCGCGCCCGTTAGTGCGGCGCGTGAAAGGCGGGAATGATGCTAGGCAGTGTTTGCTGTGGCGTAACGTGTGTCGCGTTAACGTTCGCTGCATTGGCATTACGTCCCCCGTAAGTGCTCCCGAGTATAGCGAGCGATGCTGCACTGCACAAGAAGTCGATTTCGTGCCATTGATACATCGAAAGCGTGTCTACGTGATTCTCATAAGCGTTTGTTCGACAGACGCTTTTTTGTGCCTTGAACGCACCCGCTAAGGTACTATTACCGTCTGGTTATTGATTTACCGAAGGGTTATGTCCAGTTCCACTTTGTCAGAGGCAATGCCGGGTTCGCGCTCGGACAAACCGCGCGACAGTCTCGGTCGCGGCTTGCGCGATTTGCGTATTTCCGTCGTCGATCAGTGCAACTTTCGTTGTCCGTATTGCATGCCGGAAACGCAGTTCAATGACGACTACCAATTCCTGACCCGTGAACAGCGTCTGACGCACGATGAGATCGTGCGCTTGACGACGCTCGCTGTCGATCTGGGTGTGACGAAGTTGCGATTGACCGGCGGCGAGCCGTTGTTGGATAAAAAGCTACCCGAACTGATTGCGCGTCTGGCGACGCTGCCAATCGATGATCTTGCGATGACGACTAATGGCATGCTGTTGCCTGGCCGCGCGCAAGCATTGCGCGATGCCGGTTTGCACCGCATTACGCTCAGTCTGGATAGCATCGACCCCGACATCTTCGCACGCATGAGCGGTGGTCGCGGCAACCTGGCGACGGTCATGGAGGGCATCGCTGCAGCAGAGCGCGCCGGGTTTGAGGCGATCAAGATTAATTGCGTTGTGCAGCGCGGTGTCAACGACGCAGCGGTGTTCGACATGCTGGAACATTTTCGCGGCACGCCTCACGTTATACGCATGATTGAGTACATGGACGTGGGTAACCGTAACGGTTGGCGACGCGGTGATGTTGTGCCGTCAAAAAAATTGCTCGACCAGATTGCCGCGCGCTGGCCGGTCTCGGCGCTGCAGGCCAACTATCATGGTGAGGTTGCCCGTCGGTATCGCTATGACGATGGCGCCGGTGAAATCGGTTTTATCTCGTCTGTCACAGCGCCGTTCTGTGGCAGTTGCCATCGCGCCCGTTTGGCAGCCGATGGCACGCTCTACACCTGCCTGTTCGCGACGCAGGGCACGCGCTTGCTCGAACCGATGCGGCGCGGCGGCAGTGATGAGGAGCTTGCGCAAATGATCCGGCGAGTTTGGTTGCGGCGCGATGATCGCTACAGCGAACTGCGCCGCGAACCGGATGGTGAATATGTGTTGCGCAAAGTTGAAATGTACCGCGTAGGTGGGTGAAACGATGAGTCAGTCAGACGATCAATTGTCGCATCTGGATGCGCACAATCGACCGAAGATGGTCGATGTAACAGCGAAACAGCCCACGCTACGTACGGCGCGCGCCGTGTGTGCAGTAACGCTGCCGGATGCGGTGATTGCGGCGCTCGGAGACGGCGAGGGTGGTTTGGTCAGCAAAAAGGGCTCGGTGTTTTCCGCGGCGATCATCGCTGGCGTGATGGGCGCTAAACGAACCCACGAATTAATTCCCTTTTGTCACCCTCTAGGTTTGACCGGATGCGATATCGACATTGATCTGCAGGGCAGCATCGTGCATATCGCTTGCGAGTGCCGCGTGATGCACAAAACGGGTGTTGAAATGGAAGCATTGACCGGCGCAAGTATCGCAGCACTGACGATCTACGATATGTGCAAGGCCGTGTCACACGATATTCGCATCGAGTCGGTGCGCCTGGACAGCAAGCGTGGAGGCAAATCAGATTATGTTGGCAACACCCCTTAAGGCGCTGGTGCTGGCAGGCGGGCGCAGTGCGCGCATGGGGCGCGACAAGGCGGCTATCATGATTAGAGGCCAAAACTTGTTGGCACGAACGGTCGCGCTGGCAGCGCAGTATGCCGACGATGTTCTGGTTGGCGTGCGCGAGCCGGTGCTCGACGATACGCGTGCGGCATTTCAGACACTGCCCGATGCGGGTGTCGGCGCGGGCCCGATGGACAGTATTTTAGCGGCGCTACAGCACGATCCGAACGCGGATTGGCTGGTGCTGGCTTGTGATATGCCGTTACTGGATGCCCCGACACTGAGCGCGCTGGTACGCGCTGCCGATACGCATCGCTCAGCGTCGGCCGTGGCGATTGCCGATAGCAGCGGTACGCTGCCCGAACCTTTGTGTGCCATCTGGCGTGCGCCAATGCGGGCTGCGATCATTGCTGCGTTCGAGCAGGATCGACGGTGTGCGCGCAAGTGTCTGATCAATGTTGATGCACAACTGGTGCCACAGGTCTCCGCTGCGGCGTTGCTCAACATGAATACTAGCGATGACGTGCAGGCCGCGAAACGGCATGGGGCAAACGTTGCATGAAAACGATAACGGTCAATTACTTTGCGCTGTTTCGCGAACGCGCCGGTTGCGATAGCGAGGCGGTGCGTTCTGATGCCGACACGACGCTTGCGTTGTTCCTGCAGCTCAAGGATCGGCACGGCACTGATGATCCGCGCGGACATTGCAAAGTTGCCGTCAATGATGTGATGGCGGACTGGCAAACACCGCTGTCGGATGGCGATCGCGTGCTGTTCTTTCCGCCGGTAGCGGGGGGCTAGCGATGACCCGCACGACCCGCGCGCCGCAGCTACCCACACGCGATGTCCCAATGGCGATCAGCAACGTCGACATCGACACCACAGCGCTGCGTGAGCACCTGTTTGACCATAGTGCTGGCGCACTCGTTACTTTCGAAGGTTGGGTGCGCGATCACAACGAAGGTCGTGAGGTGTTGGCGCTCGATTATGAAGTGTACAAACCACTAGCAATTGCCGAAGGTGTCAGGATTATCGCTGAGGTCAGCGAACGTTATGGGGTGCGTCAGGTGCTGGCAGTGCATCGGGAAGGCAGTCTTACGTTGGGTGGCTGCGCCGTTTGGGTAGGCGTGGTCAGCGCGCATCGCGATGAAGCGTTCAAAGCCTGTCGCGACATTATCGATCGCATCAAAGTCGAATTACCGATCTGGAAAAAAGAGCACTACAGTGACGGTGATTCCGGATGGGTCAATTGCGAGCGCTGTGCGTCGCATGCGCACGGTTGAATTCGGCGAGCTCGTCACGGCGATCAATGTCCAGCGCTGCGGCCGGCAAATCAATCGTGACAATATTCGGTGCGTCGTACAATAAGTGCTTCGCGCCACTATCGGCTGACAACCCTGTGAGTGCCGGTAACATGGCGCGCGGGAAAATCGCCGGTACGCCACGCGTGCGCGCATAGGTTGCACATACGATATGGTCGGGATGCCGCGCATACGCATCGATGAGCTGCTGCAGTGATTCGGTCTTAACGCCGATCTGATCGACAGTGAGTACCAGTAGCGCGTCGACATCCTGTGCGACGCAGCGTGCTGCTGCGATAACGCTACTACGCTGGCCAGAACGCCAATCGCCGTTGCATACGAACGGCAATCGAAGCGTCGTCAACTCGGGTAGCAAGTGTTGCCAGTGAGCGCCAATGATAGCAAGCGTCGCCACGCTCGCCAGTTGATCGGTCTGCGCCTTGACGTGGCCAAGCATCGTCGTTGAGCCCACCGGAGCCAACGCTTTGATACCATTGAACCGCACACTGGCGCCGGCTGCGAGGATCGCCGCGCAGATGCGCGGGGGGCGGTGCGCCGATGCACTCGGATGGATATCAGTGTCGGTGGAGCTCATAGCGTCAAAACGTCGCAGGTTGGAACAAGGAACCTTAGCAGTGATCAGGATTTCATCAATTGACGATGCCAGTCAATGGGTTGGCAAATGCATCGGCGCGTCGTCATGGCATGAAATCGACCAGTCGCGCATTGATCAGTTCGCCGAGGCAACCGGTGACCGACAGTGGATTCATGTTGATACTGAGCGCGCTGCGGCGCAGATGCCTGGTGGTAAAACCATTGCGCATGGTTATTTAACGCTTGCGCTGATTCCGGCCTTGACGTCGGAGCTGGTCACCTTCGACAACCTTGCGCGCACCATTAATTTCGGCTGCGACAAGGTGCGTTTTCACAGTATGGTCTGCTGCGATGATAGGGTACGCATCCACACGACGATTAAATCCGCGCGTAAGCGAGGCGGCGCACTCTACCTGGTCAGCAGTCATGAGATCGAAGTAGAAGGCAAGCGCAAACCGGCATGCAGCACCGACACTATAGGCATGTATTTTTTTGCACCTTGAACCGTTGAGATCGCAAGCGTCGATCAAGGGGAATCGTCAAGCAGTTGATTCTTCTTCTTGGCTATCTGCAAAGTGGCAGATTTGTTGTCGCTCCCGATTGACACTCAAGCGAGTGACATCCGGTCTGGCGTAGTGACCGCTCGGGTCGAAATTGTGTCGTGCCATGCGAACTGCATCGATCTCGACGCTCGCGTTGATGACGGTCTCGTCGCCGACCTGTGGCGGTACGAGCCATTCGCCGTCCGGTGCCGCAATGCAGCTGCCGCCATTGGCCCAAACCGATTCGGCTGGCAGGTCGATATCGTCGGGCAGATCGGCGTGTTTCCAGTCCTCGGGTCGCATTAAGCCGGAAACCGACAGCACGTAGCTACGCGACTCGCGCGCGATAAAACGTGTGATCCACTCCGTGTTATTCAAGTTGCCTGGCCACACGGCAACGTGCAAGTTCTCACCTTGCCCATACAGCGCAGCGCGCGCCAATGGCATCCAGTTTTCCCAGCAGTTCAGGCCACCCACGGTGAAGTCGCCTAGCGGGTGGGTGACTAGCCCGTTGCCATCGCCCGTCGCCCATACAAGACGCTCTTCGTAGGTCGGCATCAGTTTGCGATGGACGCTTTGTATCCGGCCGCGCTGATCGATATAGACCAGAGACGCATAGAGGCTGTGGCCGCCGCGTTGTTGCGGTCGCTCCATAATGCCGAGATAAACTGCTTGCTGCAGTGCCGCAGCGGCATCGCAAACGGGCTTGAGATCGCCACGTTCGATCTGTACCGCTTCACGCTGATAGCGTGCGTGCCAGCGTTGTTGGTCCGCGGCACCAAAACGGGCGCCGTTAGTACGCTCGACCCAGAATGGGTAGCCTGGCAGAAGTGCCTCACCGAACGCGATCAGATCGGCGTCCGGTGAGGCGTGCATGGTAGCGACTATTTTTTCTGTCGTTTTTTGACGATTCAGAAAAACCGGTGCAATTTGCGCCAGCGCTACTCGCATTCGACGTTAGTCAGCCAAGTCTGCGCAGTCGGCAACGAACGGTGCCAGGCGATCACCGCGTGTGAACTGGCAACCGAAGTCCGGTTGTGCAACGACTTCCGGATCCAGGATGGCGTCACCGGCAGGCTTAACGCCAGTGTCGACCCACTGAACCATATCGGCAAACGCCTCCACCAGCTCCGCCGGAGAGAACGCACAGTGACCGACATCACGCACGGCGCGCGAGACGAGCCAGTCGGAGTTGCCGCGCTGCGCGACGCGACGCGCGTAAATTTGCTGCATGGAGAACGGCACAAACAAATCGCCGAGCGTATGGACGCTGACAACCGGTATATCGATTTTGCCGCTGATGACCGGTACACGCTCGAGACGACCTCTGCGGAAATCGTTAACGCCAATATCGGCAGCTATGCGGATGATCGTGTCATTCAGCACCAGCTCTTCGTTGCTGAGCTCTGGGTCACCGTCCAACTGATACAGGCGTGTGATGTTGTCGTACACGTTGCCGGGCAGAATGCCGGTGACGGTGCCGTCGGTGCCCGAGAAGCTGAACAGCAAGTTCTGGAAGGCCGGGAACGCCACGTCAAATACGGGACGTTCGCCACCGGAAATTTGCTCCAGCAAGTCCTTCAACTGTTGGCCACGCTCATTGACCTGTGCCGGGAAACCGGCACCGTTGTCAGCAAACAGGCTGCCAATGATAAATGGCAGTGCGGTAACGCGGTATTCATCGACAGAGATGGTTGGCGGGAACTGTGACGGCCATCCGGCCAGCGCTTCCGCTGCGTAGGAGTAATCGCCGAAATAGTCAAACAATGCCGTGTCGCCCATGACGCCACACATCGGAACTGCGCCATCATACAAAACGTTAGTGCGCTCATGACGCTCCTGACGCAACTGACACTTTTGCTCGTCGCCGGAACACGGCGGCGCGGTGCTCAGCTCGACGGCTGCCGCTGCAATGTGGCCACCCATCGAAAAGCCGGTGATGAACGTGCGGCCCGGATCACCGTAACGGCGCTTGAAATACTTCGCCAGCGCATTCGTGCTGCGTACACCAGAGCGTACATCGTAGTAGTTTTTGTCATAACTCGACGCAGCCCAGGCGTAACCATTGGCGAGGAACCAGGTCCTCAGCGGTGGGTTATCGACGGTCAATTCCGCGATCTCGCCGCGAAAACCGTGCGTGTACATGACAAGATCGCCGTTCCAGTTTGCGGGTACTTCGATACGGAAGCCGGCACCACGCAGCACGCCCCATGAACGCTCTGAGGGCAAGCCAGGAATAGCGTCGAACGGCAGCTTCTCCCGATCAACGAAAAACTCGCGACTATCCTGTGGCACAGCGTCGCTGTTCGCTTGATCGTCTGACGCTGCCAAAGCGCTGGATGACAGCGAGAAGACGGCGGTGAAAATTATGGTAAATGCGATGAACATCGCGTATTTAGTCGTGCGCATGCTTGATCCCCCCGGATTAGGTAATGCAGCTGTTGTTGTCGCATCCAGCTTACCCCGAGTCGGCGCAGCTTGCACCTAATCCGTGCGTCGACAGCGAACAGATCAGTAGTGTGGGGGTGGTTGATTGTCGCCTTCCGTCGCGTTCGATTGGCCGGCGAGTGCGTCGACCAGCCGCAGGCGTAGCGATTCGCACAAACGCTCCAGTGCCAGTATCTGTTGTTGTTGCACATCGACGGTGTCGCGTAGTCCGGTCACCTCCGAATCGAGAAAAGCGACGCGCGATTGCAAATCTTCAATTTCGTTTTGCATGACAAGTTCATCCACAAAGAACACAGCGGGCTGCAGTATACTCGCCGCTGCTTTTTTGACCCTAACTAAAGGTGTGAGTCTTGGCGCTGATCCGGTTCGACGGTGTGTTTGTGGAGTTCGGCGACAAGCCAGTTTTGGCCGATGCCAGTCTTGCGATCGAGGAAGGCGAACGCGTCTGCATTATTGGTCGCAACGGTGCGGGTAAGTCAACGACATTGAAACTGATCGCGGGCGCGTTGATTCCCGAACAGGGCGAGGTGATTCGCCGCAGCGAGTTGCGCATTGGGCAACTGGATCAATCCTTGCCGCCAGCCAGCGACATGACAGCCCAGGCATTCGTCGCCGACGCACTGGCGCCGCTCAGGCAGATGCGCGAGGACTATGAGGCGCGCGCGAGCCAGTTGGGTGATGATGCGGCGCAGGTGGCTGCGCTGGCAGACGTGCAGGCATCATTGGAGGCCGCAGGCGCCTGGACGTTGGAGTCGCGCATCGCACGGACCGTGAGCGATCTTGGTTTGCCCGCCGATACGCCGATGTCGGCACTATCGGGCGGCTGGCGACGACGAGTTGCATTAGCCAAAGTGCTGGTTACGCAGCCGGATCTGTTGTTGCTGGATGAGCCGACAAACCATCTGGACCTGGAAACGATTGAATGGCTCGAGCAGCGGATCCTCGGGTTCGGTGGCAGCGTTGTGTTTATTACCCACGATCGTGCGTTCTTGCAGCGGCTCGCGACTCGAATCGTCGATATTGATCGCGGTCAGCTCGTCAGTTGGCCGGGTGATTTCCAGAACTATCTGCGTGCGCGCGAACAAGCATGGGCTGAGGAGGATGAGCGCAACCAGCGCTTCGACAAGCGACTCGCCGAGGAAGAGCAGTGGGTGCGGCAAGGCATCAAGGCGCGTCGCACGCGCAACGAGGGTCGCGTACGTGCGTTGCAAAAAATGCGCGATGAATACGCGCAACGGCAAAAGAGAGCGCAATCGGCGCGCGTGCATATCGAGGCGGCCGAGCAGTCCGGCCGTAAAGTCGTGCAACTGCACAAAGTCAGCTATCGCTATCGTGATGCACCACTGATCGACGATTTGTCGTTGACGATCCAGCGCGGTGACCGGATTGGGCTGGTTGGCAACAACGGAGTCGGCAAAAGCACGCTGCTGAAACTGATGTTGGGTGAGCTGCAACCACAGGCAGGTACCGTCAAGCATGGTACAAACCTTGAGATTGGCTATTTTGATCAGTTGCGCCGCGAGCTGGATGGCAACAAAACAGTCGGCCAGGTGGTTGGCGACGGTGGCGACTACGTCACGCTAAATGGGAAACCGTGCCACGTTGTTGGCTATCTGAAGGGGTTCCTGTTTTCACCCAAGCGCATCATGTCGCCCGTGTCAGCGTTGTCCGGTGGTGAGCGCAATCGCGTCATTCTGGCCAAGCTGTTTACGCGCCCGGCCAACCTGTTGGTGCTCGATGAGCCGACCAACGATCTTGACGTTGAGACACTCGAAGTGCTCGAAGACAAATTGCTGGAGTACCCGGGTACGCTGATCGTCGTCAGTCACGACAGGCAGTTTTTGGACAATGTCGTGACATCGACACTGGTTTTCGAAGCCGGTAGTCGAATCGAGCGTTACGTTGGCAATTTCTCCGATTGGCTCAGCCACAACAGGTCGCTGGCCGCCCATGGGTTGCCGACCCAGCGACCCACGGTGCCGACGAGTACTGCTCGCAGCAGCGTGCGTCGCACATCCAACAAGCTCAGCTACAAGGATCAACGTGAGCTGGATGGCTTGCCCGCGAAAATAGAGCAACTCGAGAACGATCTTGAGACGCTGCGTGTGACGGTTGCCGCTGACGGATTCTACGAGCGCGACTTTGCGGCTGAGGTTGCTCCGGTGCTTGCCGAAATCGATACGTTAGAGGCCGCACTGGATTCAGCGACCGCCCGCTGGCTGGCACTCGAGGAACAAGCGCAGTCGCTGCGCGATCGCTAGTCGGTCGCGTGTTCCGACGCTGGTTGGCGGCGGCGTTTTACGGCAAACTGCATATATTCGAAAACTCAGTTTGCAAGATGACGTCAGGGGGTTACATGCAGGGTCTGATGATGAACCGGCCGTTGCTGATCAGCAGCATCGCCGAGCACGCACAGAAATTTCATCCGCGCTCGCGGATCGTATCGGTGACGGCCGAGGCGGGCAGGCATGAGTACGCCTACGAGGATTGTTTTCGGCGCGCCAAGCAGGTCGCAAATGCGCTGACCGATCTGGGTCTGCAACCTGGCGATCGGGTTGCCACGCTGGCGTGGAACGACTACCGGCATATGGAGCTGTATTACGGCATCTCCGGCGCAGGCATGATTTGCCACACGATTAACCCGAGACTGTTCCCTGAGCAGCTGATCTACATTGTCAATCACGCTGAAGACTCGGTTATTTTTGTTGATCCGATGTTTTTGCCGTTGATTGCAGCGCACCGCGACAAGATGCCTTCGCTCAAGCACGTCGTTGTGTTGTGCACGGACGAGAACATGCCGGACGGCGATGGCCTGACCAATTACGAGACTTTGATCGGAGCTGCATCGAGCGACTACACGTGGCCCGACTTCGATGAGAACACGGCCGCTGCGTTGTGCTACACGTCTGGTACGACTGGCAATCCCAAGGGCGTGCTTTACTCGCATCGCTCCAGTGTGTTGCATGCGCTCGCCGGATTGATGCCGGACGCGCTCGGTATTTCGCGCGCCGATGTAGTGTTGCCCGTCGTGCCCCTGTTCCATGTGAATGCGTGGGGTATTCCCTATTGCACGCCGATGGTTGGCGCGACACTCGTGATGCCTGGCCCGAAAATGGGTGACGGTGAGACGTTATACGGCTTGCTGACCGAAGAGCGGGTCACGCTTGCTTTGGGTGTGCCTACCGTCTGGTTGGCACTGCTCGACTACGCGGAGCGCAACACACTCAAACTGGAGCACTTGCAGCGGACCGTTGTGGGTGGCGCCGCCGTGCCGGCATCAATGATTGAGTCGTTCCGCGATGTACACGATGTCGTCGTGCATCAAGGTTGGGGCATGACCGAGATGTCGCCCTTGGGCACCGTGAATCATCTGTTGCCAAAACAGCAGTCGTTGTCGAAAGACGAGCAGGTGCAAATCCAGACCAAGGCTGGTCGCGGTATTTATGGTGTTGAAATGCGCATCGTCGACGAGAGTGGCAATGCATTGCCCTGGGATGGTGTTGCATTCGGCGCTTTGCAGGTGCGCGGCCCGTGGATCTGCAGCGACTACTTCCGGCTGGATCATGACAGTGAGTCGCACACGGACGATGGCTGGTTTGACACCGGTGATGTCGCGACCATCGATGCTGACGGTTTCATGGCGATCACGGATCGCACGAAAGACGTCATCAAATCGGGCGGCGAGTGGATCAGCTCGATCGATCTTGAGAATACCGCCGTGGGTCACCCGGATGTCGCTGAGGCGGCGGTCATTGGTGTTGCGCATCCGAAGTGGACGGAACGCCCGCTGTTGATCGTGGTCGCCAAGCCGGATGTCACGCTGACGAAGGCCGACGTACTGGGTTTTCTCGACGGCAAGATCGCCAAGTGGTGGACGCCGGACGACGTCGTCTTCGTCGACGAACTGCCGCACGGCGCAACGGGCAAGATCAAGAAAACTACGCTGCGCGAACAGTTTCGCGACTATCAGCTACCTGACGTTTCCTGAGCATGAGCACTGCATCGACGAGCGCGGCGGATAACATAGCGGCGCTACCGATTCTGCTGTTGGTGCTTGCCGCGCTGGCAGTCGGTAGCAGTGTCTGGTTTCTGTTTTTCGAGGCAGGTCATGCGATCATTGGTAGCGTATTGCTGCTCACTGGTTGCGCGATGTTTGCAGCGGCGTTTGCACAACTAGCCGCCAGGGCAGCAAAAGATGGATATAAAGGTTAAACGCGATGGACGATAATCAACGACTGCATCAGATGCGCGCGGTGGTCACCGGTGGTGCTACTGGCATCGGCGAAGCCATTGCGCGGGTGTTTTCGCAAAATGGTGCGCAAGTACTGACGGTGGATTTACCTGACAGTGGCGTCGAGCAGCAATTCGCTCGCGTAAACGGTATCGAGGGTCGCGTACTGGATGTTTCGGGCGATGATGCGCCGGAAGCGATCGTATCGATGGCGCAAGATACGCTCGGCGGTGTCGACATACTGGTCAACAATGCCGGAATCAGCTCGTTCGAGACCGTTGAGAAAAGCTCGGATGAATTGTGGGACACGGTGATGGCGAACAACCTGAGGCCGGTGTTCCGCTTGTCACGCGCATTGTTGCCGATGTTGAAGAAGAGTCCTGCGGGTCGCATTATCAATTTGGGTTCGATCTATTCGATCTTCGGTCAGACGGGCCTATCCGCCTATGTTGCGTCGAAGCACGCCGTAGCCGGGTTGACCAAATCGATGGCCAGTGAGGTTGGTCGGTATGGCATTACCGTCAACTACATCCAGCCCGGTGCGATTATGACGGACATGACGCGTGAGCCGTTTCGCCAACGCCCCGATTTGCGTGATTACTGGATCAAGAAGGCATCTGTTGGCCGTCTGGGTGAGCCGCTCGATGTCGCCAAGGTCGCGCTGTTTCTCGCCACCGATGATGCGGCGTTTGTGACCGGCACCGGCATCGTTGTCGACGGCGGCGCGGTGCAAAAACCATGAGCGGTGCGAACGATACTGCGCGTATCTCCGATTTCGCCACGTTCTACCCGTTCTATTTGGCCGAGCATAGCGACGTGAATTGCCGGCGGCTGCACTTTATTGGCACGACCGGGGTGATTGGTCTTTTCGTCTTGGCGCTGATCGAGGCTAACCCGCTGTGGTTACTGCTGGTGCCGCTGATGGGTTACGGGTTCGCCTGGGTCGGGCATTTCGTATTCGAAAAAAACCGGCCCGCGACTTTCAAGTATCCGCTCTACAGCCTTGCGGCCGACTGGGTCATGTACAAGGACATTCTGCTCGGCAAAGTGTCGCTATTGCGCTGACAGCTGTGCTTTGATCGCTGCGGCAAGCGTGCGAATGCGTGCAGCGTTCGCACCGACATCACTGATGCCGACGCGCGATTTGGAGCGAATATCGATCGCGCTGCCATCGCCTGTTGGCGTCACGCGCACGATCACATCGTCCTTGAAGCCGAACCAGAACGTGACGTCCGTCGCTTCGAGTTGGTTTTCTCCGTCCAGACGCACGACGGTCCAGCCCTGTGCTGCGGCAGCCACTTCGGCTGCATCGAGTGCGACCGCCGGGGCGGCAGCAACCTGTAGTGTCTGAATATCCGGGTAAGCTTCGCGTTGCGCCGCAGCGACTTCGTCGCCGGCATATTCGATCGGATTCGGCGCATCGGCGCGCGCTGCTGCAAGTGCCTTGAATTGCGGCGGGTTTGTCGTATCGGTGGTGATGTCGTGAATCGGTGGCACACTACGTGCAGTTTTCACGGCCATGCCGAACTGTACGACAATCGCCGTGGCCAACAGTAGCGCAAAAAGATGCATGCCCCAGCCAGCTTCCCCATTGCGGCGCTTCAAAAACGCGGCAACCAGTAGTAGCACGACGGCGAGCGCTGCGACTATTGCTCCGGCCGCGAATATGCGTAACGCAATACCGACATCGGGTATCACACCAAATCGGTGCCCCGGTCCGCCAGTCACGACCAAAGCGACTGACAGGAATGCCGCTAAAACCCCGAGCCCTCTGATGCGCTGTCGCCACGATTTGCTTTGCATGGTCTGTACCGATTGAGATAAACGAAGCACGCAAGCTTACCGCAGCGTCAGGACATGGTCTAATACCGGCAACGGCAACGCACAAAGGTTAGGTTTGATGGACCCCGTATTGGCAGATCTGAAGTCACTGTTACAACTGGAACGTATCGAGACCAATATTTTCCGTGGCGAGAGCCGTGACATTGGCAGCGAACAGGTGTTCGGTGGTCAGGTGTTAGGACAAGCGTTGTCGGCGGCCGGGCACACCGTAGAAGGCAGGCATGCCCATTCGCTGCATGCTTATTTCCTGCGCCGCGGCGACATGCAGGCGCCGATTGTGTTCGAGGTAGATCGCCAGCGCGATGGTCGCAGCTTTTCGGTGCGGCGCGTCGTTGCCGTGCAGCACGGACGGCCGATTTTCAACATGGCGGCATCGTTTCAGGTAGCCGAAGACGGGCTGGATCACCAGGCACCGATGCCGGACGTACCGCCCCCCGAATCGCTCGCCGATGCGCGTGACATCGCCAAAGACTATTCGGATCAGCTGCCGTCCAAAATGCGCCGGTTTATTACCAAGGATCGTCCGTTTGAGTTTCGACCGGTCGAGCCGCCGACGTTTACCAGCACCGAGCCACGCGCTGCCGTCAAACACGTCTGGGTGCGTGCTGTGGATTCACTGCCTGACGACGATGCGTTGCATCAAAGCATGTTGGCTTATGTATCGGACTACGAGCTGCTCGGCACGTCCGCTTTGCCGCACGGATTGCCTTACGGGCACGGCCGCGTGCAGATGGCAAGCCTCGATCACGCGCTGTGGTTCCATCGCCGCGCACGGGTTGATGAGTGGTTTTTGTACGTCATGGACAGCCCGAACGCGGCTGGTGGACGCGGGCTTGCGCGCGGACTGATGTTCGACCGCGCTGGGCGTCTGTTTGCATCAACAGCGCAAGAAGGTGTGGTGCGGGTCTGGGATGCAGCGCGCCAATCGCGCAGCGAGCCGGCCGCGCAACGCTGAGCCTAGTCGTCGAGTGGCGTCAGCCCCGCTGCAAAGCGCTGGGCGTTGGCCACGTAGTGCTGCGCGCTGACGCGTAGTGCCTGACGCTCGTCTGCGGTCAGTTCACGCACCACTTTCGCGGGCGAGCCGACAATCAGCACGCCGGGCGGAAACGATTTGCCTTCGGTGACCAGCGCATGCGCGCCGACCAACGATTCGCTGCCGATGCTAGCGCCATTGAGCACCGTGGCGCCAATGCCAATCAAAGCGCCGTCACCAATCTCGCAGCCGTGCAACATGACGCGGTGTCCAACGGTGACATCGGCGCCGATGTTGAGCGGAAAACCGGCATCGGTATGCAGCACGGAGCAATCCTGGATATTGCTGCGTGCGCCGACGGTGATGCGCTCCATGTCGCCGCGCAGCACGGCACCGAACCAAACGCTGGCATCGGTCTGCAAGGTTACCTTGCCGAGCACCATCGCCGAATCGGCAATCCATACGGTGGCATCCTCGAGCGTGGGTGCGTCGCCATCTAGCGCATACCTCACTTCGATTTGCCCTGATTGGCAACCGCAGCCGTTGCCGCTGCAATGGCATCCGCATCGCCCAGGAAGGCACGCGAGATGGGTTTTAGATTTTCATCAAGTTTGTATTCAATCGGTACACCGGTTGGGATGTTGAAGCCGGTGATTTCATCGTCAGACACGTTGTCCAGCATCTTGACCAATGCGCGCAGGCTGTTGCCGTGGGCGGCGATCAGCACGTTCTTGCCGGCGCTCAAGTCTTTGCTGATGTGCTGATCCCAATACGGTGCAACACGCTCCAGCGTGGTTGCCAGAGATTCGGCTGCCGGCAGCGAATCGATGCCACGATAGCGCGGATCGTGGCGTGGATGCCGCTCATCGTCTGCGTCGAGCACCGGCGGCGGTGTGTCGTAGCTGCGGCGCCAGATATGTACCTGTTCGTCGCCATATTTGGCTGCCGTTTCTGCCTTGTTCAGACCCTGCAATGCGCCATAGTGGCGCTCGTTCAGCTCCCACGCGCGAATGACCGGAATCCACATCAAGTCCATCTCGTCGAGCACATACCACAACGTCCGGATCGCGCGCTTGAGCACAGACGTGTAGGCTACATCAAACGTAAAGCCTGCATCTTTGAGCATGACGCCGGCTTGTCGCGCCTCGGCAATGCCCTTTTCGGTGAGGTCGACATCAGTCCAGCCGGTGAACAGATTCTTGAGATTCCAATCGCTTTGGCCGTGGCGACACAGGATCAGTGAACCGGGCATGCGTTGCTCCTTATCAGTTAATTATTTTTGTCTGTATTCTCAGGCGCTGGCAACGGTGAAATTGCCACGACCCTTATCGTACTCGAGTTGCAGCAGTTTTTGCGCTTCGGCCGCCTTCAGCAAATCGGTAAAGTTCTTGAAATCGTAATAGCTCTCGGTGAAGCCGGGGTGGACACGGCGCAAAGTCTGCTTGACCAGCGAGCCCCACAGCGGATCATAGTCCTGTTCCAGCGAGCGCACGATGTCGACGGTCAT
This sequence comes from Pseudomonadota bacterium, assembly GCA_038529355.1. GTDB lineage: Bacteria > Pseudomonadota > Gammaproteobacteria > Steroidobacterales > Woeseiaceae > CALBPI01. Next base: position 15,842 of record JBCBDU010000031.1, read on the forward strand.
ATCGACAGCCTGCTGGCGCTTGTCCTTGCCGGTCGGTTGTTTTTTCGACCGTGTTCGTGGCTTGCGTTGCGCGCGCGCCAGATCGTCGTAATAGATGAACTCATCGCAATTGTTAATCAACAGATCAGATGTCGAGCTCTTGATGCCGCAGCCAATTACGCGCTTGTCGTTTTCCTTGAGTTTGGAGGCCAGTGGCGAGAAATCACTGTCACCGGAAATCAGCGCGAAGGCATCGATGTGCTGCTTGGCATAACACAGGTCCAACGCATCGACGACCATCCGGATGTCTGCGCTGTTCTTCCCGCTCATTTTGGTCTGCGGGATGTCGATGAGCTCCAGGCCGTTTTCATGGAATTTGCGGACATAGCTTTTGTAACGGCTCCAGTCGCAATACGCGCGCTTGAAGACAATGCGCCCCTTTTGCAACAGGCGCTTGAGCACAACCTCAATGGAGAACTCGCCGCCCGGCGCATCTTTGGCACCCAGCGCCAGGTTTTCGAAATCAACGAAAACCGCAATCAATTGTTCATCGGACACCAGTATCTCCAGAGGCTTGCGCCAGTTTATTCAACTCGTCAACGGCAACGGTGAGTGTTGCGAAGTCGCGCTCGTTGTTGTCACGCATCTCCTGCATGACGGTTTGCAGGCGTTCAAAGCCGTGCGTGTCTTTTGCAATCATCGCATCAATCGATTCATTGCCGCCGCGGCAGCGTGTCAGATCATGCACGCGTCCGGCCAATTCGCGTTGCGCGCGAATCGCACTGTCGCGCAGCGTGCCGCGTGCACGCGATTGCCAGCGCCCGTCGACATCCAGATCGTCGATCGCCTCGCGCAGCCATTCGAACGACAACCGCTCGGCAACGCCAAAATAGACCTGAGCGATCAGCTGGGTGTCACACTTTCGCTCGTCTGCTAAACGTACGATCTCGAGTACGTCGGTGACATAGTGAATGGCCGCAACACGCTTGGCCAGTCGTGACGGCACGCCCATGCGTTCCTGATCGCGCTGCAACATGCGCAACTTGTGCGCGCCTTTCTTCGATGCGAACTTCGGCAGGTTGTTGAAGATTTCGAGCACCCGCTTACCAAACGCCTGGCTTTCATGTTCGATATCCAACTGTCCATCGCGAGCCCGAAGTAGCCAGTAACAAGCATGGCGCAGTTTGCGGGCAATCTCGAACATCATTGAATACTGGATATCGGCAGGTATGCGCGTGTCCAGTTTTTCGATATCTGCCCACAATTGCCGCGCACCTGTCAGATCGCGGGAAATGACGTATGACGCAGCGATGGCACTGACGCCAAAGCCGGTGTCATCGGCAGCACGGATTGCAAACGCCGGGCCCATTCTATTGACCAGACTGTTCGTCAATAATGTAGTCACGATTGCCGGACCCAGTGGGTGTTCGCTGATCAGGGCGTCATAACGTTTTTGCAGAGGCACCGGGAAGTAGGCAACCAGCTCTTGCAGTTCGCGTTCATTGAGTTGCGCTGTGTCTTGCGATAGTTGTTCGTACAAGTCCAGCTTTGCGTAGCTCAGGATGACGGCAATCTCAGGTCGGGTCAGGCCTTGACCGTTGCGTTTGCGCTCGTTCAGTGTCTCGTCGTCTGGCAGAAACTCCAACGCACGATCCAGAGCGCCGCGACGTTCCAGAATGCCGATCAGTGCGCGATGCTCGCTCAGGCGGTCAACGGCGCGCGCTGCCATCATGCTGATTGCCTGCGTCTGCAGGTAGTTGTTGCGCAGCACGAGCTGTGCGACCTCATCGGTCATGCTGGCGAGCAGCTTGTCACGCGCCGCTCTGCGTTGACCCTTACGGGTGGCGACAAGACTCAGCAAGATCTTGATGTTGACTTCACGATCCGAGCTATCGACGCCCGCCGAATTGTCAATGAAGTCGGTGTTAATCTTGCCGCCCTGCTGGTCAAACTCAACACGCGCTAATTGCGTCAGACCGAGGTTGCCGCCTTCGCCAATAACTTTGCAACGCAGATCGGTGGCATTAATGCGCACGGCATCGTTATGTCGATCACCAACGTCATTATGCGATTCGGAGCTGGCTTTGACATAGGTGCCAATGCCACCGTTCCAGAACAGATCCACTTTCATGCGCAGAATCGCCGAGATCAGTTGTGGCGGTGATAATTGCTGTGCATCGATGTCCAGCATGCGGCGTACTTCGTCGCTCAAGGCTATCGACTTTTCGCTGCGTGAGAACACACCGCCGCCGGCCGAGAGACAAGCGGTGTCGTAGTCGGACCAGCCGCTGCGCGGCAGCGCAAACAGGCGCTGGCGCTCGGCGAAACTGTCGGCGGCAACCGGGTCGGGGTCGAGGAAAATGTGTTGGTGGTTGAAGGCGGCCTGCAGGCGAATGGTGGGCGATAGCAACATGCCGTTGCCAAACACGTCGCCAGACATGTCACCAATGCCAGCTACGGTGAATTCGTCGGTCTGCGTATCGACACCGATTTCGCGGAAATGGCGTTTGACCGCTTCCCACGCGCCGCGCGCGGTGATCGCCATTTTTTTGTGGTCATAGCCCGCCGAGCCGCCAGATGCGAATGCATCGCCGAGCCAGAAGTTCTGTTCGACGGCGATGGCGTTAGCGGTGTCAGAGAAAGTCGCTGTGCCTTTATCGGCTGCTACCACCAGATACGGGTCAGGTGCGTCCAGACGTACGACGTCGTTCGGTGTCACTGTCTTTGCGTCAATGATGTTATCGGTTACGGACAGCAAGGCGCGAATGAACATTTTGTAACAGGTAGTGACTTCTCGCTGCACGGTGTCGCGATCGCCGTCAGGCAGATCCTTAACGTAAAACCCCCCTTTGGCACCGGTCGGCACAATCACTGTGTTCTTGACGGTTTGTGCTTTCATCAGACCTAGCACTTCCGTGCGGAAATCGTCGCGTCGGTCCGACCAGCGCAATCCGCCGCGCGCAACTTCGCCGGCGCGCAAATGCACACCCTCAACGCGCGGAGAATAGACGAAGATCTCAAAGCGCGGCCGTGGCAAAGGCGCTTCGTCGACGTCGCGGGTACTAATCTTGATGGCAATAGCGGCGAGATGCGGATGCTGCGTCTGTGCACTGAAGAAATTCGTTCGTTGCGTTGCTTCAACGGCATTGAACAACGCGCGCAGCGCGCGATCCGCGTCGAGGCTGCTGGCGGTACGAATGCTTGCTAACACTTTGTCGCGCAGCGTCTCGGTGCGGCGTTTGCGACGCTTTGCGCGCGGATCAAAGCGCGCTACGAACCAGTCGGTGATAGCCGTCAGTGTTGGTGCGTGTTCGCACAGCAGCGTCTCCAGATAGCTGGGGCTGAACGGTAAACCGAGTTGCAGTAGATATTTGGCATAGGTGCGTACGAGCATGACCCGTCTGCCACTGAGTCCTGCGGTGACAATCAGTTTGTTATAGCCGTCCGCCTCGGCGCGACCGGATTGCTGATCCTTGAAATTGCGCGCGAATTCGCCAGCGCTGCGTCGAAGCGATTTGACGTCGATCGCGTCGCCGACATCGAGCTCGAAGTCCTGGATCCAGAATCGTGACGTTGGCAGGCGCAATTGGTAGGGTCGCTCGGTAAACACTCGTGCACTGAGATTTTCGAGCAATGGAAGCGCATCGGACAGTGCAATCGGCGTGTCACGCCGAAAGACCCGAAAATGCAATCGCTCGGATTGCTCGCCCGACACGATGAGCTGGCAATCACTATCAGCATCGTCGGCAACTTCCGAGCTCAGCTGACGATCGACCTCGTCGATGTCCTTGCACGCGCGCACCGCATCTACGTCCTCTTCGTAAGCGAGCGGGAACGCGCGGGCATATTGCTCGAACAGGTCGGCGCCGCGCTGCTCACCGGCGTAGACGTGCAACGCATCGCGCAATCGGTCCGTCCAGGTTACTACGGCGTCACTGATCTGCGATTCGATTTTACGAATCGATACCTTGCCAGTGTGTGTACGGTCGACATAGACCAGCAAATGTACGCGTGCCAGCATCGAGTCTGACAGCTGCACGGTCGATTCGATATTCGTCGCATCCAGCGCGTTGCCCAGAATGGCCTCGGTACGGTTGCGCACCTCGGTGCTGTATTTGTCGCGCGGGATGAACACGATACAGGAGTAGAAGCGGCGGAACGTATCGCGGCGCATGAACAACTTCACGCGCCTACGGTCCTGCAGATTCAGGATGCCGGTCGCCGTACGCAGCAAATCCGATGTACTTGCCTGAAACAGCTCATCGCGTGGGTAATTGTTCAGAATATGAATGAGCGCTTTGCCGCGATGGCCGGAGTGATCGACGCCGGCGCGCTGCAGTATGTCGTCAATCTTGCGCCGGATCAGCGGAATGTTTGCTGGCTGTTCACTGTAGGCTTGTGACGTAAACAGTCCGACAAACCGTTGCTCACCGCTGACAACGCCATGTTTGTCGAAGCGCTTGACACCGATGTAGTCGAGGTAGCTGTTGCGGTGCACGGTTGAGCGGGTATTGGCCTTGGTGATCAGAAGGACATCTTGCGCGCGTTGGAAACGTTGCATGGCCGGCGATAGTTTGGTCGTGTGTCCCTTCAGCAGCCCATGTCGGTTGACGCCCAAACCACTACCCTTGACTGGTCGCAGTGTCGGCGCCTTTGAACGCCGATCCAGTTTGTATTCGTGGAAGCCCAGAAAGGTGAAGCGATCATCGGCCAGCCAGCGCAATAGCGCGATGCTCTCCTGACGCGCCGGGTCTTGCGCGTCAGCGTCGGCGGCCAGACGGTCGATGGCCTGCGCCATGCGTGTCTGCATTGGCTCCCAATCGCGCACCGCTGCACGCACGTCGCGTAGCGTGTCTTCGATCGCTGCGCTGAGCGCGTCAATCCTATCCGGTCGCGTTTCGCGGCGAATCTCCATGCGGATAAACGATTCGATGCGACCGGTCGCGGCGTCGCGCGCGTGAATGCGGCGAAATTGACCTTTCGCTGTGCGCTCGCAGCGCAGCAGCGGATGCACCGTTAATTCGATAGCGTAGCCGAGGCGGTCCAGCGTCATGCCGACCGAGTCGACGAGGAAAGGCATGTTCTCGTGTACGAGTTCGACGACAGTGCGGCTGCTTTGCCAGCCATGCTCGGCCATTGTCGGATTGTAGATGCGCAGACGATGCTCGCCATCATGAACACGAAACCCGTGGGCCAGATGTGCCAGCGCCGCACTCGCTAGTGTGGCAGGCGAATGTTCGCGGACATCATCCTCGGAAATATTGCGGTAATACTCACAAAGAAAGCGTTTGAGCTGACGCCGATCCTTGAGTTTGCCGGTTGTCCGGGCAGTGTTGTAGATACCGTCAAGCAATTCATCTTGTCGATCCGACAGCCGGCGTTTGTAGCGTGGCATGGTGTGCTCCGAACAACTGCTGCTGGCAGCCGTTAATGCAAGGTCAGGCCTAGCCTGACAACCCCGTGATGACGCGCCGTAACACGCAGTGCTCAACGCGCGCCAAGTATAGCAAAGGGGCACACTAGTCGCGCATGAAACTATTGATACCGAAGCGCACTGCGTTGGGCTACCATCCAGTGCATCAAAACCGTTTCACGGGAATCCCGTTATGACGCAGCGAGAGCTCGAAGAGTCGATTGTTACTGATCTGAGTCGTCGCCAGAATTACTCAGCGTATCTGCATCTGGACACGCTGCTGGATTGTCAGAAGGCGCTCAGTGAGCCGGCGCATCACGACGAGATGCTGTTTATCGTGCAGCATCAAGTCGCGGAGCTGTGGATGAAGCTGGTCGTTCACGAGCTGGAAGCAGCCATGCAGATGCTGGCCGAAGACCAGTTGCGCAAGGCTTGCAAGAGCCTGGCACGCGTCAAGATTGTGCAAAAACAGCTCGCTAACCAATGGAGCGTACTGGAGACGCTCACGCCCAGCGAGTATGCAGAATTTCGCAATGTGTTTGGCAACGCGTCCGGTTTCCAGTCGCCGCAGTATCGACTGCTTGAAATACTGCTCGGGAACCGCAACGAGAGTTTGCTAAAGGTTTACCGCCACCATCCCGAATGGCACGCGCGTCTATCTGCGGCGATTCAAGCGCCGTCCGTGTACGACCTGTTCATGGCGTTTCTGGCGCGTCGCGGACACAACATTCCGCGCGATGCGATTGAGCGCGATTTCACCAAGACTCGTGAGGTTGACGATTCGGTTGTCGCTGCACTGCGCGAGATTTACGTCAATACCGATGCGCATTGGGATTTGTACGAGGCTTGCGAGTCGTTGATGGACATTGCCAACAATTTTCAGCTGTGGAGATTCCGGCACATGAAAACGGTGGAGCGCATCATCGGTCACCAGCACGGCAGCGGCGGATCTTCCGGCGTGTCGTTTTTACGGCGCGCGCTAAAGCAGGAATTCTTTGAAGAACTGATTGCCGTGCGCACGGCAATTCACGAGAACTCGCTCGACACCGACGAGGAGCCTGTCTGCCCGTTTTCGGCATGACAATCAGCACATCGACTACCTATCGGCAATGAATGTGTGCAATGGCTAGGTGTGCGGTGCGCCCAGCAAGCGGGTGCGGGCTAACATGCGGTCGAGCAGCAGGTTCAGTGTTGCGATTTCGTCGTCGCTGAAACCCTGCAACAGATCTGCTTCCATTTTCAGCGCCATTGGTGCGACCTGATCGTAGACCTGGCGTCCATTGTCCGACAGCGTCAATATTGATCGCCGTCGATCCTGATCTGCGAAGTCCCGCTCGATGCGCTCAGTCTTGAGCAATTTCGCCACCGCGCGTGAGACGGCGACTTTATCCATCAGCGTACGCTCAGCAACCTCTGCTGCCGACAGTCCGGGGCTGCGTGCAATGACGGCCATGACGCGCCACTCGGGAATGCTCAGGTTGAAGCGACGATGGTAGGCAGATGCGATCGTGCCGCTGACCGTGTTCGACAAAATTGACAGCCGATACGGCAGGAAATTCTCCAGCGCCAGCGCCTGCGTGGGGTGGGTGTGTTCGTCGCTCATGCAGCCTCTCCGGTAACCGTATTTCGATACTACGTCACCCGCGAAAGATCGCAAGCATCAATCGACTAGGGTTTGTGCGGCCGCGACAGGTACTGCTGCGATTGCATCTCGGTCAGACGGCTCGACGTGCGCTCGAATGCGAAGGCAAGTTTCTTACCGCCGTAGAGTGAATCAAGGGCTACATCGGCGCCCAACATCAGGTTAACGTTGCGGTCGTAAAACTCGTCGACCAGCGCGATGAAGCGCCGTACGGCATTGGTCTGTTTGTCATCGAGCGCCGGAATGTCAGAAACAAGCACCGTGTGCACGCGCTTGGCCAACACGATGTAGTCGTTCTGGCTGCGTGGTCCTGCGCAGATATCGGCAAACGTAAACCACACGACGCCAGCTGCCTTGGCGACAACGGGGATCTTGCGGCCGTTGACCAGAATATCGGCTTCGTCGATTTGCTGGCCCTGCGCCAGGTCATCAAACCGGCTTTGCAGTTGCGTGCGCGTCGCGGTGTCGTTCGGCCAACAGAACATCGGCGCATCGCGCAGCACACGCATGCGATAGTCAATGTCTGCATCTACCCGCATGACATGGCAATGCGCATTCAGCACTTCAATGGCCGGCAGAAATCGCGCGCGCTGCAGACCGTCAGCATAAAGCTCGTCGGGTGGAATGTTCGACGTTGCGACCAGCGTAACGTTGCGCTCGATGAGCAGCGTGATCAGGCGGCCGAGAATCATCGCATCGCCGATGTCGCTGACGTAAAACTCATCAAAACACAGCACTTGCGCGTTGCGCGCAATATCGCTGGCAACGCTGGTCAGCGGATCCTCGTGCTCGATCCGACCCAGCGCATCGTGCACGTCGTACATGAAGCGGTGAAAGTGACTGCGGCGGTAGGGCACGGCACCGAGCGATTGCGCGAACAGGTCCATCATGAACGTCTTGCCACGTCCGACACCACCCCACAAGTACAGGCCGCGTATGCCTTGCGGCTCGCGACTGAGCCAGCGTGACAGTCGCGAGCGCGAGTGCCGTTCGATCAGTGCGGTGCGCAGCTCATCCAGATGCGCGATTGCCGCTGTCTGCGCAGGATCTGACACCCAGTTGCGGGCCTCAAGATACGCGTGGTAGCGGTCTGTCAAACTGTTGTCGCTATCGGTACCCGGCATTTGCTGTCCACGCGCTGCGATTGCCGGCACACGCTGTGGTGCCGGTCCGTTGCGCGCGATGGTACCATCGCTGCCGCATAGACGATTGATTTGAGGCGGTTGACAAGAATGAGTGCTGAACGCGAATCCATGGAGTTTGACGTGGTGATTGTTGGTGGTGGTCCTGCCGGACTCGCCGCGGCTTGCCGCTTGCAACAAAAGGCTAACGATGCCGGCGAGGAGTTATCGATCGTCGTGGTTGAGAAAGGCGCCGAGTTCGGCGCGCATATTCTGTCTGGCAACGTATTCGAGCCACGGGCATTGCAAGAGTTGTTTCCGGATTGGGAAAAGCAGGGCGCGCCACTGCCAACCAAAGTGACGCGCGATGAAGTGTTGTATATGACCGGCGCGGAATCCGCGCGGCGCGTGCCAGGGCCTTTCATACCCAAGCCGATGCACAACGAAGGTAACTACGTGATCAGTCTCGGTCGGCTCGTGGCGTGGATGTCCGAGCAGGCCGAAGCACTCGGCGTGAACCTGTTCCCCGGTTATGCTGCCTCGGAAGTGCTGTACGACGATAATGGCGCTGTGCGCGGCGTGGCTACCGGTGATATGGGTATTGGGCGCGACGGTAAACCTAAACCATCGCACGAGGCGGGCTACGAGCTGCTGGCGAAGCAAACTATTTTTGCCGAAGGTTGCCGGGGTAGCCTTGGCAAGTCGCTGATCGAGCGATTTGCGCTGGACAAGGATTGCGATCCGCAGCACTACGGTATCGGCCTGAAGGAAATCTGGGAGATTGACCCGGACAAGCATGAACCCGGTTTGGTCGTACACACATTGGGTTGGCCGTTGGCCAGTGATACCGAAGGTGGCGGCTTCTTGTATCACGCCGCCAACAACCAGGTGTTTGCCGGTTACATCATCGCGCTTGATTACAAGAATCCGCATCTGAGCCCGTTCGACGAGTTCCAGCGCTGGAAGACGCATCCGAAAATTCGCCAGTATCTTGAAGGCGGGCAACGTCTTTCTTATGGCGCACGTGCCGTCAACAAAGGCGGCTTCCAATCGCTACCAAAAACGACATTCCCGGGTGGCTTGCTGGTCGGTTGTGACGCCGGTTTTCTGAACAACGCCAAAATCAAGGGTTCGCACACGGCTATCAAGACCGGCATGCTGGCAGCCGATGCCGTATTCGACGCATGGCAGCAGTCGGCGGACGCGCTGGCGGGCAAGGAGCTGACGCAGTTCGCAGCGCTGGTGGAACAGTCGTGGGTAATGCCCGAGCTCAAGCGCGCGCGCAATTTCGGGCCGGCACAGCACCGTTTCGGACGGCTGCTCGGCTCAGCACTGATCTTTATCGATCAGAATATTTTTGGCGGTCGGTTGCCGTTCACACTGCGTCATCGCAGCCCCGATCATGCGGCGCTGCAACCGGCGGCGAATCACGCACCGATCGACTATCCCAAGCCCGATGGCAAGCTGACTTTTGACAAGCTGTCATCGGTGTTTCTATCCAGCACGAACCATGAAGAAGACCAGCCGGTGCACTTGCGACTAAAAGATCCCGCTGTGCCAGTCCAGCACCATTTGCCGACATTCGCGGGCCCGTCACAGCGCTATTGTCCGGCGGGCGTATATGAATTCGTCGAAGAGGGTGGCGAGACCCGTTTTCAGATCAACGCGCAAAACTGCGTGCACTGTAAAACCTGCGACATCAAAGACCCGGCTCAGAACATCAATTGGACAGTGCCCGAAGGCGGCGGTGGCCCGAATTACAACGGCATGTAGCCCGGTCGGGCGGCGCTATTTGGGTTGCATCCGGATCGCGCCGTCCAGGCGAATCGTTTCGCCATTCAGCATCGCATTAGTGTAGATGTACGCCGCAAGATCAGCATATTCTTCGGCGGTGCCGAGACGCGATGGAAATGGAATCTGCGCTGCCAGTGATGCCTGAGTCTCTTCGGGCAGACCAGCCATCATCGGTGTCATAAAAATGCCCGGTGCGATCGTCATGACGCGGATGCCGAAACGTGCCAGCTCGCGCGCCATTGGCAGCGCCATGCCGACAACACCGCCCTTCGAGGCCGAATAGCCAGCTTGACCAATTTGCCCCTCAAACGCTGCGACGGACGCCGTGTTAATGATCACGCCGCGCTCGCCATCATCGTTCGGCGTGTTGTGCTGCATGATGTGCGCGGCTTCTTTGGCAACGTTGAAAGAGCCCACTAGGTTCACCATGATCGTGCGCGTGAAGTAGTCCGACTGCATCGGACCATCGCGTCCGAGCACGCGTCCCGGTGCAACGATACCGGCGCAACTTACGGCGAGCGTAATGCCGCCCATGTGTTCAGCCGCAGCAGCCAAGCTCTGTTGCACGTTAGTCTCGTTGCTGACGTCCGTGGCCAGGTAGCGCGTGTCATTGCCTAACTGCTGCTCAGCAGCAGCACCGGCGGCGTCATTGATGTCGAGCAGTACCGCCTGACCACCCTTGGCTACGATAGCCGCCGCCGTAGCGAGGCCCAGTCCGGATGCACCCCCGGTGACGATTGCTTTAGCTGTGCTGATATCCATCGATATTCCCCTAAACTGTTTCGATTGCCAGTGCGACAGCTTCGCCGCCGCCCAGGCACAAAGACGCAATGCCGCGCTTGCCGCCGCGCTGCAACAGCGCGTGCAGCAGCGTTACGACGATCCGCGCGCCGGAGGCGCCAATCGGGTGACCGAGTGCGCAGGCACCGCCGTTGACGTTCACTTTCGCATGATCGAGCTGCAACTCATGCATCGCGGCCATCGTCACACAGGCAAATGCTTCATTGACCTCATAGCAATCGACGGAGTCCGGCCCCCAACCCAACTTGTCGTGCAGCGCTTTGATGGCATAGACCGGCGCTGTCGTGAACCACTCAGGTTCATGCGCAAAACCACTGTGAGCAACAATGCGGGCAAGCGGTTTGACATCACTGGCTTCAGCATCGGCAGCCTGCATCAGTACCAGGCTGGCAGCGCCGTCGGAGATCGATGAAGAACTCGCGGCCGTAACGGTGCCTTCCTTGTCAAAGGCCGGGCGCAGCGTCGGGATGCGCGCCGGATCAGCGCGGGTGGGCTCCTCGTCAGTCGAAACGACATGCTCGCCCTTGCGAGTCTTGATCGTGACCGGTGCCAATTCGTGGTCGAACGCACCGTTGGCCGCCGCAGCAAGCGCACGTTCGAGCGAGGCAACACTGAATGCATCCTGCGCCTCGCGCGTGAAGCCGAATTTCTGCGCGGTGCGCTCGGCAAAAATGCCCATCATGTTGCCGTCATAGGGGTTTTGCAGGCCGTCGAAAAACATGTGGTCAAGCACCTGCTGGTGTCCCATGCGGTAGCCGCCGCGCGCTTTCGGCATCAGATACGGTGCGTTAGTCATCGATTCCATGCCGCCGACGAGCACGCGTTTGGCGCTGCCCGCGCGAATCAGGTCATGTCCGAGCATGATGGCTTTCATCCCTGAGCCGCAGACCTTGTTGATCGTTAGGGCGCCCGTTGCTTGTGGCAGACCGGCAGCCAAGGACGCTTGCCGCGCGGGCGCCTGCCCCAGGCCTGCTGGCAACACGCAACCGAGCACAACCTCGTCGATAGAATCCGCGGCGACGCCAGCGGCGTCCAGTGCCGCGCGCGATGCCGTTGCGGACAATTCCGGTGCACTCGCGTCTGCGAGCGACCCCTGAAACGCGCCGATGGGCGTGCGTTTGGCGCTGGCAATGATAATCGGGTCGTCAGATGTCATGAGAGGCTCCGAGGGCGTAATAATCGCGGCGCGTATTCTGACCGATCTGCCATTCACTTTCACCCATCCTGATCACAGCGCGGCGCCGCAGCCAAGGCAATCACGTTGTGCATACCGCGCGCTCTCTGTTCCGGAGTAATATAGTTGCGCGCAAGCGCGATGCTGAGCCCGTCGCCATGGTGATGCAGGACAGTCGTGTAATGCTGCGACACACCGATTTTTGGTTCCGTTTTCATTAGGTATGTCTGGTAGTTCTCTGATTTTTATCATGTTTAAACTTCTAAATCAGATAGTCCAGCGCTCAAATGCAGACCCGGCGCATTGGCAGCCCTGCACGGTATGAGCAGCGTGTCCAGCAGCAGGTCGAGCCTGTGATGCGGTTTATCGTCGCGGTTCTTGGCGGTATCGCTGCTGCGCTTGCGTTGTTTTGGGTTATGCACACGCTGATTGCGGGCGTGCCTGTGTATGACAGCAGCAGCGACGATATTCGGCAACTTAACCTGGTGCGCGCAGCGCTTGATGCACCCGATCCGGCGATTGAGCGTCGCAAGCCTGCGCCGCCGGACCAACCGCAATCGCCGCCACCGTCGTCATCGGTGCGCACCGAACCTGTGATAGGCGACGGTAAACCGCAGTTACCGATGCCCGCAGTGACGGCGCCGGATATTGACGTGGCCGTTGTGCTGGGCGACGGCCCGATGCTGGCTAGCCAGCAACTAGCGGGGATAAGCCCGGATCAGGACATTGTGCCGATTTTGCGTGTCGCGCCGGTGTATCCACGCAAGGCTGCACTGGATCGCACCGAGGGTTGGGTCGATGTCGAAGTCATCGTCGCAGCAGATGGCACTGTTGCAGCGGTGAGCATATTGGCATCGCAGCCACGCCGGGTGTTTGACCGCGCGGCGCAACGTGCCGTTGAGCAGTGGCGATTCCGCCCGCGTATTGTCGACGGGCAGCCAGTGGCGCGCACTGCCCGCACCCGTCTCGAATTCAAACTGTGACTGCCTCTGTTGGCTGCTGATCATGAACTCGTGCTTGGGCGAACGGATCAGGGCGACACAAATACCGCACCAAGCGAGCGCGCCCAGCAACAGCTCAGCGCTGGGCAGGTGCGCCGGGCGCTGGCAGCGTCACGTCGATAGCATCCGGTTCCGCGCAGGCAGCCAAAATTGCCGCGCGAGCACGATCGCGCAAGTCGCGCACGGGGTGAGCGGCCGTCGCATCGATCTCGAGTTTGGGTAGCAGTGTGACAGTCAAAGGCGCGATGCGCGGCAATCTGGCATCGGCCGAGAGCATGGCACGGGTGCCCGTGATGGCGCAGGGAACCAACGGCAAATCGCCCGCTGCCGCTGCCGCAAATGCCCCGCTATAAAATTTGAGCAAACCCGCTTCATTGCGAAACGTGCCCTCCGGGAAGAAACCCAGCGCGCGCCCCTGTTTGGCGGCCGTGATGATTTGTCGTGTTTGCCGCGCGCTGCGACCGCCGCTACCACCACGGTCGACGAAAAATGAATCAATGCGCCGCAATAGAAAACCGGCGAGGGGCACGCGTGACATTTCCGACTTGATGACGAAGCTGAAGCGTGCTGGCAACACGGCGGTCAACAGGACACCGTCGAGATAGCTGGCATGATTGGCGACGACGACCATCGGCCCGTCGGGTAACTCGCCAAGATTTGCAACGCGCGGCAGGCTGCCTGTCAGGATAAAAACGCTACGTGCAAAGCCGGCGACGACGTGTTTGCGCCGGGCGAGCCCAGGCAGGATTGCGATGATCATGACACAGCACAAACTGGCCACGGTAAACACACAACCAAACCATATGCCGAAGGCGATATCGGCAATCGCTTTTGCGAGCGGGCGTCCCGGCTTCGGGCTTACCATAATGTGACCTGAGACGTAGCCAAATGTGTGATCCAGATCACTTTATGTTAACGATTATAGGGTTCTGTGACCGTCATCACGGCATCCAAATCGCCGCTGGTGAAATACTTCGGTCAACGACAGGGTCATCCATTTGACGGGCTGTCACGAATTCATTAATCCGCAGGGTTGCACGAATAGGCAAATAGCCTGCAGTCGCTTCCGTGGCTCAACGCAGTATACAGATGGCTTTGATGGCAATAAACGACAAGACGCACGATATTGAAACGCTTGAAAGTGCCGAGCTGATCATCGACAAGTTCCTTGATGCCATTTGGATGGAACGGGGTTTGTCGAAGAATACGCTGGGCGCCTACCGGGCAGATTTGATGTCTCTGGCGCGCTGGCTGGCCGCAAAGAAAGTTGAGATCGCGGCGGCGCCGAAGTCCGACCTATTGGGCTTTATCGCATGGCGGGTCGAAGAGGGTGCCAAGCCACGCTCAACGGCACGTCAGCTTTCAAGCTTCCGCCGCTTCTACCGGTATCTGTGCCGCGAGAACCTGCGCGAAGACGATCCGACGATCGACATCGCGATGCCGCGCATCGGTCGATCTTTGCCGAAAACGCTGACCGAGGAAGAGGTTGAGTCGTTGCTGGCCGCACCAAACACGAGCGAGCCGCTGGGGCACCGTGATCGCGCGATGCTCGAGTTGCTGTATGCAACCGGCCTGCGGGTGACGGAGTTGATCAGTCTGAAGCAGTCGCAGGTCAATCTGAACCAGGGTGTTTTGCGCATCGTCGGCAAAGGTGATCGTGAGCGGTTGATTCCGTTGGGTGAAGAGTCGCAGCGCTGGTTGCGTGATTTCATCGAAGGACCGCGGCTCGAAATTCTGCTGGAGCGCCAGACAGAATATCTGTTCCCAACGCGACGCGGTGATCGTATGACGCGTCAGGCGTTCTGGCACATCATCAAACGCTATGCGCAGAAAGCGAACATCCCGGACGGTTTGTCGCCACACTCGCTGCGCCACGCTTTTGCAACGCATCTGCTCAACCATGGCGCTGACTTGCGCGTCGTACAGATGTTGCTCGGCCACAGCGACTTGTCGACGACACAGATCTATACGCATGTTGCCCGCGAGCGTATGAAAGAGTTGCACGAGCGTCACCACCCGCGCGGCTGATTCACATCCTTTGAAACAAAACGGCATTAGCAACGGTCTATAGCCACAGATTCACACATTCTGGGCGCAGACAGTTGTTGGTTGATGCATTGTCATGGGATCATGCCGGCTTTCTAGCGATACGTGCCTTCGGGAGAACACACCAATGATGCAGGTTATGACACGCGCACTGATCCTCGTTGCGATGGTCGGTATAGGCGCGAGCGCCGCGGTCGCTGAAGTCTCTGACAGCCAGCTCGACACGGCACGCAAGATCATCAGCGAGAAGTTTCCGCGGATTCAACCAGAGAACGTTAACCGTTCAAAAGTGCCTGGCCTGCTGGAAATCCAACAAGGCGTATTGGTTGCCTACGTGTCCGAGGACGGACGCTACCTGTTGCAGGGCGAAATTCTGGATCTGACGAACGACAGCAATCTCACTGAAGAGAGTGCGGCAGTTGGTCGATTGGAACTGATGTCTGCACTGGCGCCCGATGCCGGTATTGTGTTCGCACCAGAAAATCCAACGCACACGATCACGGTGTTTACGGATATCGATTGTACGTTTTGCCGCAAGCTGCACAGCGAAATCGAAAGCTACAACAACGCAGGGATTGCTGTGCGCTACCTGATGTATCCGCGCAGCGGCCCGAACACCCGCTCGTGGGAAAAGGCCGAGGAAGTCTGGTGCGCCAACGATCGTCTGACTGCGCTGACAAAGGCCAAGAACGACCAAAGTCTGCCGCAGGCCAACTGCGATGCCGGCATGATCGACGAGCATTTCCAGCTGGGATTGAGCATCGGCCTGAGCGGCACGCCGGCGATTGTTGCTGAGGATGGCATGCTGGTCAGCGGCTACTTGCCGGCTGAAGAACTTGCGGTCCGGCTGGGTCTGGTGCAACCGGCGACGGCCGCACGTTCGCGATAATCACGCCCGCGCTGTCAGCGCATTTCTATCGGATTTGTGACGGCGCCTGTGCGCTGCTGAGCGTTCGCAACGTGATCGCTAGCCGCAGCTAATGCATTGCCTGGCTTGTGGCGCGGAGATTACGGTCGCGGCCGCGGTGCGCCGGATTAGCGCTCCAGATATTGCTCTTTGTCGGTCTCTTCTTTCCAGTCATCAGCGTCTTCCGGCGGCTCCTTGGCCTCGGTGATGACGGGCCAGCCACTCGCGAGCTCGGCGTTAAGTTCGAGAAAGTGTTGTTGATCGGCGGGCAGCTCATCTTCAGAGTAGATAGCTTCAACCGGGCATTCCGGTTCACACAGCGTGCAATCGATGCACTCGTCGGGATCGATGACTAGGAAGTTCGGGCCTTCGTGGAAACAGTCCACCGGGCACACTTCGACACAGTCGGTGTATTTGCATTTAATACAGGATTGAGTGACTACGAACGTCATCGCTTTGTGATTCCTAACAGTTAATCGCTGCCAAGCGTACCCAAATCAGGGCGGCTTTTCATTAGTAGATGCGACGCTCGGCGCTGTGCAGATGCGCGCCGGTGTGGTTGCCGAGATTATCCAGATATTTTCTCAGCGCAAATACGCCACTGGGAAACGCAATCTCGTCCCACGGAATGTCTTCAGGCGCGTACATGGCGCAATCCAGGCTCTCCGGGCCCGGCGCGAAGTCCGATACCAGTTTAGCGGTAAAGAATACGTGCACCTGGCCTGCATGAGGTACGTCGACAGCCGCGAACAGCGTGCCGACTTCGACTTCGGCGCACGCTTCTTCGCGAGTCTCTCGCGCCGCGCCCTCTGCCATCGTCTCCTTCAGCTCCATGAAGCCGGCTGGCACGGTCCAGAAGCCGACGCGCGGCTCGATGGCGCGTTTGCACAGCAGAATCTTGCCATCGCGCTCCGGCACACAGCCCACGACAATTTTCGGATTCTGATAGTGGATCAGGCTGCAGTTTGGGCACACCCAGCGTTCATGCGTGTCGCCGTCTGGCACAGCGCGACTCACTGCGCTGGCGCAGTTGGAGCAATAGTTCATACCGGGAATTCCTTGCGATGCGTTTTTCGAGTAGCCGGTGTCTGGTTCGTCTGCCGGTGCGATCATGATCGATTGCGGCCTGCAGCTAGCCGAAACCAGTCGTTACCAAGCCAATGCGATAACACCATGCCTATTGGATGATGCCACCGACACCTGAAGGGTGTTGTCGCGTGACGCAAAACCGTCGGCCATTTCGCGCATTTGCGCGCAGGGCGCACCGTTGGTACCAGAGGTCGGACTCGAACCGACACGCTATTGCTAGCAAGGGATTTTGAATCCCTCGTGTCTACCAATTCCACCACTCTGGCTTGGGACGATGCGCTGAAGTCACAAGTTTAGCGAATTCTGCCCATGAAGGAACCCTCCCGAGCGCCTGATTGCAAAAAACTTTGGTTTTGCTGCGACCGTTTTGCTCGCAAGCGCATCTAACAGACCATGAGCGGATTTGCAGGCATTCAGATTGAACCCGACGTCATCGCCGCAGCGCAGGAGCATGATCCGGCGGCCATTACGGTTCTTTTCCGGGTTTTCGCGACGCCGGTATACACACTGGCGTGCCGTCTGCTGCGTTCTCGTGACGCGGCCGACGACGTTACGCAGGAGACGTTTGAGCAATTGTTGACCAACATCTCAACCTTTCGCGGTGATGCGGCACTAGCAACCTGGGTCAGAACAATTGCGGTCAGTCGTTGCCTGATGCACCAGCGCAGCGCATGGCAACGCAAGGCGCAAGCGTTGGAAACCGTGCCCGAGGCTGCCGCGACAGGTTCATCGCCAGAAGCGTTGGCTAGCACCAGCCTGGATTTGGAAAGCGCGCTGGCGGCGCTACCACAGACGGCGCGTACCGTCGTCTGGCTGCACGACGTTGAAGGTTACACCCACAAGGAAATTGCGCAATTGACCGGTCGTAGCGCAAGTTTTTCGAAGTCGTGTCTGGCGCGTGCGCACCGCCGTTTGCGCAATGCGATCACTGGCCAGAGTTTGCGACCGGCCACGCGTGTTGACACCCAAGAACCCACAGAGCCCTCCGGCACTAATTGCCTGAGGTTGGAGACAGCGTCATGACGGATACCGATCGAAATCGGGGCGACAACAACGGTGATATCGCACAGGCCCTGCGTGCTTTGCCCGTCGTTGAGCCGGATGCGCTGAGCGTCGCTCGTTGGCAGCGACAGGCGCTGGCGAATCGCAACAGGCGGGCAGCGCCGCGCTGGCGCCTGCCGTTGACATTCGCGGCAACGGTGCTTGTCGTCATCGCAGCGGGGCAGTTTTTGCCCGGCCCCGGCGGCGTTAGCGACCCAGCGCCGGGTCACCAGCCGGCGCAATCCGCAGCAGCGCAGGTTGCAGCGCCACTGCCAACCTACGTCGCGCAGACCGCATTACTGGAACAGGTGCTCGCGCGGCTGCCTGATGAAGGACGGGTGCGCAGTGTAGAGCGCGCGAGCGCCATTGCGTCGTTGGAGGATCAACTGGTGTGGCTGAATCGTGCGATTCAGAACCCGACGGCGCCGGTGACGGCGGATAGGCATTCGCAACTGTGGCGCGAGCGCATCGGCGTGATGAATACGCTGGTGACGTTGAAACAAGTGAGCAACGACGCCGTATATCTATAGCGACGGTTAGCCCAAGTCTGGAGGTAGTAATGATGAACAACTGGATCAAATTGACGGCGCTCGGCGCTTTGGCATGCGCGCACGTCGCAGCAACAGCGCAAGACGATGAGCAAGCGCAGCGCGCAGCAACGCAGCAGGAGCTTGCAGCAGCGCAAGCGCGCCTGGAAGCAGCGGCACGCGAAGTCGCCGAGCTCTCGCAAGCCATGGCCGGCGATATCCTTGTCATGGACGGTAACGGTTTTGCATTTGCCACCCGGCCGCTGCTCGGGCTTACGCTTGATGCAGGCGCCAATCCTGTGTTCGTCAATGGTCAACGAGTTGGTGGGAACGACACGGACGCAGCCGCTGACGGCGTGCTGATCTCGGGTGTCAACCAGCGCAGCGGTGCCGGCCGGGCCGGGATTGAAGCCGGCGATCGTTTGCTCAGCGTGGATGGCGTGTCGCTGGTCGGTGAGGCTGCGAGTAAAGGCCTGCCGCTGGGATTGATCAGCGAGGCGCTGGCCGATCGCAAGCCGGGCGACACGGTCGCTGTTGAAGTGCTGCGCGATGGCAAGCGCATGAGCAAGCAGGTTGAGTTGACGCAAGCGCCAATGGATTCGCAGATCAGCAGTTTTCGATTCAGTACCGGTGAAGACGATATGCCGCGCATTGACGAGCACTTCGTTATCGCCGACGGCGCCGGACATGCGCAGAATTTTGAAA
Organism: Pseudomonadota bacterium; assembly: GCA_038529355.1. Lineage (GTDB taxonomy): Bacteria > Pseudomonadota > Gammaproteobacteria > Steroidobacterales > Woeseiaceae > CALBPI01. The sequence goes on from JBCBDU010000031.1 coordinate 35,082, forward strand.
CGATGGTGTTCGACGGTGGCATGTTCGGCGGCTTTGCCGCGCAGCGGCGCTGGGCAGATATGGAATTGGTTGAGTTATCGCGCGATCTTGGTGAGTACTTTGGCGCTGATACTGGCTTGTTGGTGGTTCGTGCGCCCTCTGATGAGGCTATCGGCTTTCGTGATGGTGATGTCATTCGCCGTATCGGCGACCGGACGCCCGAAACGGTTGGACACGCCATGCGCATTCTGCGCTCGTACGAGCCGGGCGAATCGTTGCAGGTCGATATTCTGCGCGATCGCAAACCACGCACACTCAACGTTACGTTACCTGAATAGCGCGCTCTGATAGCATCGTCGGGATGAGTCCCGACGATGTTGATTTTGAGTTGCCTGATGCGCTGATCGCACGCGAGCCCACGGCCGTGCGATCGGCCAGCCGGCTGTTGGTGCTGGAGCACGAGCGTCTGCGCGATGCACAGACGAGCGATCTGCCCGCCTTTTTGGCGCCGGGTGACTTGCTGGTGTTTAACGATACGCGCGTCATTCGTGCGCGGCTGTTTGGTGCCAAAGCGTCCGGTGGCAAAATTGAACTGCTACTCGAGCGAGTCACCGGTGCGCGCACCGCCAGCGCACAAATTCGCGCAAGCCATGCGCCCGGGGCCGGCGGTGCGTTGCACATCTTTGATGCCCACGGCAATACGATCGGCAACGCCGTCGTCAATGGTCGCGATGGGCGGTTCTTTGATCTGCAGTTTGACCGCGATATCGATGACATCACCGAGTCGGGTGGTCATATGCCGCTGCCACCGTATATCGATCGCGCGGACACGCTGGCTGATCGCGAGCGGTACCAGACTGTGTATGCGCGCGAGCCCGGCGCTGTTGCAGCGCCGACAGCGGGTTTGCATTTCGACGATGCGCTGCTTGCGGCGCTGGAGGCGCGCGGTGTGCGCTCGGCGTTCGTGACTTTGCATGTCGCTGGCGGAACCTTCCTGCCACTGACGCAACGTGAGCTGGACAGCGGCAAGCTGCATGCTGAGCGCTACATCATCAGTGACGCTGTTCGCGATGCTGTGGTCGAGACGCGCCAAAACGGCGGTAGGGTGGTATGCGTCGGCACGACGTCAATGCGCGCGCTTGAAAGTGCAGCGCTGGACGGCGAGCTGCAGGTTGGGGCTGCGGATACGCAGTTGTTTATCCGGCCGGGCTTTGAGTTCCAGATTGCCGACGGGCTGTTGACCAATTTTCACCTGCCGCGCTCGTCGCTGCTGATGTTGGTCAGCGCGTTCACCGGTCACGCGCGCGTCATGAGCGCCTACGCGCATGCGGTAGCCGAGCAATATCGTTTTTTCAGTTACGGCGATGCGATGCTGTGTTTTCGCGCGGGTGAGCGGTGATGAAGTTCGATCTGCTGGGTACCAGCGCCGGTGCACGCCGCGGACAGCTGCAATTCGCGCGTGGCGACGTGCAAACGCCGGCGTTCATGCCCGTGGGCACCTACGGCACAGTCAAGGCTATGCGGCCGGAGGAGGTCGCCGGGACGGGCGCTGAGATTATTCTGGGTAACACGTTTCATCTGATGCTGCGCCCCGGGACCGACGTCATCAGGCGGCACGGCGACCTGCACGATTTCATGCACTGGCGCGGACCGATACTGACCGACTCTGGCGGCTTTCAGGTGTTCAGCCTGTCCGCGTTGCGCAAGTTGAGCGAGGAAGGCGTGTTGTTTGCGTCTCCGGTGGATGGCGCGCGCATCATGCTGACGCCGGAACGTTCGATGCAGGTCCAGCACGATTTGGGTGCTGATATCACGATGATTTTCGATGAATGCACGCCACATCCGGCGACGCAATCGGAAGCCGATACGTCGATGCAGTTGTCGCTGCGCTGGGCACGACGCAGCCGCGATGCCTTTGATGCGCTGAAGGCTGCCGAACCGACGCGTGGCGATGCGCTGTTTGCGATCGTCCAGGGCGGTATGTATCCGGAGCTGCGTGAGCAGTCGTTGCGCGGCCTGGAAGCGATCGGCTTCGACGGCTTTGCGATTGGCGGCTTGTCGGTCGGCGAGAGCGAGGCCGAGCGCCTGATGGTGTTAGAAGGCTTGCAGCCAATCATGCCGGTGCAGTTTCCGCGCTACCTGATGGGTGTCGGCACGCCGGCGGATATCGTCGCGGCGGTTGCGCGCGGCGTGGATATGTTCGACTGCGTGATGCCTACGCGCCACGGCCGCAATGGCTATCTGTTCACGAGCGAGGGTACGGTCAAGATCAAAAACGCCACGTTTCACGAAGACACCCGACCGCTGGATCCGGCCTGTGAGTGCTACACGTGCCTCAATTACTCGCGCGCCTATTTGCGCCACCTGTTCAAGTGCAACGAGATTCTTGGCCATCACCTGCACACTTTGCATAATCTTCACTATTACCAGCAACTGATGCAGCGCATCCGCACGGCGATTGAACAAGACCGCTTTGATGTGTTCCAGCGAGAATTTCTGGCATCAAGCGAGTGTGGCCGTGCGGCTGTGGCATAATACGCGCCGCTGGAGGACGGGCGGTGCTTGAAAAAGCACGCGTTTCCCCCAATGTCTGATAGTTACACCGATACTGACTGATGTGTGCATTGACCGACCGGAAGACACCGGCGGCGGTGCGCGTTTGAGGATGCAGCATGGATTTTTTGATCTCTACGGCCTGGGCACAGGGCGCGCCACCGGCACAACAAAGCCCGTTGGGTTTCTTCGTGCCGATGATCATCTTGTTTGTCGCTTTCTGGTTCTTGTTAATCAGACCGCAACAAAAGCGTCAGAAGAAACATCGCGAAATGATCGATGCGGTCAAGGTTGGCGATGAGGTGCTGACGGCAGGTGGCCTGCTGGGCATCATCAAGGACACGTCCGAGCAGTTTGTGACCGTCGAGTTCGCCGACAACGTCGTGTTGAAGGTCCAGCGTCATACGATTACCGCAGTGCTGCCCAAAGGCACTGTGGACGCAGCCTGAGTAACCCATGAACAGATTTCCGCTCTGGAAGTACCTGCTGGTACTGGCCGTCGTCGTATTTGGTGTGCTCGCTGCATTACCGAATTTCTACGGTAGTGCGCCGGCTTTGCAAGTTGTCGGTGATGACGGCGAGGTACTGGATAGTGATGACCTTGCGCGGGTCTCGCAACTGTTAGTGCAAAGCCAATCTAGTGCCAGCGATGCGTTCGTTCGCGACGGGCGGTTGTTCTTCACGTTCGACGACATCGACACACAATCCGCTGCGTTTGATGCGTTCCTCGAACTCGACCCGGAAGGTTTGCTGGCGGCCAAGACGCTGGCGCCGTTGCAACCGTCGTGGTTGCGCGCGCTCGGGCTGGCGCCGATGAGCCTCGGCCTGGATCTGCGCGGCGGCGTGTATCTGCTGTATGAGGTCGACATTGATGCGGCCATCGAAAACCGCCTGAAAGCGTATGTGACAGAGATCGATCAGGGCTTGCGTCAGGCCAGCATTATCCACCGCGTTACGCTCGACGGCGACACCCTGCGGGTTGAAGTGCGCGAGGCCTCCGCATTGGCCGATGCGCGTCGCGTCGTGACGAGAATCGACCCGGGGCTGACGCTGCTGGACAGCAATGACCGCTCGTTCCGCGTGCGCATGTCCGAGCTGCAAATCCGCGAGCGCCAGAATTTTGCGATGGAGCAGAACATCACGACGTTCCGCAATCGCGTCGATCAGCTGGGCGTTGCCGAGCCGATCATCCAGCGGCAAGGTTTGAATCGTATCGTGGTGCAGCTGCCCGGCGTACAAGACCCGAGCCGTGCCATCGACATTCTGGGCGCAACAGCGACGCTCGAGTTTCGGCTCGTTGATGAGACGGGCAATGGCGCCGGTTCGCAGTCCTACGACAATCGCGAGGGCGGCTCAACAGTCCTCAAGCGCGACGTGATCGCTTCTGGCGATCAGATCGTTGATGCCAGCAGCGGCTTTAGTGAAGGTCAGCCTGCGGTCATTATCCGTCTGGATGCGGTCGGTGGCGACAGCATGTTGAAGGTCACGCAACAGAATCTGAACAAGCCGATGGCGGTCCTGTTCATTGAAAGCGAACGCGTCGACACGGCGGACGGCAGTGTGCAGACGCGCAATGTTTATGAAGTGATCAGCGTTGCGACTATTCGCGGTGTGTTTTCGAATCAGTTCAACGTTACCGGCGTGACCGCCAACGAAGCACGCGACCTGGCATTGTCATTGAAGGCCGGTGCGCTGGCCGCCCCGGTTTATATCGTTGGCCAGCAAACGATTGGTCCGAGCCGCGGACAGGACAACATTGATCGCGGTTTTCTGGCGATCCAGATCGGCTTTTTGGCCGTCGTGATTTTCATGGCGCTCTACTATCGCGTGTTCGGCATCATCGCTGACATGGCGCTGCTGACGAATCTGATCCTGATTGTCGGCGCTTTGTCGTTGCTGCAGGCATCGCTGACCTTGCCGGGTATTGCCGGAATTGTCCTGACGGTCGGCATGGCCGTCGATGCGAATGTGCTGATCTTCGAGCGAATACGCGAGGAGCTGCGCGACGGCAACTCGGTGCAGGCGGCGATTCATGCCGGTTACGAAAAGGCGTTCTCGTCGATTGCCGATGCTAACGTCACAACATTCATCGCAGCGTTAGTGTTGTTCCTGTTTGGCACCGGGCCCGTGAAAGGGTTTGCAGTCACATTGGCGATCGGTATTGCCACGTCCATGTTCACGGCGATCGTGGGAACACGCGCGGTGGTCAATCTCATTTACGGCGGCCGTCAGGTCGACAAACTGGCGGTATAGGGTCATGCGTTTTTTATCAGATGAAACCCACTTCCGGTTCATGGAACGCCGCGGTGCAGCGGCGATTCTCTCGGCGCTGCTGATTGTCGGCTCGATCGCTGCGATTTTCGTCAAAGGCCTGAACTTCGGTATCGAGTTCACCGGTGGTGTGGAGCTCGAGGCGGGCTTTCCGAGCGCTGTTGATGTTGACGCCGTGCGTCAGGATCTGGCTGCAAACGGTTACACCGATGCACAGGTGCTGTACTTCGGGACGCAGAGCGACATCATGATCCGCATTCCGCCGCAAGAGGCCGACGGTGGCGTCGTTCGCGAGCAATTGCTTAGCGTGCTGCGCGAAACATCGCCAGAAGTCACAGCGCGCAGTTTTTCTGTCGTGTTCCCGCAGATTGGTGCCGAAGTGGCCGAGGCCGGCAGTCTTGCGATGATTTTCGTGCTGCTGATGATCTTCATCTACATCATGTTCCGCTTCCAGTGGCGCTTCTCGATGGGCGCCGTCGCTGCGTTGATTCATGACGTGATTATCACCGTCGGTTTTTTTGCCGTGTTCCAGTTTCAGGTGGACGCATCGGTGATTGCGGCTGTGCTAGCCGTTGTTGGTTATTCGTTGAACGATACCGTTGTCGTGTTCGATCGGATCCGCGAGAACTTTTTGACAGTGCGCGGCGAAGAACCGTCGGCCGTCATCGATCGCTCCATCAATCAGATGCTGGCGCGCACGATCATTACCGGGGTTACGACACTGCTGGTCCTGGTCGCGTTGCTGGTGCTGGGTGGCGAGGCCGTGAATTCGTTCTCAGTGGCGTTGATCGTCGGCATTGTTGTCGGCACCTACTCGTCGATTTACGTTGCCAGCGCCGTGGCTCTCCGGTTGGGAGTCAGCGCGAAAGATCTGATGCCGCCGGAGCCGGATGAAGCGGTCGACGATTTGCCGTAGCGCTGCGCCGCTGCAGCGCTAGCTGTTAAGCAGCGCCTTGATGCGCTCGCCGGAGTAATTGCCAAACAATCGCGCCAGTGCCGTGTAGATTTTCGGTGAGCCACACAGGATGTGGCCGCTCGCCAGATATTGCTCGCTGCCATCCAGTCCGCTGACGATACCGCCCGCTTCGCGAATCATCAGTGCACCAGCCGCGATATCCCAGGGCTTCAGGCCGAATTCCCAGAAACCGTCGAGGCGGCCTGAGGCGACGTAGGCCAGATCCAGAGCAGCGGCGCCGGCACGTCGAATGCCCGCTGTGTTTTCGAGCACTTTTTTCAGCATCGACAGATACGTGTCAATGCCGGCTTCCTGGCCCGCGCGATACGGAAAGCCAGTACCAATCAGTGCATCGCTCAGCACGCGTCGACCACTGACGCGGACACGCCGGCCGTCAAGTTGCGCGCCATCGCCGCGCGAGGCGCTGAAGATCTCCTGGCGCATCGGATCGTAGATCACGCCGTGTGACATCCGACCTTCGACCTCAACGCCAATCGATACTGCGTAGACCGGGAAGCTGTGCAGGAAATTGTTGGTGCCATCGAGCGGATCGATGATCCACGTCACGTCACGACCGCGCTGCTCGCCGGATTCCTCGGCGAGGATGGCGTGCTCGGGATAGTGCTTGCGGATTTCCTCGATAATCTTCGCCTCGGCAATGCGGTCTGCTTCGCTGACGAAGTCATTGCGGCCTTTGCTTTCAATGTTCAGCTCATGCAATCGCCGCTGGCTGCGAAGCAGGGAATCGCCGCCTTTGCGGGCAGCCTGGATGGCGACGTTGAGTAGTGCATGCATGGTTTTGACGTGTCCGGGGCAGGTTCAGGGTATCCCGGTGTGGCCGGGCGGCGGTAGAATAGCATGTTGGTCGCACCGTCTTCGCGGCTAACTGGCGATTACGAGGAATCAGCGTGCAAGGTATACGTATTGT
>JBCBDU010000032.1:0-40746 GCA_038529355.1 Pseudomonadota bacterium
ATCCATTAAAAACAGAATTATACGTCCACTGAACCTGTTTTTAATGGATTTATCTGAAGCGGGCGGCTATGCATAGCTAATCGCAAACAATTGTTTCACACGTAAAGAATGTGTGCCGGTTACCGGATTTTGGGCTGCGCTTCTGGGAAAGAAAGCGCAATTCCCGCGATTTACCGCGCGGAGTAGTGAATTATGTAAAAATTCTGCCCATATATGTGTAAATGTTCTCTTCCAAGCTAGATATTGAGTCAAGCAAGCAGTTTTCGGAGTCTAGTCTTTAGGTTTCGAAGTAGTAGATACCCAAACCTATCGACACGCTGGCGATCGATCGATCCAAATCGCCCTTCCCCTTAGCTACTTCGATCTGATCGAAATGATGTAAAGCATCGTCTAGGTCCTCGGAGAATACCCTCACCTTCTCTTTCACTATTCTGAAAGCCTTCGGCCTATCTTTCTCCGCTATCGCACTGAATTGCACGATCCTTTCAGGCCAGCCATCAACAGCATACGGCTTTCTATTTCCCTCTAGGTTATTGTGCTCCAAGTTCAAAAGCAGCGCCGAAAGCGGCCTCTCAATCGCCCTTAGCAGACGATCACTTCCGACAGCGGCTACAACTTCCCTACGGATGGGAACCAAAGACCCGTTAGGCAGAATCCTTATTGCGCCGGTTCTGTTTAGCTCTGTGCGGATAGCACCGGGTGGAATATCACCTGCGTAGCGCTTTACGAGATCCTTAAAAGAAGGCATACCCTCCTCAAACTCGAGGACTCGCGGCGATCCATCACTAGCTAGAAAATTGGAATCTGTATGCCAATAGTGAAGTACTACAGAAGCTGGGATCGGTTTAAGCCCTTTTTCCCCATCAATTCTCGACGCACCCTCCCGAATCTTCTTAACTTCCTTACGGGTCAGACCAGTCATTACCGCGACTCGAGAGATGTTCGTATCGCGGCCTCGAATACCGTATTCCTTGGTGGCGACCTCAACGAAAGCGCGTTTGGCGATCTCCGAAAACTCGCGGTGTCCGATGCCGGATTCCAGCAAGAGGTGGACGAGGGGTTTGATTGCCTTCAGGAGGAACTTGAGGAGCTTTTCTTGGGTTGCACTTCGCATGCCGGAGATACTAAAGAACCGTTTGAAATCAAGACAACAAAATCAAAGAGTTGGGAATAAGTGCCCAATTTCTGGGATTTTTGGCGCAACCTGTTGCTGGACGTTTTTGGTACGTGCAAGACCACATTTCTCTTTAAAAACAGAGAAATTGGACCCATTCGGAGAGACGCTGACTGCGCTATGTTTGGTCGAGCAAATTCAAAAACGCCGATTCATCGATCACTTCGATTTCGAGATTTTGCGCTTTTTGCAGCTTCGAACCGGCTTTTTCGCCGGCGATTAACAGGTCGGTTTTCTTGCTCACGGTGCCAGTAATCTTGCCGCCAAGAGCTTTGATTTTTTGCGCGGCATCGCTCCGGGACATTTGCTGCAGCGTGCCGGTGAGCACAATCGTTTTGCCCGAAAACGGGCTGTCGCTGGCAATCGCTTGAACCGGCTGTTCGTCAGGCCAGGAAACGCCCAACCGTTGCAACTCTTCAATCAATGCCGTCATTTGCGGGTTGCCAAAGAACGTCAGAATCCGTTGCGCAACGACTGGCCCCACGTCCGCCACGGCTAACAGGGAAGCCTCATCTGCGGTCTGCAGTGCCCCAAGGTTACCGAAGTGTTGCGCCAGCGATTCGGCCGTGGTTTCGCCAACATCGCGAATTCCCAGCGCAAACAGGAACCTCGGCAACGTCGTTGCCGCGCTCTTTTGGATCGCACTCACGACATTCGCGGCCGACTTGTCGCCCATCCGCTCCAAGTCAGCAAGGTCCGCTTGCGTTAAACGATACAGATCCGCGGGCGTACGGACCGGATGATCGTCGAGAGCGGCAACCGGTTCCTGCGCCAGTTGCTCAATCAGCTTGCTACCCAATCCCTCGATATCCATCGCCTTACGCGATGCAAAATGCTTCAAACCCTCAATCCGCTGTGCCTGGCAAACGAGCGAGCCGCCGGTGCAACGCGCCACCGCCTCGCCCTCCGGTCGCTCGACCGCCGAGCCGCACACTGGGCATGAAATCGGCAAGCTGACCGTCTGCGCGCCGTCCGGGCGCCGCTCGACAATGCTGCGTACGACTTCGGGAATCACATCGCCTGCACGACGAATCACAACACTATCGCCCGGGCGAACATCCTTGCGCTGCAGCTCGTCAATGTTGTGCAATGTCGCATTGCTCACGGTCACGCCGCCGACGAAGACCGGCTCCAGACGTGCGACCGGCGTTACGGCACCAGTGCGCCCGACCTGCCAATCGATATCCAGCACCGTCGTCACCACTTCTTCAGCCGGAAACTTTCTCGCGATCGCCCAGCGCGGGGCACGTGACACGGCGCCCAGATCGCGCTGCAAATCGAATGCGTTGACTTTGAATACGACGCCGTCAATTTCATACGGCAACTGATCCCGACGCCTGGCCAGCGCTTCGTAAAACGCAATGCATCCGTCCACGCCGCGCACTTGCCCCATCTCAGGACTGACCTTCAAACCCCAATGCGCCAACTGGGTCAGTGTCTGCGAATGGGTTGCCGGCAACGCACCGCCGCTCACCAAACCCGCCGCATAACAATACATATCCAGTGGCCGCTGCGCGGTGAGCTCGGGATCTAACTGACGCAGGCTGCCGGCAGCCGCATTACGCGGGTTCACGAACAACTTCTGCCCCGTCGCCGCAGCGCGCTCGTTATAGGCGGCGAAACCGGCTTTTGGCATCACAATCTCGCCGCGCACCTCTATGCGCTCCGGTACGCCTTGCCCAATGAGCTTCAACGGCACAGAGCGAATCGTGCGGACGTTGTGCGTGATGTCTTCGCCATTGACACCGTCGCCACGCGTCGCCGCACGCACAAGCACGCCATCCTCGTACAGCATCGAAACTGCCGCTCCGTCCAGTTTCGGTTCAGCGTTGAATTCGAGTTCGTCTAAATCCTGCCTGTCGAGTCGCTCGCCAATCCGCGCAACGAACTTATGCAGCTCCTCGTCACTGAACGCATTATCAAGGGAGAGCATCGGCAGCTCATGGCCCACAACAGCGAAGCCACTATCGGGCGGCGCTCCGACCCGCTGTGTCGGTGATGTCGGCGAGACTAGCTGTGGGTATTTGTGCTCGAGCGCTTGCAGCTCGCGCATGAGTCGGTCGTACTCAGCATCCGGCACATTCGGATCGTCGAGCACGTAATAGCGATGATTGTGCTGATTGATTTCGTCAGCTAACTCGCTCGCTGAGCGACGCACAGCCTCGGGCACAGACCGGGTTCGTTCTGCGCTCACGACAGCTTGAGGTGTTGTAACTCGTATTGAATGAGCTCTTCACGCAGGAAGCGCTCACGCTGGATGCTCAACGTGCTGCCATCGCCATCCAGCAGCTCGCCTTCCAGCGAGATCGCAACCGCGCGCGCGGTCTCGATCATCTTGTCGAACGCATCGACACCGCGACCGGTGCCGGGCCGCAGCATGAAGAAACTCAGGCCAGCCAGCTCGCTGTCCTTGACGTTCTGCAAATCGAACGTGCCGGGCTCGGTCAGACTGGCGGCAGAGAACAGCGCGTCTTCGCTGCCGTCGGCCGCTAAATAATGAAAGATACCAAAGCGACCATGTTGCATGCCTGAATTGCGAAGTTTCAGAATAACGGGCTCTGCCTTGAACATCGCTCCGTCTTTCTTGACGATTCGCAGAGAAATAACTTTTTCCGGCACCGCGGGCTCGTCCGGTGATGGATCATGCGGCCCTTCATCGATCGCTGGCGACGCAGACCCGGCAACATCGGCGCCCGCCGGCTGCGAATCGGGCGTTGCATGCATCGCCGGTAGGTCGTCGCCGGATTCCTCGCGCAGCGGCGGTGAGGCGTCATCGTCGCCAAAACTGGGTTCAACCCGTCCGCCAGGTTCGGAGTTCAGCAATGGTGCTGCGTTTTGACGCCGGCCAGTGAAAAAATAGACACCGGCGACAACAATAACGCCCAAGACCAATAATGCGATCCGCAGTTCCATGTGCGTCAACCCGACCTCAGGTAGCGACCATCTTGACGGCTTCGTCGATGTCGACGGCAACCAGGCGCGATACGCCCGGCTCGCTCATCGTCACGCCCATGAGCTGTTGCGCCATTTCCATCGTAGCCTTGTTGTGACTGATGAACACAAACTGCACCTGTTCCGACATTTCTTTAACAATATTACAGAATCGGTTCACGTTCGCATCATCCAACGGCGCATCGACCTCATCCAGCATACAAAATGGCGCAGGATTGAGTTCGAAAATAGCAAACACCAGTGCCACAGCCGTCAGCGCTTTCTCACCACCCGAGAGCAAGTGGATGGTGCTGTTGCGTTTGCCCGGCGGTCGCGCCATCACTGTCACTCCGGCGGCCAGTAAATCGTCGCCGGTAAGCTCCATGTAGGCTTGCCCACCGCCAAACAATTTCGGGAACAAGCGTTGGAACCCTGAGTTCACGCGATCATACGTCTCTTTGAAACGGTTACGCGTTTCGCGATCAATCTTGCGAATCGCATTTTCCAGCGTGTTCAGCGCGGCGTTGAGATCCTCAAGCTGCGCATCAAGGTATTCCTTGCGCTCGGCTTGCTCGCGCTGCTCATCAATTGCTGCGAGGTTGATCGGGCCCAGGCGATCAATTTTGCGCTGCACCGTCGCCAGCTGCTCGCTCCAGTTCTCGGCATTCGCGTTTTCGTCGAGCTCGCTGAGCACGGTGTCGAGCACGAAATCCGTCTCGGCAAACTGCTCCATCAACCCTTCACGTCGTGTTGCCGTATCTTGCGCTGCAAGCTTTGCCTCGCCCAGCTGTTCGCGCGACTCGACCACAGCCGCTTCGTGCTCGCTGCGCTGCAGCTCGAGTTGGCGCAGTTGCTGCTCTACATTCTCAACCCGCGATCGTGCTTCCGCGAGTCGCTGCTCGACAGTGACGCGCTGCTCCAACTGCGTCGCGAGCGTCCGCTTCATCTCGCCAACCGGCTCAGCCGCCTTGTCGATATCTGCCTGCAACGCGTTCTGGCGCTGCTGGAATTGCTGCAACTGTCGGTTCATGCGCTGCAGACTCTGCTCCGCCGATTCGCGCGAGCTGCGGCCAGACTCAAACTTCAGTGCCAGCTCTTGCGCCGCGCCGCGATCCTCTGCAGATTGTTGGCGCACGCGCTCCAAATCCGCGCGCAGCTCTGCACGTTGCGACTCAAGCCGCTCACGGTCAGCGCCAACGCTGTTCAGTTTTTGCGCCGTCTGTTCCAGCAAGCGTTTGCTGTGCTCGAGCTTTGCCTGCGTCTCTTCCGCTTCTTTCGTCGCGTCAGCCATCGCATCGTTAGCTGCATTCAAGCGCTGCTGCGTCTGCTCAAGACGCACGCTTACGCTCTGCAGCGCTGCCTTGCTTTCGGCCGCAGCGCGGTTCGCTGCCGCCGCTTGCTGCCGCGCCTCGTTGCGGTTCGCCTCGGCCTTGGCAAGCTTGGTGCGCAAAGTTTGCTGTTGTTGTTCGTTCTCGGCACACAATTGCGCTTGATCCGCCAATGCGGACTGCAGCTCGCGCATTTCCTGCTCGCGCTGCAAGACACCTGCGCGCGTTGCGTCTTGGCCCATGCGCACCCAGTGACGGCCTAACCAGATGCCATCGCGCGTGACGACCGATTCGCCTTCAGCCAAACGCTCACGCAGCGCCAATGCCGTATCGATGTCATCAACGCAACGCACTGATGCCAGCAATTCGCGTGTGGCTGCCGGCGCATCATTGACTTCACCCAATAGCCGTCCCGGCGCGCCATCGCTGCCGGAACGCGAGGTATCGACCAGAATCAGACCGCTGCCGGAATAGTCCTCGAGCGCACGTGCACGTTTGTCGAGATCGTCGACGCAGACCGCCTGCAGATAAGCGCCGAGCACCGTTTCGACCGCGACTTCCCAACCGCTGTTGACGCGCAGTTGTTGTGCAACACGACGTGCGTGGGAAAGCGATTGACCCGACAACCAATCGGCCACCTGCTGTTCACCCTCGCCGAGTGCTGCCTTTTGCAGCGCTTCGAGGGATGCGAAGCGACCGCGCATCTGCTGCAGTGACGAGCGCTGCTCATCCAGATCGTGCGTGACACTGTCCAGTGCGGTGCGTGTATCCACCACCGCCTGATCCGCCTGCGCCAACGCCGATTCGGATTGCTCGGCGGCGCTTGCCTGTTGCGCAGCGGACGTGTTGGCCTGCTCCAACTGCGTTTGCAGATCTGCCAGCGGCAGATCGTCGCGTTCCGATGCAATCCGCGCACGCCGATCCTGCAAACGCACGAGCCGCTCCTGCAACTGCTCGCTCTTTGTGTTCTCTACCTGTACCGCGCGCTCGGCCTCGCCTGCATCGCGGTTGAACGCCTCCCACGCCTCCTGCCACGCAGTCATGGCCGCCTCGGCTTTGCGCAGGGACTCGCCCGACTGTTGCTCTCGCAAACGCGTCGCCTCCAAATCCGGTGCCAGCGCATCGAGTGTCAACTGCAGTTGCTGCAGTTGCGAGCTGTCCTTGTTGATCAAGTCCTGCATCTCGGCAACGCCGCTCGCCGCCTGCTCAAGATCGGCGCGCTGACGCTCACGCATTTCACGGTTATGCTCCAGCGCCTGCTCCAGCCGCGCGATGTCTGCGCCGACCTGATAGAACTCGCCTTGCACCTCGTTAAACGCATCGGTGTTTTCAACCAGACGCTCGCGACTCTCTTCGATACCGGCCTCTGCCTTACGTTGCGCCGCGATCAACGACTGCAGGTCATTCTCTCGCTCGGCAATCACGCGCTCGTGGTCCTGCGCAATGGCGGCCAGGTCGCGCAACTTCAATCCAAGCAATTCCGCCGAAACGCGACGCTCTTCGGTCTTGAGTTTCTTGTAGCGCTCGGCTGCTTTCGCTTGCCGATCAAGACGCCGCAATTGCGTTTGCACCTCTTCCAGCAGATCGGTCAGGCGCTCAAGGTTTTCGCGCGTATGCTTAATGCGGTTCTCGGTCTCGCGACGACGTTCCTTATATTTGGAAATGCCGGCGGCTTCCTCGATGAACACACGCATCTCTTCCGGCTTGGCTTCGATCAACCGCGAAATCATGCCCTGCTCGATGATCGAGTAGCTGCGTGGCCCCAGCCCGGTGCCCAGAAAAATCTGCGTGATGTCCTTGCGGCGGCACTTGGTGCCATTCAGGTAATAGGTGGAGATCGCGTCGCGCGACACGGTGCGTCGGATCGAAATCTCGTTAAACGCAGCGTACTGGCCGCCTACTTTGCCGTCCGTGTTGTCGAACAACAATTCGATGGAAGCAGTACCAACAGGTTTGCGTGCGCTCGAGCCATTAAAGATGACATCTGTGATGGAGTCGCCACGCAGTCGGCTGGCCGAGCTCTCACCCATGACCCAGCGCACGGCATCGATCACATTCGATTTGCCACAGCCGTTTGGCCCGACGACACCAACAAGATTACTCGGAAAATCAATGGTGGTCGGCTCGACAAATGATTTGAAGCCGGCAAGCTTAATTTTGCTTAAACGCATGTGCCTGTTTGTGTCCGCGTGTACGACACGCTTGCTGAGGTTACCAATGCGGCAAAGCCACATGGCGCCGCGCAAGCCGGCTAGTGTAAGCTAAATCGGATCGCAAAACGATGGCTTGCAAAACCGCGCTGGCCTGTGCCCGAACCACACCTTTGGAACGAGAAAAATGAGCTACAAGATAGAGAAAACACCGCGTCCGGGACCCAGTCGCGAACTGGAGACATTCCCGAATCCGCACGCAGATCGCGACATCGTCATCCGCATCAACACGCCGGAATTCACGTGCTTGTGCCCGAAGACCGATCAGCCGGATTTCGCCACCATTTATGTGGATTACATCCCCGACGATAAGTGCGTGGAGCTCAAATCGCTGAAACTCTACTTCTGGTCCTATCGCGACGAAGGCGCGTTCCACGAGGCTGTCACCGGGCAAATTCTTGACGATCTGGTGAACGCGGTTCAGCCACGCTTCATGCGCGTAACGAGCGACTTTAATGTGCGTGGCGGCGTCTATACGCATGTGGTCGTCGAACACCGCGCGCGTGGCTGGGAGCCGCAGGCACCTGTCGTCTTGCCGGCGCCTGGCCAAGGTGCAGGAACGATCTGAGAGTTGCCCGACCAACAGCACTACACGTCCGGTCGATTATCTGTATAATCGCGGCGCTTGGATTTTCCCCGCCGTGGAGGGATGAGATGCCGACGAAGAAAAAGGTAGCGAAAACAAATACTAAGAAAAAAGCAGCTGCGAAGAAAGCAAGCAGCAAGAAAAAAGCAGTTGCAAAGAAAGTAACCAGCAAGAAAACAGCTGCGAAGAAGACAACAGCGAAGAAGAGCACCAAGAAGAAGGTTGTCAAGAAAAAGGCTGTCGCGAAAAAAGCGCCGGCCAAGAAAAAGACGACCAAAAAGACCGCTTCCAAAAAAGCACCAGGTAAGAAAGCTGCTGCTAAAAAGGCATCCGCCAAAAAGGCAACCACAAAAAAAGTGACCAAAAAAGCAACGACCAAAAAAGCAGCGACTAAGAAGGCGGCCACGAAAAAGACGCCAGCGACGAAAACCGCTGTAAAGAAAGCCGCTGCGACCAAAACAGCCGCCAAGAAGCCAATCGCCAAGCGCGTGCCGACGAGTCGACCGGCACCGCGACCGGCGCCGCCGAAACGTACGGCAGCGCGCCGCGACATTACGGCGGGCCCTATTCATGGCATCGCACCGTACCAGCCCAAACGCGGCGAAGAGTACATGAGCGACGAACAACTCGAGCATTTCCGTGCGATTCTGACCGCCTGGAAGACCGAACTGATGGAAGAAGTCGACCGCACCGTGCACCACATGCAGGATGAGGCCGCCAACTTTCCCGACCCCAATGATCGCGCTACGCAGGAATCAGAGTTCGGTCTTGAGCTGCGCACTCGTGATCGCGAGCGCAAACTGCTGCGCAAGATCAGCTCGGCGCTGACCCGAATCGACGAAGGCACCTACGGCTATTGCGATGAAACTGGCGAAGAAATCGGTTTGAAACGCCTCGAGGCCCGGCCTGTAGCGACCCTGTGCCTGGAAGCTCAGGAGCGTCGTGAGCTCTCTGAGCGACAATTCCGCGACAGGGACGACCGTTACCGGTAACACGCACTATCGAGGGCGGTTTGCGCCCTCGCCGACCGGGCTGCTGCACCTGGGCTCACTGGCAGGTGCGCTCGTTAGCTTTCTCGATGCTCGCGCGCATGCCGGCGCGTGGTTGCTGCGTATCGACGATATCGATCCACCACGCGAATTACCTGGCGCCGCAGACGGTATCCTTCGAACACTGGAACGTCACGCGTTGCACTGGGACGAACCGGTTTACTACCAAAGTGCATCGAACTCTCGACATTTAGCCGCAGCGAGCACACTTCTGGACAGTGGCCATGCGTATTACTGCGACTGTGCGCGGCGAATGCTCAAAACACGCGGCCTGCTCGGCGCTTACCCCGGCACGTGCCGAACGCGCAGTCTGCGCGCTGGTGCCCTACGCATCAGAGTTGGCGATACACCCATCACCGTCAATGATCGCTGGCAAGGTACCCAGCGCTTCGAACTCAACCGGCGTCCCGGCGACTTCATCATTCGTCGTCGCGATGGGCTGATCGCGTACCAACTGGCGTGCGCCGTTGATGATGCCGAGCAGAAAATCACTCACGCGGTGCGCGGCATCGATCTGTTTGAATCAACGCCGCGGCAGATGTATCTGCAGCAGCAACTCGGATTCACGCATCCCGATTATGCCCACTTTCCGGTTTTGGTTGGGTCTGACGGCGACAAATTAAGCAAACAGACTGGCGCAGCTCCCGTCGACGACGCAACACCGGCAGCAAATCTGACCCGCGTATTGCGCTTACTCGGTTTTGTACCACCAGAGGCGCTTGCAGACGGCACGCCGGAGCAAGCCATCAAATGGGCGCAGGATCGTTATGTCAAACATCAATTTACCGGCGCTCAAGCAATTGCTGTCGACTGACACTGACGTTCTGCTACTTTTATGCGTTAGAATACGCGCCTTAACAGGGCTTAGCCGGAACGCACGTGCGCACGATTAAAAAGTATCCCAATCGACGTCTGTACGATACGCAGCTCAGCAAATACATCACGTTGTCGCATATCCGCGATCTAGTGATCGCCAAAGAGCCTTTTGTCGTCATCGACAAGAAGTCCGGTGATGACATCACGCGCGCAATCCTGATGCAGGTCATCAGTGAACAGGAACAAACCGGTGAGCCGGTGATGACCGAAGACTTCCTGTCGCAGATCATTCGCACGTACGGCAACGCCATGCCGAATGTCGTCAGCAACTATCTGGAACAGAGCCTACGGTTGTTCGTTAATCAGCAGGCACAAGCGCGCGACCGCGTGCGCAAGGTCATTGGCATCGACCCGGTAGACGCTGTCGCCGGGCTTGCACAGCGCAACTTTGCCCGTTGGCGTGCGGTGCAAGAAGAAGTGTTCAAACTGCTGAACCGCAAAGACGACGACAAAACCACGAAGCGCAGCAAGGTTGCGTCGGCGAACGACGACGAACACTAGTCCGGGCATGACGCCCTACCCGGCATTCCAACCATCGCGGTTGTGGCAAAACCCGCATGCTCAAACACTGATACCGGCAACCGGACGCGTTCGCCAACCGCACGTTACCTATCAGCGTCTCGTCCACCCTCTGCCTGATGGTGATTCGCTAGCCGTTGATCGGGTCAACACGCCTGACGCCAGCGATCGCGCGCCGATGCTGGTTGTTTTGCATGGTCTCGAGGGCTCCAGCGACTCCACTTATGCTCGTGCACTGGTTGCCGCGGCGAGTGCACGCGGTTGGCTTGCACAGGTACTGCACTTCCGTGACTGTGGTGACCATCGCAACACACTGCCACGGCGCTACCATGCCGGCGAAACGGGCGACATCGACCACTACCTGTCGGCCCTGCGGCGCGAATATCCGCAGCGACAGATGTTTGTTGCCGGTTACTCGCTGGGCGGCAATGCATTGCTCAAATATCTCGGCGAGGCGGAGCGCCCTGCCACCGTCGATGCCGCTGTCGCGGTTTCCGTACCGTTTGAGTTACAAGGTGCATCGGATGCTGTTTCAACTGGTTTTTCAAAGCTTTATCAGTATCATTTGATGCGAAACATGAAGCGCGCTCTGGCGGCGAAATTCACGCCGCAAAATGCGCCCTTCGACTACGCCGCCGCCATGCGTTGTGTGACCTTCGAAGCCTTTGACGACCAAGTCACAGCGCCGCTACATGGCTTCGACGGGAAGGACGGTTACTACAGCGCCTGCTCATGCCGGCAATTTCTGGGCGCAATCAAAACACCAACACTCATCATTCATTCACGTGACGATCCGTTTACCAGCCCGCAGATCATCCCCACGCCCGAAGAGGTTAGCAGCGCCGTAACGCTGCAAGTCACCGAACGCGGTGGTCACGTGGGTTTCATCGAAGGTCGCTCGCCAGCCACGTGGCGCTTTTGGTTGCCCGGCCGTATCCTGCATTTCCTCGAAGGCCAGCGCACGAACAACCAGCAGACATAAAAAAGCCCGCGCACTCAACGAGTAACGCAGGCTTTAGAGAAGCGCCGGGAAGATCTATTCGTCTTCGCCAACCTCTTTCATGCTCAGTCGGATACGACCCTGACGATCCACCTCGAGCACCTTGACGCGCACGATGTCGCCTTCGTTCAGTTTATCGCTGACTTTCTCAACCCGCTCGTTCGAGATCTGCGAGATGTGCACCAGACCGTCTTTGCCCGGCAGAATCGTCACAAACGCGCCGAAGTCCATCAAACGAGCAACACGACCATCGTAGATGCTGCCGACTTCGACTTCCGCCGTGATCAACTCGATGCGGCGACGCGCTTCTTTGCCGGACGCACCATCAACCGATGCGATGCGCACCGTGCCATCGTTGTCGATATCGACCGTCGCACCCGTCTCTTCGGTAATCGCGCGAATGACTGCACCGCCCTTGCCGATAACGTCGCGGATTTTCTCCGGATCGATTTTCATCGACATGATCGTCGGTGCCCAGTCAGACATTTCTTCACGCGGCTTCGAGATTGCACCGGCCATCTCGCCAAGGATGTGCAAACGAGCAGCTTTCGCCTGCTCCAGTGCACTCTCCATGATCTCTTTGGTGATGCCCTGAATCTTGATGTCCATCTGCAGCGCAGTGATACCGTTATCAGTACCCGCAACCTTGAAGTCCATGTCGCCCAGATGATCTTCATCGCCGAGAATGTCAGTCAGGACCGCAAAACGATCGCCTTCCTTGACCAAGCCCATCGCGACGCCGGCAACCGGCGCCTTGGTCGGTACACCAGCATCCATCAGTGCCAGGCTGGAACCACACACCGAGGCCATAGAGCTAGAGCCGTTAGATTCGGTGATCTCACTGACAAGACGAATCACGTACGGGAATTCCTCGATCGTTGGCATGACTGCCTGAATACCGCGGCGAGCCAACTTGCCGTGGCCAATTTCGCGACGCTTCGGTGAGCCGACAAAACCTGTTTCACCGACGCAGTACGGAGGGAAGTTGTAGTGCAACATGAACGGCTCTTTGCGCTCACCTTCCAGCGCATCAATGATCTGCGCATCGCGACCCGTGCCAAGCGTGGCAACCACGATCGCCTGTGTCTCGCCGCGCGTGAACAAGGCTGAACCATGCGTGCGGGGTAGTACGCCCACTTTGCTGAAAATCGGTCGCACCGTGTCATGGTCCCGACCGTCGATACGCGGTTTGCCGTCCAGTACGCGGGAGCGAACAATGTCTTTTTCCAGCTTGGACAAGGCGCCTTTGACGTCTTCGGCACTGTACGCAGGCTCATCGCCACCGGCCAGCGCGACCATTGCCGCCGATTTCACTTCACCGACCTTTTCCTGCCGCGATTGCTTCTCGGTAATCTGGTAGGCGTCAGTCAAACCGGCCGTTGCCAGCTCGGCAACTTTAGCAGCCAGCGTCTGATCAGCTTCCGGCGCTGACCAATCCCAAGCCGGGGTGCCAACTTCGGCAGCCAGTGCTTTGATTTCGTTGATCGCAACCTGCATTTGCTCATGGCCGAATACGACGGCACCCAACATCACGTCTTCTGCCAGGCGGTCCGCCTCAGACTCGACCATCAGCACCGCTTCGTCAGTACCCGCAACAACCAGATCCAACGCAGACGTTGCCGTCTGCTCGGTGGTCGGGTTCAGCACGTAGTCGCCGTTGATGTAACCGACGCGCGCCGCGCCAATCGGACCCTGGAACGGCATACCGGAAATCGCCAATGCAGCCGATGCGCCGATCAGCGACGGAATGTCCGGATCGATCATCGGATCCAGAGAGACCACGGTAGCAATGACCTGTACTTCGTTGCGGAAGCCTTTCGGAAACAGCGGACGCAGCGGTCTATCGATCAAGCGGCTGGTCAGCGTTTCCTTCTCCGAAGGACGCCCTTCGCGCTTGAAAAACCCGCCAGGAATCTTGCCCGCGGCATAGGTCTTTTCCTGGTAGTTGATGGTCAGCGGAAAGAAATCGCGACCGGGATCTGCCTGCTTGCGACCGACCGCGGTGACCAGGACGACGGTATCACCCATGCTCACCATGACGGCACCGTCTGTTTGACGGGCAATTTCACCAGTCTCTAAAGTGACCTGATTGTCACCGTATTGGAACGTCTTCTTAATCGACTTCACGCTGTGTCCTTAATATTTACTTGTGTTTCGTTTAACTATTTGAGTGCTATTGGCTGAAACGACGAACGCCTCTGCTCGTTTGAATTGAGACAGAGGCGTAACGTGCGATTCGCTGTGACGATGATTCACGTCAGCGGTTTGCGTTAGCGACGCAGACCCAGACGTTTAATCAACTCGAAATAGCGTTCCTGGTCCTTTTTCTTCAGGTAATCAAGCAGCTTGCGGCGCTTGTTTACCATCTTCAGAAGGCCCAGTCTTGAATGATGATCTTTCTTGTGCGAGTTGAAGTGACCCGTCAGATCAGAGATGCGCGCTGACAGCAGGGCAACCTGTACTTCCGGCGAGCCGGTATCTTTGTCGTCACGGCGGTATTCAGCAACGATGCTGTCTTTCCGTTCTGTCGTGAGTGGCATGTGTGCAAGACTCCAGTATCTTTAACTTGTTTCAGCGCAGCGTTTGAGCCTGTGTGCCAGCCCATTGGCCAGCGCTCGATGACCGCTCACCACCCTTGATCCTGGGCAAAACCCGCACAGGATCAAGACTTGGCCGCAGCTTGTGTGCAAACGCGCTACGCGGTTGTTGAATTTCGTTTCAAATCAGCCCGCTATTGTAACGCGAAACTGGCTTGAAACAATAACTTTCCTGCTAATTCTGAACAGTTATCGCACGCGAGCTGTTTCCAGCGTCATGCGTGCCGCCGACATCACCCGCACGTCAGCAAAACTGCCATCGGCGTGCGTAAGCGCGGTGCCCAGAAACAGCCCGTTCGGCCCATAGCACCGCCGCGGGCCTGGCTGCCCGGATGGCAAGCTCGCCAACCGCCCCTGGCAGAATGCCAACGCTTCTGGCGCTGTCAGCATTACTTGCGCCCAGTTCGTTAAACCCGCGTCACACCCGGCGAGCAGCTCGGGCAACGTGTCACCCGCCGCCTCCAATGCCTCCATCGTGACCATGGCACTGCTGAACGGGCTGACCGCGGTGCGCCTGAGCATGGATGTCCAGGCTAACGTCCCCGCAGTCGTGGCAAGGTCTTCGACCAGCGACCGAATGTAGGTGCCTTTCGAGCAGCGCACGCTGAAGTTGATCGAATCGTCGCCGACCGCCGTGATGGTCAGATACTCGATCACAATACGTCGCGGCGGCCGCTCGACATCGCCACCCTTGCGGGCAATGTCATACAGACGCTTGCCATCGTGTTTGAGCGCAGAGTACATCGGCGGCACCTGCTTGCTCTCGCCGAGGAATTGGTCGCCAATGGCTTGCCAGTCCTCCAGACTCAAGAACGGCACCGGTGCTGTCTGAACGATATCGCCCTCGGCGTCACCCGTCGCCGAGCGCCCGCCAAGTGTCGCAGTGACATCGTAGGTCTTGTCAGCATCGAGGAATACGTGCGAGTAACGCGTTGCATCACCAAAACACAACGGCAACATACCGGTCGCCAACGGGTCGAGACTGCCCGTGTGGCCAGCCTTGCGCGCACGCAGCAGATATTTGACGCGCTGTAGTGCCTTGTTGGACGACATGCCCAACGGCTTGTCGAGCAGCAGGACGCCGTGCACATCGCGCTTGTCGCGCTTAACCTGCATCCTCGTCGTCCGTTGCAGCGTCGTCGGCAGCAGTCGCCGATGACGTTTTGACGCCGTCGCTTTCCGCGATCAAAGCACTCAGGTGGAAACCGCGTGCAACGCTGTCATCGTGCGAAAAGCGCAACTCAGGAATGTGGCGCACCTTCATTTCACGACCGAGCTTGCTGCGCAGAAAGCCTGACGAGCGTTGCAGACCTTCCAGAGCCTCAGCCGGATCAGCATCAGGATCCAGCATGGAAAAATAGACGCGCGCCACAGACAGATCGCGCGATAGATCGACGTTTGTTACTGACACACCGTTCAGGCGCGGATCCTTGCTCTCGAATCGCAGCAGCTCGTTCAGGATGCGGTGGATCTGACCGCCCACGCGCGAACTGCGTGCATAGTCACGCGCCATGACGGTGTACCGCGCCGAGCGTGCGACAGCACGCCCAGCCCCGATCTGCGATCCGGCTAGTCAAGAGTGCGTGCATATTCCACGCGCTCGAAGCACTCGATCTGATCGCCTACTTTGACGTCGTTGTAGTTCTTGACGCCGATACCACACTCGGTACCTGCGCGAACCTCATTGACGTCGTCCTTAAAGCGGCGCAAAGATTCCAGTTCACCTTCGTAAATGACCACGTTTTCACGCAGCACGCGAATCGGCAATGCGCGTTTGACGTAGCCATCTGCGACCATACAACCGGCAACGTTGCCAAGCTTCGGAGAGCTGAAGACATCGCGCACTTCGGCCAGACCAACAATCTGTTCGCGCACTTCCGGTGACAACAAGCCAGACACGGCCGCTTTCACGTCATCAATCGCTTCGTAAATGATGCTGTAGTAGCGCAAATCGATGTCCGATTCCTTGATCAGGTTGCGCGCCGCGGAATCCGCACGCACGTTAAAGCCGATCACAATCGCATTCGATGCCTGCGCCAAAGTAACGTCGGACTCGGTGATGCCGCCTACGCCGCTGGAGATCACCTTGACGGCCACCTCATCAGTAGAGATCGCTTGCAGCGCGTCCTTCAACGCTTCGGCACTACCGTTAACGTCGGCCTTGATCATCAAAGACACAGAAACCTGCTCACCTTCAGTCATCTGGTTGAAGACGTTCTCCAACTTGGCGGCCTGCTGCTGCGCCAGCTTGGTATCGCGCGCTCTGGACTGACGGAACTCGGCCACTTCGCGGGCTTTCTTGTCGTCTTCCAGTGCGAGCATTTCGTCGCCTGGCGCGGGCACACCCGACAAACCGAGCACCACGGCGGGCGTTGATGGCCCAGCTTCGGTGATCGGCTGCTGCGCTTCGTCAAACATGGCACGAATGCGGCCATATTCTTCGCCGGCGAGGATATAGTCGCCCTGCTTCAGCGTGCCGCTTTGCACGAGCACCGTCGCAACCGCGCCGCGGCCTTTCTCAAGGCTGCCTTCGACGACGGTACCGCGCGCAAAGCCATCGCTGACCGCTTTGAGATCCATCACTTCGGCTTGCAACAGCACCGCTTCGAGCAAGTCGTCAACGCCGGTGCCTTTCAGCGCCGATACGTTGATGAACTGACTGTCGCCACCCCAGTCGTCCGGAATCACTTCGTGTTGCGACAACTCGGTGCGCACGCGCTCAGGATCGGCATTCTCACGGTCAATCTTATTGACCGCGACAACGATCGGCACTTCTGCCGCTTTGGCATGCTTGATCGCTTCGATCGTTTGCGGCATGACGCCGTCGTCCGCGGCAACCACCAGAATCACAATGTCGGTGGCCTGCGCGCCACGTGCACGCATCGCAGTGAACGCTGCGTGACCCGGTGTGTCGAGGAAGCAGATTTCGCCGTTGTCGGTCTGCACCTTGTAGGCGCCGATATGCTGCGTGATGCCACCCGCTTCGCCGGCCGCAACGCGCGAGCGACGAATGTAATCGAGCAACGAAGTCTTGCCGTGATCGACATGACCCATGATCGTCACAACCGGTGGGCGACCCTGCTGCTCGCCTTCGGACTCGGTGACTTCGGCCAACAGGTCTTCATCGACGCTGCTTTCGCTGACCGGCACAGCCTTGTGGCCAAGCTCTTCAACAACCAGCGTCGCCGTGTCCTGATCGATCACCTGGTTGATCGTCACCATCGCGCCCATGCCCATCAAAGCCTTGATGACTTCGGTAGCCTTGACCGCCATGCGTTGCGACAGATCGGCAACGCTAATCGTCTCCGGAATCTCAACGTCACGGATAACAGGCGCCGTTGGGCGCTCGAAACCGTGTTGCGAATCGACGTTCAGATTGCCCGGACGGCGCCGCGGCGCCGGACGCTTGCGTTTGCGACGACCACTCTTGTCACCAGCGACGTGCAATTCCTTACGCCCGTATTTGGTGTTGTCTTTCTTCGCTTCACGCTCAGCGCGCTCACGCGCCTCCTGGTCTTTACGACGTTGCGCTTCAGCTTGCTCGGCCTCGAGTTTGCGACGCGCAGCCTCTTCGTTGCGGCGACGGGTTTCGTCCTCCGCCTCACGCTGTTCGCGCTCCCGCGCTTCCTGCGCGCGCTGCTCGGCTGCCTCTTGTTCGGCTTTGCGCGCCTCTTCTTCGGCCTGCCGCTCTTTCTTGACGGCGTCGAGCTCTTCCTGCTGCGCTTTGGCCTGCTCTTCGAGCACGTCGCGTTTTACGTAGGTGCGCTTTTTGCGTACCTCAACGGCAACAGTGCGTGCACTGCCCTTCGTGCCGGACATTCTGAGCTCGCTCTGCGATTTGCGCTTGAGCGTGATCTTGCGTGGCGCAGCGGCAAGCTTGCTTTCGCTCTTGCCGTGCTGACGACGCAGAAAGCCAAGCAATTCCATCTTGGCATCTTCGCTAATCATGTCACCGGCGCCATCGACTTTGATGCCCGCCTCGTCAAGCTGCTCGAGCAGCTTTTCAACGGGCACTTTGAGCACCTCGGCGAATTGGGAGACTGTCACATCAGCCATACTGTCTTCTCCGCGTGTCGCAGGGCGACTACGCTTTTTCCTCTTCTTCGAACCAGTGTGCACGCGCAGCCATAATCAGCTCGCCCGCTTCTGTTTCGGACATATCAAATATTTCCAACAAGTCGTCGGTTGCCTGCTCGGCCAGATCGTCACGGG
Organism: Pseudomonadota bacterium; assembly: GCA_038529355.1. Lineage (GTDB taxonomy): Bacteria > Pseudomonadota > Gammaproteobacteria > Steroidobacterales > Woeseiaceae > CALBPI01. The sequence goes on from JBCBDU010000032.1 coordinate 18,483, forward strand.
TTGCAATGCCCTTGCTGGCAAGCTGCGCTGCCAACTCTTCGGTCATGCCTTCGACGTCGAACATATCGGCCGCTGGCTCTGCCTGGTCGATGACTTCTTCGTTGGCAATTGCCTGCGTCAGCAACACATCGCGAGCACGGCTACGCAGCTCATCGACCATGCCTTCATCGAACTCTTCGATGGCAGCCAGTTCGGCGGCCGGCACGTATGCGATCTCCTCAATGGTCGAGAATCCTTCCTGCACCAGGATCATCGCAATCTCGGAATCCACGTCGAGCTGCTTCATGAACACCTCGGATAGCTCGCGCATTTCGGCTTCGCTCTTGGCCTCGGCATCCGCCTCGGTCATGACGTTGAGCTCCCAACCGGTCAGCTCACTGGCCAAACGAATGTTCTGCCCGCCGCGACCAATCGCCTGCGACAATTTCTCTTCGTCAACGGCAATGTCCATGCTGTGCTTGTCTTCATCGACGACGATGGACACGACCTCAGCCGGTGACATCGCGTTCACAACGAACTGCGCCGGGTTGTCATCCCACAGGATAATATCAACACGCTCGCCGGCCAACTCGTTAGAGACCGCCTGCACCCGCGAGCCGCGCATGCCGACGCACGCGCCGACCGGGTCAATGCGGGTATCGTTACTCTTGACGGCAATCTTGGCGCGCAGACCCGGATCACGGGCAGCGCCGAGAATCTCGATCATGCCCTGGCCAACTTCCGGCACCTCAAGTTTGAACAGGTCAATGAGAAAATCTGGCGCCGTGCGGCTCATGAACAACTGCGGGCCGCGCGGTTCGGAACGCACCTCCACCAAGCGACCCTTTATGCGATCGTGCTGGCGAACCGGCTCCCGCGGCAGCATGTTTTCGCGGGGAATAAAGCCCTCGGCGCTACCGCCCAGATCGACATAAACGCCGTTGCGATCGACGCGCTTGACCAAGCCGCTAAGCATTTCATCCACGCGATCTTCAAACTCTTCGACGATTTTCTGGCGTTCAGCTTCACGCACACGCTGCACGATCACCTGTTTGGCCGTTTGCGCGGCAATACGACCGAAATCTACAGATTCAATCGGCACCTCGACAAAACCGTCGACTTCGGCGTTCGGATCAACGTCAACAGCATCAATCATGCGCAACTCGCGATCCGGTACTTCGAGCTCGGTGGAGTCGTCGGCGAACACTTTCCAGCGACGAAATGTGTCGTAATCGCCGGTTTCACGGTCGATCGCTACACGCACTTCGATGTCCTCACCGTGCCGCTTGCGCGTCGCCGAGGCCAAAGCCGCTTCCATTGCATCAAAAATGATCTCGCGCTCGACACCCTTCTCGTTAGAGACAGCCTCGATCACCATCAGCATTTCTTTGTTCATACTCTCGCTCTCGTTAACGCTTGGCGCTAAAGTCAACTACCGGCACCAGTCGTGCCGACTCGATCTGATTCAGCGGCACTTCCACCGGCTTGCCATCAACATCCAGCGCTACCGTGCCGTCCACCAGGCTTGTCAGCACACCTTTCAGGCGTTTTCTGCCGACAAAACCCTTCAACATCTTCACTTTGATCAACTCACCGGCGTATTTCTCGTAGTGTTCCGGCCGCTTCAGCGGACGGTCCAGACCCGGTGAGGAGATCTCCAAATTGTATTCGCCGGGGATCGGATCCTCGACATCCAGTATGCCGCTGACCCCATCGCTGACGATCGCACAGTCATCGACCGAAATCCCATCGGGACCGTCGATGAACACCCGCAGTACGCTGCTGCCACCAGCGGACTGGTATTCGACGTCGACCAGCTCATAGCCCAACCGAACAACTTCCGGCTCCAGCAATGTTTCCAGCGTATCTGTAATCATCAATCCAACCTGCAACACCAAAAAATGGGCCGAAGCCCATTGATCAACGCCCTGCAAGACGCACAAAAACAAAAAGCCCCAGAGGGGCCTTTTCCTGTGCAAATCAGCCGATTCAGCTCGGTTGACATGCCTTGGTTCGTTGCTTTGCCCGGCGTTGCGCGCCCGCGGCAGGGAGTTCAAACCTAATTAGCCCGCAATGATAGCAGGATCAGGCAGATATGAAAACACAGTGCAGGTGACGTCGGTTTCGCCCTAGTGCCTCGCAATTCCAAGCTGCCGCCGTCGATCGCTGGGCATGATTCCACGCACCTTTTGCGCGCAGTCGTGACCAACTACCTCACTGAACATGGCTTGCGCGGACATAATCTGCGGTATGGACGAATTCGGACCCGCCACAATCCTGCTTTTCGCGGGCTTAGGCATCATTCTTGGCTGGCTCATCATTGACGGGCTGCGTCATGGGCGCGTCCGGGTCAGAGGCGCACGACGCGCCTCTTCGCCGGATCCGCAAGACTGGGCAACGCCAGTCGCCAAATCGGCGAATCCGGCAGGATATTGGTTGGCGATCGGCTTTTACTCAGCGGCCCTGTGATTCGTTGTTGGGTCGCTGATCATTTTCGCCTGAACCCTACCCAGATTGGGCGCAACGCCGCCCTGCCGCGCTCGCGATGCCTGTTAGCGCTTACGCTACATGCCGCCCGTACCCGCTCAGGCTCGTTGTGCGTGAAATATTCCCCTGCTGCTGCGGTTCTACTATGACAGGCAACGAAGATCCGGGGATTCCAAAATGAAGAGTACACATCGCACGAGTTTCACCGGCATTGCGTTTGCCGCCATCAGCATCGCACTGATGCTGGTCACAGCGTCACACGCACAATCGGAGCGCGACGAGGACGAACCGCCCGCGTTGGCAATAGAGATGACGGTCGATCGCATCGAGTCGATCGTCGCGCGCCTGGACGAGCAGTATCAGCGCTCCGAAAACAACATTGCATTCCGCGCCGCTGAGCGCGAGATCCTTATCATCACCGATCCCGCAGCAAACCGCATGCGCATCATGATTGCTGTGAACGATGCCGATGCGCTGGACGCAGAAGAGCTGATGCGTCTGATGCAAGCCAATTTCGATTCGGCACTGGACGCCCGCTATGCCATCGCAAACGACATTTTGTGGAGTACCTTCATCCACCGATTGAATAGCCTGAGCGACGAGGAACTGTTGTCCGGCATCGGCCAAACGATTAATACGGCCGATTCCTTTGGCAAGAGTTACTCGTCGGGCGAGCTTGTTTTCGGCGGCGGCGATTCAGGTGAGCTGCAGCGTCGTGCACTGATCGACGAGCTGCAACGCCGCGGACGTGAAACGACCTAGAGCAAGCCGCACGGCATGCGCGAGCCTGTCTGTGCAACCGTGCTCGGGCTAGCTGGCGGCAGAAAAACCTGACCTGGCCAGTCGCTACGCACTCGCTTTGACTACGACGCGAAACAACACACCGGAATCTCGCCGATGCAGGGTGAATCGCCGTCAGCGAAGGCACCTGCGATACCCGCGCACGCTCGGCAGATTGGCGACTAAACCGATAGCCCTACAACAGATCGACTTTTGGAAATTGTCGATATCGCCGTTCTCTATGCCAACATTGGTCGCGCCCAGCACGACATTGGCGAACACCACGTCCAGGTGATCAGATGAATCGGTCATTGGCGCGAGCGCTTTTCGTCGACCACGAATGGTCAGTAATGTATCTTTAATCGCAGATTAGGCGACGGGATGGCCACCGCCTATGCGGTGAAGAATAATTAACGGCTGTCAATGCCAGGGAGTTTCGAATGCTCAAGAGAATGATTACGGTGACATGGGTTTCGGTGATGCTGACTCTGACAGGCTGTGCGTCCAGCCGGTTTGCCGTCGAACAACCCGCGACGACCAATTTTGGCCAGTTCGATGGCCTGCAAATCAACCAATTCAAATCCAATCTGGCTGCTGAAGAGCCGACCGAAATTGCCGCGGGCCTCGCAGGGCAATTAAAAGAAAAACTTGACGAGCGTGCCAAGTCCGACGACAAGCAACCAATGTTTGCCAAGGTAGACACAGCACCTGTTGAGACGACCAATCCACTGATAGCCGACTGCACGCTGACCAGCTATGAAAAAGGCAGCCGCGCCAAGCGCTACTTTATCGGTTTTGGCGCCGGCAAGGCGTTTAGCACAGTGCGCTGCGCCTTTATCGCCGCCAATAGCGAAGCAACGATCTCCCAGGCTTCTTTTGACGGCGAGCTGTCCATTGGCATGTTCGGTGGCAGCGTCAACGAGGCGTCGGGCGCGATGCTCAACTCAATCATCGAGTTTATCGAAGCCAACTATTAGGCGAGGACCCGGATACCTCGAGCAAAAGTTGCTCTGTGCCGCCGCCCGGATTGGGCGGCGGCGCGCGCTGGAGTAACCATGCGCGCGTTTAGGCGTCCTTGCCGACCGGTTTTGCGCCCACCGTCGAGTCCGCATCCAGCGATCGAATCGCCATCAGCGCAAGCGTAACGCCTGGGTGCGCTATACTTCATAACACAACGAAAACCGTTCACCGGCTTGCGGAGTTTTTCTTCCGTGACCAGTCACGCTGCAGGAACATAACAATGCACAAACTACTCGCCACCGTAATCGCCGTCTTGAGCCTGCTCACATCGCAGCCGACATCAGCCGCCGACATCCAGCAAGCCGTCGCGAAAGACTACGACGCACATTTGGGCGCCCTGTGGGATCACTTCCATCAAAATCCCGAGCTGTCATTGATGGAATTCAAGACCGCGGCACGGTTGGCGAAGGAGTTGCGCGCTGCCGGTTTTTCCGTCACCGAGAATGTTGGTGGTACCGGTATCGTGGCGATGATGGAAAATGGCGAGGGACCGTTGGTAATGGTTCGCGCGGACATGGACGGCCTGCCGGTCGTCGAAGCGTCCGGTCTGCCGAACGCCTCCAAGGTAGTTACGACCGACTGGGACGGAAACTCCGTTGGTGTTATGCATGCGTGCGGCCATGACGTGCACATCACCAGCCTTGTTGGTACTGCGCGTCTGATGTCTTCGATGAAGGATCAATGGTCTGGCACGTTGATGCTGATTGGCCAGCCTGCCGAGGAGCGCGGCCCGGGGGCGTCGGCAATGATGGACGACAACTTGTGGGAGCGGTTTGGTCAACCGGACTATGCACTCGCGTTTCATGTGGATGCCGATGCGTTGGCGGGTAAGGTCACCATCGACGAGGGCTCGCCCTACGCTGGCGCTGACACAGTCGACATCATCTTTCACGGCGTCGGCGCCCATGGCGCCTATCCGCATCAGGGCAAAGATCCGATCATGATCGCGTCGCAATTCGTGAATAACGTCCAAACGGTGGTCAGCCGCGAGTTGGCGCCGCGCGACGCCGGCGTCGTCACCGTCGGCGCGTTTCACTCGGGCACAAAGCACAACATCATTTCGGAGCGTGCCCATTTGCAGCTGACGGTACGCAGTTTGAACCCACGCGTACGCGAGCAACTGCTGAGCGCGCTGGAGCGCATCGCCATTGGGACGGCGCGCACGGCCGGTTTGCCGGACGACAAGATGCCCGACGTGACGGTCAGTGAGTTTTCGTTTCCGCCGACATTTAACCACGCACCGTTGGCGCAGCGCCTGAAGGCTGTGCTGACCGAGAAGATGGGCGAAGATGCCCTGATTCCACCGGCGGAATCTGGCATGGGCGCCGAGGATTTCGGCTTCTTTACGCAAGACCCGTACATCCCGAGCGTATACTTCAGCGTTGGCGGCACGACAGCAGAGGATTTCGAGCGTGCAAAAAATGGCGGCCCCCGCGTTGGTAGTCATCATAGCCCGCAATTCAAAATCACACCGGAGCCAGCTGTGACGGCAGGCGTTGAGGCGACGGTGCATTCTCTGATGAACCTAATGCCGGTGGCGAATTAGGCGCTCTAGGCCGCTTACAAATAGACCGAAGCTACGGTTGTACGGTGGGTTCGTCGACTGCTAACGCGAACGGTGCAACAAGTGCACCAAAGACGAAGTCTGAGTGCTCAATTAGAATCGGAGTCGATTGCGCCCAGACGTAGTGCGTGATCAATCTATTGAGTGAAACTATTGTTGGCGCAACCGATTTCGGCTGATCCGGACTATTACCGGTGCCCAAACGTGCACGCGATCCAATGAAACGTCATACGAAACGGACAGGCTTACTTGCCGCTGGGTTTTTGCTTGCTAGCGCGACGACGCATGCACAAAATCTGGCCGGCGTGTTCCCGCCCGGCTTTGGCCCGAACCATGAGTCTGTGCAGTATCGCATCGCTTACGACCCGGATAGCTTTGCCACCGCACACCGTACGCATTATCAGCGCTCAATCGACGCGCGAAAGATGTGGCGCATTATTGGGCAGGTCAAAAAATCTGATGGCCGCGTATTTGATGCCGAACAATTCACTGCCGAACTTTTTTGGGACTTGTCTTCGCCGCATAGCTTCTGGCAGCACGGTATGCGCTTTGATGCAACGCTACGCACCGAAGGCCGACCGGCGAGCATTGCCGCCAACTGGAGCGGTCAATATGACCGCGGGCAACGCTGGCAGTGGCGCGTGAATGTGCTCAACGTCGTGCAGATCGGCGATGGTCGCGAAGGCGGCATCTTCTTGCAGTCTCGGGCGCAAGCTCTATATCGACTCAGCGCGGGCCGCTCGATCGGCATCCAACACTACGGCGTGTACGGCTCGACCGACGATTTACGAGAATTTCAGGAGCAAGGCCAACAACTCGGACCATTTGTCAACGTGCCGCTCAAAGACGGTTGGGTGCTGTTCGGATCGGTGCTATTCGGGCTGACCGATAGCACGGCTGATACCAACCTCAAATTCTGGGTGACGAGACAGTTCTGAACACTGTTGTGCAAGATCTGGACACCAATTAGCGGTCAGCTCTCTCGGCACTAAGCCATGCTCTCTTTTTTTGTGCTATCCAGTTTTCCTTGTGTATGCCCGCCCATCCGATCAACGATACCGTTTGTTTGAATTCTTCAAGGTAATTTTCATCGTCCTCCCTTAGCTGGCAATGGAACCACACTCGCGGCCCCGTCCGATAAATGACATGAAGTAATGCCATTAGCAGACTGACGGCAATCAAAATGGATACCAATTGCGCGACAGGTACTCGATTGGTACTCACGGCATAACCAAGCAGGCCGAAACTAAACCCCTGTAGAGCTCCGCTCACTGCGTGTCGGTAGCCCAGATGAAATGTCACGGCCAAGCTTCCTGTCTCGGCTGATTCGATCAAATGGTTCGTAGAGTATTCTTCATTTTTTCGCGCGACTTGTTAGTCAGCGACCGCGTTCGACTAACTCGATCTCTTCCACGTAGCTGCAAAATAGATGATCGCGACTGCGGTGCCTATTTCGATAATGCTGAAAAAGACATAGTGCAACGTTCCACCCATGTACAGCGTGACGCTCTGGATAGAACCGGAGATAAGCGCGGCAACGATGTTCAGATATTTATTGAGACGGAACGCGAGGACTCTGGACAATACAATCATTGCCATCGGTATTTGCATAATGAATGCGAAATACAGCAGGAATTGCTCAGTAATTTTCATGCCACCGGCTTCACCGGTGATAAACGCCTGCAAAGACTCGGCATGGTGGAGCGTGAATACATCGCAGTAGATGTAATTGACTGTCAAGAAAATCCATAGCAGTGACAACAACTGTTTTCTATCCCCATTCCACTCAAACATCGCTTCTCATCCAGTCAATTGGCGGACTCGCTCCGGAGACCGCATACGCTTGGGTGCGTTCGCTGGCGCAGCGGGCAGTAGCTTAACCACAACCGGCTTCTCGACTACCCCTAGAGCCCCAGTTTCAGCAACATCTCGACACCGCTGAGAGCAGTTCGCGCGGTCTTCCGATGATTGCGCGGCACCTCGCGGCTCACAGAGTGTAGCCGCTGTCGACCACACGAATCCACGTCGGCGCATCCCGATGTGCAAGAAATGGCAATATCAACAAGTTCGCCTATACGCCCTTTCGACGCGGTAGCCACCCAGAACGGCAACACCACCAAGCAATTTTCGATGCTAAGATATTCGGAGATTCAACAGCATCTTTACGGAAAGGTATCGCACATGTCGAGGTTCATCAGCACACGGTTTTTTGCGGCATTGGGTTTGTTGATCGTTGCGGCTCAGGGCGCCGCGGACGCACCCATCGTACAACCCGGCGCACCGGGAGAAGCCACGCAACCATTGAGCGCTGATGAGGCTATTAGTATCGCCGATTCGAGCTACTCGGCCGCCGATGCCAATTTCATGCGGCAAATGATTCCTCACCATGCACAAGCGCTGGAGCTTGCAGCATTGGTCAACGATCGTACGAACTCACAAGAAGTCATCGATATCGCCGGCAAAATCGACAGCGCGCAGGCCGATGAAATCGCGTTCATGAAGGAATGGTTGACCGAGCGCGGCGAGTCAACGATGGCGATGCACGACATGATGGATCACCACGCGTTGATGGCGATGGGCATGGCAAGCCCTGCGCAGATGACAGCGCTGGCCGAACAGCAAGGCACCGACTTTGACCGCATGTTCCTGCAGTTGATGATCACCCACCACGAAGGCGCGGTCACGATGGTCGAAGAGCTGCTCGAAGTGCCCGGCGCCGCCTATGACCCAGTGCTGTTCGAGTTCACGTCCGACATTGTCAACGATCAGACGGCCGAAATTGAACGCATGAACGAGCTGCTGTTGGGTCTGTCGAATGATCCGCGTGCCGGACTGCGCGCCGGTTTCACTGATGCTGAGCAGGCTATCCACAACCTGCAGCTGGTCGCATCGCTATCCAAGCCGGCCGGTTTCTTTGATCCGGCCAACCCTGCCGGCTTGCCGCCAGAAATGCCCGAAGACGACGAGGCGGAAGACACCAGTGCCCAGGCTGAGGACGGTGACGCGGAGGACGCAGACGACAAGCAGAGCAAACCTTACGATCGCTACCCGTTGCTGAGTTTTGCAAACACCGACATGGCGTTTTTTGATGACGTGCTAGTCGCTGGCAACTACCACGGCTTCAACACCTACCGCTTGCAAGACGATGGCGTACCCGAGGCGATCGGCTCGGTCGTGTGCCCTGGCGGCCAGGGAGATGTTTCCGTCGTTGGTAACTTGTTGATCATGTCCGTCGAGCAAACGCGCGGCCGCCTCGACTGCGGCTTGCAAGGCATTGACGAGGACGTCAGCGCCGAACGCTTCCGCGGTTTGCGTATTTTCGACATCACTAACCTTGCGGCGCCGGTTCAAGTGGGCGCAGTCCAAACCTGCCGCGGATCACACACGCACTCCGTGGTTTCCGGTCCCGGCAAAGACGGCAAGATCATCGTCTATAACTCGGGCACATCCAGCGTTCGCAAGACTGAAGAGCTACCGGGATGCATCGATGAAAACCCCGGCGATCAGCGCACGGCGTTGTTCAGAATCGATGTCATTGAGATTCCGGTGGATGATCCGTCGAAGTCACGGATTGTCGACAGCCCGGCGGTGTTTGCCGACGAGAAGGATGGCGTTCTCGCAGGCCTATGGCGCGGTGGCGATCATGGCGACGATACCCAAGAGACGAACCGCACCGATCATTGCCACGACATCACCGTCTTCCCGGAAAAGAACATTGCCGCTGGCGCGTGCTCGGGCAACGGCATTTTGTTCGACATCAGCAATCCGCTCAAACCGAAGCGCATTGACGAAGTCATTGACTCGGGTTTTGCCTATTGGCACTCGGCGACGTTTAACAACGACGGCACCAAGATTCTGTTCACCGACGAATGGGGTGGCGGCAGCCGCCCACGATGCCGCGCTTATGATCCGCTGACCTGGGGTGCGGATGCGATCTACGACATCGTCGACGGCGAACTTGAGTTCGGCGGTTACTTCAAAATCCCGGCGCCGCAAAGCGACCAGGAAAACTGCGTCGCCCACAACGGCTCGATTGTGCCGGTGCCCGGTCGCGACATTTTCGTGCAGGCCTGGTACCAGGGTGGTTTGTCTGTCATCGACTTCACCGACTCTGCCAATCCTGTCGAAATCGGCTACTTCGACCGTGGTCCGATTGATGAGGAACATCTTATCCTCGGTGGCTATTGGTCAACGTATTGGTACAAGGGAAAAATCTACGGCACAGAGATTGCGCGCGGCGTTGATGTGTTCTCGCTGCTGCCCAGCGAATTCATCAGTGAGCACGAAATCGCCGCGGCCGCGCTGGCGAACCAGGGCAAGCGCTTCAATCCGCAGCAGCAGCTGATCGTCTCGTGGCCGGCCGACCCTGTCGTTGCACGCGCTTATCTCGATCAGCTCGAACGTGCTGATGCGGTGTCAGATGACCTCTTACAGGACGTCAAAGTGGCGTTGGACAATGCAACCGGTGCTCTGCAATCAACAACAGCGGACAAAGCGTTAGCGAAGACTTACAAACGGCTGGCCAAAACCGTCAGAGCACAGTCCGCGTCGGGCGTGACGAAGACGCGCCTGCGTGGTTTGGCCGATACGCTGGACGGCATTGGCAAGCGTTTGGTCAAACCGGATGCAGTTTAGACACTCGCCTGGCCGACAACACGAGCCGGCTAACGCTACAACGCGAAACTCTTGGCGCCGCGCGGGGCTGTATAGCACTCTCCCGCCGCCGGTCAATTGACGCTCAACGCGCGAGCAAGGAATTGCTCGATGGCTGGCAGCACCGTCTCAACGTCTTTGCGGTAGTACAGCGGATTGTGCCCGGTATTCTCGAGGCGTATGAACTCGAACTCGACATCGGCCTTTTTTAGCGCCTTGCGCATGCGCCGCGCTTGCGCGTACGGCACGATTTGGTCCTCGGTACCGGCAATCAGCATAATCGGAATTTGAATGCGATCTGCGTGTAGCGCTGGTGAATTCGCCTCAAGCCTATCGCGATCAGTATCGGGGTGTCCGACGCGATCAAACAACACCTCTTGCCAGTCTTCTTTGTCGACAAGCTCCTTCATGTCGTACTTCAACATGTCTGGTAAGTGCGTTACGCCATTCATGCTGATCGCACACTGAAACAGCTCCGGCGTCTTGATGGCACCCATCAAAGCTGCATAGCCACCATAAGAACCCCCAACGATGCAGATAAGTTCCGGGTCAGCAACACCCTCGCGAACGAGAAATTCAACCGCATCGGTTAAGTCATCCTGCATCGTACCGCCCCACTGCTGGTAACCGGCCTCTTCAAAGTCGCGACCATAACCGGAGGAGCCACGAAAGTTCGGCTCAATGACCACGTAACCGCGCGTCGCCAGAAACTGTGCGAGAGTTGAGAACTCTACGCGGCTGCGCGCATGCGGACCGCCGTGGGGCAGCACGATAGTTGGATGTGGCTCGCCCTTCACGTAGTTATCTGGCAACAGAAGATAACTGCGAATCGACAAACCATCGCGCGCCTTGTACGTCGCAAATGCTTGTGTCGCCAAATCACTTTCTGCAAGCTTCATGTACGCGTGCGCCAGAAACTGCAACTCGCCTTTCTTCTGGTGCCACAGGTGATAGCTCAGCGGGTCGTCCATGCCCCAGCTACGCACCAGCGCAGTTCCATAATCGTCGGCGTATCCTTTCAATGAAAAGTTATAGCTACCCATCTGCTTCGACATACCGTCGTAAATCTCTTGCAGATCCGCATCAAAGTAATGATGACGGATATAGTCCTCTTCGGTGGTGTAGCCAACAATTCCATCCGTACGGCTGCTAAACAGCACCCCGCGCACATCCTGATCCGGTAACGACACCAATGATTCGCGCTCGCCGGTGTCACTATCGACCATAATCAGTTCGTAGTAACCCGTTTCATCGTTGATCTTCCGGTACACCAGATTGTCGCCATTGAGCGCAACTAGCCCGGTCGTGTCGATGGCATCCTCATCGTCACGATTGAGATAGATCTTCTCAACCTTTTTCCACTTATCCTCCGACTCAAACTCATAGATGACAATCGCTTTAGAGCGCCGTAAGTAGTCGAAACGGTAACGCGGCGCACCATCATCATCGTTAACGAATCGGTAAGTTCGCCGACCACCCACAGCAACACGAGTCGCATCGCCGGTGTTGATGTTGACCCGGAACTGTGTTCGTCGCTCTTTGCGATACGCATCGATCAACACGTGATCATTATCGGTCGGGATAAAGTTGGTCACACGCGACAGCGAGATGTTCCGGCGCAGTGCGCGCTCGTCCTCAAGCAGCACGACCATATCCGACATATCCTTGTTCAGGGCGACCATGCGGCTGACCGTCGGGTAGTCGTTGATGTCAAAACCGGCGTCTCGCGCCTTGTCCTTCATGACGCGGTTCATGTTGTAAGGCACCGATAAGGCAACCAGCAAACGATCATCGTTACCCCAGTACAAGAAATTAGGGCGGATGAACTCATTGCTGAGATTACCGACCAGCGGCATATCGGGTTTGGTGATGTCTCGGACAGTTACGTAGCGCTGCCCAGCGGTTTCGATCACCATCGCCAAGTGAGTACCGTCCGGAGAAAGCTCCATGTCGCGCACCGTAGGTCGCGACATAAAATCTTGCACTGTCGGTTTCGCATTCGCCGACAGCGGACCGAGTAGCAGCAGCACTGCCAGACCACTGCAGAGGCGAATAGAGCGTAGATGGATGCGCAGCATGTTTTTTGTTGTTTTCATAGTCAACAAGACTGCCTCAGGACGCGGTTCGCATCAACATCGAACAGCGCCGCCTTGCAAGCGCCGGTAACGTTTGCAAAAGCCCGTGGATTGGCGATAGCCAGCATTGTAAGATCATCCGATCCCAACGCGGCAGACATCGTCGAGCAGTTACTGCTTGACTCAGACATTACGCTACATAACGTGAAGCGCCTTGATTACAGCTCGTAGCCTTCGGCCTCTAGGCGTTCAACCACACGCTGACCGATCCCCGCGCCGAGGCTTTGCCCCCATTTCTGGCCGACCAACATACCCTCTTGCGCCATCAACGGCGTTGCTTTCGCAATGCGCTTGCCTGACGGGGTACGGTAGAACGCAAGCATCGCAACCAGATCGTCTTTGGTCAGATGATTGGCGTACACCGGATACATCATTGTCTGGAATTCGCCGGACGCGAAGCTCTCGCTAATGGCGGTATTCACTTCCTCGGCAATGAGATCGTAGGCCTTATCGGGCAGATCGTTGCTCGAGCGTTTCAACGCATTCGTCATCTCCGTGACCATCAGCGCGCTCAATTGCTCGCCGATATCCAGCGCGCCCGTTAGCTCCAAGAGCTCATCGACCATCTCGTAGTATTCCGCGTCGTTGTCTTGCGCGCTGGCGGTCGTGAACGTGAGCAACAACAGAACAGTTGCGATGATTCTCATGGGAGCTCCTTACTGAGTGGTGAAACTACAGGTATTCAATGCGTGACACGGCAGTAATCGTGTCCGTTTATCTCGACGCTCATCATACCGCCCGACATCAGCCCTGTCTGCGCGCTGTTGAGGCGCCATCACGGTGTTGCTGGTTGCACACGAATCGGATCCTTGTTGATCCGGGTCATCTCGTCGTTGAACTTCACCAACAGATCAGTGACCTTCTCCGGTTGTTCTGCAGCGGCATCAATTAACTCGAGCGGATCTTTTTCCAGGTCATACAACGCAACTGGCTGTCCATCATCATCGATCAATAGCTTCCATCGCCCCTCGCGGATTGCAAAGTCCGGCCCATCAGCGGCTTCCAGCGCCCACAGCAATGTGCGTTCCGGCAACGACCGACCAGCAAAAGCACGGCTGACATCGACACCGTCAATAGGTCTGTCTGCGGGTATTTCAGCGCCCACAATGTTCGCAAGCGTTGTAAACAGATCGGTGCCAATAATCAGAGCATCAGAGCTTGCCCCGGGTTCAGTGATGCCTGGCACGCGAACAATGGCCGGCACGCGAATACCGCCTTCGTAAACCCGGTGTTTGCGCCCTCTCAGACCGCCGGTGCTGCCATGTGCATTGACCTCCCACCACGCGCGCCAGTTTTCGGTCACAGGACCATTGTCGCTGGCGAACACGATCACCAGATCGTCGTACAGGTCACGCTCACGCAACGCATAGAGCAAACGCCCGATTTGATGATCCATGTAGGTAATATTCGCGTAGTACTCGCCGGGACCTCTGGGAATCAGTTTGTCCAATGGCGGCTTCGCACCACCAGACGGAATCGGCTCGATCTGCCCTTCGGTGAACGCCTCGTACAGCGCATTGAAGGCATCCGGATTCTCAAAGGTGGTGTGTGGTTCGGCCATGTTGAACATCAATAGAAATGGCGCCTTCGACTTGCGCGCCTGTAACCATTGGATCGCCTCATCGACATAAATCTCAGCAATGAACCCCTCCTGCTCGCCGACGGGTTCGTGACCGCGATGAATGTTGACGGGATTGCGACTGGTTGGAATCTGGAAGGCGTTGTGTCCGAAGAAGTAATCAAAGCCCTGGTCAGTCGGTTGCGGCTCATCGGTGCTCGCAAGATCAGAGTTCAAATGCCACTTGCCGATCAGTGCCGTCTCGTAGCCAACGTCGCCCAGAAGCTCCGCGAGCGTGATCTCTTCGTCGCGCAGGAAGATGCCGCTGCCGCCTGGAATCCAGCTCTTGATGCCTGTCCGGTACGGGTGGCGTCCCGTCAACAAAGCGGCGCGTGACGGCGAACACAGCGGCGATGGCGCGTAATAGTTCGTCAGCGTCAGTCCGTCCTTCGCCAACGCATCAAGATGCGGGGTCTTGATCACCGGATGACCGAAGCTCGCCAGATCGCCATAGCCGAGATCGTCGACATAGATAATCAGCACGTTTGGCCGGGCGGCATTTGCGCCGCTGGACCATGCCATCAGAGCTGTGACTATCAGCGAAACTAGAGTGTTCATTCTCGAGCCCTCGGGTGGCATGACGCTAACGGTACGCTAAAACAACATCATGTTTCATGATTCACCCCGGCGCATCACGGCATTCAAGACCACCGACGACACTCCTGCCAGTGCAATCGCGTTGCCTAGCGCGATCTTGATGCCATCGCTGAACCCGTCGAAGAACAACGGATTTGCGATGACCAACAACGACAGGCCGAGACTGACGCTGACAACAACCAGATTCGCGTTGTCGTCCAAGTCGACCGAACGCAACGTATTGATGCCAGTGACTGCAATACTCCCGAACATGACCAGCGCACAACCACCCAGCACGGGCGGCGGAATAACAGCCACCAACGCGGCTAGCTTAGGCAGCAAGCCCAAACCGATCATGAACAGCGCCGCGACCGCGACGACCCAGCGACTACGTACGCCGGAGATGCGCAGTACGCCGGTGTTTTGCGAAAATGTCGTAAACGGAAACGAGTTCATGACGCCGCCCAACATCGTGCCCAGCCCTTCGGCGCGTATACCGGCGGCGATGTCTTTGGCGTTCACCGGTTTTTTGCATACCGCGCCAATCGCCAGATAGTCGCCGGTCGACTCGATCAACGTGACCAACATGACGAGCAACATCGCAATACAGGCCGACAGCGGAAAGCTGGGCATGCCGAAGGCCAATGGCGTGACCACATGAAACCACGGCGCTGCAGCGACCGGTGCGAGATCAACCTCACCGAGCGCCGCCGCGAGCAACGTTCCGAGCACCAGCCCAACCAGCACAGCAGCCCGCGCTAACAGGTGATGCCCAAAACGCATGATCGCAAGCACGATACCCAGTGCGCTAAACGCTAACGCCATATCGATACCGGCAACCGGCTGCGCACCGGGCGCACTGCCGCCACCCATCCACATGATGGCCACCGGCAGCAACGAAATACCAATTGCGGTGATCACCGTGCCGGTGACAACCGGCGGGAATAGCCGCAGCACCCGGCTCCATAGCCCAGCCAGCAGGAACGCGGCAAGACCGGCAACTAACGTTGCACCGAACACAGCATTCAAACCATGTGTCCCACCAATCAGAATCAACGCGGGTACAGCCGCGATGGTCGTGCCTTGCACTACCGGCAATCGGATGCCGATGTGCTTACCGATACCCAGACACTGTATCAACGTGCAAACGCCGCTGGTTACCAACGCCGCGCTGATCAGTGTTGTCAGCGTGGCATCCGACAACCCCAGCGCACCGGCCATCACTAACGGCGTCACAACCAGGCTCGCATACGCCGCCAATAGATGCTGCAGCGCCAATGCAGCCGTCGGGCCTGCCGGCAGCACTTCATCAACCGGCGACGACGGCGTAACGGCTCCGACGTCGATCAGTCTTTCTCCACCGGGCTCACCGCACCGTGATCGTGCTCGGCCAACCAGGCCGCACGACGCCGGAACAGATCCGGCACACTGGCTTGCGCCTCGGCGCGAATGTCGTCGAGATCCGCGTTACACAACACGCCGTCCTTCACGAGCAGCTGACCATCGCAAACGACAGTAGTCACATCACCGCCCTGCACGGCGTAGACCAGATTGTGATGCAGATTGCAGTCCTCACCCGTGAGTAGCGGCGTCATGCGTGGCGTATCGGTGCGCACGGCAATGAAGTCGGCCTTTTTGCCGGCTTCGAGGCTGCCGATGTCACGATCGAGACCCAACGCGCGTGCGCCTTCAATTGTCGCCATGCGCAGCACTTGCCAGGCGTCGGCTGCGGTCGCATCATTTTCTCGCAGCTTGCCCAACAGCGATGCGAACTTCATTTCTTCAAAAATATCGAGATTGTTGTTTTCTTTTTCGCCGTCGGAACCCAAGCCAACCGCGACGCCCGCCTCGATCATCGCAGACACAGGCGCCATGCCACTGACCAGTTTCATATTGCTGGTGGGATTGTGCGCAACGCCGATACTCTTCTCGGCCATCAATGCGATTTCGCGCTCGTCGAGCCATACGCAATGCGCGAACAACACCTGATCCAGATCGAGAAAACCCAAGCGCTCCATCGCATGCACCGGCCGCAATCCAAATCGCTTGTCGAGCTCGCGAACCTCTGCTTGTGATTCACCCACATGCGTATGCAGACCGACGCCGTGGCGCGCGGCCATCGATACTGCACGGCTCCAGGCCGCTTCGGTAAAGTAGAACAGATGCTCCATGCCAACCCACGGCATGATTCGTCCGTTTTCCTTGCCTGCCCATTGCTCGATCAGCGCCTCGTTGTCATCGAGCGTATCAAAGTAATCATAGTCCGGATGCTCGCCGACATATGGCACAAGAACCGCGCGGTTACCCAGTTGACTCGCCGCACGTGCGCTGCCATCCAGATAGCGCCACATATCGACCACAGTTGTTGTACCGGAAAGCAATGCTTCCGAATAACACAGCCACGAGGCGATCTCCGCATCGGCCGGTTGCAGAACGCGATGCATTGGATCGATAAACAGTCGCAACCAGTCCCAGAGCTTTAGACCTTCAGCGGTGCCGCGAAGCAAGCCTGAATGCATGTGCGTGTTGATTAAGCCGGGCATCAGCAGGCGGTCAGCGAACCGTGTGTGCTCAGCGTGCGGGAACCTTGCCTCCAGGGACGTTCGCGAATCAACCGCAACGATCCGATTGTCTTCAACCAATAATGCGCCGTCTTCGATCAGCGGCATTGCCTGGCCAGGCGTCATGGTCAGCACATAGGGTGCCGAGTAGAGTTTCACGTTTGGGTTTCCTGCAACACAGTGCTTGGTGACCCGATGAAATATACCACCTAAGCGCTAGTGTTTATTGTCACGCACTGCGACGAAGCTGCTCCAGCACAACAGGCAACGCTTTCGTGTAGCGCTCCACATCCTCGAGGCGGCCGGTGCTGACGCGCGACCAACTCGTGTAATCCTGGTAAATGCCTCGAACCAGAATATTGCGGGATGCCATAGCGGCGCGGAATGCGTCTGCGTTTAGATCGCCAAGATTTACGAACACGAAACTGGTGGATGATGGCGCAGCGGTGAGTCCGTTGGCTTCGACGGCTTCCGTGATCATTTCTCGTGCCTCAACAATTTTGCTTCTTGAGTAGACGAGAAATTGTTCATCATTCAGGCTCGCAACGGCGCCGGCAACGCCCGCCTGGTTGAGATTATAATTGCCATTGCTGAACTGGCGCATTTTTTCGGTCGTGTCGGGTGAGGCCATCATGTAGCCCACACGCATGCCAGCCATGCCATAGATCTTCGAGAAAGTTCGTGCGACCACGACATCATGTCCCGCACGTACCAGATCGATCATCGAGTTGGCGCCGGGATCATCGGTGATTTCGTTATACGCTTCGTCAACCAGTATCGTGCATTTTTGACTGGCCTTGATGCAGAACGCGCGTAACTCATCCGCGTCAACCACTTTGCCGGTAGGATTGTTCGGGTTGCAGATTTGCACCATAGATATGGCCGGTGTGATCGCCCGGTAGAGCGCGTCGAGGTCGATGCCAAGATCGGCCGTTTTCGGGGTTCGCAACAGCTCACCCCCCTGTCGCATCGCGAAACGCGTCGTCGTATCCCAGAACAAGTCAGGGCCAAGAATGCTGCCTTCCTGAAGCTTGGCGCTGGCAAGACTGCTGAGTGCGCCGCTAGAGCCGGAACTCAAAGATATCTGCTCCACGGGAATATCGAAGCGCTCGCTGATCATCTCCAACAGTGTGCTGACCGATTGGCCAACGTAGTACGCACCGTCGTGTACCGCCTGAGTCATCGCTTTGATCGCCATCGGACTCGGGCCGTAAGGGTTTTCGTTGGAGTCGAGCTTGGCGACGCCTGTCGCCGGCCGATACAGCACGCGGGCCAGCGCCGGGCTGGATATCGCCAGTGATGCCGCAGCGGCGGAACTGCCAAGAAAGAATCGTCGAGTCAGCATGGTTTTCTCCGTTGAGGTCAGGCTACCAATTCCGGCGTTGTGACGAATTTGATCATCATCACAGCCGATACCAGGAGCAAGTACACACCAAAAGCGCGACGCAGGTGGAGCTCGTTCAGGCTGTGCGCCAGTTTGGCACCGAGCGGCGCGGTGAATATTGATACGAGTGCAATGGCGGCGAACGCTGGCAGGTTGACGTAGCCGATCGAACCTGGCGGCAACCCAGACTGCCCTATGCCCATCGCGGCAAACCCGATTGCGCCGGGTAACGCAATCAGAAAGCCGACACCGGCGGCCGTTCCTACCGCCTGGTGAACTGGGCGACCGCAGACCACCATGGTGACCACAAAAGGCGTACCACCGCCGATGCCCAATAGCGCCGAAAAACCACCGAGGCCGGAGGCGAGCATGGCGCGCCCGGTTCCGGTCGGTAGTGTGTAGTGCTGCTCGCGAGCGATAACAAACGCCGGGCGGAGAAAATAGAACGCGTACAGCAAAACCCCAACGGCAAACACCATCAGCAGCGTGCGCGTCTGCACCGCAGCAGCAACCGCCAGACCACCGCAGACACCGAGTACGACCCAAGGCGCCCAGGATTTGAGAATACCGAAGTCGACTGACCCGCGATGATCGTGCGCTTGCACCGACCGGATTGATGTGACGATGATGGTGGCGAGCGACGTGCCCACGGCGACATACAAATCGTTTGCACCACTGTCCACCATCGCACCGAACGCAAGCAGCAAGGCGGGCACAACAACGAAACCGCCGCCGACGCCAAACAGCCCGGCCGATAAACCTGCAACCGCGCCGGCAACCAGCAGTGCGCCGAGCATTGGCAGCCATGCCAGCAAGAGCGCGCTAGTCATCGAGGTGGTTTGACCTGTGTCATCAGGTAGGCGTTTCAAGACTCGTGCCAGCGTAGTCTGCGCCCCAAATCAATCCCTTACGGCATTTTCCTGGTGCATGACGCGCCATTTTGGTGCGCGGCGCAGTTAGGCATGCACCGAGAACGGACCTTCGCAGTCTCGATCTGCGTAGAGACTCTCACAGGGCAATAGCTGCAAGGGCAATAGCTGGGGTCCAATAGCTGGGGTCAATAGCTGGGGTCGAACCGCAATTTCGCGATCAACACGGCACTCGGCCAACTACTAACATTTAGCGTCGCTGATCCGGAGCCTTTCAGATGCCCAGACAACCGCGCTATTTCACCGCGGTGTGCCCTAAAACATCGTTCAGCGACGCGTTGATCGTCAAGCGGTGCTCATTGAACACGACGTCTATCAGCGATATCTCAGAACACTACTAGACAACCTCGGTTCGACCCCTGTTATTCGGACCCCTGTTATTCGGACCCCTGTTATTCCGTTGGCCATAGAAAAGGGCCCGGTGAATCCATCACCGGGCCCTTTATTTTATCGCACAGCGATCTGGCGTTAAGCGCTTTCTTTTCGCTCTTTGATCACCGCCTCGGCGACGCTCATCGGGCAAGGGGCGTAATGCGAGAACTCCATCGAGAACTGGCCACGACCCGATGTCATCGTACGCAGATCGCCGATGTAACCGAACATTTCGGACAGCGGGCAATCCGCTTTGACGCGTACGCCGGTTGCACCTGGTTCTTGCGCTTTGATCATGCCGCGACGACGATTCAAGTCACCAATAACATCACCAACGTGATCTTCCGGTGTGAAAACATCGACTTTCATAATCGGCTCAAGCAACTGCGGAGATGCTTTCGGGATCGACTGGCGATACGCGCCGCGAGCTGCTTGCTCGAACGCCATCGCTGAGGAGTCAACCGCGTGATACGCGCCGTCCAGCAGCGTGACTTTAACATCCAGCAGCGGGAAGCCGGCAAGTGTGCCCTCTTCCATGCTGCCACCGAACGCTTTGTCGATCGCTGCCCAGAATTCGCGCGGAACGTTGCCACCTGTAACCTGCGACTCGAAGACGTAACCACTGTTGGTTTCGCCCGGCTCAACGCGGTAATCGATCTTACCGTACTGACCGGAACCACCCGTTTGTTTCTTGTGGGTGTAACTATCTTCGATGGCTTGTGTGATCGTTTCACGGTAGGCCACCTGAGGTTTACCCATCTGAACTTCAACGCCATGCGTACGCTTCAGAATGTCGACCTTAATGTCGAGGTGAAGCTCACCCATCCCTTTAATGATCGTTTCGCCAGACTCGTCGTCAGTCTCAACACTGAAAGAAGGGTCTTCCTGAATCATCTTGTTCAGCGCGACACCCATTTTCTCCATGCCGGCCTTATCTTTCGGCGCAATAGCGATAGAGATCACGGGATCCGGGAATACCATGGGCTCGAGCGTTGCCGGATCATTCGGATCGCACAGCGTATGACCCGTGCGGGTGTTCTTCATGCCCAACAAAGCGACGATATCGCCAGCTTGCGCTGAATCACGCTCTTCGCGCGAGTCCGCATGCATTTCAACGATACGACCGATACGTTCGGTTTTACCTGTGAACGTATTGAGTACCGTAGACCCTTTGGTCAACGTACCGGAGTAGATGCGGGTAAACGTCAAGGCGCCGTAACGGTCATCCATGATTTTAAACGCAAGCGCGCGCAATGGCTTCTCAGGATCAACGATCGCGAAACCACCGGTCTCGTTGCCTTCCAGATCAACTTCTGGCTGCGGGTTCACTTCCGTTGGGCTTGGCAAGTAATCGACAACGCCGTTCAGCACGTTCTGAACGCCTTTGTTCTTGAACGCAGAACCACAGAACGTCGGGAAGAACGCCAACTCGCGTGTTCCCTTACGGATGCAGCGCTTCAGATCTTCCACGGACGGCGTGTCGCCTTCCAGATACGCTTCCATGATGTCGTCATCTTGCTCGACCGCGGTTTCGATCATCTTCTCGCGGTATTCCGCAACCTTGTCGACCATGTCAGCCGGCACGTCAGTGATCTCATAATTGGTCGGATCACCGGAGTCATCCCAGACCCAGGCTTTTTCGGTCATCAGGTCAACGACGCCTTTGAAATCGTCTTCCGTACCGATCGGCAAGGTCATGACCAACGGTGTTGCCGCCAGTACGTCTTCAACCTGCTTCACGACGCGGTAGAAATCTGCGCCCAAGCGATCCAGCTTGTTGACGAAGATCAAACGCGCGACTTTAGATTCGTTCGCATAACGCCAGTTCGTTTCCGACTGCGGCTCTACGCCACCGGAACCACAGAATACGCCGACACCACCGTCGAGTACTTTCAACGAACGATACACTTCAATCGTGAAGTCAACGTGTCCGGGGGTATCGATGATGTTCAGGCGGTGGTCATCCCAGGTACAAGTGGTCGCAGCAGACTGAATCGTGATGCCACGCTCTTGCTCCTGATCCATGAAGTCGGTCGTTGCCGCTCCATCATGAACTTCACCGATCTTATGAATCTTGCCGGTGAGTTTCAGGATGCGCTCGGTCGTTGTGGTTTTACCCGCGTCAACGTGCGCAAAAATACCAATGTTTCTGTACTTGCTAAGGTCTGCCATGATCTGCTCTCTGACTCTCTGGGGTGTCAATATA
>JBCBDU010000033.1:0-38702 GCA_038529355.1 Pseudomonadota bacterium
AGCACTGATTCCGCTGTGACGTCACCGGACACGCGCGCGTAGGTGCGACCGGTGCCCAGCGCCGGCGTGCGGTGAAAGTCGACCCACGCATCGGTGCCCGACATCGCTGCAATCGGCTGGCCAATGTTCAACAATCGGTACCACGCGTGTGCGTTGCCTAGCGGGCTAGTCCATGCGCATACCATTTCGATGCCCATGCGTTTGGCAAGCACGCCATCGGTGACCAGTTCGGGTGGCATCGGATTGTTGTCAAGCGCGTCGAACGGGTCGGTGTCGATGACGATCGGGTGCACGTACGTAGGGAATGCGCCGGTCTTGTCGGCGTAGTCCAGCACGTCGCCATTGGTCAGATCCGGATTGCCCAGCGTCGGGTTGTTTGGACCGAAGAACCACGGCACGAACGGTTGTTTAACACCAAGCAAGCCGATGTGTCCGTGGAAATGCGAGCGCACTTCCTGACCTTGACGCACCAGTCGTCCGTCCTTCTCTGTCTGGCGGCCGACCAATGGCTCGTCGATGCGTCGCTGCCAACGATTCCACGACATTGGCGCGAGCATATCGAGATCCTCACCGGCCATTGCACGCAATGCATCGACGTGCGTTGCTCGGTGATGCCCGTCACCATTCAGATGCACGTGGTGATCTGCCGAGACGTAGCCCGCGGCGTTTGCATTCCACAGTGGCTCCAGCACCGCGTCCAGTTCCGTTTTGCGATCAGCGCGCACCCGAAACTGTTGGGTAACGACCGGTGCCATCGGTCCGTGCGCGATAACGGCGGTGTAGCGCCCGACCGGCAACGTCATCGTGGCGCCGCGTTCGACGTAAAAGTAGTGGCGGCCAGTTTGAGAATCAAAGAACGTTGCGTCGAACGGCGAGGCAACCGGGTGGCCGTCCGCTCGTGTCAGCGACACGCGCGCGGTGATCGGTTCTTCGGCTGCGTCGCTGACGGATAATGCAACGGTGCCCGTTGCATCCTTGCGCGCCCATTCGCTGATCTCAATCGTCTGCGATCGACCGCCGTACGTCGCAATTCGTTTGAGTTGGAATTGGCGTTGTGCGTTCGCCTCTACGTAGTAGATGCTCTCGCCATCTGCACTAAAGGCGGGCGTCAGCGCGAAGCGATCACCGTTGGTCAACCGGTGCTTCACGCGCGGATCATCGAGATCCATCGTCCACAGGTGATAGGCGTTATCGATAGGCGCGCTGTAGACGATCAGCGACTTGCTCGGATGCGTGTCGGCCGTCAGGTGGTAGGTCAGCGTTTCACTGTGCACAATCTCGTCAGTACCTGCGACCAGGTCACGCGCGCGCAACACACGATGTGCGCCGGAGCCGTGCAGGTACAGCACCCCATTACCCGATGGCAGCCGGCGCGCGTTGCGCTCGACCTGCCGCAGATCGGTCAGTTGCGTGTCGACACCCGAGGCTAAATGACGCTGCCACAAGCTCAGTTTGTCTCCGACGCCTGAAGCATAGAACAGTCTCTGCCCGTCGGCGGAAAATTCCGGATCGAGTTCGATGGTTGGCGTATTGATGACGCGTTCGTCTCCATCGCTCAGTGTCAAGACGACGATCGAGGTATCGCTGCCGCTGTCACGAACGAAGGCCAGCTGCTTGCCATCCGGCGACCAACGCGGGCGTGAGTCTACTTCGGGTCCATTGGTCAACTGCGTTGCGGTACTTGTCCGAAGGTCTAACAGCCACAACCAGCCTTGCGCGGCAAAGGCGAGCGTCTTGCCATCCGGCGCCGGTGCCGGATCGGTGGGGCCGTGCGCTAGGATCGGCAGCTCATGTTGCTCGAGGTACACGTGATGACCAAAGTCGGAAAGCTTTGCGTAGCGGTGTTCCCATTGCGCGCCAGCTGGTGCGAACAGCTGCAGGCCGCAGAGTGACAGTGTGAGTAAAACGATACGCGTGCGATAAGCGAGCATGTAGTCACCTGAAGGTAAGTTGCGGCATCAATGCATCAAGTGAGCAAAGGATAGCTCAGTTGTTTCCTTCGCTTGAACCTTTAATGCGTTGTCGTGTTGAGTTTCTGCGTTCGGCGAGTCCTTTCAATCGCTAGTATCGTCTCAGAGTTATCGCACTGCATTCGGGTGGGGTTTAAGTAGATACGCCGCGATCCCTGACGATCCCGAGGCTCGCTGATGCGTGGGGTTTCCATTATTCTTGAGTCGGGTAGCGTAGACCTCTTAATTTTCGGGTTAATCCGTCCCGACGCAGAGGCTGATGGTGGCAGGCGACTGCGGCATTGTGCAGATATGGGCGAGAAATAGTGTGTGACGAGAGCAGGCGCAAAACAAAGCGCGAAACTAAGTACGACAAGCTCATGCATGCGGTTGTATTCGCGCGTGATGCTTTCAGAGTTAAGAGGACTGCAGCGACTGATGAATTCGCCGACTTTATGGAGCAGATGATACAGACAGGCGATTCGTATGCTGCGGCCAGCTCGAAAAGCCAAGTGGCTGCGTTATTCATGCCAGAGTTCTTAGAGATGCTTCGAGCCCAGATCGAAGACATTCCAGGCGACGCCAGCCACCCAAATAGAGTCGCGGCTCGAGAAAGTCTTGAATACTTCTATGAGTGTTTTCCCGCGTACCTGCAAAAACGAAATGCCAAGCGCGATAAGGTCATCGAAAGAAACAAGATTCGAAATTCCAACGAGTTCTATTTGATTCAAGACTACATCTTTGAGCTCGAAGGTAAGAAAGAAGGTGAGTTACTGGCAAAACTCTATGAATTAGTCGACAACGCTGAGATTTAGAGAGGCGTTCTTCGCCGCGTCAGTGCACGGTCAACTATCATGGTTTGCGAGAAACGGGGCAGAGCTTGGCCATCGCGGCCGTTGGTTAATCCAATTCATGCCGATTGCCGGTAGGTTGCTCTATTCGAAGCGCTAGCAATCTGTACGCACCCCACAATGAAAAAAGCCGCAAACACCTATAACAGTGTTTACGGCTTGATCCGTTGCGTTGGTGGAGGCGGCCGGAATCGAACCGGCGTCCGCAAGCCCTCCGCTCTGAGCTCTACATGCTTATTTCGTCTTTAATCTCACTGCCGACAACCCGACGAAAGGGGCACACCGACAGCCAGTTCAGTAAAGGTTTTAACTATTGGGCCCCGAACATACCCGCCAGCGATCTTGTGAAAATAACTCCCGGGTCCGGATGCACAAGCACATACCGGTCGGAAGACAATCTACTGGTTTTTAAGCAGCGATTGCGTAGTTGTCGTCGTTTGCAACTATAAGTTTACAGCTGGTTTTACGAGGTGATCTGTCCCTCGACATGCACCCAGAGGTTCGCGACCCACGTCGAAGCCATGTCGCCCCCAGAAGTTGTTAATATGCGGCCATCTTTCGGGTTTTTCAAGGAACTAAGACCATGCGTTTGATTGTTTCCCTGTTGGTATGCGGTTTGATGAGCGGTTGCGTGATCAGCGTTGACGCCGATGGCGACGACGAATATCCGGAAAAGCGCTATATCAGCGCTGGTGTGAACGCGCCGTACTCGCGAGCGGTGTGGGCCGATGAACTGCTGTTCGTCAGCGGCACGCTGGGCACGGTGCCTGAGCAGCGCGGCGTTGTTGAAGGCGGTATCGGGCCGGAAACGTTGCAAGCGATGCAAAATATTTCACGCACCCTTGCGGACTCGGGCGCGTCCATGGACGACGTGGTCAAGTGCACGGTGTTCCTGGCGGACATGGACGAGTGGGGCGATATGAATCGCGTCTACACGACATTCTTCCGCGATCCGCCAGCGCGCAGCGCGGTCGAAGTGTCACGGCTGGCGTTGGATGCACGCGTTGAGATCGAGTGCATCGCGTTCGTCGACTAATAGGCCGCTGCGTTCAGTTCGGCCAACGTGGTGGTTGGTAGTTGCGTGATGGCCGTCTCGTGCCAATCGCAAGCGTTGAACGCGCCGCGTCATGTCAACGGTAGGCAAGCAGAGTGACTGCGAAGTTCATCCACGGCGGACCCAATGCGTAGATATTGGACGTTTTCGAAAACGCTACTTGCCGTTGTCCTCTGCTGTATGGGTTGCGGGTGCGCTGTTGCCCAGCACGTGTCTCTTGGCGACACGGATCGGGCCGTTGCCTTGGCCCATCTTGACGCGATGAAGGCAATTGTCTCAAGTATTGGTGCACCCGATAGTGCGGGCTTGATTGGCCGCAATAGAGAGTGGGGCGCACTTTATAGCGCCAGATTTCAATATGGTGCGGGACGTGCGTTGCGTTTTGCGCATGCTACCGGTGATGAACAGATGCAGCGCTTATCGACACAGGCGCTTGTCGCAGGTTTGGACAGCATCCAGAACGATGGCTCGATCCCTGCGTCGCTGCCGCAGCGCTTGTTTCCCGATGTCCGGCCAGGTCCGTCGGATTTGGCCTCTGCTGCGGCGTTCTTTCTCAGTGATGCCTGCCCGGCTTTGCTGTTGTCCGGCGGTGCACCTGCTCATGAGAAAGCAATCGCACGTGCGTCAACCTGGCTTGTGAATCGCAAGGCGAGCCTGATCGCTCGTGATCGACAGGCACCGAATCGACTGCTGATCGATGCGTTGGCGTTCATTGGCTGCGCGCGTTTGCTCGATGATGAAACGCTGCTTGCCCACAGTAACGAGTTCATTGCTGCTGCACTGACGTTTGCAAGAGATGATGGTGTGTTCGTTGAAGCGGGTGGCAGTGATACAAGCTACCAAGCAGTTAATTTGGTCGTAGCTCATGAAATTTTGGGTTTAGGCTACCGCGGAGCGCACGCGGATACGTTGCGCTCAGCATGGAGCAATGGTGTTGATTGGCTAATCGCTCGCATCTCAGCCAACGGGCGGCTGGATTCTTCTCGCAACACACGCACGTGTGCCGAAGAAGCGTTTTTGGGTCGTCCCAAATCTGTTGATGTGCGAGAAGTCTTTAGAGCTCTTGCTTACGCCGAAGTGTCGAACGGCGAAAAAATTAAACACCTCGCCGCCTTTGAGGCTTGGGTACGCACCCGCCCTGACCCTTGCGATTCGTAGGCGAGCTTGATCAAGCATCGGCATCGCACCGAAGCGATGGTTCAGATTAGCCGTGTTTCAAAATCCGACTCTTCTGCCGCTGCCAGTCGCGATCCTTGGCATCGGCGCGTTTGTCGTGTTGCTTTTTGCCTTTCGCGTAGCCAATCGTCAGCTTCGCGTTGCCGCCTTTCCAGTGCAGATCCAGCGGCACGATTGTGTAACCCTTGCGATCCACAGCGCCGACGAGCCGGTCGATTTCGGTGCGGTGCAGTAGCAGTTTGCGCGATCGCGCCGGTTCCGGCTTCACATGCGTGGATGCGGTTAACAGTGGCGTGATGTTGGCGTTGAACAGCCAAGCTTCGTTGCCGCGCAGTTGCACGTAGCTCTCGGCGATCTGTGCTTTGCCCGCGCGCAGGCTTTTGACTTCCCAGCCATGCAGCACAATGCCGGCTTCCAGCGTGTCTTCGATGAAGAAGTCATGCCGAGCTTTGCGATTGACCGCGATCGTGCCAGGCGGTGTCTTGGATTTTTTCGGTTTGGCCATCAGGCGATTTATCGCTATTGGTACGAATCTTGATTGCAATGATACCAGCGATCGGGGTCGCTAAGCTGTTGTCAGGTGTGGAAAATTCGCGCAGTATTGCGAAAAAAACAGATGCCATCGAAGGGGAAACGCGCATGGTTTCAGGGTCGGGTTCAAATACCAGCGGACGCAAGTCGCTACATGGGCAGTGGTCATCTCGCCTTGCTTTTGTCATGGCGGTTACCGGTTCGGCTGTCGGTCTGGGCAATATCTGGAAGTTTCCGTACGTTGCCGGTGACAACGGTGGCGGCGCTTTTGTCCTCGTGTACTTGCTGTGCGTCGTGCTGGTCGGCATGCCGATCATGATGAGCGAGATCATTATCGGTCGACGCGGTCGGCGCAATCCGATCGAGACAATGACGTTGCTGGGCGAAGAGGAAGGCTCTTCGCGCCGTTGGGGTTGGGTTGGCGGCATGGGCGTGCTCGCCGGTGTGCTCATTCTGTCCTACTACAGCGTTATTGCAGGATGGTCACTGGACTACGTGCTCGAAAGTCTAACGGGGGCGTTCCACAAGCAGGACGCCGATGGCATTGGCGCAGTCTTCGGTGGTCTGACCGGCAGTTGGCAGCGGGTGATGTTGTGGCACACGTTGTTCATGGGATTAAGTGTGTTTGTCGTTGCGCGTGGTGTTGAGAAAGGGCTCGAGAGCGCGGTCAAGTTCATGGTGCCGGGGCTATTGACCCTAATGCTTGTGCTGTTGATTTACGCCATGACTACTGGCTACTTCGTTGAGGGCCTGAAGTTCCTGTTCACGCCTGACTTTTCGAAGCTAACCCTGCAGTCGGTGCTGATTGCCCTGGGGCAAGCGTTTTTCTCGCTGAGCATTGGCATGGGCGCAATCATGGCCTATGGCGCTTATTTGCCGCAGGACACGTCAATCACCAACGCATCAGTGACCGTAGTGATCGCCGACACCTCGATTGCGATTTTGTCCGCGCTGGTGATTTTCCCGATCGTGTTTGCGAACGGTTTGAGTCCTGCGCAAGGCCCCGGTCTGGTGTTCGTCACGCTACCGCTGGCATTCGGCGGTATGACCGGCGGTACGTTGTTTGGCACTTTGTTCTTCGTGTTGCTGAGTTTTGCTGCGCTGACGTCGGCAATCGGTCTGATGGAGCCGGCGGTCGCCTGGATCGTTGAACGGTTTGGTCTGACGCGCCGCGCTGCGGCTATCGTTATCGGTGGTTTCATATGGACGATTGGCGTCGGCAGTGCATTATCGTTCAATCTGCTGGCGGACTTCCAGGTCGGCCGTGGCACCATTTTCGACAACATCGATTATCTGACATCCAACATCATGCTGCCGCTCGGTGGTGTGCTGATTACGGTCTTCGCCGGTTGGGTGATGTGTGGTAACTCAACGTCATCCGAGCTCGGCACAACCGGGTTTACATTCCGGGCGTGGCGTTTCCTGGCGCGCTTTGTCGCGCCAATTGGTGTGTTGACGGTGCTTGCCTATGGCACCGGTCTGTTGGCCTGGATCACGGGCTCAAGCGTATGATGCGAAAGGTTCGCCGCAGTGCGTTGGTGCCCCACAGCGCAATGCAAATGTTCGCGCTGGTTGATGATGTCGCTGAGTACCCTCAGTTTCTGCCGTGGTGCACCGATGCAATTGTCCACGAGCGAGATAACTACAACGTGCGTGCGACGCTCGAGTTGAGTAAAAGCGGCGTCGCGAAGCGGTTTACGACCAACAACGTTGGCGTGCCAGGTGAGCGGTTGGAGATGCATCTGGTCGATGGTCCGTTTAGTCACCTCGAGGGCACATGGTTATTCGAGCAGCTCGGTGATGCGGGCAGCAAGGCGTCGTTACATATCGATTTCGAATTCAGCTCGCCAATGGTTGGCATGTTGTTCGGCAACTTTTTTGAGCAGACATGCAATTCGCTCGTCGATGCGTTTACCAAACGCGCACAGGCGGTGTACGGCTAGGTGGATCAGCAAGCAGCGCAGTTGTTGACGGTCGAGGTAGCGCTGGCATGTCGTGACAAACAACGCATTGTGACGATCGAGATTGCGGCCGGCTCGAGCCTGCGTGATGCTGTGCGCGCCAGTGGCATCGACGCGTTGTTTCCGGACATTGACGTTGCGAGTGCGCCGTTAGGCGTCTGGGGCGAGGCGCGCGCCGACGATGTGCCTGCTCGTGCCGGTGACCGAATTGAGATTTACCGGACGTTGCGCAATGATCCGCGTGCGCTGCGTATGCGCCTGGCCGCAGAAGGCCGCACGATGGGCGAACATCGGGGCGACTAGAAGGTCAGCGTTACTCGATGACTTTGGCGCGCTTTAGCGGCGCTTCATCGCGCGTTTCAATTTGCGACACGACGCCTGCTTCGAAAAACACCGTTATAAACGATTTCGTTGACGGCTCTTTGCGACCGACGCGTGTGTGATAGACGTAATCCCAACGATCAGCGTTGAACGGGTCATCGACCAATGGCGTGCCAAGCAAAAAACGCACCTGACTGGGCGTCATGCCGACTTTGACCTGCTCTACATCGCCAGCATCGGCAATGTTGCCCTGTTGAATAGCCAGACGATAAACGCAGCCTTGCAAGGCCGGGGTCAGCGCAGTCAGTGTCAGCAGCAAGATCAGTGAACGCAATTTCATCGCAAGCCCATTCATTATTGTCATCGTCCGTTGGTGCGGCAGTCTTCGCCCCGAACCGGCGCGCATGATACCTTACCCACTCGTAGATATGACATTGTTTGTCGCCAGAGTTTCCCTTTTCGCGAGGAATATGCGGTAAATCCGGTGCCAGCGACACACAGAAAACCACGCCCGAGGTCCCATGGAAGCCAAGATTCAACGCAGCGATTTGCGCAAAGCCGGTCTGAAAGTCACGTTGCCGCGGCTGAAAATTCTCGAAATTCTGGAAGGAGCCGAGTCCCGCCATCTGACCGCTGAAGATATCTATCGCGAGTTGCTGGAGTCCGGCGAGGACATCGGGCTGGCCACAGTTTATCGAGTACTAACGCAGTTTGAGACGGCCGGATTGGTCTCACGCCAGAATTTCGAAGGTACAAGCTCGGTGTTTGAGCTTGACGATGGCAGTCATCACGACCATATGGTCGACATCGACAGTGGTGAGGTGATTGAGTTCGTCAGCGACCAGATCGAGAAACTGCAGCACGAGGTTGCGGAGCAATACGGCTACGAACTACACGATCACAGCCTGGTGCTGTACGTGAAAAAGAAGGGCAGCTGAAGCTGTTCAGCCCGATGTGGCGGCTGCGGTTGCTGTGCACTTGAGTCGCAGGCAGCCAATCTCAGTTCTTATTCAGGCCTGCTCCGGTATTACTTGAGCATCTCGCGCGCGTGATCGCGGGACGCGTCTGTGATGTCAACACCGGTGAGCATGCGCGCAATCTCCTCAACGCGTGCATCGCCCTCCAGCGTATCGATACCGGTTTGTGTTGTTGCGCCGTCTGTTTGCTTGGCAACCTTGTGGTGATGGTCGGCTTGACCGGCAACTTGTGCCAGATGCGTGACTGCCAACACCTGACACCCTGAATGCGCAAGCTCGCGCATGCGTTGCCCGACAATTTGCGCCACCGCGCCACCGACACCAGCGTCGACTTCGTCGAAGATCATGCTCAGCACGCCGTCGTGGCGACCCGCTGCGACCTGAATGGCAAGACTGATACGCGACAGCTCGCCACCGGAAGCAACTTTACCGACCGGTTGCGGTGGTTGCCCGGGATTAGCGCTGACCAGCAACTGCACGCGATCCTGGCCGTGCACTTGTGGCACCTCGTCATCACGTGGTTCGACCGTCACTTCGACGACACCGCCAGGCATGCCAAGCGTCTGCATGCCGGTCGTGACTTCGCTGGCGAATGCCTTGGCTGCCTTGCGCCGTGCACGCGTCAACGTGTCGGCAGCTTTGCGCAACGCCTGTAGTCGTTCGTCAGCGGCGCGTTGCAGTGCCTCGATCGTTTCATCGGCGCGTTGCAACGCCGTGTGTTCGCCGCGCAACCGGTCGATCAGCGCGGGCAGCGCGTCCGGTTCAACGCGGTGTTTGCGCGCCAGGCTTTGGATATCCGCCAGACGCTGCTCGACATACTCCTGGCGCGCCGGATCGGCCTCGATGCCGTCAAGGTAACGTCGCAGACTCTCGGTGGCTTCGCTGACACTGACCTCCGCCTCGGTAATCAAGGCGGTAATGTCCGCAACCTTCGGGTCGATCGCCGAAATCGCCTGCACGTGGCGCGACGCCTCGGCCAGCAGTGATTGCGCGTTGTGTGACTCGCCGTCGTAGAGCGCAGCGATCGCCTGTAGCCCGTCAGCGGAGAGCTGTCCCGCGTTGGCCAGCCGATCGCGCTCCGGCGACAGCGTGGTGTATTCGTCGGGTTCCATGGCCAACGCGTCCAGCTCCTTGAGCTGAAATTCCAGGAACGCCAGTTTTTCTTCGCGCTGCCCCTGTGCGTCCTGCACCGCGCTCAGTTCAGCCTGCGCTTCGTGCCATTGCGCATGCGCCGCGGCAACCGCGCGCCGTTGTTTGCCAAGATTGCCGCGGTGGTCGAGCAAGTCGCGCTGTTGATCGGTTTTTTGCAGCGCCTGATGCTCGTGCTGACCGTGAATGGTGACCAGCAACTCGCCGAGCGTCTTGAGGCTTTGCACCGGCACCGGGTTACCGTTGATGAACGCGCGCGAGCGGCCATCGCGGCTAACGACCCGGCGCAAGTGGCAGTCGCCGTCCGCATCCAGCGTCATCTCCTCGAGCCATTTGGCCGCCGGGCTGTCAGGCACAAGTGTAAAGCCTGCGTCAATCTCGGCGCGTTGCTGGCCGGCGCGAATGCTCTCGTTTGACGCCCGTGCGCCGAGCGTCAGACCCAGCGCATCGACGAGGATCGATTTGCCGGCGCCCGTCTCACCGGTCAGCACATTCATGCCGGGACCGAACTCAACGGTGACGTCATCAATGATCGCGAAGTGCCGCACGTGCAAGGTACTCAACACTAACCTGGCCCTCCCTTGTCGCGTCGGCGCGAATCAGCGCCCCAGTTCAGTTTGGAACGTAACAACTCGAAGTAGTCATAGCCGGGCGGGTGAATCAATTTTAGTCGTTGCTCGGCAGCCTTTATCGTCAGCGTATCGCCACCTTCGAGCGTGGCCAGAAACTGGCCGTCAACGCTAATTTCGGCTGGCGTTTGCGAGCGTTCGGTGCGGCGCACTTCGATATGCACCGTGGCTGGCAGCACAACAGGGCGATCACTGAGCGTATGCGGGCACACCGGTACCAGCGCAATCGCTGATACGCCGGGCTGCATGATCGGGCCGCCGCAGGACAACGCGTACGCGGTGGAGCCCGTCGCGGTCGCGGCGATCAGCCCGTCACCGGCGTGATTATTGACAAATGTCCCGTTAACGCGGGTTTCGAAGTCAATCATGCGACCCGGGTCGCGACGCCCGAGCACGACATCATTCATTGCCAGCGCGGTAGCAACGCGCTCATCGCCACGCGACACGGTGGCTTCGAGCAGCAAGCGCGTCTCGCTCAGTGCCTCGTCGTTCAGTACGGCCGTTAATGAGTCATCGACCTCGTCGGGCGAGATGTCCGTCAGGAACCCGAGTCGGCCAAGGTTGATGCCCAGCAGCGGGATATCCCGGCCAACAGCGACGCGCGCGGCGTACAGCATCGTGCCGTCGCCACCAATCGCGATGAACAGGTCGGCGAGTTCGGCCAATTGCGCCTCGTCGACGCGTTCGGCGACAACGGCTTCACTGGCGTGCGCGACCAGTACGCGCAGGCCGGCATCGGCAAGCCAGCGCGCGACACGCTGCATTTGCTGCTGGACAACGGCGTGATCCGGTTGACCAAAAAGAGCTGCGATCTTGTACATACGTGTAGTCTGACGTGTCCCCGAGTTCGCAGCAAACCTTCCGGTATTGAAAGCGGCGACCGGATAGGTAAGGCTTAGTGTTCTCGTTGAACCGTCAGCGCCGCTGACATTTGCCTGTGACCGCGACTGGAGGCAGTGCCAATGGCAACGAAGCACAATCAGGATCAACCGACACCGCGCGCGCGCAAATTGCTCAGAGCGCTGATCGAGCGTTATGTCAGCGAAGGCCAGCCAGTGGGCTCGCGCACGCTGGCGCGCGACGCCGGGCTTGAGCTCAGCCCGGCCACCATCCGCAACGTCATGTCCGATCTGGAGCAGATGGGCTTCGTCAGCGCGCCGCACACGTCGGCCGGACGCGTGCCTACCGCTCAGGGCTATCGGTTTTTTGTCGACACGCTGATGCGGGTTAAACCGCTGGATGCAAAGAAGGTCGACGCGCTGCAACGCAAGCTGGCCAGTGATGCCGGTGACCAGTCGGCAGTCATGTCGCAAGCTTCGAGCATTTTGTCCCAATTCACGCAAATGGCCGGTGTCGTCACGGTGCCGCGGCCAGAGCGCGTTACGTTACGCCAGATCGAGTTTTTGCCGCTGTCGGACAAACGCGTGCTGGCCATTCTGGTTATCAACGCCAGCGAGGTGCAGAATCGCGTGTTGCTGACCAAACGCGAGTACACACGCGACGAGCTGCAGGTGGCAGCCAATTTCATCAACGCACACTGCGCCGGCATGGAGCTCGACAGCATTCGTGGTGTCATTGTTGAGGAGCTCGAACGGGCACGCACATCGATGAACCAGGCGATGATCGATGTCGTCAGTGTGGCGCAGTCGGCGATTGAAAGCGGCGCGCGCGCGCAGGGCGAGTACATCATGGCCGGTGAGACCAACCTGATGGATTTTTCCGAGTTGTCCGATGTCGACAAGCTGCGGCGCTTGTTCGATGCGTTCAACCAAAAGCGCGATTTGCTGGATTTGCTCGATCGCAGCATTGAAGCCAGTGGCGTGCAGATCTTTATCGGCGAGGAATCAGGCTTCCAGATTCTTGACGACTGCAGCGTCGTCGCATCGCCGTATGTGGTCGATGACGAGGTCGTGGGTGTGCTTGGCGTCATCGGGCCTACGCGCATGGCCTACGAACGGGTGATCCCTGTCGTCGATATCACGGCAAAATTGCTCAGTACGATCTTGAATTCCCGCCACGAGACCCAATAGCCAGTTCCAGTTAACGATTTCCGTGCGCCTGGCGCCGGTATGGACTTTTTTGGAGTGGCAAATGAACGAGTCGAACGGCAACCGGCCGAAGACCGACGGGTCGCAGGATAACGATCCGCACGTAACGATTTCCGATGAAGCCGTGCAAGCCGAGGCTGCGCAGGCCGACGGTGCATCCGCAGATGGTGCGCATGCGACGGAATCCGAGATATCCCCCGAAGACGCACTGGCAGCGGCCGAGGCACGCGCAACCGAACACTGGGACAAATACCTGCGCGCCGTGGCCGAGCTCGATAACGTGCGCAAACGTGCACGTAAAGATGTCGAAAACGCACGGAATTTTGGCATCGAGAAGTTTGCGACGGAACTGTTAGCGGTCAATGACAGCCTGGAAGCGGCGATCAGCAATGGCGGTGAGGCTAGCGCCGAGACGCTGCTCGAAGGTAGCCAGGCCACACTGCGGCTGCTGGTGACATCACTGCAGAAGTTTGGCGTCGCGGAGGTCGAGCCGACTGGTGCGCCATTCGATCCGCAGTTGCATGAGGCGATGACGATGGTGCCGTCGCCGGATGCCGAGCCCAACACCGTGATCGATACGATCCAGAAAGGCTACACGCTGAATGGCCGTCTGATCCGCCCGGCACGCGTGATCGTCGCAGCGGCACCGGCTTGAAAGCCGCGCCAGGCGTCCCCAGATAATAAGTCATCGTAATCAACAGGCCGGCCAGACGAAATGTGGGCCGTTTCATGAGGAAAGCAAATGGGTAAGGTAATTGGAATTGACCTCGGCACGACGAACTCGTGTGTCGCGGTGATGGAAGGCGACTCAGCGCGCGTCATCGAAAACAGCGAAGGCGATCGCACCACGCCATCAATTGTGGCGTTTACGAAAGACAGTGAAGTGCTGGTTGGTCAATCCGCCAAGCGCCAGGCTGTCACGAACCCGACGAACACGCTGTTCGCGGTCAAGCGTCTGATCGGACGTCGTTTTGAGGACGACGTTGTGCAGCGCGATATCGACATGGTGCCGTACACGATCGCTAAAGCCGACAACGGCGATGCGTGGGTCGAAGTGGACGGCAAGAAAATGGCGCCGCCGGAAATCTCTGCGCGCGTGCTGATGAAAATGAAGAAGACTGCCGAGGACTACCTTGGCGAAACCGTGACCGAAGCGGTTATCACCGTGCCGGCGTACTTCAACGATTCGCAGCGCCAGGCAACAAAAGATGCAGGCAAGATTGCCGGTCTGGACGTCAAGCGCATCATCAACGAGCCGACCGCGGCGGCGTTGGCCTACGGCATGGACAAGCAGCGCGGCGATCGCACCGTTGCAGTTTATGATCTGGGTGGCGGCACGTTCGACGTGTCCATCATCGAGATTGCTGAAGTCGACGGCGAACACCAGTTCGAAGTGCTGGCAACCAACGGTGACACGTTCCTCGGCGGTGAAGACTTCGATCTGAAGATCATCGATTACCTCGCGAGCGAGTTCCAGAAAGAGTCTGGCGTAGACATCAAGAAGGATCCGCTGGCAATGCAGCGCCTGAAAGAGGCGGGCGAGAAAGCCAAGATCGAGCTGTCCTCGCAGCA
This sequence comes from Pseudomonadota bacterium, assembly GCA_038529355.1. Classification (GTDB taxonomy): domain Bacteria; phylum Pseudomonadota; class Gammaproteobacteria; order Steroidobacterales; family Woeseiaceae; genus CALBPI01. Next base: position 14,219 of record JBCBDU010000033.1, read on the forward strand.
GCAGACCGAAGTTAACCTGCCGTACATCACCGCTGATGCCAGTGGTCCGAAGCATTTGAACATCAAGCTGACGCGCGCCAAGCTCGAGTCGCTGGTCGGTGACCTGATCACACGCACCATCGAACCGTGCAAGACCGCGTTGAAAGATGCTGGCCTGAAGGTCAGCGACATTCAGGACGTGATTCTGGTTGGCGGCCAAACGCGTATGCCGAAAGTGGCCGAGGAAGTCCAGAACTTCTTTGGCAAAGAGCCGCGTCGTGATGTGAACCCGGATGAAGCGGTTGCCATTGGTGCTGCGATTCAGGGTGGTGTGTTGTCCGGCGATGTCAAAGACGTGTTGTTGCTTGATGTGACTCCGCTGTCGCTCGGCATCGAGACGATGGGTGGCGCCATGACCAAGCTTATCGACAAGAACACAACGATTCCGGCGAACGCCGAGCAGGTGTTCTCGACGGCTGACGACAACCAGACAGCGGTAACCATTCATGTGTTGCAGGGTGAGCGCGAGCGCTCGGCAGATAACAAGTCGCTGGGCCGCTTCGACCTCTCTGACATTCCGCCGGCACCGCGCGGCATGCCGCAAATCGAGGTCACGTTCGACATCGACGCGAACGGCATTCTTAATGTGTCGGCCAAAGACAAGGCGACCGGCAAGAGCCAGAACATCGTGATCAAGGCCTCCAGTGGTCTGTCGGATGACGAGATCGATGCAATGGTTGCCGATGCCGAGGCGCACGCTGAAGACGATCGCAAGTTCCGTGAGCTGGTCGATGTTCGCAACCAGGCCGACGGTCTGGTGCATGCCACCGAGAAGTCATTGGCTGATCTTGGCGAGAAAGTGGACAGCGCGGAGCGCGGTACGATTGAGGCGGCCATTGCGGACTTGAAGACGGCGCTCGAGGGTGACGACAAGGATACGATCGAGGCTAAGTCGAAAGCGTTGGCTGAAGCGTCGGCATCTATGGCACAAAAAGCTTATGAGCAGGCGCAAGCCAGCGAGGGCGATGCCGGCGATGGCGCCAAAGCTGCGGCTGACGATGTCGTCGATGCGGAGTTTGAAGAGGTGAATGACGACGACAAGAAGTCGGCGTAACAACTCTTAACGCAATCCGGGTAAGCCGCTCGTTGGTCAAGAACCGGCGTGCGGCTTGTTCGATCTGAAGAATGTCCCGAAGGTGAACGTGCGCAATGGCAAAACGTGACTACTACGAAGTGCTGGGAGTGTCGAAATCGGCAGAAGCGGCAGAGCTGAAAAAAGCTTACCGCCGGCTGGCGATGAAGCACCATCCTGATCGCAATCCGGATGACGAGAAAGCCGAGGCACGTTTCAAGGAAGCGAAAGAGGCCTATGAGGTCTTGTCCGATGCGCAGAAGCGTGCGGCGTACGACCAGTTTGGGCATGCAGGCGTCAGCAACAGTGCATCAGGCGGACAGGGCCATGGCGGCTTCGGCGGCGCCGATTCGTTCAGTGATATGTTCGGCGATGTCTTTGGCGACATCTTCGGCGGTGCCCGACGTGGCGGCGGCGGTGGTCGACAAGTTTTTCGTGGCGCGGACTTACGTTACGAACTTGAGATGTCACTTGAACAAGCGATTCGTGGTGAAGAGACCAAACTCGACATTCCGACCTTCGTCAGTTGCGATACCTGCAACGGCAGCGGTGCCAAAAAGGGCTCGAAGCCCGAGACGTGCGAAACCTGTGCCGGTAACGGTCAGGTGCGCATGACGCAAGGCTTTTTCTCGGTGCAGCAAACCTGCCCGACGTGTCAGGGCGAAGGTACGCAGATCAAGGACCCCTGCGGTTCGTGCGACGGTCGAGGGCGCCAGCGGCGCACGCGGACACTGTCTGTCAAGATCCCGGTTGGCGTTGATGATGGCGATCGTATCCGGCTGACGGGCGAGGGCGAAGCCGGGCGCAACGGCGGACCAGCCGGCGATTTGTACGTCGAGATTCGCGTGCAATCACACGAGGTGTTTGAGCGCGACGGGCCGGACCTGCATTGCGAGATTCCGATCAATTTCGTGGTCGCAGCGCTTGGCGGTAACGTAGATGTGCCAACCCTTGATGGACAGGTGTCACTGAAGGTGCCGCAGGGCACGCAGACGGGTAAGGTTTTCCGGTTGCGCGGCAAGGGTGTGCCGACTGTGCGGATTCGTGAGCCTGGTGACTTGTATTGCCGCGTGGCGGTAGAGACGCCGGTCAATCTGACCACCGAACAAAAAGGTCTGTTGCGCAAGTTTGACGATGCGGTCGATCTCGGCGGCGATCGTCACAACCCGCGAACACGGTCATGGACCGATAACGTGAAGCGATTCTTCGACAATATCGGCTCGTAACCATCCGTGGCGGACGGGTTGAATCGTCCTAGAAACAAGCGGTTTGTGCGCAGTGACCCGCGCGCAGGGTGGTACAAAGAGTGACCGGACGCGAACTGTGCAGGCACGCGTTCGAGTCGATCCTGCGCGAACGGCTACCGGCCGGCACTTTTCAAAACCACGATGCTGACGTAAACTGTTTCGGGTCGCAGCTAAAACCTTCGACCTATGCCAAAGCGGGAGCCGTCCTAAAAAGACCTTCCGCTTTCGTGTATCTGCTCACTGCAGGCTTAGAGGTCTACATGGTTACACCAGCAATTCTTGCACTCGCCGATGGCACCGTCTTCAGGGGTTTGTCGTGCGGCGCTGACGGCGAAACAGTCGGCGAAGTTGTGTTCAACACGGCAATGACGGGTTATCAGGAAATTCTCACGGATCCTTCCTATTGCCAACAAATAGTTACGCTGACCTACCCGCATATCGGTAACACAGGTACCAATAGCGAAGATTTTGAGTCAGATCGTGCACACGCGGCCGGTCTGATTATCCGCGACCGCTCGATCGTCACGTCCAGTTGGCGCAGCGAATCCAATCTTGCCGACTTTTTGCGCCGCGCCGGACTGGTGGCGATCGCCGACCTCGATACGCGCCAATTGACGCGACATATTCGTGAGCACGGCGCGCAGGCAGGCTGCATCATAACCGCGCGCGAAGGCGTATCAGGCTCGGAGCTTGCCAAAGAGGCGGTTGCCAAGGCCAAAGAGACGCCGTCGCTCGCCGGTGCCGACCTTGCGCAGGTGGTGACGACGACCGAGAGTTATCAGTGGGCACAAGGTGAGTCCTGGGACCAGCCAAATCCGGTTGTGACACGGCGCATTGCGCCGATCCATATCGTGGCTTACGACTTTGGCATCAAGCGCAATATCCTGCGCCTGCTGGTCGAGCACGATTGCCGCGTGACGGTGGTACCCGCAAAGACTTCCGTCGAAGACGTGCTAGCGTTGTCGCCGGACGGCGTATTTCTGTCGAACGGACCCGGCGATCCTGAGCCTTGCGACTATGCGATCGACGCGATCCGCGAGTTTTTGGCGATGGAGATGCCTATTTTCGGCATTTGCCTGGGCCATCAGTTGTTGGCGCTTGCGCTCGGTGCAAAGACGGTCAAGATGCCATTCGGTCATCACGGTGCGAATCACCCCGTGCAAGACCTGGAATCCGGCAAAGTGATGATCACGAGCCAGAACCATGGTTTCGCCGTCGACGAAGAGAGTCTGCCCGACGAATTGGTGGCAACGCACCGCTCATTGTTTGACAACACGCTGCAAGGCATTCGCCATCGCGACCTGCCGGCGTTCTCATTCCAGGGTCACCCGGAAGCGAGTCCGGGGCCGCAGGATATGCGCCCGTTGTTTCACCAGTTCTCTCGCATGATCGTCAATCGGGCGAAGAAACAGCTAGCCAGTAGCGAAAGCGCTGCTGCTGTCGATTAATGCAAAGCGCTGCTGACTCAATCACTTAGTGTAGGAAAATTCAAAGTGCCAAAACGCGAAGACCTGAAAAGTGTGCTGATTATTGGGGCAGGGCCGATCATTATCGGGCAGGCCTGCGAGTTCGACTATTCAGGCGCTCAGGCGTGCAAAGCGCTGCGCGAGGAAGGCTTTCGCGTCATTCTGATCAATTCCAATCCGGCCACAATCATGACGGACCCGGAGATGGCGGATGCGGTCTACATTGAGCCCGTGCACTGGACTGCCGTTGAAAAAATCATCGAAAAAGAGCGGCCCGATGCATTGTTGCCAACGATGGGTGGTCAGACCGCACTGAACTGTGCGTTGGACCTTGTGCGCGAGGGCGTTCTGGAAAAATACGGCGTCGAAATGATCGGTGCGTCGCGCGACGCCATCGACATGGCTGAAGATCGTGAATTGTTCAAGCGTGCGATGGACGACATCGGTTTGTCGTCGCCCACCGCAGAGGTGGCGCACGATATTGATACTGCGCGCGACATCCAGACGCGTATCGGCTTCCCAGCGATCATTCGACCCTCGTTCACGATGGGTGGCACTGGCGGTGGTATCGCGTACAACAAAGAAGAATTCGAAGACATCGTCAGCAACGGCCTTGAGCTGTCCCCGACCACCGAGGTTCTGATCGAGGAATCGATCATCGGCTGGAAAGAGTTCGAGATGGAGGTCGTGCGTGATCGCAACGATAACTGCATCATTATTTGTGCGATTGAGAACGTTGACGCGATGGGCGTACACACTGGCGATTCGATCACCGTTGCGCCGGCGCAAACGCTGACCGACCGTGAGTATCAGGTGATGCGCAATGCGTCGCTGGCTGTGCTGCGCAAGATTGGCGTCGAGACCGGTGGATCGAATGTGCAATTTGCCGTCAATCCGGTCGATGGTCGTATGGTCGTGATCGAGATGAACCCGCGCGTGTCGCGCTCAAGTGCGCTGGCGTCCAAGGCCACTGGTTTCCCGATTGCAAAAGTCGCGGCGAAGCTGGCTATTGGTTACACGCTTGATGAGCTTGCTAACGACATCACGGGCGGTCGTACGCCGGCATCGTTTGAGCCGACGATCGACTACGTGGTCACAAAGATTCCGCGGTTCACGTTCGAAAAGTTCCCGGGTGCTGATCAGCGCCTGACGACCTCGATGAAGTCGGTCGGCGAAGTCATGGCGATCGGGCGCACGTTCCAGGAGTCGTTGCAAAAGGCGTTGCGCGGTCTGGAAACTGATTTGACCGGTTTCGATTCGCAACTGCGCGCCAAGCGCAGTGATGCGGCCAATCGCGACCTGGTTGAAGAGCAGGTGCGCACGCCGAGCGACAAGCGCCTGTTGTGGGTTGCCGATGCGTTCCGGGTTGGTTTTGACATCGATCGCGTGCACGAGTTGTCCGGCATCGATCCGTGGTTCCTCGGACAAATTCTCGATCTGGTGCGGGTCGAAAACGGCGTACGCTCGCTGGGCGAAAAAGCGTTTCGTCCGGCCAACCTTCGCGAGCTTAAGCGGCGCGGCTTTTCTGATGCGCGCCTCGCGCGCTTGACCAACAGCGACGAGCTGACAGTGCGCACGCTACGCACCAACGCCGGCATTCGGCCGGTGTACAAACGCGTCGACACCTGCGCGGCAGAATTCGCAACAGACACGGCGTACATGTACTCAACGTACGAGCAGTATTGCGAAGCGAACCCCAGTGATAAACCGAAGATTATGATTCTGGGTGGCGGGCCGAACCGGATCGGGCAGGGCATTGAGTTTGATTACTGCTGCGTACATGCGGCGCTGGCACTGCGCGACGCCGGCTACGAGACAATCATGGTCAACTGCAATCCGGAGACCGTATCGACCGACTACGACACTGCGGATCGGTTGTATTTCGAACCGCTGACCTTTGAAGAGGTCATGAACATCGTCGAGCTGGAGCAACCCAAAGGCGTCATCGTGCAGTTCGGTGGTCAGACGCCGCTGAAGCTTGCAGAAGCCTTGCAGGCGGCCGGCGCACCAATCATCGGTACGTCACCGGACTCGATCGATCTTGCAGAAGATCGTGAACGCTTCCAGCGCATCATCGAAGAGTTGTCGCTGTTGCAGCCGCCGAACCAGACGGCACGCAACGAGGATGAGGCAATTGAGCGCGCGGCGCAGGTGGGCTATCCGCTGGTGGTTCGTCCGTCTTATGTGCTTGGCGGACGCGCGATGGAGATCGTCTACAACGATGATGATTTGCTGTCGTACATGGAAAGCGCCGTGTCTGTGTCCAACGATAGCCCGGTGTTGCTCGACGGTTTCCTGGATCAGGCGATTGAGGTTGATGTTGATTTGATCGCAGACGGCGAACGCGTGTTGGTCGGCGGTATCATGCAGCACATCGAACAGGCAGGTGTGCACTCAGGGGACTCCGGGTGCGCGCTGCCGCCGTTTTCATTGTCGCGCGACGTGCAATCGATGCTGATTGATCAAGCCAGTCGATTGGCGGAAGCGCTGAAAGTGGTTGGACTCATGAACACGCAGTTCGCGATCCAGGGCGATCGGGTGTACCTGCTCGAGGTGAACCCGCGCGCATCGCGCACTGTGCCGTTCGTCAGCAAGGCCACCGGTGTGCCGTTGGCAAAAATTGCCGCGCGTGTCATGGCCGGCGAAAAACTGGCTGACATGGGCTACGCCGATCACGTTGTGCCGGCGTTCTTCTCGGTCAAGGAAGCCGTATTCCCATTTTCGCGTTTCCCGCATTCCGATCCGATTCTGGGCCCGGAAATGAAATCGACCGGCGAGGTAATGGGTACAGGTGCCTCGTTTGGCGAAGCCTACGCAAAAGCGCAACTTGCCTCCGGCGTGACGCTGCCTCGTGGCGGCACGGCAATCATATCCGTGCGCGACCGCGACAAGGAAGATGCCGTCGAACTGGCGCAAATGCTGATCGGTCTCGGATTTGATATCGTGGCGACACAGGGTACAGCCAAAGAGCTGGCTAAAGCGGGCGTTGAGTGCCGCCGAGCGAACAAAGTCAGCGAAGGGCGCCCGCATCTGGTGGACATGATCAAGAACGACGAGATCGACTTTATCGTGAACACCACCGAGGGCACGAAGGCCATCCGCGATTCGCAGACGATTCGTGGTGAGGCTGTTGCCCGCGGCGTGACGTACTACACAACACTGGCAGCGGCGATCGCAACCTGCGTTGCCATGCAACATTTGTCGGATGACGGTGTCAATTGTTTGCAGGATCTGCACGCAACCGTTGCCGCATAGACGGCGTGCGCGGCACGCCAATCCCATACAACAGGATTTGATATGAACAAGGTGCCATTGACTGCGCGCGGCGCAGAGCAATTAAAGGCCGAACTCAAGCAGCTGAAAAGCGTTGACCGTCCGCGCATTATTCAGGCGATTGCCGAGGCGCGCGAGCACGGCGACCTGAAGGAGAACGCTGAATATCATGCGGCCAAAGAGCAACAAAGTTTTGCCGAAGGTCGTATTCAGGAAATCGAGGGCAAATTGTCGAACGCACAGATCATCGATGTCACGCAGCTCAATGCGAATGGCAAAGTGGTGTTTGGTGCAACGGTTGACCTTCTGAATCTAGAAACCGACGAAACGATTACCTACCAGATCGTTGGTGATGATGAGGCGGACATCAAGAAAGGTCTGGTGTCGGTCAGTTCGCCCATTGCGCGCGCGATGATCGCGAAGATGGAAGGTGACGAAGTCACTGTCAACGCACCGGCTGGTCCGATTGATTACGAGATTGTCGAAGTTCGATACGAATAAACGTTCAGCGGCTGCCCAGCACGATTTTCGGTGCGTCGGCGTTGCGGCGGAACAGCAATACGATATTGCCGATACGTTGCACGTTTTCAGCGTCCGTTTTGTCACAGATATCAGCGATGATCGCTTGTCGCTCGTCCCGGTCCCCGGCACGCACGCTCACTTTGATCAACTCATGAAACGTCAACGCACTGTCCAACTCATGCAGCACATTCGGCGACAGTCCCTTGTCGGCAACCATGACGACCGGCTTGAGCTTGTGGCCGAGGCCGCGCAGGGTTTTTCGTTGGTTTTCTGTCAGCGCCATGAGGGTCCGCCGTTGCGTTTTCGAAGGCGCACGAGTGTAGGTCAATCGGGCCTGCGTTGCACGGTGGTTTCGCGATGAGCGGACCGCGTCGTTCCGGTGGCAGTTGGCGCGACCGCCAGGAGCGCGATCCTTGGGTGCAAAAGGCGCGTAGCGAAGGCTACCGTTCGCGCGCAGTCTTCAAGCTTGACGAGATCGTGCGCAAGGCCAATTTGCTGCGGCCGGACATGATTGCTGTGGACTTGGGTGCGGCGCCCGGTGGATGGTCACAGTATCTGGCCAGACAACTGAAAGAGCGTGTTGAAATCTACGCACTGGATTTGCTGGAGATGGACAGCTTGCCCGGAGTGACGTTTCTGCAGGGCGATTTTCGCGAACAGAACATCCTTGATCAGTTATTGTCTCATTTGGATGGGCGTCGTGTGGACCTTGTAATGAGTGATATGGCCCCCAATATCAGTGGAGTAAAGGCGGTTGACCAGCCTCGTGCGATGTATCTCGCTGAGTTGGCACTGGCCTTTGCCGGCGAAGTCATCAGCAAGAAGGGTGCGTTCGTATGCAAGGTATTTCAGGGCGAGGGTTTTGATCAGTATGTACGCGAGCTGCGAGCGCAATTCGCCACGGTCAAAATACGTAAGCCCGCCGCGTCACGACCCAGCAGTACTGAGGTGTACGTGCTGGCCAGAAACCACCGCTTAGTGTAGTGTCAGAACCAGTATATTTTTGAGCTAATTTTCGGCTTCAATCTTCTTCGGATAACGGTCCTAACCTACTGTCTTTTAAGAACTTTACATGGGTGTCTAGATCTTGTAATCGATGAGGCATCCTGACTGCGAGGCGTTCACGTGAACGATTCAGCCAAGAACATTATGATTTTTATTGCCATTGCACTGGTGTTGATCACCGTCGTGCAGGGCTTCCAGCAAGGCGCGACTGTTGGTGTGACGGAGGAGAAATACTCCGATTTCCTTAAAAAAGTGGATGACGGCGTTGTTCGCAACGTCGAGTTCGATGGTGCCGCAGTCCGCTACACGACGGATGGCGGTGCGCGTTATCTTGCGTACAACCCCGAAACGGACACGACCGCTCTGATCGGTGACCTGAAGAAAAAGGGTGTGTCGTTCGAGATGCCGCAGCCGGAAGGGCCAAACCTGCTGCTGAGTCTGTTCGTCAATTCGTTCCCGATTCTGTTGCTCATTGGCGTGTGGGTTTATTTCATGCGTCAGATGCAAGGCGGCGGGGCAGGTGGGCGCGGCGCGATGTCCTTTGGCAAGAGCAAGGCTCGATTGCTGGGCGAAGACCAGGTAGGCGTCACGTTTGCTGACGTGGCGGGCGTCGAAGAAGCAAAAGAAGAGGTCGTCGAAATCGTCGACTTCCTGAAGGACCCGAGCAAGTTCCAGCGCCTGGGCGGCAAGATTCCGAAAGGCGTATTGATGGTCGGATCGCCGGGTACCGGTAAGACATTGCTCGCCCGCGCTATCGCCGGAGAGGCCAAAGTGCCGTTTTTCACGATATCCGGTTCGGATTTTGTCGAAATGTTTGTCGGTGTCGGCGCATCTCGTGTGCGTGACATGTTTGAGCAAGCCAAGAAACATGCGCCGTGCATTATTTTCATCGACGAGATTGACGCTGTTGGCCGGCATCGTGGCGCAGGCCTCGGTGGTGGGCACGATGAGCGCGAGCAAACGCTGAACCAGCTGCTCGTCGAGATGGACGGATTCGAAGGTAACGAGGGCATCATCGTCATCGCCGCGACGAACCGTCCCGACGTGCTGGATCCGGCGTTGTTGCGACCGGGTCGCTTTGATCGCCAGGTTGTTGTGCCGCTGCCCGACGTGCGTGGCCGCGAGCAGATTCTGCGGGTGCACATGCGCAAGGTACCGATTGGCGATGACGTCAAGCCGGGCATCATCGCGCGCGGCACGCCGGGTTTTTCGGGCGCAGATCTTGCCAACCTGGTGAATGAGGCTGCGCTGTTTGCAGCGCGCGCGAACCGCCGTACCGTGGGTATGGAGGAGTTCGAAAAAGCCAAAGACAAGATCATGATGGGCGCCGAGCGTCGTTCGATGGCGATGAGTGAAGATGAGAAAAAACTCACCGCGTATCACGAAGCCGGCCACGCCATTGTTGGTCTGAATGTGCCGGATCATGATCCGGTCTATAAGGTATCGATCATTCCACGCGGTCGTGCGCTTGGCGTGACGATGTTCCTGCCAGAGGAAGATCGCTACAGCTATTCGAAGCAACGCTTGATGAGCCAGATCTCCAGTCTGTTCGGCGGGCGGCTTGCTGAGGAGATTATCTTCGGTGCCGATAGCGTCACAACCGGTGCGTCGAATGATATCGAGCGCGCGACGGATATCGCTCGCAACATGGTGACGAAGTGGGGTTTGTCTGACCGCCTTGGCCCGCTGAGCTACAGCGAAGAAGATGGCGAGGTGTTCCTCGGTCGTACGATGACGCAAACCAAGCAGGTCTCGGACGTCACCGTGCATGCGATCGACGAGGAAGTGCGCAGCATTATTGACCAGAACTATGACCGGGCAGAAAAGATTCTGAATGAGAATCTGGACAAGCTGCACAACATGGCCGATGCACTGATCAAATACGAGACGATCGACACCGAGCAAATCAAGGACATCATGGAAGGGCGCGAACCGCGTCCGCCAGCCGACTGGACGGACAGCGGTCAGCCACCGTCAGGTTTGACCGGTGGTGATGATCAGGTCAATAAGCCGGAAGGCCAGATCGGCGGGCCCGCGGGTCAGTCGAGCTGACGCAGTTGCAACCCGTTTTCGGGTACACGCAAACGGCAGCTGCAAGGCTGCCGTTTTGCGTTGTGCAGCAATCGCATTGAAACAGGTAGAGCATCAACATGTCGCTGGATTTCTCTGACGCTGGGATCGTTTTCGCGCACGGGCCGGTATTGATCATGGGTGTATTGAATGTCACCCCTGATTCGTTCTCGGATGGCGGTCGCTTCGATTCGACGGCAGCCGCGTGCGCGCAGGCGCAAGCGATGCTGGCGGCAGGCGCAGACCTCATTGATATCGGGGGTGAGTCGACACGCCCTGGCGCGTCGCCGGTGTCAGCGGATGAGGAGATGAACCGGGTGATTCCGGTCATTGAGGCTCTGATGCGCGAGACATCACCGGTGATCTCGATCGACACGAGCAAGGCCGAAGTGATGCAGGCCGCCGTCGCGGCAGGTGCAGCAATGATCAACGATGTCTGGGCGTTGCGCCAAACCGGTGCGCTAGCTGCCGCAGCTGCGCTGGATGTGCCTGTGTGCCTGATGCACATGCAGGGCAGTCCGGACACCATGCAGCGCGATCCGCGCTATGCCTGCGTTGTTAATGAGGTGCATGCATTTTTGCAGACGCGCATTCAGCTTTGTGAGCAAGCCGGTATCGCGCGCGAGCGCCTGCTGGTGGATCCCGGTTTTGGTTTCGGCAAACGCCTGGACGACAACTTGGTCCTGTTGCGCGATTTGGGGCGGTTTCGTGACTGGGGCGTGCCGGTACTGGCCGGTTTATCGCGCAAATCGATGCTGGGTGAGATTACCGGACACAGTACCGACCAGCGGTTGATCGGCAGTGTTATTCTTGCCGCCGAGGCCGCACGACGCGGTGCATCGATCGTCCGTGTTCACGACGTAGAACAAACGCGCGAAGCGTTGCAGGTGGCGGCGGCAATCGGTGATCACCCGATACTCTAACGATAGGGATTAGCTATGGGGCGCAAGTTTTTTGGGACAGATGGCGTGCGCGGTCGTGTCGGCGAGATGCCGATGACCGCGGATTTCGCATTGCGACTGGCTGGCGCTGCCGCCAGAGTGCTGGTGCCGGACGGCGGGTCCGTCGTCATTGGCAAGGACACGCGGGTATCGGGGTACATGTTCGAAGCAGCGCTTGAGGCCGGGTTTACGGCGGCGGGCGTCGACGTGCTAATGCTCGGACCGTTGCCAACGCCCGGTGTTGCTCACATCACGCGCTCGTTCAATGCCGATCTTGGTGTCATGATCAGCGCCTCACACAATGCCTATCACGACAACGGCATCAAATTTTTTGACCGCAATGGCAGCAAGTTGTCCGATGACGATGAGCTGCGCATCGAAGCGTTGCTGCAAGCGCCGGCGATCACGCGCGATTCAGCCGACCTGGGTTTTGCGCGGCGCATCGATTCGGCGCGCGAGCGCTACCGCGATTATTGTTTGGCCACGGTCGACGAGTCGCTGAGCCTCGAAGGCATGAAAATCGTGCTGGACTGCTCGAACGGCGCGGCCTTCAAGATCGGCCCGCGCGTGTTGTCTGCGTTAGGTGCCACGGTGATTCCGATTGGATGTTCACCGAATGGCAAGAACATCAATGCCGGATGCGGCTCAACGCAGCCGGAGCTGCTGCAACAGATGGTTGTCGGCGTTGAAGCCGATTTGGGTATCGCTCTGGATGGTGATGGCGATCGCGTGCTGATGGTCGATCATGAGGGCAACATTATTGATGGCGATCAGCTGATCTACATTGTCGCGATGGGTCGCCATCGCGCTGATGCGCTGAGCGGCCCGGTCGTTGGCACCGTCATGAGCAACCTCGGTCTGGAGCGCAAGCTGGGCGAGCACGGTATCGACTTTGTCCGTGCAAAGGTCGGCGATCGCTATGTGATGGAAGAGCTCAAAAAACATGGTGGGGTCATTGGTGGGGAAACCTCGGGGCACATCATCTGTCTGGATCGTGCGACCACCGGCGACGGCATGGTCAGCGCGTTGCAGTTGCTGGAGATCATCCGCAGCACGGGCATGCGCCTGGCGGATCTGGCCAATGAAATGCCGCTGTTTCCGCAAGTATTGATTAACGTGCGGATCAGTGAGCGAATCGACCTTGATAGTGACGACAAGATTCAAGGCGCCAAGCGCGATATCGAGGCCGGACTGGGCGATCGGGGGCGCATTGTGTTGCGCGCCTCAGGTACCGAGCCGCTGATCCGAGTCATGGTGGAGGGCGAGGACAAGGAAGAAGTGCGCGCAGCGGCGGCGAAATTGGCCGACACCGTAAAGCTGGCGGCGGCATGATCGCGCTGAATCATTGCAGAAGTGGCGGTCTGACGGTATGCTCGCCGGCTTTTCACGGTCGCGGTGACCCGGACGCAGCACGCACATGAGAGACTACCTGATCGCTGGCAACTGGAAGATGAATGGCTCGCGAGCGGCGAATGATGCGCTCGTCGATGGTATCCGTCGTTCTGTCGCCACAGGTGTTGAATATCTGGTCTGCCCGCCACATCCGTTCATCGATCAGGTGGCGACGCGATTGTCTGGCAGCGACGTGCAGCTTGGCGCGCAGAACGTCTCCGAATATCACGAGGGCGCCTACACTGGCGAGGTTTCAGCGGCGATGCTGGCAGAGCTCGGTTGTCGTTATGTCCTGGTGGGGCACTCCGAGCGGCGTGCGTTGTTCGCCGAGCTGGATGAGCAAGTGGCGGCGAAGTTCGCGGCCGCTATTGAACATGACATCAAGCCGGTATTGTGCGTGGGCGAAACGCTCGCACAGCGCCAGGCGAATGAGACCGACGCTGTTGTGCTGGCGCAGCTCGACGCGGTTTTGGGGATAGTAGGTGCCGCAGGCTTTGCCGGCGCTGTTGTCGCGTACGAGCCTGTTTGGGCGATCGGTACCGGCGAAACGGCCACGCCGGAGCAGGCGCAGGCTGTGCATGCGCTGCTGCGTTCGCGTCTGGCTGAGCTCGATGCGGACCTCGCGGCATCGACACGTATTTTGTATGGCGGCAGCATGAAGCCGGCCAACGCCCATGGTTTGCTGAGCATGCCGGACATTGATGGTGGGCTCATCGGCGGTGCGTCTCTGGACGCTACGCAGTTTTCTGAAATCGGTGCGGCAGCAGCTGCACTGGCTTCTTCCTGAATAGAACTTTCAACGGAAAATCGATATGGATACGGCCTTTTTAGTGCTCGCCCTGATCCACGCGGTCATCTCCATCGCTATTGTTGCGTTGGTGTTGATGCAGAAGGGCAAGGGCGCCGACGCCGGCGCTTCGTTCGGCTCAGGCGCATCGGGCACTGTTTTTGGTGCTCGCGGTGCCGCTAACTTCCTGTCGCGTGCGACAGCGGTAATGGCAACACTATTCTTTGTGAATAGCCTGGCGCTTGCCTACCTGACGACGCAACAAACGGGTGCTGGCACCAGTGTTGTCGAGGCTGCCGAGGCACCGGCCGCTGACGCTATTGACGATGTGGTTGAGCTGCAGACGCCTGATGACGTGCCATCACTGAATCTGGATGATGCGCAAGAGGCGGTCGATGAAGCGACTGATGCCATTGGCGATGTGGCCGATGATCTGCCGGCCATCGAAGCGCCGGCGCCAGAGGCAGAGAACCCAGAGACAGAGAACGAGTAATCGTCTGACAAGATACTTTTATGCCGATGTGGTGGAATTGGTAGACACGCTGTCTTGAGGGGGCAGTGGCGCAAGCCGTGCCGGTTCGAGTCCGGCCATCGGCACCACGTATCTTGATTGTTGCAGATCGCTGCGGTGACGCCCATTGAGGGTCGTCGCCAGAGTCTGCATGCTCGACAATGGCTTGTCACCATTCAGCCTAAGGGCAGGGCATTTTTCGCCGCTAAACCTGTTAACAGCGGGGCTCCTCCTGCTACAATAGCGGGCGAATTCGGGCGGCAAACGCGCCGCCAAACCTTAAGAATTGAAGATCGGACTGCTGCCGCGTGGGGACGCGCGCATGGCGGGGTTCGGCATGGGACGCAAAGCGTGTTGCAAAACTACATACCGATCCTGATTTTTCTCGGTATTTCCGCTGGCCTGGGCATCGCGATGATGACGCTGGGCTTCCTGTTCGGTTCGGGCAGCAAAGATAGCGAAAAGCTCTCTCCGTACGAATGCGGATTCGAAGCGTTCGACGACAGCCGCATGAAATTCGATGTGCGGTACTACCTCGTCGCAATCTTGTTCATTATCTTCGATCTCGAGATCGCGTTTTTGTTTCCGTGGGCGATCTCGCTCGACAGCATCGGCGGTTTTGGTTTGCTCGCGATGGGCTTGTTCTTGGCCGTGCTGGTCGTGGGTTTTATTTACGAATGGAAAAAAGGTGCGCTTGAATGGGACTAGATTCCACCGCAACGGCGCCGCAGTCGTTTGAATTGCCGCCCGGTAGCATCCAGAAGAAGGGGATGGTTGTCACCAGTGTCGACACCGTCGTCAACTGGGCGCGCACCGGTTCGATGTGGCCGATGACCTTTGGCCTTGCCTGCTGTGCTGTCGAGATGATGCATGCGGGCGCGGCTCGCTATGATCTGGATCGCTTCGGCATCGTGTTTCGCCCAAGTCCGCGGCAGTCAGACGTCATGATCGTGGCCGGTACGCTGGTCAACAAAATGGCACCGGCATTGCGCAAAGTTTATGACCAGATGCCTGAACCGCGCTGGGTCATCTCGATGGGTTCATGCGCGAACGGTGGTGGCTATTACCACTACTCGTACGCCGTCGTGCGCGGTTGCGATCGCGTCGTGCCGGTCGATGTGTATGTGCCCGGTTGTCCGCCGACCGCTGAAGCACTGATTTACGGCATTTTACAGCTGCAAAAGAAAATTCGTCGCACGAGTACGATTGCCCGATGAGCGAAGAGACGACAATCGTGGCCAACACGCACTATGACTCGGCGCTTGCCAATGCATTGCGCGCACAGTTCGCGGATTTTGAGATCACCGTGTCGGCGGCGCGCGAAGTGACGATGATCGTGCCGCTCGATGCATGGGTATCGACGTGCCAAGAGTTACGCGATGCATCGCAGTTTGATTTTTCAACACTGATCGATTTGTGCGGCGTCGACTACCTGACCTACGGCCAGGATGAGTGGAAGACCAACTCGGCGACCGGCAGCGGCTATTCGCGCGGAGTGCAGCGTGAGGTTATCGTCGATGAGTCCGAGACCTTTGCGCCAGAGCGATTCGCCGTGGTGGGGCACCTGTTGTCGCTCAATCACAACTGGCGGTTGCGCGTGCGCACGTTTGCGTCCACTGATAATCCGCCGCGCTGTCCGTCGTTGCTGGACGTGTGGGCATCGGCTGACTGGTATGAGCGTGAAGCGTTTGATCTGTTTGGTATCGTGTTCGATGGTCACCCGGACTTGCGCCGTTTATTGACCGACTACGGCTTCATCGGTCATCCGTTCCGCAAGGATTTCCCATTGTCTGGCAACGTTGAAGTGCGTTACGACCCGGGCAAAGGTCGCGTCGCCTACGAGCCGGTATCGATCGAGCCACGCACGCTGGTGCCGCGTGTCATCCGTGATGATAACCGCTACGAAGAAGCGCTGAGAGAAGACCACGATGTCTGAGATCCAGAATTTCACATTGAACTTCGGCCCGCAGCATCCGGCGGCGCACGGTGTGTTGCGTTTGATTCTCGAGATGGACGGCGAAACGATCCAACGCGCTGATCCGCACGTCGGCTTGCTGCATCGCGGCACGGAGAAACTGGCCGAGAGCAAACCCTACAACCAGAGCATCGGTTACATGGATCGGCTCGACTACGTGTCGATGATGTGTAACGAGCACGGCTATGTGTTGGCCATCGAAAAACTGATGGGCATCACGCCGCCATTGCGCGCGCAGTACATCCGCGTCATGTTCGACGAGATCACGCGCATTTTGAATCACCTGATGTGGCTCGGTGCGCACGGTCTGGATATCGGCGCGATGACGATGTTCCTGTATTGCTTCCGCGAGCGCGAAGACCTGATGGATTGCTACGAGGCGGTGTCCGGTACGCGCATGCACGCGACGTACTACCGTCCGGGTGGCGTTTATCGCGATCTGCCCGATACGATGCCGCGCTATGAATCGTCACAATGGCGCAGCGAAGCGTCTGCCAAATCGCTGAATGAAAACCGCAGCGGCTCAATGCTCGATTTCATCCAGGACTTTACCGAGCGTTTCCCGGGTTGTGTCGATGACTACGAAACGCTGCTGACCGATAACCGCATCTGGAAACAGCGCACCGTTAACATCGGTGTTGTGACGCCTGAGCGCGCTCAGCAGTTGGGCTTCACCGGCCCGATGCTGCGTGGCTCCGGTGTCGAGTGGGATCTGCGTCGCAAGCAACCTTACGAAGTGTATGACCGCCTCGAGTTCGATATTCCGGTTGGCGTCAATGGCGATTGCTACGATCGCTACCTGGTGCGCGTTGAAGAGATGCGCCAGTCCAACCGCATTATTCGTCAGTGTGTTGACTGGCTGCGCGACAACCCTGGCGACGTGATGCTCGACGATCACAAGATCGCACCGCCGAAGCGCGTCGAAATGAAAGGCGATATGGAATCGCTGATTCACCATTTCAAACTGTTCACGGAAGGGTACACAGTGCCTGTCGGTGAAGCGTATGCGGCCATCGAACACCCGAAAGGCGAATTCGGCACCTACATCGTGTCGGATGGCGCTAACAAACCGTATCGACTGAAAGTGCGGGCTCCAGGCTTTGCGCACATCTCAGCGATGAATGAAATGGTCTCCGGGCACATGCTCGCAGACGTAGTGGCCGTGATCGGCACGCAGGACATTGTGTTCGGCGAAATCGATCGCTAGGCAGGTTGACAGATGCAGGCTCAAGACTCTTCCAATACGTCATTGCTCTCGGCACATGTGTGCGAAGAGATCGACCAGTGGCGTTCGCGTTTCCCGGCGGATCAAAGCCGCTCGGCCATCATTGGCGCGTTGCATGCCGTGCAACATCAGAACCAGGGCTTTTTGACCACGGACCTGATGGACGCCGTTGCGGCATACCTCGATCTCGAACCGATTCAGGTTTATGAAGTCGCGTCGTTCTATTCGATGTTCGTGACCAAGCCGGTCGGCCGCCACAACGTGGCCATTTGCACGAACGTGTCGTGCATGTTGCGCGGTGCGGAAGAGCTGGTTGCGCACGCCGAAAAGCACCTGGGCACTAAACTCGGTGGCAGCACCGAGGACGGTCGCATTTATCTGAAGCGCGAAGAAGAGTGTCTGGCCGCCTGTTGTGGTGCGCCGATGATGATGGTTGATCACGTCTACCACGAGAACCTGACGCCTGAGTCGATGCAGGCCATTCTGGATGAACTCGAATGAGTGAAGTACGCAACAACGTTTGTTACGCAACGCTTGGCAGTGACAATTGCTGGACGCTCGATGCCTACCGCAAGACCGGTGGGTACCAATCCTGGGAACGTATTCTGAAAGGCGAGTTGTCGCCGGATGAAGTCATCGACATCGTCAAAGCGTCAGGCTTGCGCGGTCGCGGTGGCGCCGGGTTCCCGACCGGGCTGAAGTGGAGCTTCATGCCGCGAAGTGCGCCAGTACAAAAATATCTGGTGTGCAATTCGGACGAAAGCGAGCCGGGCACGTGCCACGATCGCGAGATTTTGCGTTACAACCCGCACTCACTGGTGGAAGGCATGGCGATCGCCGCCTACGCGATGGGTGCGACGGTGGCCTACAACTACATTCGTGGCGAATTCATCGAAGAGCCGGTGCCGCGATTCGAAGCAGCCGTGCGAGAAGCCTACGAAGCCGGTCTGCTCGGCAAGAACATTCAGGGCTCTGGTATCGACTTCGATCTCGAAACGTTCGTTGGCGCCGGCGCGTACATTTGCGGCGAAGAGACTGCGCTGCTGGAGTCACTCGAAGGCAAGCAGGGCAAGCCGCGTTTCAAGCCGCCGTTCCCGGCCAATTTTGGTCTGTACGGCAAGCCGACAACGATCAACAACACGCAATCGCTGGCCAGCGTGCCATCCATTCTCCGCGAAGGTGCTGAGTGGTTCAGCGGCCTTGGCGTTGAGAATTCCGGCGGCACGGCAATCTTCTCGGTATCGGGCCACGTCGAAAAGCCAATGAACGTCGAATTGCCGATGGGCATCCCGTTTAAGGAGTTGCTGGACATGTGTGGCGGCGTCTGGAAAGGCCGCAAGCTCAAAGCGGTGATTCCGGGTGGTTCATCAGTGCCAGTGTTGCCGGCCGAAATCATTATGGATTGCACGATGGATTACGACTCGCTGAAAGCGGCGGGCTCGTCGTTCGGAACCGGCGCGGTCATGGTTATGGACGATTCGACATGCATGGTGCGCGTATTGCGTCGTATCGCACGTTTTTACATGGCTGAGAGTTGCGGGCAGTGCACACCGTGCCGTGAAGGCACGGGCTGGATGTACCGCATGTTGACCGGTTTCCTCGAAGGGCGTGGCACCGAAGCTGATCTGTCGCGCTTGCTCGATGTCGCCAACAAGATTGAAGGCCACACGATTTGTGCACTGGGCGATGCGGCCGCGTGGCCGGTGCAGAGCTTCTTGAATCACTACCGCCACGAATTTGAATACATGGTCGCAAACGGCGGCCGCAGCATCGTAGACGCGGACAGCGCAGCGGCTGCCTGATTTTTAATTTTTGAGCGTGACCACGCCGGTTGCGCAAGCAGGAACGACGAACGTCATGAGTGACGAAGATCTGATCACCCTCGAAGTTGACGGTCAGCCCGTACAGGCCCGCAAGGGTCAAATGCTGATCGAAGTGACGGACGCGGCCAATGCCTACGTGCCGCGTTTTTGCTATCACGAAAAACTGTCGATTGCGGCCAACTGTCGCATGTGTCTGGTGCAGGTGGAGCGCGCGCCGAAGCCGCTGCCTGCGTGTGCGACGCCGGTCGCCGAAGGCATGAAGGTGTCCACCAAGTCAGCGTATGCCATTTCGGCGCAACGCGCGACGATGGAATTCCTGCTGATCAACCACCCGCTGGATTGCCCGATTTGTGATCAGGGTGGCGAGTGTGAGCTGCAGGATCTGGCCATGGGTTATGGTCGCGATGTGTCGCGCTACACCGAGAAAAAGCGCGTCGTCAAAGACAAGAACATCGGCCCGCTAGTGTCTACCGATATGACGCGCTGCATTCACTGCACGCGCTGTGTGCGCTTCGGTAAAGAGATTCAGGGTATCCAGGAGTTGGGTACAACCGGACGCGGCGAGCACATGCAGATCGGCACCTACATCGAAAAAAATGTCGATCACGAATTGTCGGGCAACATCATCGATCTGTGTCCGGTCGGTGCACTCAACAACAAGCCATATCGTTACAGCGCGCGCTCGTGGGAGATGCTGCAACAGCCGATGGTCGGCGCGCATGACTGCGTTGGCTCGAACGTGTTCGTGCACACGCTGCGCGGCACGATCAAACGCATTGTGCCGCGGCCGAACGATGCGATTAACGAAACCTGGATTGCCGATCGCGACCGTTTTGCCTACGAAGGTATCTACGCCGAAGATCGTTTGCAGACGCCGAAGATCCGCGTCAACGGCGAATGGCAGGACACCGATTGGCAGACCGCGTTGGAGCGGGCAGCGACGTTGCTCCGCGACAGCGGCAATGACACCGGTTTTATTGCCTCGCCATCGGCAACGCTCGAAGAGGGTTGGTTGCTGCAACGTCTGGCGGCAGCGCTGGGCAGCAACGACATTGACCATCGTCTGACGCGCCGCGATATCAGCGATCAAGATAACGATCCGGTCTATCCGTTCTTGGGTATGCCGATTGCGCAGCTCGATGATCTGGATAGTGCGCTGGTAGTCGGTAGTCGTTTGCGTCATGAAGCGCCGATCATTGCGCATCGTTTGCGCAAGGCGGCCGTCGACAACGCAGCACGCATCAGCACCATCGACGATGTTGACAGCGACTATTTCTTCACTCGCGACGAGGCAGTGACTGGTGCGTTAATCGCGCAGCTCACAGCCGTTGCGACTGCCGTGGCCGAGGCGTCCGACAGCACTCTGGAGGCCGCAACGATGCGTGGGCTGCCGAAGGCTGACGTGACTGATGCCCACAACGCTATCGCCAAAGCACTGCTGGACGGCAAGCGCTCGCTGGTGTTGCTGGGCGTTGCAGCGCAGTCGCACGCAGCGTTCAGCAAACTGCGCTGGTTGGCCACACAGATTGCGTCGATGACCGGCGCGACGCTGGGCTTTTTGTCGCCCGGTGCGAACAGTGCCGGTTTGGCGCTGGCCGGTGTGTTGCCGCACCGCGCAGGTGCCGGCAGCGGCCGTAGCGCGGCCGGCAAATCCGCAGGCGAAATGCTTGCCGCACCGGGCAAGGCGATGTTGCTTTGGCATGTCGAGCCGGATCTTGATCTGGCCGCGTTTGGCGGTGTTCGCGAGGCGTTGGAAAAAACATCGCTGGTGGCGTGCAGCGCCTATTTTGATGATGCACTCGCCGCTTGCGCCGATGTGGTTCTACCGATTGGCACGTACGCAGAAACTGCGGGCACGTTCGTGAACGTCGAAGGTTTGGCGCAGACCTGGCAGGGCGTGGCAATGCCGGTCGGCGAGGCGCGTCCGGGTTGGAAAGTGCTGCGGGTGCTCGGCAATCTGTTGGACGTCGAGGGTTTTGACTACACCGACGCAGCAACTTTAACTGGCGATGCGCTGACGGCCATCGATCTGTCGACTCCGGACAACCGAGCTGCTGCGGACTACTCGCCCGGCACGGTCAACGGCGAAGACACCGCCGGCAATTTGATTCGCACACCGATCTACGAAGTGGACGCAACGGTGCGCCGCGCGCGTGCGCTGCAACTGACGCGCGATGGCGTCGAAGGTCGGGCGCAACGCGAGGGCAGGACATGATGCGCGGTTTGCTGATCATCGCAGCGCTGCTCGTCGCGCCGGCTGCGTTTGCCGAAGGCGATGCGAGCCTGTGGATGTCGCTGTCGGAAAGCACGCGGTGGACGCTGTGGAAAACGGCGCAGATTCTGATGCTGACCGTCGTGCTGATCTTGTGCGTGGCGTACATGACGTTCGCCGAACGTAAAGTCATCGGTTACATCCAGAATCGCGTTGGCCCGAACCGCGTCGGTCCGAAAGGTCTGCTGCAGCCGTTCGCTGACGTATTGAAACTGTTGCTCAAGGAAGTTGTGGTGCCGGCTGAGTCGTCACGCTTTCTGTTCATCATCGCACCGCTGCTGGCCATCACGCCGGCGTTTGCGACGTGGGCGGTGATGCCCGTGTCCGAAGGTTTCGTGCTGGCCGACATCGACGCCGGCTTGCTGTACGTGCTGGCGCTGACATCGATGGGTGTGTACGGCGTGATCCTCGCCGGTTGGGCAACGAACTCGAAGTATGCGTTGCTCGGCGCGATGCGATCGGCCGCGCAAATCGTGGCGTACGAGATCGCGATGGGTTTTGCGCTGGTCGGTGTGCTGATGGCGTCCGGCAGTCTGAACCTGGGCGACATTATCGTGGCTCAACAAGGCGGCGTTACGCACTGGTTTGCGCTGTGGTTGCTGCCGCTGTTCGTGATCTACTTCATTTCCGGCGTTGCCGAAACGAACCGTGCGCCATTTGATGTCGCAGAGGGTGAGTCAGAGATCGTCGCCGGTTTCCACGTCGAATACTCTGGCGTTGCGTTCGCGGTGTTCTTCCTCGCCGAATACGCGAATATGATCCTGATTGCGGCGCTGACGTCGATCCTGTTCCTCGGCGGTTGGCTGTCGCCGTTTGAAGGCTTGCTGGGCGCTGACAGCTTCCTCGGCCAACCGAGCTTTTTCTGGTTCGCGGTGAAGACATCGTTCTTCCTGTTTTGTTTTTTGTGGTTTCGCGCGACGTTCCCGCGCTATCGCTATGACCAGATCATGCGCCTGGGCTGGAAAGTATTCATTCCGGTCACGATCGTGTGGATCGCAGTCGAAGGCATCATGGTGTGGCAGCAGTGGGGCCCATGGGCGCGGTTGGGCGCATAGGAAACCGTTATGAATGCAATGCGAAGTTTTTTCAAAACCTTCTTTCTGGCCGAGCTGTGGCAGGGACTGATGCTGACCGGGCGCAATCTGTTCAAGCGCAAAGTCACGCTGAGCTATCCGGAGGAAAAGACACCACAATCGCCACGCTTTCGCGGTTTGCATGCGCTGCGTCGTTATCCGAACGGCGAAGAGCGCTGCATTGCCTGCAAGCTGTGCGAGGCGGTGTGCCCGGCGCTTGCGATCACGATTGAATCCGATGTCAGCGATGACGGCACACGCCGCACGACGCGCTACGACATCGATCTGTTCAAATGCATTTATTGCGGCTTCTGCGAGGAGGCCTGTCCGGTCGATGCGATTGTCGAGTCGCGCATCCATGAATATCACATGGAACAGCGTGGCGAGAACATCATGACCAAGGACAAATTGTTGGGTATTGGTGAACGCTACGAGGCGATGATCGCAGCCGATAAGGCCGCGGACGCAAACTTCCGCTAGACGCGTTGGCCACGAGGGGCGCGCGGATAGCGACAAAAGAATAGGGCGGCCGTTAGTGCCGCATGGGGTACAGACGTTGTTTTTTGATCTGATGTTTTACACCTTTTCTGCGGTGCTGATCGGCGCGGCTATGGGTGTCATCTTTTCCCGCAACCCGGTGCATGCCGTGATGTTTTTGGTGCTGGCGTTTTTCAACAGCGCTGTGTTGTGGCTGTTGCTGCAGGCAGAGTTTTTGGCGATCACGCTGGTGCTTGTCTACGTCGGCGCGGTTATGGTGTTGTTCCTGTTTGTCGTCATGATGATCGACATCAGCATCGAGCGAGTGCGCGAAGGCTTCACACGCTACGCACCGGTCGGTTTGCTTGTGGCCGTCATCATGGTGATCGAGCTCGGTCAGGTGATCTGGCTGCGTAGCTGGGGCATTGCCAAACTGGCCGAGGCACCGGAGCTGCCGGAAGGCTACAGCAACACCAAAGCGCTGGGTGAGGTCATGTACACCGAGCACGTTTACGCGTTTGAGCTGGCGTCGGTGATCCTGTTGCTGGCGATTGTTGCTGCGATCACGCTGACGATGCGCAAGCGTCCTGGCCTGAAAGTACAGGACATCAACAAGCAGGTCAGCGTGCGTCGTGAAGATCGCGTGCGGCTGGTCAGCATGGATTCGGAGGAGCGGCAATGACGGTCGGGCTTGCACACTATCTGACGTTGTCTGCCATCTTGTTCTCGCTGAGCATCGCCGGCATCTTCATCAACCGACGTAACATCATCGTGTTGCTGATGTGCATCGAGCTGATGCTGCTCGCGGTCAACTTCAACTTCATTGCGTTCTCACGCTACCTCGGTGATACGACAGGGCAGGTGTTCGTATTCTTCATTCTGACCGTCGCGGCCGCAGAAGCGGCGATTGGTTTGGCGATTCTCGTCGTGTTGTTCCGCAACCAAGGCAACATCAGCGTTGACGAGATCAGCGAGTTGAAGGGTTAGCGCGATGATCTCTACACATCTGACTATCGTGCTTGCGCCGCTGGTGGCGTCAGTGATCGCCGGCTTGTTTGGCAAGACCATTGGCCGCACGGCCAGCCACGTGCTGACGATTGGTGCGGTGGGTTTGTCCTGCGCGCTGTCGTTTGTCGTGCTGCGTCACATGCTCAACGGCGGCGCTATCGAGAATTACAACCTCTACACCTGGGCGTTCACGGACGGCCTGGGGATGCAGGTGGGCTTTCTCGTCGACCGCCTGACCGCAATGATGATGTTCGTCGTGACGTTCGTGTCGCTGATGGTGCACATCTACACGATCGGCTATATGCA
>JBCBDU010000034.1:0-37243 GCA_038529355.1 Pseudomonadota bacterium
GGTTCGGGATCATCCTCGTTGAGCCCCTGAACACGATTCGATTGGGCGGCTTTAAGCTGGGATTCTGGTTTGCACAACAAGGCTCCATCTATACCTTTGTTGTCCTTATATTTTTCTATGCATGGCGCATGCGCAAACTGGATCGACAGTTTGCCGTTGAAGATTAGGCGCGGCCAATGACGAATCTTCAGCTACTGACTTACATTGTCGTAGGCGCAACCTTTGCGCTGTATATCGGTATCGCAATCTGGGCACGTGCCGGTTCGACGAAAGAGTTTTACGTAGCCGGTGGCGGTATCCATCCGGTGGCGAACGGCATGGCCACCGCAGCAGACTGGATGAGCGCGGCATCGTTCATCTCGATGGCCGGCCTGATTGCATTCATGGGGTATGGCGGCTCGGTATTCTTGATGGGCTGGACCGGCGGCTACGTGCTGCTAGCCATGTTGCTTGCGCCTTATCTGCGTAAATTCGGTAAATTCACGGTCCCGGAGTTTATTGGCGAGCGTTACTACGGAAACGCAGCGCGCTTGGTCGCCGTCGTGTGCCTGATTCTGGCGTCAGTGACGTACGTGATCGGCCAAATGAAAGGCATCGGTGTCGCGTTTTCCCGATTCCTCGAAGTCGACTACGAAATCGGCTTATCGATTGGCATGGCTATTGTGTTTTTCTACGCCGTATGGGGTGGTATGAAAGGCATTACCTATACGCAGATTGCTCAATATTGCGTGCTGATTTTTGCGTACACGATTCCAGCGATCTTCATATCGCTGAACCTGACTGGCATGCCGATACCTCAACTTGGTCTGGGCAGCACGATGGTGGGCACGGACACGTTCCTGCTCGACAAACTGGATTTGATCGTGCAAGACCTCGGGTTCGCCGAGTACACGACGTCGGCTAGATTGAGCCAGACCAACATGTTTATGTATACGATGTCGCTGATGATTGGTACAGCCGGTCTGCCGCACGTCATCATCCGTTTTTTCACCGTGCCCAAGGTGACCGACGCACGAGTGTCAGCAGGCTGGGCTTTGGTGTTCATCGCGATTTTGTACACCACGGCACCTTCCGTGGCAGCGATGGCGAGATTGAATTTGATGAGCACGCTGGAGCCGGCTCCGGGTGAGTATCTAAAGTATGACGAACGCCCCGATTGGGTTGTGAACTGGGAAAAAACCGGCTTGTTGCAGTTTGATGATCGAGATGGTGACGGGCGTATTCGTTACAGCGCAGACGCGGCCGTCAATGAGGTCACTAAGGTGGACAACGACATCATGGTGCTTGCCAATCCCGAGATTGCACAATTGCCAAACTGGGTAATCGCCTTGGTGGCTGCCGGCGGTTTGGCGGCTGCGCTGTCGACGGCAGCAGGGTTGCTGCTGGCGATCTCCTCGGCTATTTCTCACGACGTGCTCAAGAGCGTCTTCAAGCCGGATATCACTGAGCAACAGGAATTGATGGCGAGCCGGTTCGCAATGGCCGGCGCGATTATGTTGGCAGGCTATCTGGGCTTTAATCCGCCAGACTTTGCCGCGGGCACCGTTGCGCTGGCGTTTGGTCTGGCGGCGGCTTCAATGTTCCCGGCTTTAATGATGGGTATATTTTCGAAACGGATGAACAAGCAAGGTGCGATTGCAGGCATGGTGGCCGGACTGAGTGTGACGCTGTTGTATGTCTTCCAGCACAAAGGCGTCATGTTTGTTGCGGACACAGCGTTTCTCGGCAGTTGGTCGCAAAACTGGTTCTTCGGCATTGAGCCGAACGCGTTTGGCGCCGTTGGTGCGCTGGTCAATTTCTCAGTCGCGACCGCTGTGTGCAGGTTCACGCCGCCGCCTCCACAATCTGTCCTGGAGCTGATCGAAACGATTCGGGTACCCGGTGGAGTTTCTGCGCCGACCGGTCACTGAACAGACGCTCACACAGCGCTCAACACGGTGAACTCCGCCCGATCAGGCGTGAAGACTCGGGCGCCTGGTGGCTAGACGCACAAGGGTGCCGGCAAACGGTATCAATACATACCGATCAACGCTTGGCGGAAGCGCTCGGTATACCTACCGGTAGAAGCAAACTGTGATGAGTGTTTTGCAGGGTCGTTACACAAGCCGTGCCGGCTGTTGTCCGTGAAATGCTGACAGATGTGCTGGGCTAGCAACCGCGATGCGGTTTGGTTAGTCGATGCACGAGGCATGCGCCCGTAGCACTTTTTGCGGGCAAAAAAAAACGGGAGCCGAAGCTCCCGTTTTGCTTACGCTAGCTGGTGCGTATCAGACGCGACGGCGGCGGCGTGCGCCCATCGCCAGCAGTCCCAGACCCAGCAGCGCCAACGCGCCTGGTGCCGGTACTGCATGGATGTCAGCCCACAAGGTAGACTCTTTCCACCAGAAATCATTGCCGTGCCAGCCTTCAGCGGCGGTGATAGTTACGGCAAGTACGCCCGTGCTGTTAAGCTCGTCCAGGCCGGTCTGCAACCAGACAATGTCGAAACCAAATACGTGGGTCCCGTCAACTTCGTACGTCTCAGAAATACCGTCAGCGGTGATGTTGGCGATGTCATAAGAGCGATCGCCCCACAGCCAGCCGTCAGAGAAGCTCAGCTCCAACCATGCGTTGCTGACTTGGTTCAGGTTAGGGACGCCGTACGCTGACAAATCGTGGTAGACCGTGTAAGACTCGCCTTCCGTCAGAAAAACGTAGGGATCGTTTGAGTGCGATACCCAGGTTGCTGATGCCAGGCCTGGCAAAGCAATCAGGACTGACGCGGCGAAAGCTTTGATTAGATTTTTCATTCTACTTTCCTTAGTGCGCTATCAAAATGAAGATGCTTAGATATAAGCAACTTGCGTGCCAAAAAAATTTTAATTGGTTAATCAGCGATTTAGATTGGGCCGGATCGGCTGGCAGTGCTGATTTGTAAGGTTTTTCGACAGCGCTAGGGCGCTTGCGGTGATGTATCCAGCTCCAGATAGCGCTTGAGCTTGGCCGTCAGGAAATAGAACGGCAACGTATCGGCCAATGCGGCCAGCATCTTGAATACGTAATTGCTGGCCATCAGGCCTAACAAAACCGCCAGCGTCATTTCACCGGCAAGAAAGACCGCACCGAAAGTGACCGAAATTACTGCAATTGAATCAACCAGTTGGCTGGTTAGCGTTGACACATTATTGCGCAGCCACAAGTGCTTTCCTTGCGTGCGCTTCTTTAACCAATGAAATACATGTACATCGCAATACTGCGCAGCAATATAGGCGACCATCGATGCCAACACAGCGCCGGATGTGGTGGCATAAATCAGATCGAACATCGCAACGGTGCCGTCGAGTGATTCACCGTTTGGCAGACCGACCGGATTCGCCAGCTCGATTGCCTGCCATGGGGGCATCATTGCGGCGTTGGCTGGCGACGCCACATCGATCAGCATCAGCACAGCAAGGATGAACAAATTCAGACCGAGGCCGACGGTGACCATGAAATTGGCGCGCCGCTTGCCATAGAGCTCGCTGATCAGATCGGTACAGAGGAACGTGAGCGGGTAGGGCAGGACGCCGGCGGCTACTGTGAGCGGGCCAATCTCTATGCCGCCAATCGTAAATGCTTGAACAAGCTGCACAAAATGCGATATGCCGATGATATTCAGCATGGTCATTGCACACAAAAATACGCCGGCCAGTACCAGGAATACGCGTTCGCGACGCTCCTCAAGCGGGGTTTGGATCATGGTGATGGATGCCCAAAACGCCGTATTCTAAGCTAAGCGGGACTGGTCGACACAGAATAGGCGGCCTGTCACATTGATGTCCTGTTAGTTGCGGTAGGCTTGCGTTATGAAGTTATTCGTCAAATTTCTGATTGTTGTCGTCTTGCTCGCGCTGGCAGGCCCATTTTTTCTGAAGGGGCCTGATGGGCTGCCATTGTGGCGCTGGCAGGATGCTGTTGCGAAATTCAACCACTGGCGGTCCGGTGCGGTGTCCAACACCGTGGGTGTCGTGATTCCTGAGGCAGGATCGGTCAAGGTGTACCGCTGGCAAGACGAGGCGGGTCAATGGCACTTCAGCAATGAGCCGCCTGCCAATCAGAACGCTGACGTCTTGCTGATCAATCCGGCAACCAATGTTGTGCAGGCGGCGAAGCCTCGCGAGCCGGAAGAAGAGGCGCCGGTTGAGGATCCCGCCGACGATATTCCGGAATCGGCGCATATATCGCCGATCCTGCCACTGCCGGATCCCGAAACGACACAGCAGCTTTTGCAGGATGTGCGTGAGTTGCAAGATCTTGCCGAGCAGCGCAAGGCAGCCATGGACAACATCCAATAGATTGACGCCCATCAATTTAACGTAATGCGGTTACTGAGCCGTTTGGTTGTCGAAAAGTTTTACAAGAAGCGGTGTCACATGCGGTTTACATACTGCAAATTTCATTTAACTCGTTGAAAACAATGGCTAATTGTTTTGTGGCATGTGGTTTGCAGACTTCTAACCGAGAAATTTAGAAGTCTGCAAGGGACAATGACAATGACAATTAACAAAACGATTAAAACGATCGCCGCAGTAGCTGCGCTGGCCGTTGGCGCTGGCGCCAACGCAGGCCCAGTTTACGAATACGAGCGTGGTGCTGGTAACTTTGGCGGCGCTGGTGGCGAATACGGTTTTGATTCGATCTTCGCTCAGTACGACACGAACGATCAGTCGTTCACATGGGAAGTCGACTACGCGGCTGGCAACGCGCCACGCGAAGATGCTGGTAACGGCAGCGACGCCGCCACTGGCGGCTGGCTGGTAATTAACCCAGGTGGCAACCCGAAGCGTTCAGACAACGAGCTGGCGATCCTGTATTTCGACCGCAGCAGCAACTCTGTGTGGGCGTACGCCTACAACGGCCTGAACAGCTCGAACAGCTGGGAAACCACCGAGTTCCTGGGACACTTCGAAAATGCATACCAGACCGAGCGCGACGTTGCGACGCTGAGCATTAACGTTGCTGGCATTAACGCAGCCCTCGAAACGGGCGTGCAGTTCGATACTACGATTGGCATCTGGTTCCACCCGGCGTTCGGCGGCACGAGCGCCAACATTGGTGAAAACGGCGAGCTGACAGGCTTCAGCTTCAAAGACGCTGTGTGGTATGACACGAACGGTGAAGATGCGGTGAACGTAGCAGCACCGGCGACGCTGGCATTGCTTGGCATGGGTCTGATGGGTCTGGGCGCACGTCGCCGCAAACTCGTCTGATTCATTCAGCATGTGCGTAGGGCAGGTCACTGCCCAACAAAAAGGTCGGCCTTGGGCCGGCCTTTTTTGTGCCTGTCGCTGCCGTTCCGGAGGGCTCGTTCAGGCTGCGTGATGGCGCTATAGTGGCCGCAAGGAGTCGGTTGTCCAATTGACGGGAGCTAGATGTCATGGGTGCATGGGGATTAGGAACCTTCGAGAACGACGACGCACTGGATTGGGTGTACGAACTTGAAGCGTCGACCGGTAGCGGTGTTCTGAACGCGTCGCTCGCGGCGGTCGACGGTGCTGACTATCTTGAGGCGCCTGAGGCGTGCGCGGCGCTGGCGGCTGCAGAGGTTGTGGCTGCGCTCATCGGTACGCCGTCGCAAGATTTGCCGGAAGAGGTCACTGGCTGGCTCGCAGCTAACCAGCAACAGCCAGACGCTGAGCTGATCACGATGGCTCATAGGGCAGTTTCTCGTATCAAGAGTAGCTCTGAGCTACAGGAGTTGTGGGAAGAGACAGACGAGTACGCAGCGTGGCAGCATGCAATGGACGAACTGTCGCTACGTCTTACCGCGTCCCGGTAAACCATCGCGCTTGCGGGTTGTTGGCACGTTGACATGCATGCGATGTTCGAGCTGGCATGTTGAAGCAACAAACTAGCAAAAAAGAGCCCTGACCGGCGTCAGCCGATCAGGGCTTTTCTTGAACGGCCTGGTCAGGCCGACCGGTTACTGACTAGCCGCGTTGCTGCGGTTATTCTCGAACACAGCTGTCGCTGTGCTGATCATCGACGTCATGTCAGACAGGTTGGCCGGCACGATCAGCGTGTTGCCTTCCTTCGCAAGGTTGCCGAACTTGTGCAGATAGTTTTCCGCAATCTTCAGCTGCACCGCTTTCTCGCCGCCGTCTTCGTTGATCGCGATACCGACCAGACGCAGACTCTCGGCTGTTGCCCGGGCAACTTCGCGCAGCGCTTCGGCTTCACCGCGCGCCTCGTTAATCTGCTGCGCTTGCGCCGCTTCTGACTCGAGTACGACGCGTTGCTTCTCGCCTTCGGCCTCGTTGATCTTCGCATCACGCTCACCTTCGGATTTCAAAACGGTGGCTCGCTTCTCACGTTCGGCGCGCATCTGTTTCTCCATCGCGCCCAGCACGTCATGTGGCGGGTTGATGTTCTTGATTTCGTAACGCAACACTTTCACGCCCCATGGATCGGAGGCCTTGTCCAGCTCGTCGACGACGGACAGGTTGATGGCGTTACGCTCTTCGAACGTTTTGTCCAGGTCGATCTTGCCGACCTCACTACGCAGCGTGGTTTGTGCCAGCTGGGTAATCGCGAAGACGAAATCGCCGATGCCGTAGGATGCACGCTCAGGATTAGTGACCTGCAGATACAACACGCCGTCGACGCCGACCTGCACGTTGTCTTTCGTGATACAAATCTGCTCCGGGATATCCATTGCGTGTTCTTTCAGCGAGTGCTTGTAGGCAATGCGCTCGATAAACGGCACGAGAATATGGAATCCGGCCGGCAGCGTGCGTGAATATTTGCCCAGGCTTTCGATGACGTAGGCCTGTTGCTGCGGCACGATTTTGGCTGTCTTGGACAGGATAATGATGACCAGTATCCCGAGAACAGCAGCGACGAAGAGAAATTCCTGACTCATTGAGTGCTCCTTATTGTGATTCGAATATTCTGTTTGTGACTCAGCGCGGCGCTTACAGCGACGAAATCTCGAGCCGCGAGCCTGAGGCTTTAGTGATGATCGCCTGATCCCCTGCCGTGAGCGGTGCGTTGCCAACGTTGACAGCATCCCAGCGAGAGCCGCGAAACTCGACGCGCGTCTGTCCGCCCGCACCGACGTCTTCGGTGACCACGACGTGGCGACCGTCGACCTGGTCTTCGAAGCCGATGGGGCTGCCGCGCAGCTTCAGGTAGACCTTGCGTCGGAAAAACACCATCGATATCGCGGCCAGCGCACTGAAAATCATCCACTGCGCTGCAACAGGCAGGCCGATACCTACCAGGCCAATAGTGCCAGTCAGAATAGCCGCGACCCCGAGAAATACCAGATAAAAGGCTGCGTCAACGAGCAGCATTTCTGCACACATCAACAACAAACCAACGACTAACCATGCCCACCAGACCATATTGTTCTCCTATCTACCTGCTTATCCATCCAGTATACGGTGCCGGCACCGTCGACCGAAGGGCTGCATCGCTTAGTGACAGCTGAAAATGGGATTGAAAAACCATAAAGATGAGGCTTTTCTTCTATTTACGATAACCGTGTTTTTGCCGTCCGCAACCAAAAAACGACGGTCAAACCGGTACTTGAGGGATATTCTTCGGCCTTGCGAACAGCGTGTTGCGGCTTGCAAGCGTAGTGCGCAACACGACACAATGAGGGCTTGTTGTCGGCGCTGTCCCCCACTACATCGCCACCCTGCCGACGATTAACTACAGGAATCCATTATGCGTGCGTGCCGTTTGATTTTGTTAGCTGTTTTGCTCGTTTTCGGACATTTTAGCACCGCGTTCGCTGCTGATTCCAAACCGATTCCGATTAAAGTTGTCGTCATGGCAATGTTCGAACGTGGCGAGCCAACCGGCGACAGTCCCGGGGAGCTGCAGTTGTGGCTGGAGCGGGGCGGCATCACCGATGAGCACACCTTTCCGATGGGCGAGGCGAATCTGTACACGCGTGACGATGGAGTCATGGCGATCTTGTTGGGCGGTGGAATCCCGAATGCCACCGCATCTGTGATGGCACTGGGCGTGGACCCGCGGTTCGACTTGTCGCAAGCCTACTGGCTCGTGGCCGGCATCGCTGGTGCCGACCCTGCGGATCTGTCGTTGGGCTCGGCGGCATGGGCACGGCACGTTGTTGACGGCGACTTGCTTTACGAAATCGACGGTCGCGAAATCCCGGACCATTGGCCGTACGGCATGGTGCCGCTCGGCGCCAAAGAGCCAACCCAGAATCCCGAGGACGTTTATGGTGGCTGGACGCTCGACACGATTTCGTTTTCGCTGAACCCTGGCCTGGTCAATTGGGCGTACGCGCTAACGCGCAATATCAAGTTGGCTGATGCACCGGGCATCGCCGAGTTTCGCAAAGCCTACAAAAATCATCCGGCGGCGCGCCGCGCACCGTTCGTCACCATTGGCGATACGCTGAGTTCCAGCACCTATTGGCATGGCGAGTTACTGAACCGATGGGCGAACGATTGGCTCAAACTTTATGCCGGCGCGGACGCGAACTTCATGACGTCCAATATGGAAGACAGCGGCACCCTGACGGCACTGCACCGGTTGGATCGGGCGGGTCTTGTTGATGCCGAGCGCGTACTGGTGCTGCGCACGGCCAGCAATTTCACGATGCCGCCCGTTGGACGCACTGCTGCGTGGAGCAAGACGGCGCCGTATCCCGATGATGGTCTGCCCTCTTTCGAGAGCGCATTCATTGTCGGTAATGCGGTTGTCGATGCGCTCGTCGATAACTGGGAAACCTACGCCGATGCGCTGCCGCAAGCCGATGCGCCGACCGTGATGATCGATCCGGCGTCGATGCCTGGCGGCGACATTCAGTGAGCGATTTTTTCGCGCGCCGATTTTCACTGACGGCAAACAACACGAGCGTGCGGCGTGAAGCCGTTGCGGGGCTGACAACCTTCCTTGCGATGGCCTACATCGCTATCGTCAACCCGGCGATCCTGAGCGAAACTGGTATGGATTTCGGCGCAGTGTTCGTTGCGACGTGTATTGCTGCAGCGGTTGGATCGACGCTGATGGGCGTGTTGGCGAACTACCCGATAGCGCTTGCGCCGGGCATGGGCCAGAACGCGTTCTTTACCTATGCCGTTGTCATCGGCGGTGGTCATACGTGGCAGACGGCGCTGGGTGCAGTCTTCATTTCCGGCATTATTTTTGTCGTGCTCAGCGTGCTGCCATTCCGTGAATGGTTGATCAATGCGATCCCGCGCAATCTGAAACTAGGCATGGCTGGTGGTATTGGTTTGTTTCTCGGCTTTATTGCGTTGCAAAACGCAGGCGTCATCGTCGACAATCCGGCGACGTTGGTCGGGCTTGGTGATCTGACCAGTTTCGCTCCGGCCATGTGCATCGCTGGATTCGCGCTGATTGCTGCCTTGTCTGCGCGTCGCTTCAGTGGTGCCGTTGTGGTCGGCATTCTTGCCGCATCGATCGTGGGTTGGGTATCGGGGCAAGTCACGTTTGAGGGTGTGTTCGCCGCCGTACCATCTGTTGCGCCGGTTGCGCTGCAGCTGGATATCGTCGGCGCCTTGCAGTGGTCAATGCTGACTGTGGTGTTGTCATTTTTGATTGTCGACGTGTTCGATACGGCTGGCACGCTGGTTGGCGTTGCCACACGCGCCAACCTGCTGGATGCCGACCACAAGCTGCCGCGCTTGCGTCCGGCGCTGCTCGCTGATTCGGGCGCAACGGTTGTCGGTGCGCTGGCTGGTACTTCTTCAACAACCAGCTTCATCGAGAGCGGCGCGGGTGTTGAGGCTGGCGGCCGGACCGGTTTGACGGCGATCGTGTGTGGTCTGTTGTTTGTGCTGTGCCTGTTCCTTGCGCCGCTGGCGCGCAGCGTGCCAGCGTATGCGACGGCATCGGCGTTACTGTTTGTGGCGTGTCTGATGGCGCGCAGCCTGGCGGATCTCGACTGGAGCGACATCACCGAAAGTGCACCGGCTGTGATTGCCGCCATTGCGATGCCGTTGGCGTATTCGATTGCCGATGGCATCGGGCTTGGCTTTATCAGTTACGCACTGATCAAGCTGGTATCGGGTCAGGCGCGCCAGTGCGCGCCGGTGGTTTACGTCATTGCGGCCATCTTTATTGCCAAATATTTGTTTCTGTAATTACGTCGCAGCACGGCGCAAAGACACAGCTCGTTTCGCGGCATAAATGTCGCGCGGTATCAGCGACTGTGCCGCAGTATGGCTTGCGACTTGCGACTTGCGACTTGCGACTTGCGACTTGCGACTTGCGACTTGCGACTTGCGACTTGCGGCTTGCGACTTGCGGCTTGCGGCTTGCGACATGCGACATGCGACTTGCCGCTTGCGTATCCCCAGTACGAGCAAAATGTTCTCGCCACGCAGCCTGGCAAACTGAGTCTGGTCTGGCTGCCAGCGCGGTATTGATGCCGCTAACCGGCAACAACGTTGAGCGTCTCGATAGCGATGAAGCGCCCGTCATCATCACGCGTTACCGAATGCGTGCCGCGCACCATGCTGCGTTGCAATCCACCGTAAATGTGCGGGAAGACGGTCGATTGCGTGTCGACTCCCGGAATGTCAGCGCTCGCATCACCCACCGCTGCCGGCGCCTCATAGCGTAATTCGAGCCCGGCGATAGTGACGGCGGCGGTGGCAATCTCAAGACACAGATAGTCGGCCGGGTTGCTGCGATAGAAGTTGTTGGCAACAGCAAGCAGTAAGCCCGGATCGGCGGTGGCGTGGACAAAGCCATCTTGTTCATAGGTCGCAGGGTAGTAGATATCCTGCACGCCGATATCGCGCCAGACATCCGCGCTGACCAGGTGGTAGATAACGTCATCACGATTCATTGCGGGTGCGCTCCGGGCGTTGTGTCGCGATAGCGGGGCCAATCGTCAAGCAGCGTGTCGATGACTACTGAGCCAACACGGTACCCGCTCTCCAGTGCCATGACCAAACCGCTGTAGCCATCATTTTCGGCCAGCAGATTATCGGCAGCGCTGACGCCTGGCGGCGGCATCGTGTAGTTACTCGCGGTGCGCAACACCATCACGCGCTGTATATCGACGCGACCCATGCGCTGCAGATAGGTCAGCGATTGCATCGTGCCGGTTTCTTCCATCGCCGACGAGACAAACTCGCCGTTGCCCTGCGACCAGTGCGCGACCCAGGCATTAGCCCAATCGTTAAGGATACTGCCGTGCCAGAAGGTTGAGGCGGCCAGGTGGTCACCCTTGAGGACGAATGGTGGTTTGCGCGCGTTTGGATGTTGCGTGTATCTTGCACGCGCGGCGGCGAGCTCTGCGTTGTCACCGAGGTCTGTGTCTTTGGTGAGCGAATATGCCCACTCGGCTAGCGCGCCATTGATTTGGTACACCTCACCGTTCGGTGTGCGTCTGGGTTGCTGGAACGGTGTTTTGACATGCCGTTCGATGTAACCCCAGCGCCAGTCATCGGGTTTTTCGCGTGCGTCGATGTGATGTGCAATGTCACCATCGACCAGGTACTCAGCCCAAGCGGCCGAGCCGATCGACGCATCCTCAGGATCAAAGCCGGCGATGCCGGCGACCAGCCAATAGCTGCGCCGCAAATCGAAGCGCGGATCCATGCCCAACGCCATCACCGAGGCGGCAGCTTTGGCTGTCCCAATGCCTGTCACGATCGCAAGGATGCCGCTGTCTGCATTGTAGTGAATATCGTGGTGCGCCCCGGATTCGAAGACGGTGTCGAGCGCGCGCCGTTCGCGCCAGAACTGAAACTCACCGGGTGCATCGCCGGTGTCTGCACCGCGTTCGAACATCGTCACGATGACAACTTTAGGCTCGATTGGCGTTGGTGCATCGTTGTGCTCAGACGTGCATCCGATAGTTGCCAGTAATAGTAGTAATACGGCTGATTGAATCGGTCGGGTGAAGGGCCGATTAGTGAATCGGTGCGTCATAAGACTTGCCTGTTATTGCTATGCAGTAAATTTTGGCTACAAAAAACCCCGGCAACGCAACGCGATGCCGGGGTCATGTGCGCTAGCTCAACGTATTGGGTTTAGAAGCTGAACGATACGCTGGCCTGCCAGTTACGCGGCAGCTCGGGCAAGACAATCTGCGAACCAAACAGGTTCGGGAAGTTTGCACGGAAGTACCTTTCGTCGGTCAGGTTCTTGCCTGTGAGTGCGAACTGCCAGTTGTCGGTCTCGTAGATGATGCCGGCGTTGACCAGTGTGTAAGACGGCAACTCGACAGCCTGCGAGAATCCGGAGAACACCGAATCGACGCTGACGACACTGCCGTTAACGGCGATGCCGTTGTCGAACGCATAGGTACCGGTGAACGAGAAGATGTTTTCCGGCATACCGGCGCGTCGGGCGCCTGCTTCGCCATCGGAGAACACGATACCGATCGCCTGACCACCGAAGACGCTCGCCGGATCGATCTGCGGGATATCGTCGGCTCCGAAGAAGCTGAAGCGACCAGCGTTCTCCAGCGTATTCAGGTTGATGACCTCAATGTTTGTGTAGCCAGCAGTCAACACGAGATTCTCGTTAACGACCCAGCGCGCTTCAAGCTCTACGCCTTCGGTACGGTTACTCTGGTTGGTCACGATCGCCTGCGCGTTGAAGTCAGTGCGTTCCTGCTCGTACACAGATAGTGCAATGTAGAGGCTGTCGTCAATGAAGCTGCCTTTAATACCAGCCTCGATCAGCTCGGACGTGTCGAACCAGCCATCAGCAAGAATAGCGCCCGTCTGAATCTCAGCGCCTTGACCTGCGATCACCGTGGATTGCTCCGAAGCAGTGAAGTAAGGGATCAAGCCGATTGGCGATTCCCACGACAAGCTGGCGGTCCATGACACGCCGGTTTCGTTGTCCGTGACGTTCTCCGCATCGCCATCACCGAAAACGCCAAGTTCGGCGTCGATGCTGGTGCTCTCGACATCGATATCATCGTAACGCACACCGAGCAAAACCGAGATGCCATTGTCGAAGACAAAGTCGCCGAGCAATGCAAGACCGAGGTTCGTGTAGTCGCCCTCGAAGCGGTCGGCGAAGTCAGTGCCACTGCGCGTTGCGAGCAGTCTGCGGTCGCGTGCAGTAGACGGGCCGGTCAGGTCACGACGGTCAAAATACTCGTTAATGAAGTCACTACCATGGTTAAAGTCTGTGTGACGAATCGATGGTGAGATCTGGAATGTCGACGTCAAATAGTCTGATTCGATGACTTTTTCGAAGACAAGCTTGTCTTCAACGACCCACGAATCATGAAATTGTGAGAAGCCATAGGCGTTTTCGTTGACGTTGTCGTACTTCTCATAGAACAGTTGGTTCTTGACTTCCCAACCGAGCGCCGACTGGTAGATGGCGTCGAAGTACAGCGTCATTACTTCGTTAGCCAGCTGATCGTCGGGTGCGACCAGTACTTGACTTGGATCCAGTTGTGCCGTGCCCGGGTTTTCCAGAGCAGACAGCGGGTTGATGTCGGCTTGCGTGACACTACCTGTGCCCACAAAGAACTGGCTAATGCCGGCCACGTTGTACTCAGAGTGCGAAATAGAGCCGTCACCATTGGTATCCAGCGGTTGCGCTAGTCCGGTGATGTAGGTGCCGTTATCGATCAGATCCTGCGTCAAACGGTTCCAGCCGGCAATCTGGTTGCCATCATATTTGTGGTACATGCCACCAAACTGGATGTGCAACGCGTCGTTGACATCGTGGTCAATAGCGAGCTGCAGCAACGTCTGGTCCGTTTGCGAATTTTCGTAGAAGCTTTCCGAATCCTCGACCTCGGCGTACATGTAGTAGCCGAAATCGCGACCGCCGATCTGCGCCGGGCCGCCTACTTCACCGGTGATCACGTTGCGATCCCAAGAGCCTGTTGTGTACGAGACGCGACCCTCAACCTCATCCAGATACTGGCCACCGTCAGCGCGAGAGGACTTCGGTACGAAGTTCAGGTAGCCACCGATCTTGGCCGGACCATAAATCATCGAGGCCGGGCCGCGTACGATATCGATACGGTCGGAGGCGCCAATCGGTGTCGGGTAGTTACCGGGGTTGTCGAGTCGACGCACACCGCGGAAGTAGGTTTCACCTGATGTGCCACGAATATCCAGCGAGCCTGCAACACCGAAAAAGGATTGCGTGAACGTGCCGGGCGCCAGTGCAACGAGTTCATCGATATCGACGATGTCAAAGCGGTCGAGCTGATCCGAGCTGATGGTGGACGCAGAGCGCGGCGTTTCCAGCAGCGTCTTGTCGAGACCGAAGACGGAGCCCACATCTTGCGTCGGTAGTGAGTTCAAAGAACCCTCTACAACGATCTCATCAATGGTCTCATCGTCGTCCTGCGCGATGGCCGGCAGCGATAACGCAGCTCCCACGGCAATCGCCACCCCTGAATACAGAGCTCTGTTTCTTTTCATTCGTGCACCCTCCTAAAGGCGTCTCGCTTCATCGGGCAATCTAATGCCACTTTTCTCCAACACATACATGTCGTGTCCGCCGTAGCGGACAGCTGTTGTTTTTCGGTAACACGTAGGGGCTACCGCGGTTTTTGGCAGGACCCGTAAACGCGGTCTTGCGCAATTGCATTGGGTTGCAAATCTATCTGCCGATGTTGCAAACCCGTTGCCCCCCGAGTTCGCGCTTGCCGTTAATTGCAGATTTGGTAGCGAGCACAAATGAAGATGCGAGTGTCCGGCAACTCGTCACCGTTTGCAAGTCTGCCGCGACGCATGTCGCGCGCAAATCGCTGTATTTTCCTATCAAATGTGTCCAGCAATTCGGTTTTGGTCGGCTCCTGAACAAACGAATATTGCAGTGAGTTGCGGCCGAGCTCGACGATCTCCTCCCAGCGCAGATCAAATGCTTTGACTGCGACGAAAAACTCATCCGTTAGCGTTGAATCCCACATACCGCGATCGTCAGTGGATAACGCGACCGGGATACCAGTGCGCAGATATTCGGGGAACGGGTGTTGCGAATAGTCCACAACGTACTCAAGTAGCAAATTGCTTATCAGGTTAATTTCAACAAGATAGGGTCCGTACCTCATATCCAACATCAGCTCGTCGTCAGTGATCAGATTGATACCGTGACCGATACGGCTGGCGCCGATCAGCAGCGTGTCGCGAACATGGTCGTTCGGCTCGTCCACCTCGCCGGCATGAATCGTGAGCGCCAACGGCGCTGCATGGCGCAGCTCGCGCAGCACCTCGAGAAAACGTCGCGGGTGACCTTTGTCGTTATCCTCACGCCCGGCCATATTGAGCCCGACGATCATGTCGCGATTGTTGATCGCTAATGCATATAACGCGCGCAACGCATCCTCAGCATCGGGCGCGAAACGCAACAGCATCAGTTGTAGCCTGACTGTGATGTCCATAGCCTCGGCGTCTGCCTGTTGCATGCGCTGCTTGACGATCTCGAGCACCGCTTGGGGTGTGATCGGGTTTCCGTCTGGCGTCGTTGCGCCAGACAAGCCCAATTGCGTTTCCAGATAGGTGGCGCCTTCCTGCGCCAGACCGCGTGCATTGCGAAACAACGCTTCCGCGCGCATGTGCGGGCTGACGAGCAAGCCATCGAGTCGCTGCCAGTGGGTTTCGAAAAAGGCCTCGCGACCCTCGCCAGCCTGATCCAGCCGCAGGCTGTTCAGCCAACCGTCGCGTTGCGCGTCGTCCATGTCGGCGAGCGCGATGTATTCGCGCTGCTCACAGTCGCTGAGTGTTTGGTGCTGGAAGGCGGGGATATTCACAAACAACATCAGGTACAGCGGATCTGCGTCGGCAAACGGCCGGCAATTGTTAATGCGCACCTTCGTAAAGTAGGTGTAACCGTTGGCTGCATCGCGCAGCGCCATGTCTAGCCAATCCTCGACAAACACCGAACCGGTGGTGTGGTTATGCAGATCGCCGCCTTTCGGCATCTGATGTAGCACCCGATATAACGCGCGATCGTCGCCTGATGCTTTTAGCGCTTCGAACCAGTGTTGCGTTTGCGCTGATGCGCTTGTTGCGACAATAAGACTAAACAGCAGCGCGAAAAACCGTTGCGGTAGAAACAAGTGGATGGCAGACATGGTCATTATTCTCCGTTTGCCGGGCGCGGCACTGACATTTCAAGAAGCATCGCAATGAATGCGCCGCTCGATACCGGGAAGCTTACGACACTGGCAATCGGTGTCGGTAATGCATCAATCTTTGGGGTGACGTAGGCGAGCATCAGACCGCCGCCAATAGCAAGCGCGACGATCATCCAGTCGCGCTGCTGCGGCTTTGCGCCAATGACGATATGCCATCCTGACACGATGACCATCAGGAACATCAACAATGTTGCGCCGGCGACAACGGCTGCCGGCAACATTTGCACCCACGCCGCAACCTGCGGCAACGCACCTGCGATTACCAGCAGTGCGGCGACGACGAGCCCAACGCGACGACTGCTGACACCCGTCATGCGAATGACGCCGTTGTTCTGGCTGAATGTCGTATTCGGAAAAGTGGAAAATAGCGCGGCGATTGCGGAGTTGATGGCATCGGCCAAAATGCCGCCGCGCACGCGGCGCCAGAAAGGTTGGCCGGTGATCGGCAGGCCGGACAAACTGGCCGTTGCGCTCAGATCGCCAACAGACTCGGTTGCCGAAACGACAAACACCGGCAGCAACACGAACACCATCGTGACGTCGAGTGTCGGTGGGTAGCGCAATAGCTGCGGTAAAAACCAATCGAGCGTTGCGGGCGTTGCAGTCGGTGATAACTGGCCTAGCACGCTAGCCAGTGCCAGCCCGACGAGTAAGCCGATCACGATGCAGCTCGGTCGCAGCCAGCGACCCGGGAGCCTGCCAACAACAATGATGACCGCAAAAACGACGAACGCCAGCAACAGTATTGGCCAACCGGGTTGGCCGGCGCCGAGCGCGCGTACGTAGTCCATCTGCAACGTCTTAAGCGTTGCCCACACCAGCGTGATGCCCAGTAGCAGCACCGTTGCACCGGCAACGTTGGCAGTGACGATCCGCTGCAGACGGTGCATGAATCGGCTCAACGCCATCACCAGCATCGAACAAATCATGCAGGCGACGAAAATTCGGCCCAGGATAACGTCACCGGCTACGCCCTGTGCGTTGTGGTAGAGATAAATCAGCGGTCCGACAAACGTAAAGCTGGTGCCCTGGATACTGAGCAACCCGGAGCCAACCGGGCCGATGCGCGCGATTTGCAATGTCGTGGCCAGACCGGAAATCAACAGCGACGAGCTGATCAAGTATCGGGTATCGGCGCTATCCAGACCCATGCCTAGTGCGATCAGTAACGGCGCTGTGACGATGCCACCAAATACGGCGAGAAAGTGTTGCAACCCGACCCACAGCGTCAGTAGGGCGGTTGGGTGTTCGTCGGGTGTCGATGCGGCAAGGGTGGCGGTCATGGCGTTTCAATATACACAGACGCCCGTGGATTTGTCGGCGCGCCTTGCTGTCGCTGCCATGCGCGGTTTAGCATCGGGTAACGTTGCCCCACACTGGAGAGACTTGATGTCGAGCTTTGTACAAAACATGCCGAAGGCCGAATTGCACGTGCACCTGGAAGGCACCCTCGAGCCGGAACACATCTTCGAATTGGCGCAGCGTAACAACCTGACACTCGAGTACGACTCGCCGCAAGCCGTTATTGATGCCTACGATTTCGATGACTTGCCGTCGTTTTTGAAAATCTACTACGCCGGCATGAACGTGCTGCAAACCGAGGAAGACTTTTTTGAACTGACCTGGCGCTACTTCGAACGGGCGGCAGCGGACAACGTGCGCTATGTAGAGCCGTTTTTTGATCCGCAAGGCCACACAACGCGCGGCGTCGAATTCGCGACGATCATCGATGGCATCAGTCGTGCGCAGCGTGCGGCAAAGGAAAAGCTCGATATCGATTCGAATCTGATCATGTGTTTTCTGCGCGACATGAGTGCCGAATCGGCAATGCAACATCTGGAAATGGCCGAACCGCATTTGAACAAAATCATTGGCGTGGGTCTGGATTCGGACGAAAAGGACAACCCGCCCCTGAAGTTTGCGGAGGTTTTTGCCCGTGCCCGTGCGATGGGTCTGAAGCTCACGATGCATTGCG
Source organism: Pseudomonadota bacterium (assembly GCA_038529355.1). Taxonomy (GTDB): domain Bacteria; phylum Pseudomonadota; class Gammaproteobacteria; order Steroidobacterales; family Woeseiaceae; genus CALBPI01. The sequence continues at coordinate 18,072 of JBCBDU010000034.1, forward strand.
ATCTGAATCAGGATAATAGTGTCTCAAACATCTGGGACGTAGTGACCAAAGTCGAAGCGGATCGTATCGACCACGGCGTCAATTCGCTCGAGGACGAGGCGTTGTGTGAAGAGATCGTGCGTCGCGGTCTGGGGCTGACCGTCTGTCCGGTGTCGAATACGTTTTGTGCACAATCGCTGACCGGTGACGAGATCCGTACCATGCTGCGAAAAGGCATGCGGGCGACCGTCAATTCAGACGACCCGGCGTATTTTCGTGCGTACATGACCGACAACTTCAAAGCGCTGCAAGAGCAGGCTGGCTTTACGCACGATGAGCTGCTGCAACTGACCCGCAATGCATTTACTGTCGCGTGGCTGGATGACGAGGCCCGCGCTGCCTATCTGGCCGAAATCGACGCGTTCGCCGCAGCGCATGCTGCCTGAATGCGCTTATGGTTGAAGAATCCGCTGGCGGTATTCACGGGTACCGCCGAATCGGCGGATGGTGGTCTGGTGATCCGGGACGGGGTGATCGAAGCCTGCGTGCCGCGAGGGGTGACGCCGACCGGTGAGTTCGATCACATTGAAGATGTCAGCGACCTCGTTGTGCTGCCTGGTCTGGTCAACTGTCATCACCATTTCTACCAGACGCTGACGCGTGCATTTCCGGCCGCACTAGACAAGCCGCTGTTCGACTGGCTGACGGCTCTGTATCCGGTGTGGGCGCATCTGGACGAAGCGTGTATTCGCCTGTCTACGCGGTTGGCACTCGCTGAGTTGATGTTGTCAGGCTGCACGTTGGCCAGCGACCATCATTATGTGTTCACTGGCGCCCTCGAAGATGCGATCGATGTGCAGTTTGAAGAGGCGGCTAGCCTGGGCGTGCGCGTCACGCTGACACGCGGGTCGATGAGTCTGGGTCAGTCGGCGGGCGGCTTGCCGCCGGACCATGTCGTACAAACCGAAACGCACATCCTGGATGCCAGCGAGCGCTTGATCGCGCAGCATCACGACGCCGATCCATTGTCGATGCAGCATTTGGCGCTGGCGCCGTGTTCACCGTTCTCGGTGACGGCGGATTTGATGCGTGAGAGCGCGCAACTGGCACGCCGGCATGGTGTGCTGCTGCACACGCATTTGGCCGAGACCGAAGACGAGAACGCGTTTTGTCGCGACCAGGTGGGGATGCGGCCGCTGGACTACATGGAATCGCTTGGCTGGCTCGGCGACGACGTCTGGTTCGCCCACGGCATCCATTTCGATGACGATGAAGTCCGTCGTTTGGGCGCTGCCGGGGTTGGCATCTCGCACTGCCCGAGCTCCAATCAGGTGCTCGCCTCGGGTGTGTGTCGCGCCGTCGAGTTGGAGCAAGCAGGGTGTGCAATCGGTTTGGGGGTCGACGGCTCTGCGTCGAATGATTGCTCGAATATGATCGGCGAGGCGCGTCAGGCGATGCTGCTGCAACGCTTGCGCTACGGCGCCGAGCACGTCTCGCATCTCGATGCGTTGCGCTGGGCGACGGCGGGCGGCGCGCGCCTGCTGCATCGCCCAATGCTTGGCACGCTGGCGCCCGGTATGGGTGCAGACCTGGGTTGCTATTCGATGCAGGCGCTGCGTTTTTCCGGTCATGGCGATCCAATGGCCGCGCTGCTGCTGTCCGGCGCACATGAGGTTCATCATTTGATGGTGGCTGGCGAATGGCGTGTGCGCGATGGTCAGCTGTGTGATGTTGACCAGGCGCAGCTGGTTGCAGCGCATCACGATGCCGCGCAGCGATTGCACCGTCGCTCAGCCGGTTAAAACGGCTTCTCAATGTCGCAGTGGCGCGGTAGGCTGTCCGGCACGCATCAGGAAGGAGACGGCCGGTGAGAAATCGATTTGTTGAGCGAGGCGCAGCGCTTGTTGTTGCACTGGCGGTATTCGTTGCGGCGGCTCCCGCCGTTCTGGCCGACGGCCATGATGAGGCCACCTCACGACATCCGTTGATCATCCAGGCAGACTTCGCCGGACTGGTGATGACCGGCGTTGCGCACAGCGTTGATCCGAAGTTGGTGATCTACAATGTGCGTCCGCTGATTCCGCTCTACGACATTGCCGCAGCCAGCGAAAGCCTGGCGTATAACGCTCAGACGTGGCCGGCTGGCACTGTGTTTGTGTCCGTTGTTGACCCTGGGGTCGGCACACCGCGCAAATCGGTCGTGCTGCGTACCGAGAACGACTTGTATTTCGTCAGCCCGGATAACGGATCGCTGTCCGGGCCTGCCCGGCAATACGGCATCAAAGCCGTGCGCGAGATCGATGAGCAGGTGAATCGCCGCGCAAATACCGATTGGGCGCATACCTTTCACGGTCGCGATGTGTACTCGTACACCGGCGCGCGCCTGGCCGCAGGTGTGATCAGTTTTGCCGAAGTCGGACCGTTGCTCAAAGCCGAAGTGGTTCATTTGCCAACGTCCGTGGGCACCTATGAGGGTGGCGTTTTTGAAGGAATCGTCGCTGGCGGTACCGATCGACTGGGCAATATCTACTTCAATATTGATCGTGCGCTGTTCGAACAGGACAGGGCAAGTTATGGCGATGTGTTTGCAATCACGATTCGCCATGCCGGCAAAGTGGTCTGGGCCGGCGAGGTGCCGTACTCGCGTTCGTTCGGCTCGGTTGCCATCGGCGAGAACCTGCTGTTCATTAACTCGAGCGGTGATTTGAGTCTTGCGGTGAACCAGGGCAATTTCGCGGACAAATACGGCATCAGCGCAGGCGTTGCCTGGACGATTGAGTTGCAACGTCAATGATGGTGGCGCGATGCGCGGCGATATGCGCTGCGTTCCTGCTGGCGGCATGCGGCGCAACACCGACAGGTTCGGGCGGCGGTGGATTGCCGGCCGGCGCCCAGGTGACGGTCACCGAGGTTGCAGCGCGTGGCATCCGCGTACCGGTCACGCTGGTCGCACCAGCCGCAGCCGCAGGCGAGCGGGTACCGCTCGTGTTGCTCGTGCACGGTCACGGTGGCACACGTGACGAGGCGGGCGCTTTTGTCAGCGTCGCTGCGCAACTGGCAGCTGAAGGTATCGCGTCTGTTCGCATGGACTTTGCCGGCTGTGGCGATAGCAACGAGCCGTTCTCGAACAACAACCTGACGACGATGCTGGCTGACATTCGTGCCGCAGAGGGCTACGCGCTGCAAACGATCGCTGTTGATACGGAGCGCTTGGCGTTGGTCGGCTACAGCATGGGTGGTCGTTTGGCCGCAATGCGTACGGCGCAGCAACCGGTCTACAAAAGCATGGTGGTATGGGCCGGTTCGCTCAGTAATGGTGCCGAGCGCCTGCAGTCCATTTTTGGTGGCGCGGAACGTTTCGAGCAGCAAAAAACCAAGGCGCAGACGGTGGGTGTTGTCGACTACACGACGCCATGGGGGCAACAGCAGCAGCTCGGCCAGCAGTGGTTTACCGATCTTGAGTCGTCGCGGCCGCTTGATGCTATCGCCCAATATACCGGTGCGCTGCTATTGATCCACGGCAGCGAGGATGATGTTGTGCTGCCGGCCGTTTCGACGCTTGCACTCAATGCCGCGACGCGCGCCGAGATTTCGGAAGTGGCGATGATTGATGGCGCCGATCATGGCTTCGGTTTGTACAGTGATGAGCCCGAATTGACGCGTCAGCTGATTGATCAAACGGTATCGTTCCTGGTCTCAACGCTGTAGGCGTTCGCCTGCATCTGCAATGGCGACATCAAACGTGAAGAACTGGCTGGTATTGGTGCTCGTGATGAGTTGCACGATCCTTGCGCTGGCCGGCACCGATCTTGTGCTGCCCGCCGTGCCCAGTCTGCCGCAGGCGCTGGGCGGCACGCTCAGCCAGTCGCAGTTGGTGTTAGCGGCATTTGTCGCTGGCGCCGGCGTAGGTTTGATCCTGTTTGGTGCGCTCGGCGCAAGTTTCGACCAGCGTAACTTACTCATCATTGCGTTGATTAGCTACGGACTGGCCTGCGCGGCGGCCTTGCTTGTCAGCAGTCTCGATCAGCTGATCGCGCTGCGCTTTGCGCAAGGCCTTGCCAGCAGTGCGCCGGCTGTTTTTGCGCCAGGCATCATTCGCAACATGTTCGATGAGCAGGGTGCCATGCGCGCGATCGGATTGCTGAGCAGTATTGAGTCACTGACGCCTGCGTTTGCTCCGATTGCCGGCGTGTGGTTGTTGGCGGCTTTCGACTGGCAAGCCAGTTTCTCCGTTATTGCCGTGCTTGCGATCACGCAGAGTGTATTGGTCTTTTGTTTCCGGCGTCACATCCCCAACGTTCAATCTACGACCACCGGCAAGAGCTATGCGGCGCTGTTGCGCAATGCTGCCTATCTCAGGCAAGCGTTCAGCCAGGCGCTGACGTTAGGTGCGCTACTGGTGTTCGTGTTCGGCGCGCCCGCTGTGATTACCCAAACGATGGGTGGCACGCTGCAGCATTTTATCGCGATGCAAATTAGCGGTATCGCGACGTTTATTGTTGGTGCGAACATCGCACAACGTCTCGTCGCACGATTCGATGCCGAAGCCGTCATCATGTTTGGCTCAGTGCTGTCGCTGCTCGGCATCGCCGGTATCACAGCCTATGCCTTTAGCGGTGAGCCCGATCCGCGCATGTTGCCGTGGCTGTTTGTACCGATGAACAGCGGACTGGGTCTGCGCAGTCCGCCAGGTTTCTTGCAAGCGCTGGTCGCGGCCGACGGCGATGACGCGCGGGGCGCTGCTTTGCTGTTGCTGTTTGTATTGCTGATTACTGGCGCAGGCACCGCGATGGTCGCGCCGTTTATCGAGGTCGGGTTGCTGGCGCTAGCGAGCGCATCATTGCTGCTGTCCGCTTTGTCGATCGTGTGTTTGCTGGCACTAAAACCGTTTGCGCGAGGCGCAGGACCGAGGAGCGCTGCGGCGGAGGAGACGGACGAATAGTGCAAGTCGCGCAAGCGTCGCGAGTCGGCTGCCTGTGTGGTGCAGCCGACCCGCGTTGCCGTTCGACTAACTACTGTGCTTGCTGCACTGAAAAAATCGTTGTCGTGCCGCTGACTTCGCTACCTACGATGAGCAGCGGGCTACCGTTCGGGCTGTCCTCGGCGCTGACGAAAGTCAGCCCTTCCGGTCCGAGGTCACCGGCAGCATCACTCTCAACGTCCTCAACAGAGAAGTCGCGTGTGGTGACGTAGGACTCGAAGTAGGGCGCGTAGGGGTCGGTCACGTTGTACACCATGATACCGCCGACGCGCTCAAGGCCTACAAACGCCAGATACTCGCCGGCCACTTTGCCGATGACGACGCCTTCGGGCTCCGGGCCCTTGTCGTCGGAGCGATTGTCAAAGCTGTCATTGTCATCGTTGGTCGAATTGAAGTGCTCCGGCAGCAGGTTTGCAGTGATCGACTCGAACGCATTGCCGCTGTCCCACACCAGTTTGCCTTGCGTTGTCCAGATAGAGAACGAGCGCGCGCCATAGGCATGAACCTGGTTGACGAGGCCATCACCGTCCGGATCGCCGGATGCCGTTGTCGACAGCAGGCGACCCAGCTGTTCGTCGGCTTGCAGCGCCTGCGCATCAGGATACGCGTCGGGGTCAAGAGCGAGGTCACCGACACGCGTTTCCTCGGAAAAGCCGTCATAGTCGCGCGCGTCACCTTCGTTCGCCGTGATAATGAAATTTCGGCCACGCACGCGATAGGTCGCAATGGCGTCCGGCTGATACATGCCAACCACCGGCCAGCTGCGAATGTTGATGCTATCGTCGCGATTGCTGGCATCCAGTTCATTGCCTGCAACGCTGTGATCCTTGGTGCCCAGAGGCAGGATACGCAGCACTTTTGCTTTGCGTAGATCGACCACCGCCAGTGCATTGTTTTCCTGCAACGCCACCCAGGCGAGCCGGCCATTGGGGCCCACGGCGATGTACTCGGGCTCCAAGTCTTGCGCAACGCTTGCGCCCGGCCCGAACACGCGTACGCCGCGGCGAATCAATTGCTTGCGCTGTTTGTTGAACCGCGCAAAACCTGCTGTGCGCACGCTAGCGTTCTCGACGCCGGTGCTGACGTCGATAATCGAAATCGAGCCTTCGGGATCGACCACGTAGTCATCGTCGGGCTCACCTTCGTTGGCGACAACAACGGTTTTGCCGTCCGGCGTAAACGTCAGCATGTCCGGCAATGCGCCAACCGTGACGGTATTGAGCAACGCCAGCGAATTCGTATCGTAGAAAGCAACCACGCCGTTGTCTTGCTTCGGGTTGCGTTCAATAGCAACGGCAAGCGTGCCGTTGCTGACCGCGACCGAGTTCGCGGCACCCAGTGATGGCGCAGCTCCGGTGACATCGATCGCAGCGATGCGTTGCGGTGAAGTGGGATCGGCGATATCCAGGACATCGACGGTGGCATCGTTCGCATTTACGACAAATGCACGTTGCGTGGCCGCATCGTAAGCGACAATTTCAGCAGCGCTCTCATTGAACGTGCCTGAGGCATAAGTGCCCAGCGGCTGAAGTGTGAAGTGAGCGGCGTGTGCGGCAGGGATACTCGTTGCTAACAGGCCGAGTACAAGCGCGGCAAGCAGGGATTTGGACATGATTGTGTTGCTCTTGTTGCGGGTTCCAACCGGCAACGTTAGCGAGCGTTTGTGGCAGTTAGATGACAGTCATGTTGAGGTTTCGTTGCGCTGCCAAACCGGCAGCCCCTGCACGTAAGTGGCTTCGATCGCGCGATCATCAGCCAACATCATTTGCACAAACAGTGTTTCTTCGAGCGTGTTGCACGTTTGCAGCCGGCGCTTGAGCAGCGTCGTCGAGCCTGGATCGACGATCACGAAATCTGCCGCCTTGCCCGGCAAAAAATTCCCCAGAGTATCGTCCATGTGCAGCGCCTGAGCGCCGCCCAGCGTTGCCAGGAACAGTGCGCGGAAACTCGACAATGACTGGCTATTCAGTTGCAACACTTTGTAAGCCTCGCTAAGGGTCGTTAGCTGGCTGAAACTGGTGCCACCGCCGACGTCGGTGCCGAGGCCGACGCGCACGCCGTGCGATTTTGCGCGCGCCAGATCAAACAGGCCGCTGCCGAGGAACAGGTTGGATGTCGGACAAAAGGCTAACGCAGCTTCGTGGTCGGCCAGGCTCTGATGGTCGTGGTCGTCCAGATGGATGCCATGCGCAAACACACTGCGCTCGCGCAGCAGCCCGGCATCGCGATAGACGCCGAGGTAGCTGTCTGCCTGCGGAAACAATTGCCGAACCCAGGCGATTTCGTCCGTGTTTTCTGCGATGTGCGTATGGATTAGCGTGTCCGGGAATTCGCGCGCCAACTGACCAGCCAGCCGCAGCTGTGCCGGTGTGCTGGTCGGTGCGAAACGCGGTGTGATCGCGTAGCGTGCCCGACCGTTGTGGTGCCAGCGCTCAATCAGATCGCGACTGTCGTCGTAGCCGGATTGCGCCGTATCGCGCAGATTCTCCGGGCAATTGCGATCCATTAACACCTTGCCGCATGCCATCGCCAGGTTGTGCTCGGCGGCGGCTTCGAACAACGCATCCACGGAATGCGCATGCACGGTCGGAAACACCAGCGCCGTTGTGGTGCCATTGCGCAGCAGTTCGCCGATAAAGAACCGCGCTGCTTCATCGGCAACGGCGCGATCGGCAAAACGCGCTTCGGCAGGAAACGTATACGTGTTCAGCCAGTCGAGTAATTGCGTGCCGAACGCGGCGATGATGTCGGTTTGCGGATAGTGCACATGGCAATCAATGAAACCGGGCATCAGTATCCGACCGGGGTACTCGGTGACGCTGACGGTGTCCGGCAAGCTTGCCAATAGCGTATTGGCAGGTCCAACGCGTGCAATCTTGCCGTTTTCGCACAACAGGATGCCATCGTCGAAGTACTCAACGGCGTCGCGTTGGTTGCCGGCGCCCGGATCGTGCAGGCAATGCAGGATCGCTGCGCGTACCGCGGTCACGCTCATAGTGAGTCATCCAGTAACACGGGTATGTCCAGTGTGACTTCATCGCAGTTGTCATCGTCACCGTTGTCGACGACAAAAAACATTTGGCCTTCGCTAAACCCGAGCAGCGGCAAATGCCAGACACCGCGATGCATGTTGATACCCTGGTCTGCACGACAACGGAACGCCATTAGCGATCGTGTGTCAGGGCGTGGACCGGGTTCACCGACAACGGCCATGTAGTCGCGGTCGCCTTGCGGAAAAAACGCCTGACTGCCGTTGGGGTGACGTTCGAGCAGCGTAATTTCAAGCGGTAGCGTGCTGGGTTTGGCGCAGCGCATTACGCTGACGTTGAGATTAGCGAGATCACCATCAACATCGACACTGGCCAGCCGACTGAAGCGCTCGAAACGCGCGGCATTAATTTGCGTTTGCATGCCGGATCCGGCCTCAATGACGTCACCATACGGGGCAAAAGCTGCCGCGGTTAGCGGTTGTAGCCTCAGCGTCTGCATGCGTTAGGCACCCGGTACCGGTGAACCGAACAGACGCAGCCGACTGATGCCACCGTCGGGGTAGATGTTCATGCGCACATGCGAGATCGTATCCGACAACGCAAGCTCGTCGACATAGACGTGTTCTGCGTCGGGCGCCAGTGTTTGCGTTGGCAGCATGACCGGCCAGTCCTCGCTGGCGGCAATCCATTCGGCATCGATCTTGGTCGCCGTATCCAGCGACGCTGCTTGCAACATGACGCGATCCGGGTAATTGCCTTTGAAGTGAGCCGTATCGATTAGTACCCGTTCGACAATGCCCGGCTTGCCCAGCGCCACAATCACCCAGTCATTGCCCAGCTCTCGGCGTCTGGCCGTTTCCCAGCCGTCCCCCATGTTTTCGCCGCGCCCTGGTGCATTCAGGTTGTGCATGGTGCCAAAGCGTTCATCGTTGCAGGCCAGTGCGCGGCCACCGTTTTCGACGGCGAACAAGTCAATCGGCGCCTGTGCGGCGAGCGCCGTCCAGTCTGGCGAAACATCGCCGTAAATGCGCAGTCGCGCAACGCCGCCGTCGGGGAAAATATTGAGCCGCAGGTGCGTATAGGGGACGTCGCTTTGGATGGCAAAAAAGTGCTGCCGATTCGGACCGAGTTCCCTGCGATCGAGAATGGGCTGCCAGTCGACATCATCCGGCGGGATATCCGACTCGGCGATGCAGGCGTCGAGCGATGCGTGCGGCGGATGATTGCCGACGAAGTGCCGGGTGTCGATATCGACCCCACGAATGATGCCGGGAATACCAATCCGCACGATCGCATAGTCATGTCCCGGCGTGCGTTTACGGCGGCTCTCCCAGCCGTCCATCCACTTGCCGTTGTCGTCGTATTTGTCTGCAATCCATACCGGATCGCTTGGCAAAATCATCCGCGACTTGTCGGCGAAAAAATCATCGGTAGCGAAGACGACGCGGCTGCCCAGTCGCGGTTGCGCCAGATCAATCGCCGGCGCGAACGGGTGCGGCTCGGTCATGCCAAGCGCACCGCCACCGTGGCCGTGTGTGTTCATTGTGTTTGCTCCGGCTGTTGCGCCTGCGCGATTGCTTGCAGTCGCCAATGTGCAATACGGTGAATTTCGTCAATGGCACGCCGGTACTCTTCGTCCGGTTCATGCTGCAGGCGTTGCTCGAATGCTTTGAGTATGTCGTGTCGGTTGCTAAAGCGCACGGCCATAACGAACGTCATGCCAAACCGGCGTTTGTATTGCGCATTCATCGTCTGGAAACGCTTGAATTCGGTCGGCGTGCATTGGCTGATGCCGGCTGCACTTTGTTCAGTGGTGGATTCGGCGGTTAATTCGCCTGCGACGGCCGCCTTGCCGGCAAGGTCGGGGTGCGCGTTGATCAGCGCCAGACCTTTGTCGACACCGGCGCTGTCGACGACGTCAGCGAGCGCTTGCGCGAGCCCGTCAACATCATCGTGGCGCTCACGCAGACCGCCATCCCAGACGGTTTGCGCAATCCACGGCGAGTGTTCGTAGACGCCGCTGAACGTCTCCATAAACTGCGAATGCGTCAGCGCACGCGGCACGGGTGCAAAGTTCAGTGACAACGCGCTCATGATTTGTCCGCCGGCGGATGCGTGCGCCGCCAGTGCTCGGCAATATCGATACGGCGCGCGACCCACACGGCTTCGTGCTGTTGCACATGATCGAGGAAGCGTTGCAACGCTCGTATGCGACCGGGTCGCCCGATCAGTCGGCAGTGCAGACCGACGGACATCATTTTCGGCGCCGTGGCACCTTCTGCATACAGCACGTCAAACGCATCGCGCAGATACTGGTAGAACTGCTCGCCACTGTTGAAGCCCTGTGGCGTTGCGAAGCGCATGTCGTTGGCGTCGAGCGTATACGGCACCATCAGTTGGGGTGTATCAAAGTGCCTGTCCCAGTAGGGCAGGTCATCGGCGTAGCTGTCCGCGTTGTACGCGAAGCCGCCGTGCTCGGCGACCAGCGCTGCGGTGTTGGGGCTGCAGCGGCCCAGGTACCAGCCGCGCGGTGCTGATCCGGTCAGTTCCGTGTGGATACTGATAGCCTGGTCCATGTGCTGGCGTTCGGTGTCGATGTCGACATGCTGATAGTCGATCCAGCGATAGCCATGGGTCGCGATCTCCCAGCCAGCAGTGAGCATTGCGGGCACAACATCCGGATTGCGTTGCAACGCCATCGCAACGGCAAACACCGTCACCGGCAACCGCCGCTCGGTAAACAACCGATGCAACCGCCAGAAACCGGCGCGCGCGCCGTAGTCGTATAGTGATTCCATGTTGACGTGGCGTGCGCCGGCGACCGGTGCAGCGCCAACGATGTCCGACAGGAAGGCCTCGGACGCCTCATCGCCATGCAGTACGCAATTCTCGGCGCCTTCTTCGTAGTTGATGACGAACTGCACGGCGATGCGTGCGCCGTCAGGCCATTGTGCGTGCGGTGGCTGCGCGCCGTAACCGGTCAGATCGCGGGGATAACTCATACGCCTAGTGTGGCATGAGTGACTAGCGTCGCCAATCCGCGCTGGCGCCTGCCGCATACCACGCGCCCAGCAGTTGGCGCTCGGTATCGGTGATGTTGGTCAGGTTACCTATCGGCATGGCCTGCGACGCCACGCTTTGCTGATAAATGGAATCTGCGTGGCGCAGTACGGCATCGGCTGAATCGAGCATGACGCCACCGGGCGCGGACAGGAAGCCGGGATAGGTTGGTACGGCAGCGTGGCAACCCGCGCAGCGTGTCTCGATGACGCCGATGACCGCCTGAAATCCGGTGCCGTAAGCGCTGAGGTCCGCAGCGCCCGTCGTAGGCGAATCGTCGGCGGTGCGCGGCAGGCTGGCGGCCGCGACGGCGGCCAGCACTAACCCGGCAGCGATGAGTGGCACCGGCGATGCTGCACCCTTGTGGCGTGCAACAAAATAGACGCGGATCAGAGCGCCGGCCACCGTCATGCCGATCAGCAGCAACCAGTTCCAGGTGTGTGCGAACGTCATCGGGTAGTGATTGCTGATCATGACGAACAGCACCGGCAGCGTCAGGTACGTGTTGTGCACCGAGCGCTGTTTGCCACGCAGTCCGTCGGCCGGATTGATCGGTGTGCCAGCGGTGATGGCGGCGACCATGCGGCGTTGGCCCGGAATGATCACCATCAGCACATTCGCCACCATGATCGTGCCGATCAGCGCTCCGTAATGAATGTAGGCACCGCGCCCGCTGAACAATTGGCACAGCGACCACGCGGCGCCGACCAGCAGCACGCACAGCAACGCCGACAGAACAGCTGGCTGTTTAGCAAGCGGCGAGCGGCACAGGCCGTCATAGACAATCCAACCGCCGACAAGATACGCAATGCCAATGCCGACAGCGGCGGGTTGCGACAACGCTGCAACGTTCGCATCGATCAGGTACACCTCGGCGCCTACCCAGTACACGAGTGCGAGCAGGAACAAACCGGAGAACCACGTTGTGTAGGCCTCCCATTTAAACCAGTGCAGCGTTTCCGGCATGGCTGGCGGCGCGCCGGCAAATTTCTTCGATTGGTAAAAACCGCCGCCGTGCACAGCCCACAACTCGCCGCCGACACCGTCGTCGCGATCTTGCGCGGACTTCGGTGGCTCAAGATGATTGTCGAGCCAGATAAAATAGAACGACGAGCCGATCCACGCGATGCCGGCAATCAGGTGTAGCCAGCGACCGAGCAGTGCAGCCCATTCGAGCGCATACGTCATCATGCGGTGGTGGTGCTCACAAGGGTCAGAGTGGTGTTCAGGTTTGATCGTTGGTTGCCGCGGCGCGCCAGAATATCGGCGGCCGTGGCAATGGCGATCTCGCCCGGATGTTTGCCCACAATATCAGGGTTGCCAATCGGGCAGGTCAATTGCGCGATCGCCGCGTCATCGATGTCGACCGCGCGCCAGCGTTTTTCAAACCGTCTGCGCTTCGTCGCCGATCCGATCAAACCAATAAATGCCGCATCGCCGCGCTGCAGCAATGCCGTGCAGATCGCAAAGTCCAGGTCGTGGTCATGCGTCATGACCAGGTACTGTTCGCCGGGTCCGCTGTGCGCGACGTAATCGGCCGGTGCGTCGATGAACAGCGGCGTTACGTTATGAGGCCAACTGCCCTCCAGTTGCGCCTGGCGATTGTCGATGATCAGTGTGCGGGCATCGAGCGTGCCGAAGACGCGGGCGACGGCGCGCCCGACGTGCCCGGCGCCAAAAATCGTAAGCCGCAGTGGCGCCGGTGTTGCGCATTCGATCAGGTGTTTGCCCGCGCCTGTGTTGTCGAGCCGCGCCGGGTGCTGGTCAGCGGTTGCCTGCCACGTTACTGGTGCAGAAGTATCGTCCAGCGGCGTGACGATGCTGCTGGCAAGGCCCGCTTGTTGGCGTGCGATGACGGCGTCGAGCCACGTGGCGTCGTCGTCGCCAATCGGTGCGAACACGATCTGAACGGCACCACCGCAGCACTGGCCACACTCACTGCCCAACGCAAAGCGTTGCAAGCGCCGCTCGCCGCCGTTGCGCAGCAGCTCGCGCGCAAGGCGCGTGCATTCGAGCTCCAGATAACCGCCACCGATGCTGCCCATTTGTTCATCGGCGGTGATGAGCATCTTGCTGCCAGCCTCGCGCGGTGCCGAACCGCGCAGTGCGGCTACCGTCACGGCGACGCACGGCTGATCCTGCAGCAGTAACGATCTTGCGCGCTGTGGCCAGTCAAACATGGCCACGCGCCGCGTTCACTGCCGTCAGGATTGCTTCCGGCGTGGTCGGTGCCGTCAGCTCGGCGCCGCTCGCGTTGTCGCCGCAACTGGCCACCGCGTCCTTGACGGCCTGATAGACCGAGATCGCCAGCATTAGCGGCGGCTCGCCGACGGCTTTCGAGCGGTGAATGGTCGGTTCGTGGTTCGGTGCGGCCTGCAACATGCGCACATTGAACTCGGCCGGGACGTCGCTGCTGGTCGGGATTTTGTAGGTCGCCGGCGCATGCGTGCGCAAGCGGCCGCTGTCATCCCACCACAGCTCTTCGGCCGTCAACCAACCCATGCCTTGCACGAAGCCGCCTTCGATTTGCCCAAGGTCAATCGCCGGGTTCAGCGAGTTGCCGCAGTCGTGCAGGATGTCCGCACGCGTCGCTCGCATCTCGCCGGTCAACGTGTCAATGACCACTTCGGCGACGGCTGCTCCGTAGGCGAAGTAGTAGAACGGGCGTCCGGACAGCGAGTCCTTGTCGTAGTTTATCTTCGGTGTCTTGTAAAAGCCGGTCGCCGACAGTGACACTCGCGCCATGTACGCCTCGCGTACCAGATCGTCGAAACTCAGCGTGTCGCCGCCCACCTTGACCTGATTCGCTGTGAATTGAATGTCATGTTGCGCCACGTCGTACGCGTGCGCTGCGAATTCCGTCAAGCGCGTACGAATCTTCAGCGCAGCATTGCGTGCGGCCATGCCGTTCAGATCCGAGCCACTGGAGGCCGCTGTTGCCGATGCGTTTGGCACTTTGCTCGTGTCCGACGCGGTGATCTTGATGCGATTGATATCAACTTGCAGCGTGTCGGCAACGACCTGCGCGACTTTCGTGAACAGCCCTTGACCCATCTCGGTGCCGCCGTGATTGAGGTGGATGCTGCCATCGGCGTACACGTGCAGCAGCGCGCCAGCCTGATTCAGATGGGTTGCGGTAAACGAGATGCCGAACTTGACCGGGGTCAATGCGATGCCGCGTTTGAGGATTGGGCTGCTCGCGTTCCACGCGCGTATCTCGTCGCGGCGTCTGGCGTAGTCTGCGTCGTCGGCCAGATCATCGACAATGCGATGGATCAGATTGTCTTCAACGGTCTGTCCGTAGGGCGTGGTGTTACGGTTGTCCTTGCCGTAGAAATTGGCGCGTCTGACGGCGAGCGGATCCTTGCCGAGGTGGCGGGCGATTTCGTCGATGACATATTCAATGGCGAACATGCCTTGCGGGCCGCCGAAGCCGCGGAACGCGGTGTTCGAGACGGTATTCGTCTTGCAGCGGTGCGAGTCAATGCTGACGTGTTCGAGGAAGTACGCATTGTCACTGTGGAACATGGCGCGATCGTTGATGGCGCCGGACAAATCGGCCGACATGCCACAACGCGACAAGTGTTCGAAGCGGATGCCGGTGATGCGCCCGTCGTCGTCAAAGCCAACATCGTAGTGCGAGACGAAATCGTGGCGTTTGCCGGTAATGATCATGTCGCTGTCGCGATCGAGCCGGAGTTTGACCGGTTTGCCGGTCTTGTGGGTCAGCACAGCAGCTGCGCAGGCAATCAACGCAGGCTGGCTTTCCTTGCCGCCAAACGCGCCGCCCATACGGCGACATTCGACGACAACATCTTTGTCCGTTAAGCCTAATGTTTTTGCCACCGCGTGCTGTATCTCACCCGGGTGTTGTGTCGAGCTGTACAGGAACAGATCACCATACTCGCGCGGAATCGCAATGCTGATCTGACCTTCCAGATAAAACTGATCCTGACCACCGACGCGCGCCGTACCTTGCAGCCGGTGCACGGAGTTTGCCAGCGCCGTATCCGTATCGCCGCGCGCCAAATGGCGTGACGGCAACACGAACGACTGTTGCTCGAGCGCTGTTTCCGGGTCGAGCACCGGTGGCAGATCCTCGTAGGTAATGATGGCGCGCAGTGCCGCCTTGCGCGCGGCGTCGACCGTCGTTGCGGCGACGGCGAAAATGGGTTGCCCAATGTATTGCACGACGTCTGTGGCAAAGATCGGATCGTCCGGTAACACCGCACCGTAGTTGTTGCTGGCAGGGACGTCTGCGGCGGTGACGACGGCAACAACGCCGGGGTAGCGCTGCACCTCGCTTAGATCGATGTCGACCAGTTGCGCATGTGCTCGCTCGCTGACGCCGAATGCTGCGTGCAGCAAGCCGCGCGGTTCGGGCAGGTCATCGGTGTAGATTGCGCCGCCGCTGACATGCAAGGCAGCGCTGTCGTGCGCCAGTGGCGTGCCGGCGGCGCCATGCACTGCGTCTTCTGCTGTCGATTTATCGCGCGAAGTTGTAGACATCGGTCGCAACCTCGGGCTGGGTGATCTCAATGAATAAACGGTACAGCAGGTTTGCCGCACTCGTGCGGCGGTAGTCTGCGCTTGCACGCATATCGGTCAACGGTGTGAATTCGTCGCGCAGGCATTGCATCGCGCGCCGCACGTGCGCCTCGTCGAACGGCTGGCCCTGCAGCAGCGACTCACAACGCGTTGCCCGTATCGGAATACCGGCCACCCCACCGAACGCAAGCCGGCATTCACGGACATGGCTATTCGTATCGAGCTGGATCGCAAAGCCAGCGCAAACCGCGGAGATGTCCTGATCGAAGCGTTTCGATAACTTATAGCTTCTGACGTGCAACCCATCGGTCGGTAATGGCACATGAATGTGTGCAACGAACTCACCGGGCTGCAGATCGTTGACCTGATAGTCGTGGTATAGCGCTTCGAGTGCGAGCGTGCGCGTGTTCTCACCGCATTGCAGCGTCAGTGTTGTGCCCAGTGCGATGAGCGCCGGCATCGAGTCGCCAATCGGCGAGCCGTTGGCGATGTTGCCGCCCAGTGTTGCAGCGTTGCGCACCGGCGTTGACGCCCAGCGCCGGATCAGATCGGTCAGCGTCGGATACAGTGACAGCAGCGTGGGTGCCAGATCGCTGAACGTGACGGCGGCACCGATGTCGAGTGACGTTGCGGTACGCGTGATGATGTTCAGTTCGGCGACGTTGCCAACGTAAATAACGCGCTCCAACTCGCGGTATTGCTTGGTCACCCATAAACCGACGTCGGTGCCGCCGGCGAGCAGTGTCGCGTCCGGGTGCGCGGTATATTCGCGCGCCAGTTCGGCAACCGTGCGCGGCGCAACGAAGTGGCGCTCGTCAGCGCGGGTGTGCAGTGCTGATCCGTCGTCCAATGCGCGCAACTGTTCGAGCGTTGCGGCGTCATGAGTGCCACTGTCCGGTTGCCAGTGGCGTACCGTGGATTTTGCCGGCGTAGCCAACATCTGCGTCGCTGCATCAACAATCGGCCGGTAGCCGGTACAGCGACACAAGTTACCCGACAAGGCATCGTCAATGTCGTTGCGTGCCGGTTTGTGCCCGTGCTTGTAGAGCGCGAACAGGCTCATGACGAAACCAGGCGTACAAAAACCGCACTGCGAAGCGTGCGTATCGACCATGGCCTGTTGCGCCGGATGCAGCGGCTCATGGCGCTGCGACAAACTCTCGACGGTGATCAATTCCTTGCCATCGAGCGTTGCGACAAACTGGATACAGGCATTGACGGCGCGATAGCGCAGCTGTCGGCTGTCGTCATTGTCATCCGGTTCGGCGATGACGACCATGCACGCGCCACAATCGCCTTCGGCGCAACCTTCTTTCGTGCCGGTCTGATTGATGTCTTCGCGCAGGTACTGCAGCACGGTTCGCGTCGGGTCTACGTCGTTGAGCGTCACCAGTGCACCGTCGTGCACAAATCGAACCTGTCGCCGCATGCTCAACTGCCGCGATACGTGCTGTAGCTCCACGGGGAGACCAGCAACGGCACGTGATAGTGACTGTCCTCGCTGATCGTGAAGCGCAGCGTTACTGTGTCGAGAAACGGTGGCGATGCGGTATTGATGGGCTGCGTGCGGAAGTAGGCGGCCACATCGAACTCAAGTTCATAGCTGCCCGTTGTGAAGCGGGACTCATCCAGCAACGGTGCCGGTGCGCGCCCATCGCTGTTCGTGACCGTCGTTGCAATCTGCGTGCGCGGCGTATCACCGCTAAAGAGTCGCACGGGGATACCCGCGGCAGGAATGCCTTGTGCGGTATCGAGAACGTGAGTCGTGAGTTTTCCCATGCGTGGAGCCAGTGTGATAAGTGCTGTGCGATGCGCGCCGGTGCGCGGCGCTTGGTGTCAATGAATATAAACTGCGCCAGTGCGCAGTACCAGCCGTGCAGCCTTGCGCTCAGCTTAATTCATGCCGGTAGGGAATGGCGGATTGCGCACCGCGACGCGTGACGGCGATTGCCGCCGCCGCGTTTGCGAAACGTACCGCGTCTGGCAACGATTGACGCTCGGACAACGCGACGAGCAGCGCACCGTTGAACGTATCGCCGGCGCCTACCGTGTCGACAGCCGTTACCGTTTCGGTCGAAACTTTTTCAACGCCGCTGTTGCTGACAATCATCGCGCCGGCGCTGCCCATCGTGACGATAACGGTATCGGCACCAAACTCGCGCAGGCGATTGGCTGCTGTGACGATGTCCTGCTCAGTGGCAACGCTGTGATCGGTGAGCGTGGCTAGCTCGGTTTCGTTCGGCGTCACGATGCTGAGTCGCGACCAGATCGACGGCGGCAACGGCCGGCCGGCTGGCGCGGGATTAAGCGCTACGGGCACACCGGCGTCGTGCGCAATCGTTGCGGCCGCGACGACCGAGTCCACCGGCGTCTCCAATTGCATCAGCAGCCAGGCGCTGTCGGCAATCATCGGTGCGATGGTTTCGATACGCTCGACGCTGAGGCGTGCGTTAGCCCCGCTGGCAACGCCGATACTGTTCTCACCGGCATCGTTGACAAAAATCAGTGCGGTGCCTGTGTGTGTGTCGCTGTTGTAAAGATGCATGCAATCGATGCCATCGGCGATCATTGCCGCGCGTGCGTCGCGACCGGCAGCGTCATCGCCGACGCAGCCGACAAAGCGCGTGCGCGCGCCCAGCCGTGCACAGGCGACGGCTTGATTCGCGCCTTTGCCACCACGGTAGATATCGAAGTCGCGACCCAAAACCGTCTCACCGGCTGCCGGAAGCTCTGCCACGCGCATGACGTAATCGGCATTGGCGCTGCCAATGACGGTGATCGGCGCGCGTTGCGGTTCAGCGGCTGCCATCTATCGCTGCTATGCGTTCGGCCAGATACTCGCCGGCGGTATAGCGCTGCGACAAACGCGCATCGAGCCGCGGCGTCAGAAAAAACGGGATAGAGATTCGCGACCGGTTTGCCGCCTCATCGGTCGGGTTGACGACGCGGTGCGTCGTCGAGGGCAGATAGCCGTTAGTCAACTCCTTCAGCATGTCGCCGGTGTTGACGATCAGATCACCTTGTCGGCCATCCAGATCCAGCCATTCACCGGACTTTGTCAGCACTTGCAGACCAGGTGCATCGGCGACCGGCAGCAGTGTGATGAAATTGATGTCCTCATGCGCGGCGGCGCGCACAGCGCCCGGCGGTTCGCTACCGCGCAGCGGCGGATAGTGCAGAATGCGCAGCAGGCTGGGCGCATCGGCTAGCGCCGCCGCTAAATCGAGATCTGGATTATTGCGCGTATTACGCGGAATGAACCGATCCAGCCAGCCCAGTAATTCGCGCGCCAGCGACAGGGCAGTCGCGCGATACGTCATGATGTCGCGGCGCAGCGCGTCCGGCATGCGACCATCAGGTCCTGCGTGAAAGAACTCCTTAATGTCTTTCACATCATGGCCGACCGCTTTTTCCGAGACTGTCAGCGAAAAATAGCCATGCTGGTCGCCGTTCGGGTCGCGGTGTTTTTCCTCAAAGTCGAATTTTTCGTCGCTGGCGAAAAACGCCAGCCAGTCTCGATACATGCGCTGCAGCAGATCGCTGCCCAGCGGGTGATGCTGCAGCAGCGCAAAGCCGGACTCCGCGATCGAGCGCGTGAACGCCTCACCAGCGCC
>JBCBDU010000035.1:0-36663 GCA_038529355.1 Pseudomonadota bacterium
CGTTGATCGCCCCGATACCGATGATGCCGTTGAGCGCGAGGCCAGCTAGTGGTGCAACGCGGTTGCCGGATAAGCGACATTCACTTCAGATCGATGAGTAATACGTGAGCTACGCAATACAACAGGCGTTTATGGTCGTCAGCGAAGAGCTGAACAAGACCGTCAATCAAGCGCGGGTGTCTTTGGAAGACGCCGTGGAAGGTCGTAGCACGCGCCAGGCGGTTGAGCGTTGCGCCGAGCATTTGCATGAAATTGGCGGTGTACTGAAGGTTGTTGAAATCTATGGCGGTGCATTGCTTGCCGAAGAGATGGAGTTGGTATGCCGCTTCATGCTCGAGCCTGGCCGCAACAAGGATACGCTCAGCGATTGTCTGGACGCGCTGACGCGCGCAATGGTGCAGCTACCTGCTTATCTTGAGCGGATGCTGGCCGGCGGTCGAGACGTTGCGTTGGTGTTGCTGCCGATGCTCAACGATCTGCGCGCTGTGCGTGGCCAGGCGTTATTGTCGGAAAGCACGCTGCTGCTGCTGAATCGCGACCTGAGTCGCGACGTGACGCTCAGCCAACGCGGTAGTGAGCCTAGCGAGGATTTTATTCAGCTGTCTCGCAAAGTGCGGCCTGCATTCCAGCTGGCGTTACTCGGTTTGCTCAAGGCGGATGATGAGAGTGCACCAAAGCACCTGCACAAACTGCACAAAATGGCGCTGGCATTCGAGCGTGCCGCGAACCGCGATGATGTCTATCGCTTGTGGTGGGTCGTAGGTGGTGTGCTTGAATGTCTGATCGACCGCACCTTGCCAATCAGTGTGTCGGTGAAGCGACTGCTCGGGCAGGCAGATCGGCGAATCAAGCGAGTGATCGATGATGGCATCGAGAGTTTCGATACCGATCCGGTAACCGATTTGGTCAACAGCCTGCTGTTCTACATCGCGCGTGCGGAAAACCCGAGCGAGCGGGTGCTGTCGATTCGCGCTGCGTTCGGTTTGTCCGATCCGTTGCCGAGTGCGGCAGAGGTTGAGGATGTGCATGGCGCGATGGCCGGCCCGAGCGTTGCGTTGATGCAGACTGTTGCGGCCGCAATTCGCGAGGATCTGTCGGCAGTCAAGGATGTGCTGGATATTCATGTGCGCACTGGCGAGCGTGATCTGGCCAAACTTGAGCCGCAAATCGAGCTGCTGACCAAGATCAGCGACACGCTCGGTGTGCTGGGTCTCGGCGACCAGCGGGCAAATGTCCTCGGTGAGGTCGAGCGCCTGCAGGCGCTGATCAAAGCTAACCCGGATGGCACCGACCCCAACGTATTGATGACGATTGCATCAACGCTGCTGACCGTTGAGACCTCGTTAGAACGTCGTTTGACGCAACTCGTCAAACCGGCGGAGCCCGCTGCGTCACAAGACGCCGGTGATGATGAGCTGGAAGATGTGCGACCGGCAGTGATGCGCGAGTGCATCGTGAACCTTGCACGCATCAAGGATGCGCTGACGCAAACAATGGCGGGCCGCGCTGACCGCGCCGCCATTGATTCTGTGCCGGCGCTGGTCAGCGGAATTACATCTGGACTTGCGATTCTGGAGCTCGACCGCGCCAACCAGGTGTTTGGTCAGCTTGGCGCTTTTTTTGAAGTCTACCTGAACGCTGCCAACCACACGCTTGCCACCGATCATCAGGATCGATTGGCCGACGCGTTGGTCAGCATCGAGTACTACATGGAGACGATCGAAGCGGGTCGTCGGCAGCCTGACTACATGCTGGATAACGCACAGACCTGTCTCGCTGTGCTCAATGACGTTCGTCGCGATCTGGCAGCGCAAAGCGCGGCAGCCGACGCCAAAGAAAGCACGCTGGTGACGCGCCGGCCGGATGACCTTGACGTCGCAGCGAACGGCGTGATCGCCGATAGCACCAAAGTCATTCAGGCGCCGGTCGTGACCAACGACACCAGCCAGATTGATCCCGAGTTGCTCGAGCTGTTCATCGACGAGGCCAAGGAAGAGGTCCGCACGATCAAGCGTCTATTGCCGAAATGGCATGCCGACACCAGCGATCTGGATTCGCTGATTACCGTGCGCCGCTCATTTCACACACTCAAAGGCAGCGGCCGTATGGTTGGTGCCGAACGCATCGGCGAGTATTGCTGGCACGTCGAGGATCTGCTTAACCGGGTGATCAATCGCACATTGCCGTTGAACCCGGCGATGATTACGTTTGTTGCCGAGGCAGCGGATGCCGTGCCAGAGCTGATCGAGCAGCTCGAGGTCGGCACCGAGCCGCAAACAGATGTCGATCTGCTGACGGCGCGCGCGCGTGCGTTCGCCGAAGGTGATCCGAATGCGCCGAATCTGACGCGTGAATCGACCTTGCAGGACGAGCCGGCGCTGGAGATGGATCCGACGCTGTACGAAGTCTTTGCCAAGGAAGCCAATGGCTATCTGTCGGCGATCAGCACGTTTGTCAACGACATTAACGGCTATCCGGCGCAGATCACTGACGATTTACACCGTGCCTGCCATACGTTGCACGGCAGCATCAACACATCGGGTCTTGAGCGTGCGGTGCCACTGAGCGGTGCGTTGAATCAAATGGCCCGACGCATCTACGACGGGCGTGGCGGCCTGGACCAGGAAGCGGTCAAGCTGATCAGCGAGGCGACGCGAACGATCGACAGTATTGTGCATGCGATTAACGATCCACGTGCCACCCCATTGCCGATTGAGCAGCTCGTGATTCAGCTCGAGGTCAAAACAGCTGCATTTGCCCATGAACAAAGCACGCTGCTCAGCGCCGAAGACGCAATTGAAGGCGTGCCCTATGAGCCCACCGAAGTGCTCAAGGGTCCGCAAGTCGAAAGTGGTGGCATCGAAGGCACATTGGTAATCGCCGACGGTGCCTTAGCGACTGACGATGACTATGATCCGGAAATCGCCGAAATCTTTACTGAGGAAGCGGCAGAGATCCTCGAGAGTGCTGATGCGGCGCTGACGCAATGGCAAACGCAGCGTGATCCCGAGTCACTCGGCGAACTCAAGCGCCATTTGCACACGTTGAAGGGTAGCGCCAACATGGCGGGCATCCGTGCGTTCGGCAAGCTCAGTCATGAGTTGGAGGCGCTATTAATTGCGCTTGACGATCAACGCATTGACGCGGACCAAACGATCGATGCGTTGCTGCGGCAGAGCTTCGATACGCTACACCAGATGCGCGAGATTGTTGTGCAAGGCCACCAGCCGAGTGCGATGGCTGATCTGGAAGGCACGGTACGGCTAGCTGCGCTGGGCGAGGCGGTGCCTGAGACTGCGCCAGAAGCACCAGCGCCCGAAGTCGTTCGCGGCTTCAGCGAAGATGAAATGATCGAGATTCCGAGCGGGTCTGACGATAGCGATACTGCCGACGTCGATTTGGGTGTTGAGACAGGCGTGGTGGACTCTGGTGGCATCGATCTGGATGCCGTATTCGGTGCCGGTGATGATGCGACCGGCGCAGCCGCGGATAGTGCGCAGGATCCGGCATACGACGCATCTGGCGATGAGCCGGCTGCTGCTGACAATGAGTTTGATTTCGTCGCCGACGAAACGATGTTCGGACCGCACACCGAAACGCAAGAGATTACACCGGCGGATACGTCGCTCGATCTGGATCTTGGTGAGCTCGATGGGCTGGAGGACCTTGATGATACAGCGATTGGCACCGGTCCGGACGTAGACGAGATTACGCTGGGTATCTTTGCGGATGACGCTTACGATGAGCCGATAACTGATGCGTCAGTGTCTGACGCGCCTGTTGAGAGCACGGACAGCGCCGCTGACACTCAGATTGTCGCCGAGTCAGATGCGCTCAGCCCGCAAACGGACAATGTTATTCCGTTCTCAAGTGACTCAAGTGCCGGCAACGATGCCGCGAACGACTTTGACGATGTCGAGATCGACGTCAGCGATACGCTGATCGAGAAGTCTCACATGCTTGAGCGTCTCATTGAGGACGCGGCTAACCGGTTTGCCGAGCAAAACACTGACGACGCTGCTGGCATGACGGTTGCGATAGATGCCGACGTACAGACACCGCAAGACTCTTCGCAGGCGACGCAAACGTCGGAGCCTGATGATGAAGTTCACGACGATGTTGCGGCAGAGCCGGTTGCGCAGGAATCGGGAGGCGCGCCGAAAGAGTCTGCGGAAACACTGCCGGATAACGTTGCCAAGCTCGTGCCGGGTGGGCCGGTGCCAGCGCGTGATACACCGCGTGAGAAAGTTGAATATTCGCGGGTCGATTCACGGCTGCTTGAAGACATGTTGAACGCCGCGGGCGAAATCAGCATCTACCATGGCCGATTGAGCCAGCAGGTCTCATCAATTGATTTTCATCTGGCCGAACTCGGCCAGACGGTCACACGTTTGCGCGACCAGCTGCGGCAAATGGACATGGAGACCGAGGCGCAAATCCTGACGCGTCACGAGGATGATCGCGGCAATGCGGATTTTGATCCGCTGGAGCTTGATCGCTATTCAACGATTCAACAGTTGTCGCGTGCGCTGGCCGAAACCTCCAGCGATGTCGACAGTCTGAAGGGTTTGCTGCAATCGGTCACCTCGGAGGCCGATACGTTGCTGACCCAGCAGTCACGGGTTACCGCAGAATTGCAAAACGGTCTGATGCGCACGCGTATGGTGCCGTTCGACCGGCATGTCGCGCGCCTCGAGCGAATCGTGCGCCAGGCCGCCACCGAGACGGGCAAGCAGGTCGCGTTGGCTGTTGAAGGCGCTTCCGGAGAGTTGGATCGGCAAGTGCTCGACAAGATGCTGCCACCGCTTGAGCATATGATGCGCAACGCGGTCGTGCACGGCATCGAACCGCCGGCCGATCGGCAGGCCGCCGGCAAGGCGCCGGGTGGTCAAATCACGATCCGCTTGCATCGCGAGGGTGCGGAGATGGTGATCGACGTCGCCGATGACGGTCGCGGACTGGACGCGGCGGCAATTCGGCGCAAAGGTATTGAGCGCGGCTTGATCGAGGCGGACAGCCAACTCAGCGATGATGCGGTGATTGAGCTGATATTGGAGCCGGGCTTCTCAACGGCCGAGCAACTGACGCAGGCGGCCGGCCGTGGCGTCGGCATGGATGTGGTCGATAGTCAGGTCAAGGCGCTTGGCGGTTCATTGAGCATGACGTCATTGCCCGGACAGGGTACCAATTTCAATATTCGACTGCCGTTCACGCTGGCCATCACGCAGGCGCTGGTTGTGCGCGCAGGCGACGAGGTATTTGCGCTACCGCTGCCAACGGTCGAGGGCGTCACGCGCCTGACCCGCAAGCAAGTAGACCGCGTTATGGCGAGCGCCGATGCTGTGTTCGACTATGGCGAGCACAGCTACCGGATGCGTCATCTGGGTCCGTTGGTGGAAGGTGCGCATGGCCGACTGCCGGAAGACGAGAATGCGGCGGTGTCGGTGATCCTGATTCGCGCTGGGCAGCATTCAACCGCATTGCTGGTCGACGAAATGTTGGCCAGCCGCGAGATTGTCGTCAAGGCAGTCGGGCCTCAGATATCGTCAATCACCGGCGTCTCCGGCGCGACAATTCTTGGTGATGGTCGTGTGGTGCTGATTCTCGACATGCCATCGCTCGTGCGCCAGCAGCAACCCATTGCCACAACGCGCGAGCGCGTCGATGATGTCGCGCGCGAGCCGCTGGTATTAGTGGTCGATGATTCGATCACGGTGCGCCGGGTCACCGAGCGATTCCTGTTGCGCAACGATTTTCGTGTGCTAACTGCTCGCGACGGTATGGATGCGGTTAGCGTGATTCAGGATCAGCAGCCGGACATTATCTTGTTGGACATCGAAATGCCGCGCATGGATGGCTTTGAGTTCGCAAGCCACGTACGCAATGACAGCCGTTTTGCACAGACACCCATCATCATGATTACGTCACGCAGCGGTGAGAAGCACAAAGCGCGCGCGATTGAGATTGGTGTTAATGACTATCTGGGCAAGCCGTATCAGGATCATCAGCTGCTGCAGGCGATTCGCCACCAGCTTGATGAAGTCAACAAGCGAGCGAGCTACAAGGGGCCTGCGCTGTGAGTGACGCCGATGAAGAGCTGTACAGCCTGCTTGTACCGCTGAACGAAGACCGTCTGATCGTGCCGCGCGTTTGTGTCGCGGAGGTGGTGCGGTTATCGCAACCGGTTCATGTGACCGGCGCGCCGGACTGGATGGTTGGTCAGCTGGACTGGAACGGCCGCAACGTGCCGGCGGTTTCGTTTGAAGCCATGCTGGGTCGTGCGATTCCGGAAAACACATCGCGCACGCGCGTGGTCATCTTCCACGCAACCGGTGGGCAGGTGCGCGGCGGCTTCTACGGTGTGTTGACGCAGGGCTTTCCACAGCTGGTGCGCGTGAATCGCGACGTGCTGGCGGTTGACGATACCGTACAGTTCGCGGACGACGATCCGGTCGTCACACGCGTGCGTATGATTAACGAGTATCCGCTGATCCCGGATCTCGATGTCATTGAACAACGTCTCGCGGACGTGTTGCCTGCGCTGGCTGTTTAGACACCTACCGCCAGTCGCCACAGATCGCCTGCACAGCCGCGACCAGCGCAATGGCTGCCGTTTCGGTGCGCAGTACCCGCGGTCCGGCACGTGCGGCGACAAAACCGTGCGCCAACAGGTCAGCCGTCTCGTCGGCCGTGAAACCGCCTTCCGGACCCACGGCCAGCCGAATCGAGCCTGCGCCGGTGAACGCACTGAGCACCGCTGGCAGCGACGCGTCAGCATCAGGCGCCGCGAGCACGTTAAGTCCCTCATGGATCGGCTGGTCGAGCAGGTGCGATATCGATTGCGGCTTCGCAACGTCCATCAAAACAGCGCGACCACACTGCTGAGCGGCGGAGATCGCAACGCCGCGCCAGTGCGCCAGACGCTTTTCGACACGCGCAGCGTCGAGCTGCATGACGCTGCGTTCGACGGTCACCGGTTGCAGTCGCTGCACGCCAAGCTCAACAGCTTTTTGTAGCGCCAAATCCATCTTTTCGTTGCGCGACAGTGCCAGCCATAATTCGATGGATTGCCGTGACTCAGGTATTGCAGCTATCGGCGTCCCGACGTGAAAGCTAACCTCGCGACGCGTGAGCGCTGTGATCTGTGCCGGGTAGTCAAGGCCGTCGCCGTTGAACAGCCGGACGCGCTCGCCGATACGTGCGCGCATGACGCGACCTAGATAGTGCGCGGCATCGCCGTCAACGTCGAGTGTTTGCGCAGCGCGCAGCGGTGTGTCGATATAAAGGCGTTTGTCGGGCATCGTGGTTTTTCGGTTGACAACACTGCAAGCCAGTCACCACCATAGGTGCATGCTGCACCGCGCGCAATCTCCATCGCTGAGCGTCGATCCTGCAACCGGACTGGTTGCGCCAGCACGCCAGTGCACGTCGCCCAATCAGGATTTGCGACCATCTGGTGCCGTCATCGATTTGATCGTCGTGCACGGCATCTCGTTGCCGCCAGGCGCGTTTGGTGGTGATCACGTTCGAGCGTTTTTTTGTAACCAGCTCGACACGACGGAACATCCCTATTTCGCATCGATTGCCGATCTGCGTGTGTCGGCGCATGCGCTAGTGCATCGCGACGGTGCGCTGACGCAGTTCGTGGCTTTTGATCGCCGCGCGTGGCATGCGGGTGTTTCCAGCCATAACGGTCGCGAACGTTGCAATGATTTCTCCGTTGGCATCGAATTGGAAGGGTGCGACGATGTGCCGTACGCGTCGGCGCAGTACAACACGCTTGCTGCGCTTATCGCTGCATTGCGAGCCACCTATCCAACGCTGGCCAATGCTGATGTGGTCGGACATAGCGATATTGCGCCCGGTCGCAAGACCGACCCGGGAGCTGCATTCGACTGGACGCAGCTTGATGCTTGTCTTGCTCTGTGCGCTGGCGGAGAATCCAGCGCATGAAAATCGTTGCGCTGTTTGTCGCCCTGATCCTTGAGCGTTTGTTCACGCATTTGTTTCGTTGGCGTGAGTTGCGCTGGCTGGATCCGGTGTTTGACGTTGGCTTGCGTAACAGCAAGCGGCTAGCCGCGGTATCGCCCTACCTGTGGGTCATTCTGGTTCTGTTGCTGTGCGTGTTACCGGTCGTTATCGCGCGCCTGGCTTTCGACGATACGTTGTTGGGTTTGCCGTATCTGGCATTGTCGGTTGTCGTGTTGTTTCTGTCGCTGGGGCCGCAGGACATTGGGCAGGACGTCGATCAGTGGTGCGCCGCATTGCGCGATGGCCATACGGAAACCGAGCGCGTCTACGCGCGTGCGCTGCTCGAGCGCGAATATCACGACAGTGAAACCGCGCGCGAGGCCGTGCCCAGCGCCGTTTTTGTGCAAGCCAACAATCGCATGTTCGCAGTGATCTTTTGGTTTGTGTTGCTGGGGCCGATCGGAGCGTGGCTATTCCGGGTCGCGGATCTTGCGCGCCGGCGCGCGCTGTTTCAGGCGCAGCGTGATGATCCGGCGGCGGCAGTGGCAACCGATTGCGAGCAGCGCGCTGACGATGTGCATGCATTGCTGGCTTACCTGCCGGCGCGGTTGTCGGCGCTCGGATTCCTGTTAGCCGGGCACTATGACGCTGGCGTCAATGCCTGGCGTCAGCCAGACAACACGGCGCAAACGCTCAGTCAACGCAACGACAACCTGCTGCGCCGCGTTGGCAATGCGGCAATGCAATTGATTCGCGGCGCTGATGAGGCCGATATCGACTGGCACTCGCGCGCGGCAAAAGCGGCCAAGAACCTTGCGCTGCGTACGCTGATGTTCTGGCTTGTCGGCGTCGCGCTGCTGACGCTGGTTGGCGCCGCTATTTGATGTATCGCCTGCTATTTTTATGCGCACTGTTGCTGAGCGCCTGTGGTCGGCAGAGCGACCTGCCCGAGCGTGACGATGCGCCACCAGGCGCGCACCGCATCGTTGCGTTGGCGCCGCATCTGGCTGAGCTGACGGTTTCGGCAGGTGGCCTGCAGTACCTCGTCGGCGTCAGTGCCTACAGTGATTTTCCTGAGGCGGTCGCACGCCTGCCCGTTGTCAGCGATGGTTTCCGCATTGATGCTGAGGCGTTGCTTGCGCTTGAGCCGACCCTGGTGCTGGTGTGGGGCGGCGGCGGCCAGGCTGCGTCACTGGCGCTGCTCGAGGAGCTGGATGTGCCGACGCTCAGTATCCCCGGTCGGACGCTTGCAGACATCCCGCAAGCGCTGCAAATGATTGGTGCGGCGATTGGCACGCAAGCAATCGCCGATGCGCGCGCTGTCGAATTTCGCTCAGCGCTGGCCGCGTTATCGGCAGGCAGCGAGATTGACGTGTTCTACCAGATTAGCTTGCAGCCTCTGTATACCGTCGGTGGCGAACATTTCATCAGCGAGCTGATTGAGCGCTGCGGAGGCCACAACATCTTCGCCGAGCTTGACGCAGGCGCTGCGGTCGTCAGCATCGAGGCTGTTGCCATGCGCGACCCGGATGTGATTGTGCATTCGAGCCGGACTGCAGAAGCAGTCACGCAGTTCTGGCAACGTTGGCCGGAGCTTGCGGCGGTAAAGCGGGGCAATGTGCTGCCCGTATCAGGCGATCTCGTCGGTCGACCATCAATGCGCTTGCTCGAGGGCGCGCGTGCGATTTGTGCGGCGCTGGATGATGCGCGAGCACGCGCTGCCGGCTAATCGCTTTGCGTGCCGCGAACGCGCGAGGATTGCCATAGCGACTCCTGACCACCGTTTGCGCGCGCCAGCACACGTGCAATGACGAATAACAGATCAGACAATCGGTTCAGGTACTTCAGGCCATTCGGGTTAACGGTTTCGGTACGTGACAGTGTGTGAACGCGTCGTTCCGCACGCCGGCAGATGGTTCGCGCCAAATGGCACGACGCTGCCGGCAAGCTGCCGCCAGGCAAAATAAATTCCTTGAGCGGGGGCAACTGCTCGTTCAACGCGTCGAGGGTGTTCTCCAGCCGCGTGATGTGCGCGTCGCCGATCATCACATGGCCGGGAATACACAGCTCGCCGCCCAGATCGAACAGGTCGTGCTGCACATCGGTCAGACAGTCGGTAATAGTTGCGTGGTCAATGGAATAGGCCAGCACCATACCAATCGCACTGTTTGTTTCATCGACCGTGCCGTAGGCCTCAACGCGCGCATCATCCTTGGCGACGCGAGAGCCGTCTCCAAGACCGGTCTCACCGGCGTCCCCGGTGCAGGTGTAAATCTTACTCAGTCGATTGCCCATTGGCGGTTTCCTCGGCTACCAGCGGTAGGCCAGCTGCAGCGCGCCTTCACGGCGCTGGGTGCGGAAGCTGGCTGCGGTTTCGTATTCGGTGTCGGTCAGATTATCGATCCGTACCGACAATAGCCATTGCGGATGCACGGCGATGCCAGCGGACAAACTAGCGATGACATAGCCGGGCAGCGTCACGCCGCCAAAGTCCTCACGCTCGCCATCGGCGCGTACAGCCAGTGCCAGGTTGTGCGCACCGAACTCGCGCGTCACGGTCAGGCTCGCCGACTGCTCGGCGCGCCGCAGCAGCCGCTCGCCAGTGTCTTTATTGTCTGCGCTTTGCTGATTGAGCGTTAGTTCGGCGCGCCACGCGCCTTGCTGCCAGAGCGCGTTTAACGATGCACCGCGAATCTCGGCTTCGGCAATATTGCGCAGCGTGAAATCAGCAAAGTCGAACTCAATCAAATCATCAATGTCGTTGCTATACAGCTCGAGCGTCCATTGCCATTGCGCGGACGGCTGGTAAATAGCGCGTGCCTGCCATTGGTCGGAAACTTCGGCATCCAGTGATGGATTGCCACCGAACCCGAAGCGGTCGTTACCATCTGGCGCACGGAACGCGCGGCCGACATTCGCTTGCAGCGTCAACGCATCGGTAACAGCACCGCCGATTTCTGCATTCCACGTCACGAAACTGCCAAATGCGTCATGATCGCTCAAACGCACGGCAACAAGCGCTTGCGCATCGCCCAGCGCAAATTCGTCCTGAACATACAGCGCGTTGAGTTCTGTATCTTCATCGAAGCCGCTGCCGAAACTGACCGCGTCGGCGTTCTCCTGCATGACAAACAGGCCGGCGACCAGCGTATGGTTCGACAGACCGCTAAACGTGTTTTGCCAATCCAGTGTGGTGCGCGTCGAACGGATGAAATCCGGGCTTTGGTTTTGCTCGATTTCATCGCGCATCAGGCTGAGCTGCAGGTTGCTGTCCCAATTGGGCGAAATGACCTGCAGCCAGCGCAATGCGCTGACGCTGTTGTCAAAATCCTGGTCGACGGGGTTGACGAAAAAGTCCGAGTATTCGGTGTTGCCGGTACTCTGCCAGTGGCTCAGCTGCAGCTCACCGCGATCAAAGCTTGTGCCAGCGCTCAGGTTCACTGACAAATTGTCGTAGCCCCGATCGGTGTCGTCGCCAGTGCGCGTCGGAATGCCGCCGGTGCGTTGGTTGTCGACGGCTGCCGTCAGTCGCCAGTCGCCAACGTCAGCGCGTACGTTGCCGTGCAATCGTTCGAGGTTGTTGCTGCCGGCTCGCGCCATGACTGCACCACCGGTTTCGCTGCCGCCGGCCAGTGTCACGATGTTGATAACGCCGCCAATAGCATCGCTGCCGTACAGCGACGAGCGCGGGCCGGTCACGATTTCAATGCGCTCAATCAGCGCGGGTGCAATGTTCTGCACTGCGGCGCCACCGGCTGTGGCCGGGTTCATACGCACGCCGTCGATCAGTACCAGCGTGTGATTACTCTCGGTGCCGCGCGTGAACAGCGACGTCTGTTGACCAGGTCCACCGGTGCGCGCGACGTCGATGCCGGCGACAAAGCGCAACACTTCGGCGACGTCATTCGCTTGCAGTTGCGCGATTTGTTCGCGTTCGATGACGCGAATCGATGCGAGCGTGTCTTCGAGGCTGGTGCGCGTGCGGGTTGCTGCGTTGACCGTCAGGCCTTCGAGTTGCAGCGGAGTTTCGTCAGCGTAGGCGCAAACTGCGGTCAGGCAGAATGTTGCCGCGGCGATAGTGCGGAATGTCATGGTTGTCCCCTACAGATACTCACCCGTATCTGAATCAGCATTACTAACAGCAACGCGCGGGGGACAGGCAGCAAACGTTGTCGGCAACGTCTTTGCAGCGATGCCCGCCGCATCGTTGATCATGTGCCAATGGCCGGTCTCCGGACTGACGAGTGAGCCTTGCGGCTCTGCGAATAACGCCTTCCCCTGCTGCGTGGCAGAGTGGCTGGGTCAACAAGACCCGTGTTATCGCTTTTGCTCGATCACCGTTGCGGGGGCAGTGTCGGACTCGCGTTAAACGCACACCGACTTCCCGTTCATCCTGATGCAAGTTCAGGATTCACCAAAAGCCCGCGAACTGTAGTGGCGGCCCGCAAGTGCTGTCAAGAAAATTACTACAGTGACAACGCGCATGCGATGCAGTGGTAGGCTAGGGGCAACGTGAGCACAGTCAGTGCAACCACTGGCGTACACAGCAGCAGGGGAGCCACGCTCAATGTCTCAACACAGTGAATATCTGACGGCGGCATTGGCGGCGGCGGAAGCGGCTGCTGAGGTTATTCGCGCGGGGTACCGCGGCAATATCGAGGTGCGCACGAAAGCCGATCACACGCCGGTGACGGACGTGGATGTCGCCGCGGAGCAAGCGATTGCCGCGGTGTTGCGCAAGCAATTCCCGCAGCACGGGTTTTATGGTGAGGAAACCGGCCGCAGCGATGCTGACAGCGAGTATGTCTGGCTCGTTGATCCCATCGACGGCACCAAGGCGTTTGTACGCCAGTATCCGTTTTTCTCGACCCAGATTGCGTTGATGCGCGAGGGCGAAATCGTGCTCGGCGTTTCCAGCGCGCCGCTCTATGATGAGGTTGCGTGGGCCGAGCAGGACTGCGGCGCTTTCCTGAACGGCGCGCCGATCAGTGTTAGTACGATTGACGTGCTCGAGGATGCCGCCGTGTCATTGGGGAATACCCATACGTTGGCCAAGCAGGACGCGTGGCAATCACTGGGGCGTATCGTCGCGCGTTGCGGCCGTATCCGCGGTTATGGCGATTTTTTGCACTACCATTTGTTGGCTGCAGGCAAGCTTGAGCTCGTCATCGAATCGGACGTCAATATTCTCGATGTTGCAGCGCTGTCGGTCATTGTGACTGAGGCGGGCGGCACGTTTACCGATCTGGATGGTGGCCGCATCAGTCTGGACACGCGCAGCGTGCTGGCCGGCAACAATGCCATTTATGAACGCGCGGCCGGAATGTTGCACCCGGCGTTTGCGACCTGACACCCGACAGTCGGATTATTCCTGCGGCACAAACCAGATGCCGCGTGGCGTTTGCACGGCGGACATTGGCATGCCGTATAACGCGCTGACGCGTTGCTCGTCCAGCAAAGACGCAACGCGACCCAATTGCCAGCCACCCTCGCCATCGAGCAATAGCGCGTGACTGGCGCAGTGCAGCGCCGTGTTAACGTCGTGCAGACTGCTGATCAGCGTGCGACCCGACGCGCACAGCTGTTTGAACACTTGCAGTAACGCGCGTGCCTGCGCCGGATCCTGGTGGCTCAGCGGCTCGTCGAGCAACAGTACGTCGGTGTTTTGCACCAGCGCCTGGGCAATCGCGACGCGCTGACGTTCGCCGCCGGACAGCGTCTGCGTGGTTTGCTGGGCGACGTGCGCCGCGCCAACCTGCGCAAGGCACGCCATCGCAACTTTGTCATCGCTAACATTTGCCGGCCAGGCGCCCGGTTGCGCGTAATGCCCGAGCGCCACATTGTCGACGACCCGGTTGTTGAATGCATCGTCCTGGTGTTGCGATACCAGCGTAATGGCTCGCGCCCGCGCGCGATGACCCAGCTCGGCGATATTGTCGCCATGTACGGCGATATTGCCGCTATCGGGACGTTGCAGATGGCACAGCGTCTCGAGCGTGCGGGTCTTGCCAGTGCCGTTACCGCCAAGGATCGCGAGCCAGTCACCGCGTTGCAGCGTCAGCGACAAATCGCGCACGAGCGTTCGACCCGGCACCGAAACAGTCAGCTTGCTGACGG
The DNA here is from genome assembly GCA_038529355.1 of Pseudomonadota bacterium. Taxonomy (GTDB): domain Bacteria; phylum Pseudomonadota; class Gammaproteobacteria; order Steroidobacterales; family Woeseiaceae; genus CALBPI01. Next base: position 14,089 of record JBCBDU010000035.1, read on the forward strand.
TAAGCGGTGCTATGGCTTGCGCCGGATCGGTTGCCGAAGTGTTCATGCGCGCAGCTTATCAGCACGGGCGTTTGCTGCAGGCAAAAATAAACCCCGGCGAGCCGGGGTTTTCGAGCTTTCTTCTTATTGTTAGTCGACAGTCTGGCCGTTTTGTGACTGACGCATCATTGCGTCAGCTATTGTTATCCACGTCATTGTTGTTATTGGCACAGGTATTCGGATGTGACACATCACCCCCCCTGATTGCAACGTAGTACGGGACTGTCTTGCTTGGGCAATAGGAATAAAGCAACGAATATGCCAGTTTCATTAATTGCATTTAAAACAATAGCTTAAAAATCTAGGCTGGCGGAATTCGGTTGTGATGCCGGGTCGAGTGTAAAGTTATTCGACGCTTGCAGGCGCTGTTTCCAGCAATCGGGCCACGCTGACGAATTCACCGCGCCGCACAACAGCGATGGTGCGCAGCAAATCAGCGGTGTTCTGCAATGGATCACCGATAACAACGGCAAGGTCGGCCGTTTTGCCAGCGTCGATAACGCCCAGATCATCGCGTCCGATCGCCGCCGCCGCATTGCGTGTCGCCGCGGAAAGGATCATGTCGGCAGGTACGCCGGCGTGCGCAAACGTCAGCAACTCGGCGTGCAACGACAAGGGCTGTTGTACCGGCGAGTTGCCGCTGACCGGCAGCAACCAGGGCGCCAGCGGCGCCAATGCAGGCGCCAGTGACTGCGCTTGCGTCGCTTGAGTCCTGATACCGTTGTGCAGCCGTGAGCCGCGCAGTGCGGTGTTGACTGCTGCAGGCAGGTCAAAATACGACGCATAGGCGCTTGGGATGCGGATGTCGCTGCGCCCGATTAGTGTGGCTTGCATGGGCGACATCGCCTCGCCAATGCTTGCGCCGATGCCGTGCAAACTGATCCAGTCAACGCCATGCAACACATCCGGCAATAGCCGGTCGCTGATCGCAAGTGTCGTTGCGTCGCGAGCCTGCAACGCCCGCATACGTTCGCGATTGTCGGCCCACTGACGCAAATCCAGCGTGTGCCCAGGCGAATGTTGTACCTGCAGTGTCACGCCAGCGGCTAGCGCCGTACCGGTGCGTTGTTGTGTGCCGACGTCAGCATCAATGAGGCCTGGAATGACCGTTGCGTCTCCGAGATCAATGATGGTCAGATCTGGCCACGGTTGGCGGCGCGCCACTTTCTCAATACGCCCGTTGCTAATCAGCACGTCGTGATCGCGAAGATAGTGATCACCTGCCGGCGCCAGAATTCGCGCCGCCCGTAATACCCACGGCGGGTGTTCAAGCGGCGTATTTTCATTTCCTAACACCACCGGTCCATTGCGCCGTTCCGGGGTTTCGAGCCACAAGGTCATCGGTACGGTGCTGCTGATGCGGCCAGCTAGCTGGCGGCGATGAATCTGGCCGCGTTCGACATAGAAGTAGTGCTCACGGTTTTGCCAGGCAATACGACCGGGCGACAGCGCGCGGCCGCCATGCAGTGTTTTGCTCAGCATTTCGCGTATCGGCAGTAGTAGCGATAATTGGTACTGGCCGCGATGCTGGCGCAGATAGGTGATGCTGAAGCCGTCCTTGCGGTACTGCGGCATCAGCAGCGCCGTATCACTGTGCAGCAACGTTTGCGCGGTGCGCTGCCGCCCTATGGCAATTTCTTGCAACGTGAAGCGTCGCGCGTCGCGCGTTGCGTAAACGACCGTTGCGCCATCGCGGCTGACCGCAGGCTGGTAGGCATCGCCCCGCGTTCTCGCGAGCAGGCTGGTTGTGCGCTCTCCTATCGACAACATCCAGATGTCGTCGCTGCCGCCACGATCCGATGCAAAGATGATGCGCTGGCCATCGGGATGCCAGACGGGCGTCGCGTCGCGCCATGCGCCGTCTGTCAGTTGGGTTGCTGCGCCGCTGGCGGTATCGATAAGCCACAGGTGCTGCTGATCCTGGCGCCAACCACCGGCGGCAACGATCATGCTGCCATCGGGGGAAAATTGCGGTGTGCTCAACGACAGTCCAAGCGGCGTAAGCGGGTTCGCGGTGCCGCCCGCGCCGGGCATCAGCCACAGTCGCTGCAGTGCCCCGAGCACGAAGCGATGGGATGCGGCGTGGTAGTCGATCTGCAAGTCGTCAACGCGCTGCACCATGATCTGCGCCGCCGCTGCGTGACCACAGCACAGCAGCGCCAGCAACAAGGTTTGCACACAGCGATTAGTCAGCGCGGTCAATCGATAACGAATCGACATCGTCTTCATGGACAGTGAAGCTCACTTGGATAGGCTGGCAACAAACAGAGCAATCCTCGATATAGGACTGTGCGCCAGCGGATGCGTCGATGAACAGGTCAATGGTCTCGCCACAAAACGGGCAATCGGTCTGGCGCTCAACCAGATCACCGGTCATGGCTGCAAGCGCTCGCCGAACCAGGTTTCATTGATGAACTTACCGGCGGTTTTGGTCAACGCGCGCTCGAAGCGAGCACGATCATGGACGCGCCCGGCACCTTCCACCCACAGCTCGACGGCATTGGCCGTAACCCGGAACCCGCCCCAATTCGGCGGTCTGGGAATCGCAACATCCGGATCTGCGAACCGCGCGTTGCGGTCATCGAATTGCTTCAGCAGCGCCTCACGGTCGGCGATTGATTGGCTCTGGTCGCTGGACCATGCGCCCATCTGGCTCAGACGAGGTCGCGTTGCGAAATAGGCATCGTTCTGGTCGTCCGGCAGTTTGACCGCACGCCCTTCAATACGTACTTGTCGACCCATGTGGTCCCAGTGGAAGACCAGCGCCACGCGATCCCGGCTGGCAATGTCTCGTGCCTTGCGCGAGCCATAGTTGGTATAGAAGTCAATGCTGCCTGCGCTGACATCTAATCCCTTGCACAGCACGATGCGTGCGCTGAGCCTGCCGTGTTCGTCGCACGTGGCGAGTGTCATTGCGTTGCTGTTGGGTTGCAGTTTTGCCGCGCGCGCTTCGTCAAGCCACGCAGCGAGGATGGTCATCGGGTTTTCAGGCAACGTATCGGGTAAAAACGTTGCGGCGACGTGTTCAGTCACGATCATCTCCACACCCGATCATTCGGGCACTGTAAGCCGCCAAGTATATAGGTTGATTATTGCTCATGTATCGTCTCGATTACTGTCGCGCCCGTGCGTCTGGGATCGGCGGCGGCGCTGACACGTCCAGCGCTGCACAGCGCCGCACCGACGCCGCCAAAGTACATGCCGCGTTGCTCGAATGTTCGCGTTGTTAGTGTATCGCAGGTAATCGGGACACCAGGTTCAACGCACAGAGTTTCGGCGAATTTACCGTCACTGGCCTGATACGCAACGTCGACGTGCATGCGCGGCGCGTCTATGGCGCTTTGCAGTGGCTCGCCATCGATCAAAGCGCGCTGCAGCACGCCGGCGAGTGCCGAGGTGATGCGATCGGCGCCTGGCGAGCCAACCGCCATGACCGCGTTAGTGCTGCGCGCAGCACTGGGTGCCATGTTTGAAGGCAAGCGGGCACCTGCCGGTCCGGCGGCTAGCCCGCGGCGGTTCAACTCGAGCTCGCCGAGGCAATTGTTGAGCCAAAGCCCGGTGCCTTGTGGCGCTTCGCCGCTGCCGTAACCGGCGGAGGCGGTGATGGCACACGCAAGACCGTTGCTGTCGACAGCTGACGTATGCACGGTCGATGCGCTTTGACGCATGCCTGGTAGCGCGCACGAGCGCACCAGTGCCAGCAACTGCTTACAATCCGCATCGAGTTGGCTACTGAAATCGAGTGCACCGCGGCGGTATTGCCAGGCTGCTCGTAGCATGTCGAACAGACTTTGACCTGCGCCAACACCGGTGAGGATGGCGCCCAGCATGCTGCCGCCAACAGCCGGCGGCGGATTCAGTGCCAATGACCACTTGCCGACTGGCACCTGCAGTGCGTCGCGAATTACGGGTTCATAATGATCCAGGTCGGCGCGCGACAACAATCCGCCGCGCGAGCGCACATGATCTGCGATCTTGTCGGCCAGAGCCCCGCGATAGAATACGTCGACACCATCGATTGCGATGTGTCGCAGCGTGTCGGCCAGATGGCGGATACGAATCGGTGCGCCAACCGGCTGCAACGATGCGCCGTCCGGGTGCAGAGCGTCGAACGCATTTCGACTGCGCCCAAAAATGGCGCGGCCCGAGTGTTGTAGATAAGTGTGACAGGCAGACGATAACGCAAAGCCGTGCTCGCATGCCTCGATACTCGGCGCCAGCAACGTGCCGAGGTCGAGGTTGGCGAATCGCGTGCGCGCCGCTTCAAGCGCAGCCAGCGCGCCCGGCACGGCGACGCTCGCCGCGCCAATGGTCGTCGTGACGCCACCGCCGTAAGCGAGCGTGACGTCCTGATGGCCTGGCGCCTGCTCGTTGGCCGCAGCATCAATGCCGGGCACAGCAACATAGCCATCAATCGTCACCGGAGCATTGTCCGCCGGCCAGATGGTCACAAATGCGCCGCCTGCCAGCGCACAAACGCCTGGCTCGGTGTTCATGGTTACGAGCACGGCAGCAAGCGCAGCATCGACGGCATTGCCACCATCGCGAATAACATCGCGGGCGGCGTCAGCGGCAAGCTGGGAACTGGTAGCAACGGCAACGGTGGTAGCGGAACTGTCGTGCGTCATGTGTGCATGGTTGCATGCACGAAGGTGCTGCGCCACTGCATTCAGCGGCGGTTCAGTCGCGCTTTGGCATTGTGAGAACCGTGATGATTGACCGATAAGGAGCACATCATGTTGAAACCACTCTCAGCCCTAGTTTTCGCAGCAGTTTTGCTGGGCGCAGCGCCTGGCGCGAACGCCGATAACCATCGCCATGAGCGCGGCGTGCGTGGTCACGACACACAGGTCGTTTATGTGGCGGATCGCTACGCCCTGACGCGTGCCGAGCGCCGTGATCTGCGCTATTTGCGCAGTTTCCATAGCCGCCATTTGAGTCGCGCCGAGCGCCGCTATCTGCGCGATCTCGAGCGCCGGGCAGTTCGTGCACGCATCGTGGATCGTCGCGTATTGCGTCGACCTTACGTTGCCAGCTACCGCTTTCGCCATCACTCGCGCGGTCACTATTGCCGACTGCGCACGCGGCACTTCCATGATGGCTACGGCTTTTACGGCACTGCCGGAGACGTACTGGCAACCGCCGCTGCGCTGCACGTTGCACGCGAGGTCTTCGACGATTGATGCGTCGCAAGTTGTGTTGACCGGTGTCGCCAGGCACCGGTCAACACCGATGTATTGCTCCGACGCACGGCATCTGCAATAATTGAGAATCATTCTCATTTAGGCTGCTTACCGTGACCCACTGTTTTCGCTTACTGACGTTATCCATTATCGGTTTCTCGCTGGCCGCGTGCGGCGATGATGCCACCACGAGCACGCCGGCCGAACCGGAAACTGCCGTGGCTGAAACGCCGCAACCTCTGGTTGTCTATTCATCGCGTGCAGAGCAATTGATCGCACCGTTGTTCGACGCGTTCACTGCCGACACCGGCATTGATGTGCAGTATGTGACCGACAGTGCACAACCGTTGATCGAGCGTCTGAAGGCCGAGGGCACATCGACGCCAGCTAGCGTGCTGTTAACCGTGGATGCAGGGGTGTTGTGGTTCGCCGAGCAGCAAGGCGTGCTACAGCCGGCCAACAGTCCGGTACTCGATGCGCGGGTCCCGGACGCGTATCGTGATCCGCAGGGTCATTGGTATGGATTGTCGTTGCGCGCGCGCACCATTGTTTATGACAATCGTGAGCTAGCTGCCGATGAGCTGACCGGTTATGTCGATCTTGCCGACGAAAAGTGGCGTGGCCGTCTGTGCCTGCGCACCAGCAAGAAGGTCTACAACCAATCGCTGGTAGCGATGATGATCGCCGAGTACGGCGAAGCGCGGGCGGAAGAGGTCGTGCGTGGCTGGGTTGCGAATCTTGCCGAGCCGGTGTTCGCCAATGACACGAAGTTGGTCGAAGCAATTGAAGATGGCCGTTGTGATGTGGGTATCGTCAACAGCTACTACTTTGGTCGTTTGCAGCGCGAACGTGAGTTGCCGGTCAGCATTTTCTGGCAACCCGAGACGCTCGGCGGCGTGCACGTGAATGTTTCAGGCGCCGGCATCACCGCCAACGCACCTAGCCGCGACGCAGCACAACGTTTGCTGGAGTGGTTCGCCGGTGATCGCGGGCAGCAATTATTCGCCAGCTTAAACCTTGAGTTTCCCGTTGTTGCATCAGTGCCGGTGGATCCGATTGTCGCCGCTTGGGGTGAGATGTCGCCCAGTGATCGCACGCTGGTAGACGCCGGTCGCCTGCAAGCTGACGCGGTGAAACTGATGGACCGGGCAGGTTATCGCTAACCGGCGAATCGCATGACAGCGTGGCGTCTGGCGGCGCTTGCGATTGCCTTGCTGATGTTGCTGCCGCTGGGTGTGGCGGTCGGCGCACTGGCGACGCCAACTGGTGACATCTGGGCGCATCTGACCGAGCATGTCTTGCCCGCTGTCGTTCGCAATACGGCAGGGCTGTCGGTCTGTGTCGCCATCGCCAGCGCTGTCTTGGGCGGCACTGCTGCGTGGCTGACAGCGATGGTGGACTTTCCCGGCCGGCGTTTCTTTGCCTGGGCGCTATTGCTGCCGCTGGCGCTGCCCGGCTATGTCATTGCGTTCGCGTTGGCCGGAGTGTTTGATTACAGCGGCGCGGTCGCCAACCTGTGGCAGTCACTGTTCGGCGTGCGCATGCCGCGGCTCGGCGCCGGTACTGCCAGCGCCGTGTGCCTGTCCCTGACGCTGTATCCGTACGTCTACCTGCTTGTGCGCCAGGCGTTCGTGACTCAGGGGCAGCGCTGTCTCGAGGTGGCCCAGTCGCTGGGCATGGATCGCCTCACCGGCTTTCGGCGCGTCGCGCTGCCAATGGCGCGACCCTGGTTTGCAACCGGCGTCGCACTGGTCGTCATGGAAACGCTGGCGGACTTTGGCACGGTCAAAGTGTTTAATTTCGACACGTTCACGACCGCGATCTACGGCGCATGGTTCGGCCTGTTTTCGCTGCCTGCAGCATTGCAGTTGTCGGCATTGTTGTTGCTGTTCGTTGCGCTGGCTGTCGCCGGCGAGCAATTCTGGCGCAGCAAGGCGCGCTATGTGTCGCGCGATGCGGCTGCTCGCCCTCGCTACCTCGTCGTCAGCCGCACCCAAGCGCTGCTTGCGTGCACGTTTTGTGTGCTGTTGTTCGCCGTTGCTTTCGTCGTTCCTGTGTTGCAGCTCGTGCTGTGGGCCATTGAGATGGCATCCAGCGAAATCACATTGCGTTATTGGTCGTTTGTACGGGCCAGTGTGTCGCTGGGCGTGATGGCAGCCGTATTTGTGACGTTATTGGGGTTGTTGCTCGGTTATAGCGAGCGCCGCGCGCCAGGTATTGCGACGACCTGGTCGGTGCGGATTGCGACGCTCGGTTATGCGATGCCAGGCACTGTGTTGGCGGTCGGCTTCTTTGTCGCGGTCAGCGCTACCGGCGATTGGTTAGGGGTCACGCTGACCGGCACCATTCTTGTGATGTTGCTGGCCTACGCCGCGCGCTTTCTTGCGGTGGGCTATGGGCCGCTAGGCACCGGTCTGCAGCGGATCACACCGAACATCGATGATGCGGCGCGCGGCCTGGGTGTCAGTGGCTTGTCGCTGTTGCGCCGCGTGCATTGGCCGATGCTGCGTACGGGCGTGGCAACGGCTGCGTTGCTGGTGTTTGTCGATGTGATGAAAGAGCTGCCGATTACGTTGCTGACGCGACCGTTCGGTTGGGATACGCTCGCGGTCAGAATTTTCCAGCTCACGACCGAAGGCGAGTGGCAACGGGCGGCGATTCCGGCGCTTGCAATTGTCGCAGCCGGCCTGCTGCCGGTGTTGTGGCTTCACCGTCACAGTGACAGGCACTAACGCATGCTAACGATCCACAACCTGTATGCCGGCTACGGCGATACCAACGTGTTGCAAGGTTTGGACCTTGAGTTGGGCAAAGGGCGCATTGGTTGTCTGCTCGGTGATTCGGGGTGTGGCAAAACCACGTTGCTGCGCTGTATCGCGGGCTTTGAATGCCCGACAGACGGACGTATTTTGCTGGATGGCCAGACGTTGGTCGGCGATGGCACGCACAGAGCGCCGGAGCGTCGCCCGGTCGGGCTGGTCTTTCAGGATTTTGCGTTGCTGCCGCATTTGAACGCGGCGAACAATGTTGCGTTTGGTCTGTCACACCTGCCGGCCGATGCGCGGCGGCAGCGTGTTGCCGACATGCTCGAGCTGGTTGGTTTGAGTCACTATGCCGATCGCTTGCCGCATCAGTTGTCAGGCGGTCAACAACAACGCGTTGCGCTGGCGCGCTCACTCGTGCGTGAGCCGAAATTGTTGCTCCTCGATGAGCCGTTCTCGAGCCTCGACGCCGGTATGCGCCAGCAGCTCGGCGGGGACATCCGCGCCTGGCTCAAAGCACTGGACATGACGGCGCTGTTTGTCACGCACGACCAGCAGGAGGCGTTCGTGTTAGCTGACGACATTGGCATCATGCAAGCTGGACGGTTGTTGCAGTGGGATACGGCCTATCGCGTCTATCACGAACCGGCGTGTCGCGAAGCCGCCGATTTTTTGGGCGGCGGTGCGTGGTTGCCGGGCAGGTTCGATGCCAACAGCAGTGTCAACACCGAGTTGGGCCAGCTGCGCGTGTCAGGCGAGGTAACCTTCAGCCACAACGCGGCTGTGTCGGTGTTGCTCAGGCCCGATGACGTCGTCCATGACGACGATGCACCATTGCGTGCCGAGGTCGTCAGCAAACAGTTTCGTGGCGCGATGTTTCTCTATGAGCTGCGCCTGATCAGTGGCACCGTGCTGCAGTCGCTGGTGCCGAGCCATCACGATCACGAAGTGGGCGAGCACATCGGCATCCGGCTCGATACCGAGCACTGCGTTGTGTTTGCCGATCATCGCCGCTAGCGGCGATGTTGCTCGCGCAGCAGATATAGAAATAACGGCACACCGATTGCCGCTGTTAACGTGCCAACTGGCAGTTGTTTGGGCGCAAGCACCGTGCGCGACAATGCGTCGGCGACGCACAGAAGACTACCGCCGGCGAGCGCAGCGAAAGGCACCAGCCAGCGGTGATCGGCGCCACTGAAGCGGCGCATCAGGTGCGGCACCACGAGGCCGACGAAGCCAATGGCGCCAGCGACGGTCACCGCGAATGCCGTCATCAATGATGCGGCAAGCAACACAACGACACGCGCGACGGTCACGGGCAGGCCCAGCAGGCGGGCGCGTTTCTCATCTTCAGCCAGCACATTCAAGTGTCTGGCGCCGGCGATGCCGGCAACGGTCGCCGCTGTCAGCACGCCCCAAACGGGCATCGGGTGCAACGCCAAACTGAAGTCACCCATGAGCCAGAACAACATGCCGCGCAAGCTGCCATCGGGGCTGATTGCCAGCAACAGACTGACTACGGCGCCAAATCCGGCGCCGAGCACGACACCGGTGAGTAGCAGTGCTGTCGGTGAGAAGCGGCTGCGGATGCCGCCGACGCCGAACACCAGCGCTGTTGCACAGCACGCGCCGGCGAACGCGGCGAGATTGACAAGCGCGACGCCGGCACCGAGCAGAATCGCACTCAATGCGGCTGTCGCGGCACCACCGGAGGTGCCGAGAATGTACGGATCGGCGAGCGGATTGCGCAACAGTACTTGCATCAGCACGCCGGCCAATGCGAGCAGGCCGCCGACGGCAAACGCGCTGAGCGCACGCGGTAGGCGCAGATCGCCGACGACGAGCCGTTGCTGATCATTCAGGCGCTGCAGCAACCAGTCGACAGGCAGTGCAGGCGACCAACCGTCGCTGCCCAGTCCAATCGCTGCGCAAATGCTGGCCACGCTGACAATACACAGGCAGAGCAGGGTGAGCGGGCGGCGCAGGCGATGGTGCGGGTTCGTCGCTGTTACGTGATCAATAGTTGGTGCGTCGGAGGGGTACAAAACTGCGTCAGTGGAGCCATGTGATTGATTGTGAAAGAATGGTAACGGTGAGCAGCGAGCACCCAAACACCGATCAGATCGACGAGGATGGCTACAGAGCCAACGTTGGCATCATCATAGCGAATGATGTCGGCAAGTTGTTGCTGGCGGGGCGCGCGGGGCGCAAGGGCTGGCAGTTCCCGCAGGGTGGCGTCGGTCCGGGTGAAAGCGACGAGCAGGCCATGTTTCGTGAGCTTGAGGAAGAGCTCGGCCTGACCGGTGATGACGTGCAATTGCTCGGGCGCACGAACGAGTGGATTCCCTACAAGTTGCCCGATCGCTATGTGCGCAAGCACTCAAAACCGCTGTGTATTGGTCAAAAGCAGCGCTGGTTCATGTTGCGGCTAACAAGTAGTGTCGAGCGACTGAATTTCGATACGACGGACAAACCGGAGTTTGACCGCTGGCGCTGGGTTGATTACTGGCGACCGGTGAATGAGGTGATCTACTTCAAGCGGCGCGTTTACGCGCGCGCTCTGCATGAGTTGGCGCCCCACGTGCATCCGGAAGGTCCACCACCGCAACCGATGTGGTGGCCGCACCGGTGGCGTTCGGCATTTCGCAAGGACCTGAAGCGGGCCGGTCTACTCGACTAGCGCAGGCTCAGAACGGTTTCAGTACCGCCAGCGGCACAATCAGCAGCACCAGGATTGCCGGCACCTCGTTATAGAAGCGCAGCCACTTGTCGGAGCGCTGGCACTCGCCGGCGGCCAGCTCGCGCATGATCTTGCGGCAAAACATGTGGTAGTGCGCAAGCGCAAGCAACAATAGCAATTTGGCATGGAACCAGCCGACTTTCAGTAGCGCCGGATTCTTCAACAGCAGCGAAACCCCGAACACCAGTGTCAGCGCAGCGCCGATGGTCATGATGCCGAACAGGCGCTTCTCCATGATGACGAAACGCTCCAAGCTGATCTGGTCGCTCGCCGCGCGGTGATAAATGAACAGGCGTGGCAAATAGAACAGACCGGCGAACCACGTCACCATGAAAACGATGTGCAGGGATTTGAAAAGCAGATAAAGCATTGTGTTATTCGGTCGTTGCGTGCCGTCGCGTCACGCAAAGCGTGAACCGCCCCACTTCCAGATCAGGTGCGCGAAGCGTACCATGCACAGCGTTATCAATTGCATCGGTATTACCGTGAGCACACCCAAAATTGTCATGAACAAGAGTTCGGATACCCGCTCGCGCGTGCTGCTGGCGCTAGTCTTGCTCGCTGTTTTGGTCGGGGGCTACCTGGTGTACGAGATGGGGCGCATCCACGGTGGTTTTAATGTCGTCAATGCCAATCGGGAAATCAGTCAGCTGACACAGCGCATCGAGACGTTGGAGGCGAACAATCGCGAGCTGAATGAGCAACGCGTGCAATTGGAGACGCTCGCCAAAACGGAGCAGCAAACATACAGCGAGGTCCGTGGGACCGTGCGCGAATTGCAGGCCAAAATTCAGGAGCAACGCGAGGCGATCGCATTCTACCGTGGCATCATTTCTCCCGAAGAGAGCGAAAGCGGTCTGCGTATTCAGAATCTGCAGGTCGTGCGTGGCTCCGAGGAGGGTGCCTACCGCCTGCGCATGGTTCTGGTTCAGGTGCGTCAACATCATCGGCAAGTGGATGGCAAAGTGCAGGTGTCAATCGATGGTGCGTTGAATGGCGAGCGTGTCAGCTTGCCCGTCGCACAATTGCTGCGCGAAGGTGCATCGTCACGCTGGAACTACGGCTTTCGCTATTTTCAGGATTTCGAGCGCGAGCTGATCATGCCAGAAGGTTTTCGGCCGCTGAAAATTAACGTTGAACTGGATCCGAACGGACGTGGCAACCAGGGCATCAAACAGACTTTCGACTGGTCGACATCGAGCGGCTAAAACGGTTACTGCAGGGGATCTTTCATGCTGGGCAAAAAGAACAAGAAAACGCTGACCATCGAAACGCTGGTTGGTGCGGCATCGCGGGTTGAGGGTGACCTTGCGTTCACCGGCGCCAGCCACGTTGACGGCATCGTTAACGGCGGTGTCAGCGCGCCGGATGATGGCGCATCAACATTGAGCGTTAGTGAGCAGGGCGAAATCCACGGCAACGTCCAGGTACCGCATGTCGTGTTGAACGGACTGGTCAAAGGTGATGTGACGGCCAGCGAACGGGTCGAACTCGGACCGACCGCGCGCGTCATCGGGAACGTTTACTACAACCTGATTGAAATGGCGATCGGTGCGGAAATTAACGGCAAGCTTGTGCATCAGCAGGATGCGCCATCGGTGGTTGCCGACGCTGACGAGACGTCGGAGAGCCCTTGAATACGCTGTCCACAGCCCGATTTAGGGTAGTATGAAACACACGACGCACTGTTTTTACGGAGCCTTCAGGCTATGAGTCAACAAATTACCGCACCGCCGATGCCCGCACCGCTGGTGTTCACGAACTCCGCAGCGACCAAGGTCAGCGAGTTGATCGCCGAAGAATCGAACCCCGACCTCAAATTGCGCGTGTTTATCAGTGGTGGTGGCTGCTCGGGTTTCCAGTACGGCTTTACGTTCGATGAGACGCTCGAAGAAGGTGATCTGTCGGTCGAGAACCAGGGCGTGACGCTGCTCGTCGACCCGATGAGTGTGCAATACCTGATGGGCGCCGAGATCGATTACAAGGAAGATCTCGAAGGGGCGCAATTCATCATTCGCAACCCGAATGCAACCACGACGTGTGGTTGCGGATCATCGTTCTCGGTCTGATCTTTTGCCAGACCTGGTTCCGGATCCGAGCGTTGACCACGTCTCGGCAGCACCTGTTGACGATGTCATAGCTGCGGTTGATCTGGGCTCCAACAGTTTTCACATGGTGGTGGCACGCATGCGCCACGGTCAGCTGACGATTATCGATCGGCTGCGTGAGTCGGTGCGTCTTGCCGAAGGGCTCAGTCGTGAAAACGGTCTGGCAGCGCCTGCGCGCCAACGCGCCATCGCAAGCCTTGAACGCATTGGCGAACGGTTGCGGGACATGCAGGCGGGCAATGTGCGGGCAGCAGGAACCAACACGTTACGCCGTGTCAGTCACGATGATGACTTTCTGCAAGCGGCTCAGCAGGCGCTCGGTCATCCAATCGACATCATTGCCGGGGTGGAAGAGGCGCGGCTCATTTATCTGGGCGTCGCGCACAGTTTGCCGCCGGAAACGGGCAAGCGGCTTGTGATCGACATCGGCGGCGGCAGCACGGAGTTGATTATTGGTCAGGGGCTTGAAGCATCTTCGCTTGAAAGCCTCGGTATGGGCTGTGTCGTGCACACCGAGCGACATTTCCCGGCAGGTGTTTTGAACCGCCAGCATTTCAATGCGGCGCGCGTGGCAGCCAGCCTGAAACTGCGTCCGATCAAAGCCGCGTTTCGCGGTGTTGGCTGGGAAACGGCGATTGGTGCATCAGGCACGATTCGCGCGACGATGCGGGTGGCCGAACAACTTGGCTTGCTGGCAACCGGCAATGCGCTGACGATCGACATTGTCGAAACGTTAATTGACAAGGTCATCGACTGCGGCTCGGTGAAGGCGTTGTCGATGCCCGGTTTGTCGGAGCGGCGTTCGCAAGTGTGGCCGGGTGGTCTGGCGATCCTTGTGGAGGTCATGGCGACGCTGCGTATCGAGCGTTTGTCGACGTCTGACGGTGCGATGCGCGAGGGTGTGCTCTACGATCTGGTCGGTCGCCTGCAGCATTCGGATGCACGCGTACGCAGTGTTGTTGCTCTCGCCGAGCGCTACCATGTCGATGGCGCGCAAGCGATGCGCGTGAAAACAACGGCTGTCGAGCTGTTTGCCCAGGTTGCCGATCAGCTGTCGATGAACACGGGTTTCGCCAGCAGTATTCTGCGCTGGGCGGCACACCTGCATGAGATTGGTTTGGATATCGCGCACGCCGATTTCCACCATCATGGAGCCTATATTGCCGGGCACGCGGACCTGCCGGGGTTTCCCGCAGCTGAGCAAAAGCTGCTGGCGTTCCTGCTGGCGAATCAACGCAAGCGACTTAGTGAGCAATGGCAGTTGAACAAGGATTGGCGCGGTGACGCGCGCCTATTAACCGTGTTGCTGCGGCTGGCGGTATTGATCAATCGCAGTCGTAGCAACGAATCATCGGCCGATGTGCGGATATCGATTGAACCCGGTGTGGTCAGCGTGATGTTCGACAAAGCCTGGCTGGCTGCCAACCCGTTGACCGAAGCGGATCTGCATCGCGAGCGTGGTTATTTGTCGGATTGGGATATCGACCTGCAAATCATGCTGCACTAAAGCTGCGCGCCGCTCGACAGCAATAACTGGGTTTGTGCGCTAACCGGTGCGTCATCAGGCTGCGCCTGCACCCGTTCGTAGCTGCCATTCGTTAGCAGTCGCCACGCTTGCTGATTATCATCGAGATACAACGCAAGGTCTGCATTAATGCGCGCCTTCAGCGCCGGTTCGCGAATAGGGAAACAGACTTCGACTCTGCGGAAGAAGTTGCGATCCATCCAATCTGCACTGCCACACAACACTTTTTGCTCACCGCCATTGGCGAAACAGTACACGCGCGAGTGCTCGAGAAAACGCCCGACAATCGAGCGCACGCGAATGTTCTCCGACAAGCCCGCAACGCCGGGTTTCAAAATACAGATACCGCGCACGATCAGATCGATTGCGACACCGGCTTGCGAGGCTGAATACAGCGCGCCAATGATTTTCGGCTCGATCAGAGAGTTGATTTTCGCAACGATTTTTGCCGGCTTGCCCGCCGCGGCGTTGGCACGTTCATTGTCGATGAACGCGAGCAGGCGCTCGTGCAGTTCGAACGGTGAGCTGATCAACAGGTCATTGCCCCCAACGGCGGTCAGGCTGGTGAGCTGCATGAACAGCTTGTGCACATCGTCGCTGATATCGGGCGCGTCGGTCAGCAGACCGTAATCGGTGTAGTGACGCGTCGTTTTCGGATGATAGTTGCCGGTGCCCAGATGCACATAGCGCTTCAAATGATCGCCTTCGCGACGCACGATCAGTGCCATCTTCGCATGCGTCTTGTAGCCAACGACACCGAACACAACATGCGCACCGGCTTGTTGCAGTCGCGATGAAAGCTCGATGTTGGCGGCTTCATCGAAGCGCGCCATCAGCTCGACAACGACGGTGACCTCTTTGCCGGCTTTGGCAGCCCTGACCAGATGATCAACGATCGGCGATTGCGGCCCGGTGCGATACAGCGTTTGCTTGATCGCCAGCACATTCGGATCACTGGCAGCGGCAGCAATGAAGTCAATGACCGGCGCAAATGACTCGAACGGGTGATGCAGCAGGATGTCTTCTTTGTTGATCGCTTCGAAAACACTGTCGGCATTGAAGATTGACTCGGGCACGGCGGGCGTGAAGGGCGGAAATTTCAATTCGGCCTTCGGCGACGAGTCAGCGACCATGATTAATCGATTCAAATTCACCGGGCCGGCGACACGGTACAAGTCGGACTCCTGTAGTTCGAAGTGATCGAGCAGGAACGTGCTCAACTCTTCGCTGCATTCAGCGGCCACTTCGAGACGAACGGCAGCGCCGTAGCGGCTGGCAGCCAACTCACCTTCGAGGGCGCGAATCAGATCGTCGACTTCTTCGTCGTCGACATAAAGATCGCCGTTGCGCGTGATACGAAACTGATAGCAGCCGTTGACGGTCAGCCCGGGGAACAGCTCCTCAACAAAGTGGTGGATGATTGATGACAGGAATACATAGTCTTCATCGCCGCAGCCGACAATATCGGCAGGTAGTCTGATCAGTCTTGGCAACGAGCGCGGTGCCTGCACCAGACCGCGGTGGCGCCGGCGACCATACACATCATGACCGCTCAGACCGACAATAAAGTTCAAACTCTTGTTCAGGATTAACGGGAACGGGCGCGATGGATCCAGCGTCAACGGTGTCAGCACCGGCAGGATCTGGTTCGCAAAGTGATCGTGCAACCACGCGCGTTGCTCGGCAGTCCAGTCGCTGCGGCGCAGGAAGCGAATGCCGGCTGCGTCCAGTTGTGGCAGCAGGTGATCGTTCAACTCTGTGTACTGCGCAGCGACGATGTCATGCGCTTGCGCGGCGACCGCTTGCAGCACTTCCTGGGCTGCGAGTTTGTCCGGACCTGGCGGCGAGGCACCAATCTCTTCGCGCTGTTTGAGACCTGCCACGCGAATTTCGAAAAACTCATCAAGATTCGTGCACGAGATGCACAAATAGCGCAATCGTTCGAGCAACGGAATGCTGACGTCCGCGGCCTGTGCCAACACACGCTTGTTGAATTCGAGCAGGCTCAGTTCCCGATTGAAAAAATGCTCGGGAGCGAAGACTTGCGTGCTCTGTTCGGCGCCGGTCATGGAGTGTCCTTCGGAGCATGATGCAGCGTGCCCGCAATGGCGGCGCGCCGACTGCCTGTAATGGTTTGGGTAGCCACGGCAACGCCGTCGATATGTGCGGCGGCGAGCCACGCAAACAGGGTTGCCTCGATAAAGTCCGAGTCTATGCCAAACGCGTTGCTGCTTGTCACCTCAATCGACGTCAAATGATCACCCAACATGCCCAGCAATACCGGATTAGCGGCGCCACCGCCACAAACGATGAGTTGCCCGGTGTCAGGTGCGTGGGCACGCACCGCATCTGCCACGGTCTTTGCGGTTAACGCGCACAGCGTCGCCATGATATTGGCTTGCTCGGCGCTGGAAAGCGTTGGCGCTTGCGTGGCGTGAATGCCTAACTGATTCGCCAACCAGGCTGCGTTGAAGTGCTCGCGGCCCGTGCTCTTCGGCACTGGTTTCGCAAAATAGTCGTCAGTCAGCAGCGCATCGAGCAGCGCCTGATCCGGTGTGCCGCGACGCGCAAGTTCGCCGTTCGCATCGTAGCGGCCTACGCCGCACCACTGTGCCCAGCGGTCCATCAACGTGTTGGCCGGGCCGGTATCAAAACCGGTGACGGGTGTATTCGACGACAGTCGCGTCAAATTTGCGATACCGCCCAGATTCAGCACTGCACGTGCCTGCTGCGGATCACGAAATAGCCGGTCGTGCAGCAATGGTGCGAGCGGGGCGCCCTGACCGCCATTGGCAACATCGGCGCGCCGGAAGTCGTTCACGACGTTGATGCCCGTCAGCGTGGCGATCCGCGCGCCATCTCCGACCTGTAACGTAAACGGGTGTTGTGCGACCGGTTCGTGATACAGCGTTTGGCCATGGCAGCCAATCGCCGTGATCGCCGATGGGGGTTGTCCCGACGCATCCAGCAGTGCTAGCGCCGCCGCACCAAACGCGTCACCCAAAGCACTATCGAGCCGACCCAGAGACTGCGCTGTGAGTGCGTCGGGTGCATTCAGCGCACCGTCGAGTTCAGTCTTGAGTGCTGCGGGAAACGCCACTTCCAGGGTATGGCTGGTTTCGATCTGATCGTCACTCACGGCGACCAGCGCCGCATCAATGGCGTCTGCGCTGGTACCGGAAATCAGGCCGATGAACAGGCGCGCGTTAGCCATCGAAGCAATGCGCGGCGCTACAGCGACGTGCGCGAATCGTCGTCGCCGGTCGCGACCTGCAGGCGCTCTTTGTATTGGTCCAGTTCAGTCAGTAGCGGTGTGGTTGCGCGCTCGAAGTCTTCGCGATATTCGGCCTTGATCGGTGCAGCCTGCGGCAGCGCTACGGTGCGCGGGTTGCGATGGACGCCGTTGAGCCGATACTCATAATGCAGGTGTGGCCCGGAAGCCAGGCCTGTCATGCCCACAAAGCCGATGGTCTGGCCTTGCTTGACCCGACTGCCGACGCGCTGACCCTTGCGGAAATTCGACATGTGCGCGTAGAGCGTTGTGATGTTGCCGCCATGTTGCAGGATCACCACATTGCCGTAGCCGCGCTGTTTGCCACGAAAAATAATCTTGCCGTCGCCGGCAGCCATGATCGGTGTGCCGCTGGCAGCCGCATAATCGACCCCGCGATGCGCGCGGATCGTATTCAGGATTGGATGTCGCCGATTTGGATTAAAGCCGTCGCTGATACGCCGGAAGTCGACGGGCGCTCGCACGAACGCCTTGCGTACGCTGCGACCCGAATCGTCGAAGTAGTCGTCGGTCGTGCCGTCCGGAGACTGGTAGCGCACCGCCTTGTAGCTCTTGCCCTGATTGATGAATTCGGCGGCAACGATTTCACCGTCTTCCACTTTTGCGCCATTTTGCCAAACTTCTTCGTACAACACGTAGTAGCTGTCGCCGCGGCGAATGTCGTACACAAAATCAATATCCCACGCGAAAATGCCTGCGACGTTCATGACCACGCGATCGGACAGACCCATCTGCATCGCCGACTCAAACAACGACGTATCGATGTGGCCATGTTTGACGACGCGTCGATATTCCACGGGGCGATCGACGAGTTCTGCTGCGAACCCGCTATCGAGTTGTGTAACTTCGAGTTTTTGCCGGAGCCCCAAGTTACGTGTCAGGCTCAAGACACGCCCGTCAGTGTTGTGCGAGACAATTAACGTGTCGCCCGGCTTAAGCATGCGCAGCGGCTCTTTCGCAACATCAAGTTTGCTGATCGTAATCAGGTCGCCAATGCTGAGGCCGTTCGCGCGAAACAGTTCATCAAGTGTGTCGCCGCGGGCAATGGTTAACACCGCTTCTAGGGCTGCCGGTTGCGGCTCGGCAACGGGTTCGCTCAGCAACGATTGCAGCATGGCATCAGCATTGGATGTGGTGTCCAGCGTTGCCGTGGTTGCATCTGCGACCAAAGCTGGCGCATTCGGCACGCTGGTTGCGATGACTGCGGCCGCGGAGGCTGGCAAGGCGTTGACGGCGTCGTCGGGTTGCTTGTCGCCGGATAGAATCAATGCAATTGCGCACAATGGCACACCCAGACCGGCTGCGAACCATGGCCAGCGCAGCGAGCGCGACTCACTATTCGTGCGTGTTGCAGTGACCTGGTAATCGTGAAGTATTGGACTAGTTTTGCGGTGCAACGCGCTGTTCCTGCTGTATTTTGTCAAATGCTAATCTGTCGGCGCCGTAGAGTCAAAGTTGTCTACCTGCTGTCTTGGCCGTCACATTAGGGGTGTTTGTCGGGGCGGCAACCGTCATAATCGCGAAAACTGCTGCCGCCAGGCACGCCACACGATAAAGAACCAAGCGCCATGACAACAACTGATCCACTTGCAGAGCTGCTGCGCGGCACCGATGAGGTGTTGCCCGAGGGTGCGCTGGCCAAGCGCCTTGAGCTGGGCAAGCCGCTCGTTATCAAAGCCGGATTTGACCCGACGGCGCCGGACTTGCACCTCGGTCACACAGTTTTGCTGAACAAGATGCGCCAGTTCCAGCAGTTCGGTCATGACGTGGTCTTTCTGATTGGCGACTTCACCGGTCTGATTGGTGACCCAACGGGCAAGAATGCGACGCGGCCGCCGTTGTCGGTGGATGAAATCAATGCCAATGCTGACACCTATCGTGAGCAAGTCTTCAAAATTCTGGACCCGGATCGCACCCGCGTTGAGTTTAACTCGACCTGGATGAACGACATGGGCGCCGAAGGCATGATTCGGCTTGCCGCTCGCCATACCGTTGCGCGCATGTTGGAGCGCGATGACTTCTCCAAACGTTATGCCGGCGGTCAGCCGATCGCCATTCACGAATTCCTGTATCCGTTGGTGCAGGGCTACGATTCGGTGGCGTTGCGTGCCGACGTGGAACTGGGCGGCACGGATCAAAAGTTCAACTTGCTGGTCGGGCGCCAACTGCAACAGGACGCCGGGCAGGAGCCGCAAATCGTGCTGACCATGCCGTTGCTTGAGGGTCTGGACGGCGTGAACAAAATGTCCAAATCGTTAGGCAATTACATCGGCATCACCGACGCGCCGGATGATATGTTCGGCAAACTGATGTCGGTCAGTGACGATTTGATGTGGCGGTATTTTGAGTTACTCAGTTTTCGCGGCCTGGCGCAGATCAACGCACTGCGGGAGCGTATCGCGGAGGGTGCAAATCCGCGCGACATCAAGTTCGAGCTGGCGCATGAGATTGTTGCCCGATTCCATTCGCAGGCCGCAGCCGAAAAGGCTCAGGAAAGTTTCGTGGCGAGGTTTCGTAACAATGCGATACCCGACGATCTGCCGACAGTGTCTTTGCAGGCGCCGGATGGCGAGCTCGGCATAGCGCATGTATTGAAACAGGCCGGTTTGGTTGCCAGTACATCCGAAGCGTTTCGCATGATCAAGCAGGGTGCGGTGCGTATTGATGCGCAGCGCGTAGAAGATCGCGCAATGGCCCTCGTTGTGGGTGCCGATTGCGTGGTGCAGGTCGGGAAACGAAAGTTCGCGCGCATTGTCCTTGCATAGTGCGGGCAGAGATTTTTAAGACCCATTGGGGTTCGAGGAGCAATGGTATGAATAACGTGTTTGCAAGAACGTGGGCCGGCTTTGTGTTGCTGGTGTGGGCTGTAGGCGGTGCGCAAGCCCAGCAGATGCCGGAGACGGCACAGGCCTGGCTGGACGCATTGTCAACGGCCGAAGTAGTCGAGTTCACCGAGTCTGACGTCAAGAATTTGCTGTCGACAACAAAAGCGCTGCAGGCTGCAGGTCTTGATGACCTGGTCGATGACAATGCGCCAATGGATGCGCTGGCAGCACTGGAAGGTAATGCCGAGGCTCGCAGCATCCTGAAATCGAACGGCTACAGCCCGGAGAAATTCTCCAGCCACATGATGAACATTGCGATGGCGATGGGTGCGGCCGAGATGCAGGCGAACAAGGCGGAAATTGATGCATCGATCGCGCAACTGCAAATGCTCAAGGATCAGATTCCGCCCGCGCAGTATGAAGCGTTGTACGCACAAGTAGTCGGTGTGCAGGAGATCTTTGCCAGAGCGCCGGCGGGCAACGTTGAGCTGGCGGAAAAATATCGCACTGAACTAGAGGCGCTTGGCGAAGAATAGTCGCAACGTCAGCATCGTGCCGTTCGAGGCCCGCTTTGCCGCGGACTTCGAGCGGCTCAATGTTGAGTGGCTGGAGCGTTTTTTCCGTGTCGAGTCGATTGACGCGAAGGTTCTTGGCGATCCGCAAACACATATCCTCAGCAACGGTGGCGCAATCTTGATGGCGCTGCGTGAGGGCGATGCCGTCGGCACGTGCGCGTTGAAAGTGTATCAACCGGGCCGGATCGAGCTGACGAAAATGGCGGTAACCCGATCGGCACAAGGCGATGGCATAGGCAGGGCGCTGGTCGAGGCCGCAGTCGAGCGGTTCAGGAAAATGCAGGCGCAGGCGCTGTTTCTCGAATCACATTCGAGTTTGGCGCCAGCGCTGCATTTGTATGAATCGGTGGGGTTTGTCCACGCCCCAAGACCGTTCAAGTCGGACTATCAGCGATCGGACGTCTATATGGAGTGGCGCGGTCCAGCGCGGCGCGATAAACCGTAAGTCCCTGGCACTAGCTGCATTGTCTGTGTTCCGAGTGCGTTCGCGGCCAAGTTTGCAAAGATAGCGGTGGCGCAGGTGGGCTTATCCTCGCTCGGCTCGCAAGCAGTGCTGTCGGACTCTTTGGCGATGCGTCAACTATCCCTGCCGGATGCGGTTACAGCCTCATGAGAGACAGGTTGTTGCGGCGGTTGCACAGGAGGCGACTGCGCAACGGTGCGCGGTTGCGCCTCACTCAAGAGCTTCCCTGTCCGGATTGGACCGGACTTGCAATCTATTTCATGGTGTTTTCTCCGGGCAAAAATCACGCCGACTGGTGTTCTGGAAAAAAAATGGTTTTTTCTCTTGACGGCCGCCGCCGACGCTCTATACTGCGCGCCTCGCTTGAGACACGTAGCTCACAGCGAGCGCCGAAAAAGTTTCAAATTACCGCTTCCGTCCTGTTGACGGCTTGTAATTAGCATGTATACTTGTCGGTCTGCCTTGGATAAAACCTTTGGCCATTATTTATTTGGCTAGAGGCCTCGGCCGCTCTTTAACAAGATAATCAGATAATTTGTGTGGGTGCTCGCGCTGGTAGATGCCGTCGGCAAAACCAGAGTGAGTAACCATAGTCAGTAGTTAATTTTTGATTAGCAAAAGCTTGGGAACTAACTCTTTTGAGTCTCTAACTTCGGTTAGGGGTTCGATTAAACTTTAAGTTATAAACTGAAGAGTTTGATCCTGGCTCAGATTGAACGCTGGCGGTATGCTTAACACATGCAAGTCGAACGGAAACGATGGTAGCTTGCTACCAGGCGTCGAGTGGCGGACGGGTGAGTAATACTTAGGAATCTGCCCAGTAGCGGGGGACAACTCGAGGAAACTCGAGCTAATACCGCATACGCCCTACGGGGGAAAGCAGGGGATCTTCGGACCTTGCACTATTGGATGAGCCTAAGCGAGATTAGCTTGTTGGTGGGGTAATGGCCTACCAAGGCAACGATCTCTAGCTGGTCTGAGAGGACGATCAGCCACACTGGAACTGAGACACGGTCCAGACTCCTACGGGAGGCAGCAGTGGGGAATATTGGACAATGGGGGC
>JBCBDU010000036.1:0-36621 GCA_038529355.1 Pseudomonadota bacterium
TGCTGGGCGCTGCGTGAGGTAGAGATTTGTCGCAAGCTGGGCATTGGCTATCATGTGCCATTCGCGTTCAGTGTTGCGATTTTCGCCTACGTGACGCTGGTCGTGATTCGACCGATTCTGATGGGTGCCTGGGGACATGGTTTCCCGTACGGCATCATGAGCCATCTCGATTGGGTGTCGAACACCGGCTATCAATATCTGCACTTCCATTACAACCCGGCACACATGCTGGCTGTCACGTTCTTCTTTACGACGACGTTGGCACTCGGTCTGCACGGTGCGGCGATCTTGTCCGGAACCAATCCCGGCAAAGACAAACGCGGCCGTATCAAGCCGGTTTCAACGGCAGAGCATGAGAACTCATTTTTCCGCGATTCGATCGGTTATTCCGTCGGCTCGCTGGGCATTCACCGCTTCGGCTTGTTTGCAGCGTTAAGCGCAGGCTTCTGGAGTGCGGTGTGCATCGTGATCAGTGGACCGTTCTGGACCCGAGGGTGGCCAGAATGGTGGAACTGGTGGCTTGCACTGCCGATCTGGGGTTAAGGGGGTCACTGAAGATGGCTGAATACCAAAATATTTTCACGCGAGTTCAGGTGCACGGCGCACCCGATCCCGGCGCGCCAATTGATGAGTCACTGTTTAAACGCGGTGGCGCAACGCTGAACTACTGGTTCGGTAAAATCGGCGATGCGCAACTCGGTCCTTTCTACC
The DNA here is from genome assembly GCA_038529355.1 of Pseudomonadota bacterium. Taxonomy (GTDB): domain Bacteria; phylum Pseudomonadota; class Gammaproteobacteria; order Steroidobacterales; family Woeseiaceae; genus CALBPI01. The sequence continues at coordinate 712 of JBCBDU010000036.1, forward strand.
TCGGTTGGCTGGGTCTGGCATCGTTGCTGTTCGGCTTCATCGCCTTCGAGATTATCGGCATCAACATGCTCGCATCGGTCGGATGGGATCCGATTGAATTCGTGCGCCAGTTGCCGTGGTTGGCACTTGAGCCGCCCAAAGCGGAACATGGTCTGGGCATTCCGCCGCTGAATGAAGGCGGCTGGTGGCTGTTGGCCGGTTTCTTCCTGACGCTGTCAATCTTGTTGTGGTGGGTACGTATGTATCGCCGCGCCAGAGCGCTCGGCATGGGCACGCACGTCGCCTGGGCATTCGCGTCAGCCATCTGGTTGTATCTGGTACTGGGCTTCATCCGTCCGATCGCGATTGGTTCGTGGTCAGAGGCGGTGCCGTTCGGGATCTTCCCGCATCTGGACTGGACCGCGGCGTTCTCGATTCGCTATGGCAACCTGTTCTACAACCCGTTCCACATGCTGTCGATTGCGTTCCTGTATGGCTCAACGCTGTTGTTTGCAATGCACGGGGCGACGATTCTTGCGACAGACCGCTATGGCGCACACCGCGAGATCGAACAGATCGTCGATCGCGGCACAGCATCCGAGCGCGGCGCCTTATTCTGGCGCTGGACGATGGGCTTTAACGCCAGCATGGAATCGATTCACCGCTGGGCGTGGTGGTTCGCCGTACTGACGACGCTGACGGGCGGCATCGGCATTTTGCTGACGGGCACCGTCGTCGACAACTGGTACGTATGGGGCATCGAGCACGGTCTGGCGCCGGCTTACGACACCTCGTGGGCTCCGGTGGCTGATCCAGCAGGAGGTCAATAATGGATTTGCTAAGAACTACAGTGATCCGCGCGGCTGCGTTGGGTACTGTGCTGTTCGGTGTCACGGCATGCGGTGAGCGCCCGCCGGTCGACTCCGAGCAGATCGGTTTCCGCGGCACGGCGATGGTCACGGTGACGAACCCGCGCATTGAGCAAGCCAGTCTCGAGGTGCCGGCAGTGCAAGCTGCTGCATCGCAGGCCGGACCTCGTGCGGGCGACATCTATCAGAACGTCGAAGTGCTTGGCGACTTAAGCATCGGTGAGTTTACCCGCACGATGCTTGCGATCACCGAGTGGGTGGCACCGGAGCAGGGCTGTAACTACTGCCACTATCCGGAAAACCTGGCGGACGATGGCAAGTACACGAAAATCGTGTCGCGCCGGATGTTCCAGATGACGCAACACATTAACCAGAACTGGACCGATCACGTCGGCGGCGTTGGTGTGACGTGTTACACCTGTCACCGTGGCAACAACGTGCCGGAGAACATCTGGTTCGCGCAGAATCCGGAAGGCTACAAGCCGAAAGGTTATGCCGGCAACACCTATGGTCAGAACATGGCGTCGGAGCAGGCGGTGTACACCTCATTGCCAGGTGATGCGATGTCTGCATTCCTGATGGGTGGGTACGATGACATTCGCGTGGTGAACACCTCACCGAGTGCTGCGTATGAGACTGGCACCATCAAGGATACCGAGTGGACGTATTCGCTGATGATGCACATGTCTGACTCGCTGGGCGTTAATTGCACGTTCTGTCACAACTCGCGTGGTTTCGCATCGTGGGCCGAAAGCCCGCCGCAGCGCGTCACGGCGTGGTACGGCATCCGCATGGTCAGTGGTCTGAACACCGAGTATCTCGATCCGCTGCAGCCGGTCTATCCGGACAATCGATTGGGACCACACGGTGATGCACCGAAAGCGTATTGCTCAACCTGTCACGCAGGTCAGAACAAGCCGCTCGGTGGCGCGAATATGATCAACGACTATCTGCCGGCGATGGCAGGGCGTGATTACGACTAAACATATCGTTTAGCGGTACTTTACCGTCGAAGTAGGAGGGCGCGATCTAGGAATAGGTCGCGCCTTTTTTTTTGTGGGGTGGAACGACCATCGAAACGCTGATGTTGGTGCCCCTGCTCTTGCTGCTTCGCCTGCTGCCGCTGCCCCCCGATCGGTGGGTCCACTATTGCAGCGTTACGGTCTCTTGACTGGAGCGGTTAGCCTTGAGCAGTTCTTTCGATCGTTTGGAGAAGATAAGAAACGCGCGATAGTCATTGACGCAAAGCACTTGCGTTGCAAGACTGCGTAGGCGTTTTCGCATGCATACACGCTGAGGTAGCTACATGTTGGTCCGGTTTCAATATTCTGTCGTCTTGGTGCTGTGTGCGTTGGCTGTGTCGTCTTGTGCGACCGCCCGTCCGTCTGCGGCGCCAGGTTCTGAGCTTCTGGTTGAGCAATTCCTCGAAACATCTGGATTGTCCGGTCTGGCCGTGACGGTCGGCACGACCGATCGCATCATCTGGTCGCAAGGATTTGGTTACGCCGATCTTGAACAGAATGTACCGATTGATCCGGCACTGACGAAGTTTCGCGTCGGCAGCACCGCGAAGTCGATGACGGCAGTCGCCATGGGCCAGCTCTACGAAGCAGGTAAACTGGATCTGGATGCGCCGATCCAAAAATATCTAACGACGTTCCCACAAAAGTCCGGAGCGATCACAAGCAGATTATTAGCCGGTCACCTGGCCGGTATCCGACACTATGACGGTATCGAAGAATTTTTAAGTGACGTGCCGTACGAGTCGGTCATCGATGCGCTCGATATTTTCGCCGACGATCCGTTGGAGTTTCCTCCCGGTACTGAATTTGGTTATAGCACCTATGGCTTCAATCTGCTGAGTGCGGTGCTGGAGCGTGCGGCGGGTGAGTCATTTCTCGATTACATGGCCGAGTACGTGTTCGCGCCGGCAGGCATGGCGTCAACGGTGCCCGACTTTGTCTATCCGCTGATCCCGCACAGATCTCGCTACTACGAGATCGATGACGGTGTGATCCTCAATGCGCTGTGGGTAGACAACAGCAACAAGTGGGCCGGCGGGGGATTTTTGTCGACGTCGGAAGATCTGGTTCGCTTCGGGCAAGCTCATTTTTCCGACGCGCTGTTGCGCCCGGAGACCATCGAGATGATGTGGACCTCGCAGAAGACAACGAGTGGCGAGGAGACCGGCTATGGCATGGGTTGGTTTGTGACAACGGATGATGCGGGCCGTCGGCTTATTCGGCACAGCGGCGGCTCGGTTGGAGGTGTGACCGAACTGCGCATCTACCCCGATGACGATTTGGTGATCGCGCTGATCACGAATACCGATCCGGCAAACTTTCGGACACTGGCACCGCAGATTGCGGCGTTGTTTCTGGCCGAGTAGTCGCGACGGATAGCCCGCTGTCGCGGCTTCGAGTTTGCTGCGTAAGGCAATACGATGACCGCACCGCGAAGAAGGCTGCGACCTACCCTGAACGGCGCAAGTGCAGACCATCCGTCAATGACAAGCTGCTGCATGCGATTGCCGATGCGCATCGGGGTAGAGATTTCGCCTGACACGCGGCGCTCAGCGAGGGTGCGTTGCCCGTCACAACGTTGATTTCAGTCCACCAGTAGTCCGTCTCCAGCCGCACTTGTCCTTCAGGCTTCGTTGCGGGCAGCTCCTTCCAGCACTAGCCTGAGCGTGACGCGCATGCACCGCATTGGCGCTGGAGTCAGACTTTTGGGATGATCAAACGGTATCCGTGCCGGCTTGTGCACAGCTAACCTTTTGGACTCTCGCATGACTTACCCATCCGTTCGTATTCTGACTTTGGCATTGTTCGTAATGCTCTGTGGCTGCAGCGGGAGTACTGACGAGGCGCCCGCCGAAGATGGGCCGGATCTGATCCTGACCAATGCGCGCGTTTACACGATGACGTGGCAAGAGCCTGCGACCGACGGCACGATTTCGCCGGATGCACCGAAATCTGGGGACGGCTGGCAACCGGACGCAAGCGCTGTTGTCGTTGATGGCGGCAAGATCCGGTTCGTCGGCACAACGACCGATGCATTGGTGATGGGCGGTGGCACGACGCGCGTTGTCGATCTTGACGGCGCCACGGTATTGCCGGGGCTCGTGGATTCGCATACGCACGTGTTCGGCCTCGGTGCCTTGCTGGATGAAGTCAATCTGATTGATGTGCCGAGCGAGGAAGCGGCAGTTGCGCTGATTGTCGAGCGTGCGAAGACGACGCCAAAAGGCGAGTGGATTGTCGGTCGCGGCTGGGATGAAGGTGCGTGGGCGAATGATTATCCTGACAAGACGCTGCTGACTGACGCGGTACCCGATCACCCTGTCATGATGGGCAGCCGTCACGGCTTTGCAGCGTGGGGTAATCAGATGGCGCTGGATATTGCCAACATCACGGCACAGACGCCGGTGCCGGTTGGTGGGCAGATGCACCTGGGTGAAGACGGTGAGCCGAATGGATTGTTCCTCAATCGCGGTGTCACAATGCTGGGCAATGCCGTGCCGAAGTCTACGCCACAAACACTAACCAAACACATCCTGCTGGGGCTAAACCAGATGGCAGAAGACGGCTACACGGCCGTGCACGACGCCGGGCTCGACGCAGCGCAGATGCAGGTGCTCGAGACGCTCGAGGCCGAAGGTCGGTTGCCGATTCGTGTGCATGCCATGTTATCGCTGCGCGACGAGCCGTTGATTCGACAATGGTTGGAGAAGGGGCCGGACACGGACGACGACAGCATGCTCATTACGCGTACTGTCAAGGCGTACTACGATGGCGCGCTCGGCTCGCGCGGAGCGCGCTTACTCGAGGATTACTCGGACCAACCCGGTCATCGCGGCGTCAGTGGCGGCGATTACGGCTTCAATGAAGCGTTGAATGCCGAGGCGATGCAGGCTGGTTTCCAGATTGCGATTCACGCCATTGGCGACGCGGGCAACCGCGAGGCGCTCGATATCCTTGAGTCAGTATTTCGCGAGCATCCGGAGACGATAAAGAACCGGCACCGTATTGAACACGCCCAGGTCCTTGACGACGCCGACATACCGCGCCTCAAACAATACGGCATCATTGCGTCGATGGAGCCGCCGCATGCGATGGAGGACAAGGCCTGGGCTGAGGATCGTCTGGGCCCGCGCCGCATTCGCGGTGCCTATGCATGGAGAACACTGCGAGAGGCTGGTGCGCGGCTGACCTTCAATTCGGATAACCCCGGATCGAGCCACAGCATTTTTTACGGTTTGCACGCGGCGGTGACGCGGCAGGATGCCAACCGCGAACCGGAGGGTGGCTGGTATCCGGAAGAGCGTGTGACGATCGACGAGGCGGTGCGTGCATACACGGCATGGTCAGCGTATGCGAGCTTTACCGACGATCTGGTGGGCGCGATCAAGCCTGGTAATCTCGCCGATCTAACGGTCATGGATATCGATCCGTTCGGGCTAGCCGCGCAAACGCCTGAAGGCATTCTGGAAGGTCAGATTGAAATGACTATCGTCAATGGTCAGGTCGTTTTCGAGCGCTAGACGATTGCGAGTCAATAACCGGCACGCATGTTTGCGCTACACTTTGAGGATGATCATTCGCAGGATTTGTTTGATGCGCAAAGTTGTACTTTTGATTCGGACTATGATGTTTGTCGGCGTGGCGCCGGTAGCGACGGCACAACAGCCGATGACGCTCGAGGACATCATCGCCTTGCAGCGAGTCACCAAGGTCGCACTAAGCCCCGATGGCAGTGAGATTGCGTATCTGAAGTCTGTGCCAAGAACTGTCTATGTGGACGATGATGGACCTGCATATAGCGAGCTGCATGTTGTGGATACTCAGGGTCGCTCGCGGCCCTACGTCACTGGCGCCTCGCAAGTGTCGGACGTTGCCTGGGCGCCCGATGGTGAATCGCTGCTCTTTCTTGATAAGCGTGATCCGGACGCATTGACCAATACCCTCTACGAGATCGCTTTGGCGGGCGGCGAAGCGCAGTCGCTGTACACGCATGTCAGTAATATCAGCGCCGTCTATCCCTCGCCGGATGGCGCGCGTCTTGCGTTTACCGCGGCCGACGCACCGCCCGTTAGTCAGGAGTTGTTGACGCTCAAAGGATTCAAGGCGCAGGTTTACGAAGAGTCCGTGCCGAGAACTCACGTGTGGTTGCTTGACCGTGATTCGGGCAAGGCCGAGCGACAGAATCTGGTCGGTTCTGCTTCAACGTTTGCATGGTCTACGGACGGCAAGCGGTACGCCGTTGCGTTGGCGCCGACACCGTTGGTTGACGACGGCTACACGTCACGCGACGTGTATGTGTTTCAGACCGGCTCTACCCGTGCGCAAGCCAAACTGGGATCGGTCGGCAAGTTAGGCGCTTTTGCATTCTCACCCGACGGCGAGCGTATCGCTTATATCGGCAGCACGGATCGCAACGATCCGCGCGACGGCAGATTGTATGTGTCATCAGTCCGCGGCGGCGAGCGGCGCGAGCTGGTGCCAGAGTACGCGGGCCACGTTACGGACTTTATCTGGCGCGATGATGCTTCTGTGAGTTGGTTAGGCGCTCGCAACGTAGCAACGCAGTGGGCAACTGCTCAAATTCTGGCGCCGACGCCTGCGCCGCCGGCGCGCGGCGGTCACATTGTTCGAGCCATCAACGGGCGTCCAGGCATACGCGCTGTTGCGGCCATAGCCGACTCACCTAAGCACCCCGGCGAGGTGTTTTTGTTGGTGGACGGTCAGCCACCAAAACGCCTGACGGATTCCAATCCGTGGCTCGCTGACCGCGAATTAGCCGTGCAGGAGCCGATTCGTTACAAAGCCCGCGATGGTCTGGAGCTAGACGCCGTGCTTGTGCATCCAATGCGCAAGCAACGCGGTGGCAATCCGCTCATCGTCATGGCGCATGGTGGGCCAGAGGCGCATTTCTCTAACGGTTGGTTATCCAATTATTCTAAACCGGCGCAAGCGCTCGCCGCTGCCGGCTATGCAGTTGTGTTCCCGAACTACCGCGGAAGCACGGGTCGCGGTGTCGAGTTCTCGAAACTCTCGCAAAATGACTATGCCGATGAAGAGTTCAACGACCTGGTTGACGCTAAGCGACATCTGGTTGCCACCGGATTGGTCGATGCAGATCGTGTGGGCATCACAGGTGGCAGTTACGGTGGTTACGCGTCAATGTGGAGCGCGAGCGCGTTGACTGAGGAATATGCGGCTGCTGTTGCGTTCGTCGGCATCTCCAATCAGGTGTCGAAATTCGGCACCGGCGATATCCCGCAGGAAATGTACAACGTGCATTCGCGCGCATGGCCGTGGGACGACTGGCTCGGTCTGCTCAAACGCAGCCCGATCTACCACGCCGGCAAGACGCGCACACCGTTGTTGATCATGCATGGCGACGCGGATCCGCGCGTACACCCGTCGCAATCGCTCGAGATGTATCGCAACGTCAAGCTGCGCACGGACACGCCGGTGCGTCTGGTGTTCTACCCTGGCGAAGGACATGGCAATCGCGGCACTGCTGCGCAGTACGACTACGGCTTGCGCATGATGCGCTGGATGAATCACTACCTGCTTGGCGAAGGTGGCGAACCGCCACCGTATCAGATCGATCATGCCGGGCGATTGGATTCGGAAGCGTCGCAATAGGCGTCAGTATAGAGATTTACCAGAGCAAAACTCTTTCGTCAGGCGGCAGATACAGCGCATCACCTGGCTGAACGTCAAACGCGTCATACCATGCATCAATATTGCGCACGACACCATTCACGCGAAAGCGTCGGGGGCTGTGCTCGTTAGTCAGCAACTGGTTGCGTAGGGCGTCTGGACGTATCTTGCCTCGCCACAGTTGCGCCCACGCAAGAAAAAACCGCTGGTCACCGCTCATGCCGTCCAGCACGCGATCCTGGCCGTTGCAACAACGCGCCAGATATTTGCGATAAGCGGTATAAGCAATTTGTAATCCACCCAGATCACCAATGTTCTCGCTGATCGTTAGCGCGCCGTCGATATGCGTACCGGGTAGTGCCTCGTATCCCGAATACTGGTCAATCAACGCGCGCTCGCGTTCACGGTATCTTGCGTCAGCAGCATCAGTCCACCAGTCGCGCAGAACGCCATGACCGTCGAACATGCGCCCGGTACTGTCAAAGCCGTGCCCGAGTTCATGCCCGATGATGGCACCGATCGCGCCGTAATTGACAGCAGGGTCGGCGGTCACGTTGAATACTGGTGGTTGCAACATGCCAGCCAACAACGTGATCTGATTCACTTGCGAATCGTAATATGCATCGATGGACTGCGGCGGATAAACCCAGCGCTTGCGGTCTACGCCGCCGCCGGCAAGCCGCTCCAAATCCTGTTGCCACTCAAAAGTAGCCAATGCCATCCTATTTTCCACATGCAGCTTTGGATCAACGCTAACGCTTGCGTAAGTATTCCAAGTCTCGGGATAGCCGATTCGCGGTTCGACCAGTCGCAGTTTGTCCAGTGCTTCGGCCCGAGTTGCGGTATCCATCCAGCTGTTGGTGTGTAGACGGTCAGTGAAAGCGGCAATCACGTCGTGCGTCAGTGTCTCCACCATCGCCTTGGTTTTGGCTGGGAAGTAGTCCTGCACATAGAGTTGTCCGAGAGGCTCTCCCATCCAGCGTGACAGAAACGCTAGTGCCTTGGTTTGTTTCGCTTCGGGCTGCGCTGTACCACGCAAGGTCTGTTCGTAGAACGCAAAGTGGGCATCCCGAAACGGTGGCGATAAATCTTCGGCGAAGCAGTTGATCAGATGAAAGACCAGATAATCCTTGACGACCGCCAGCGGTGTCGCATTAAGCAGCGACACACTGTCGGCGATTGCCGAAGGTTGCACGACCATGACTGTATCAATCGTTTCCAGCCCGCGAGCCGAAAGTCCGGCTGCCCAATCGAATCCTGGCGCGAGTGCTGACAGTTCGGGCAATGACATCGGGTTGTATATTTTTTCGACAACACGCGAATCAGCTTGGCTCCATTGAACATCTGCCAATTGGTGTTCAAATGCAATAACTCGCTCGGCGCGACGTCTCGCGTCCATTAGGCCTGCGAGCGTGAGCACTTGCGTTACGTAATCGCGATAGTGCGTGCGATAGCTGTCGAAGCGCTCGTTTGCGGTGCGATAGTACTCGCGCTCTTGCATACCAAGGCCGGACTGCACCGCGAACGCAATGTAACGAGTAGGATCTGCAGGATCTGCAATGATACCCAGCTCGAATGGGGCGCGCGCATGGATTGATACGATGTCCGGAGTGAGCGCATGTAGATCTTTAGCAGCCAAAATGCGCTGTTTGATTGATTCGAGCGGCTTAATACCACGACGCGCACGCGTATTGTCATCCATATACGCCGTATAGACGTCCAGCAGTTTGCGCACGGCCGCTGCATTTCCCGTTGTATTGTGTTCAGCGCGCTCAAGCGCGTCATGCAGTTGTTGCTCCACGTGCTCATGCAACGCACCCAACTCGCTGTAGCTGCTGGCATCAGCCGGTATCTGTGTTACCTCAAGCCAGTGCCCGTTGGCGAATTGAAAAAAGTCATCACCAGCAGCAACGGCCACGTCCGCTGCCGAAAGGTCCAGTCCCAACGGGCTAAAACGGGCCAATACTGGCTTCAATGGATTGTTGGTTGTACACGCGACTACGCCGAAGCTGGCGATCGCGCATAGCGCAAGGTTACTTAGACAGTTCATACGGTGCATCCAGAAGAGGGTTACGCCTATAGATGCCGTGCGTGAGGTTTTGGATGCAGTGACACTTAGTCAGGTCCATGATCGTAGCACTGTCATTGGCAGCGCTAATCCACAAGCGCCGCTTGCGTTCGCCGTTCCGGGGTGATCAGGTGTCGAAATTCCCCAACCACGATCTCCTGCAGGAACGGGTTACGACCGGATGCTGCAGCGGTGCCTCAGGCGATGTGTTGTGAGTTTCAACGAACCGCGCGGGTGCGGCGACTTGCATTACTTTGAAAGTCTATAGGCACCAGACCTAGTCTTTGAACACAATATCCACGCCGCCATCCTGAACCTTGTGAAACACGGCTTCGTCGTCGTACATGCGTTGTAGTAGTCGCTCATTGTTTGACTTGAACCAGGTGCGCAACGTGCGCTTGGGGATGTAGTCGGCGAGCCAACTCCAACTTTTCGGCATGACGTTCAATCCTGCCCGGCCGTCAGTGAACGCAAGTCGGAATGCGGCGTAATCCTTGTGGCTGAAGTCCATCGTTGCGACCTTTTTGTGTTGTGCTGCATCTAAATTATTGACTGCGCACCAATACGTCGTAAGCGATGCATCGCGCGCCAATTTCAATATCGTTTGTTGAGGCAAATTAACATGAAGTGTTCGATTGCGCTTGCGTTGTGTGTTCTGTTTTGTGGCTGTGCATCGTCGAACGCCCATCAGCGTGCCTTGTGTGCAGATCTGACGTCATGTCATCAGCTTGGGGCTGTGGTGGTTATCGGTGACACAGGACCGGCAGTGCAATTGCTGCAACAAGCGCAGGCGGGTGCTACGCGATTCGAGCAGCATTTTGGCGTCCCGGCGCCAACCGTAGCGATTGTCACCGGCGGCGTTGTTTCTGCGCAGCTGGAACAGGACATTCAGTCTGCCGGTATTCAGGCGATCTTGCCGTGGATTTCGGCGCAGGATCAAAAAAAGCTGCTCGAAGCCTCGATCAGGAAGCAGGTCCTCGCGCAGACCAGCGGGCTCTCGGTTGAGCAGCAGGAGGCTATGGTGCAACAAGCTTTGCAAAGCGCCGGCGAGCAGACGAGTGCGTCTTTGTCGCAAGCCGACAATGTCCAACGTGGCGCGCTGACGCACGAACTCGGACATGTCTGGTTCAAGACTGTTTTCGAGGCGGCAGGGCAGGTCTTGCCAAAACCCGGAGAACAATACGGTAGCGGTGCACCGGACTGGTTGGATGAGGTTGCCGCAGTGTTGTTGGAAAACGAGACGCTGAGACAGAGCAGGCGCGAGGCGCTTTTGCAGATCGGTGCATCGCAGTTGTACGCGCTTGAGCAGTACCTGAGCATGCCGCATCCGTCATTCGCTGCAGCACGTACGCTCGCCGCCCGATTCGGCGCCTCTGAAGATGCGGGTAATCGCGCGATTGTACTCACAGAGGAGGAGGCGGCGCAGTTTCTGAGCGATTCCGAGGCGGGTGATCCGACCGTGTACTACACACAAACGCAGGCGTTTATCGATTTCGTTTCGACATACACGTCGCATGCGCGCGTCTTCGCCGACATTGCCGACGCTATGGCTGGCGGTGCGACGTTTGCTGAATGGCTGGAAGGGCAGTCGACGTTGCCGCGATCGCTGCCCGGTTTGACCGACGCATGGCAAGCGTGGCTCGACGCCCGCGCGAAGCAGCGCTCATGAGTTGTCAGCTGCGATTCGCAATGCTTGGAGTGCCGCGAACCAATCGGTGACAACCCGACACATTCCTACAGGCATTCGGTCGTGGCACGGCGTATTGGGGTCGCGCGCGTAGTCGCGTATGCTACGGGGCTTGTTTAATCGGACACCGGATCATCAACGTGACCCCATTCAAAGTTTCTCATTGTATCGGTATTGCCTTGTTGTGCCTCGTCGCAAGTGGCTGCAGCAAAAAGAGCGAATCCGTGCCGGCAGCCGACTCCACGCAAGCGCCAACGGCGGAGCAGCCCGCCGCAGACCAGCCGGAGCCTGGCGTCGACTACCAGTCATACGCCAACACCGATGATTATCGTGTCACGCATGTGGCGCTGGATCTTACGGTAGATTTTGCGGCGCGCGAGCTGCGTGGCACCGCCACCATTGATTTCGATCGACTCAATGAGCGCAATGAACCGTTGGTGCTTGATACACGCGATCTGACCATCAACAGCGTACGGTCTGGTACAGGCACCGTCGAGCCGATCGACTTCTCGCTCGGCGATGCCGATCCGCTACTGGGGCAACCGCTGTCGATCTCGTTGAATGAGAACGCGACGCAGGTTGTTGTGGACTATGCAACGTCGCCCGATGCTTCCGGGCTGCAATGGCTGGCACCGGAGCAGACTGCCGGCAAGCAGCATCCGTTCCTGTTCACACAGGCGCAACCGATCCACGCACGCAGCTTTGCGCCGTTGCAGGATACGCCCGGTGTACGCATGACGTATTCGGCGACGATCCGCACACCAGACGATCTGCGCGCCGTCATGAGCGCGGATAACACGCCGGAGCGCGCAGCAGACGGTGTCTATCAATTCTCGATGCCACAACGCATTCCGTCCTATTTGTTAGCGCTGGCTGTCGGCGACCTCGAATTCAAAGCGATGGGCGAGCGCACCGGCGTGTATGCCGAGCGTTACATTCTCGATGCTGCTGCGGAAGAGTTCTCGGACACTGAATCTATGCTGGAACGCACAGAGGCCGCATTTGGTCCTTACCAATGGGATCGATATGACTTGCTGATTTTGCCACCCAGCTTTCCGTTCGGCGGCATGGAAAACCCGCGCTTGAGTTTCATCACGCCAACCGTCATTGCTGGCGACAAAAGCCTGGTTGCATTAATTGCCCACGAACTTGCCCACTCGTGGTCCGGCAATCTGGTCACCAACTCGAGCTGGCGCGATCTGTGGTTGAACGAAGGTTTCACGACCTATCTGACCAATCGCATCATGCAGTTCGTCTACGGCGATCGTCGCTATGAAATGGAAATGGCACTGGGCTACGCAGACCTGCAGGATGGCCTTGAGTCTCTGCCGGATGCGGACGAGATTCTCGCGCTGGATATTCGCGGTCGCGACCCGGATGAGGCGTTTTCAAATATTCCGTATGAGAAAGGTTCGTTGTTCCTGTTCGAGCTGGAGCAGCGCGTTGGTCGCGATGCATTCGATGCGTTCCTGAAGCAATACTTCGCGACTTACGCATTCGACAGCATTCACACCGAAGACTTTGTGAGCTATCTCGACAAGACGCTGCTGACAAGTCATGGCGATGTGTTGGATCGCGATCGTGTACTGCAGTGGTTGTACGAACCGGGTCTTCCCGATGGCGCACCGCAGCCAACGTCCGATGCGTTTACTACCGTTGATGCGCAACGTGCTGCATGGCTGTCAGGTGATACAGCGTTGGTCGACATTGACACTGACAACTGGACGTTCCATCAGTGGAAGCACTTTCTCGATGGCATGCCCGAAGCGCTCAATGAGACGCAGTTGCAACAATTGGATAGCGCGTTCGATCTGACGGCGTCTACGAATAACGAAATTGCATTTAGCTGGCTGCGGATTGCGATTCGCAATGGCTATGCATCGGCTGACGCGCGGCTCGAGCAATTCCTGATGAGCATTGGGCGCAACAAATTCTTGCGCCCGTTGTATCAGGATCTGGTGGATGCCGGGCAACGCGAACGTGCGCAGCGTATTTTCGAGGCGGCCAAGTCGGGCTACCATCCGCTGACAGTGCGTCGCAATAGTTTGATCGTTTACGAAGACGCCAGCTGATTGCAGCTTACTGATCGCGGTGCAGCAGGTAGTGCTGCACCGCGTTCTTAACGTGCTGGAAGCGTGCGTCCCCGAGTAGCGTGCCACCGAACCAGCGGGTCACGACGACCACGTGTCCATGCAGGTTCGCTTGTTGCAACGCGCGCACGATCAGGATGCCAGCCCCGTCCTCGCCGTCGTCGTTTTTCATCGGCCCTGTTGCACTCAGAAGACCCCAAGAGTGATGCGTGGCTTTGGCAAATTTCTTGTTCTCACACAACAGATCCACGAACATCTCGGCGTCCTGTGGCGATGTACACGGGCCGCCGGAGACTGCGTAAAGAGAGTCGCGGTCGGAAATGATGTTATCGAAAATTTGCATTTAGGTTTGTCCGTAGTCGACTGGTCACAGAAAACAAGGGTGACGGCTACGTTAGAAATATGCCACGAACAATGCATTGACTGCACCGGACTCCTGTTGAACGCGACCGGCAAATACATAACTGCCGTTATCGGCAATGGTTCGGCTGCGCCCGCCTTGGGTGCTCACCATCGTCGGTTCGTGTGATTGATTCGAAGCTTCGATGCGCTCGACGCTCATGTTGTCTTTGTTAACCACCGGTGAACCCGGATAAGCAAGACGTGACAAGTCACCGTTTCGAGCCGAGAGCCACAACTGTTGTTGGTAGGTTCCACCGGGCTTGCCATCGTCGATAAAACTCGTCAAGACGATGTCGCCATCGCGGTTGGCGGCAGCATTCCCGATGCGTGCAGCGACAGAGTCGTCTACGGTCGTTGTCTGATGTGCGATCAACCTGTGCTGTGGTTTACCGCCAAGCTGACTGCGCAGGATGATCCGGTCGCGATTGTTGCGTACAAAGTGCGCAAGGCCGCCATCGCCCAGTGGCGCCATGCCGTTGCCATGGATCGCGTGCGTTAACTGCAGATCCGGTGCGTCATCAATCGGCGTCGACTTGTCGAGCAGACCGGTGGTCGGTCCACCAGCTTTGCGTTGCAGCATGGTCATGCTGCGAGCATTTGCCTGCGCTTCGATGTCGTACAGCTCAGCGTGCAGCGCAATGTGACCATCGTCGCTAATTCTGGCGTCACCCGTGGTGGACTGAAAGTGCTCTGTCGAGTCAGGCGCAATGGGTTGGCGGTTCATCGTTACAGCGACCAGCGTATTCGATTGCGAATCCCAGCCGATCGTGCCGCCATACGTACAGTCGTTGCCAAACGTGGATGCACGGAACACAGCAAACCCTTTCGAGTTCATATCGAGCGTGGTGCTGGCCAGCGAACGAATCTTGCAGCGCAAACGGCCGATGTCGGTTTCCGTGTCGTCCGCGATGACCAGTCGCAGTGTCGAGAAATCCCAGAACCATAATGCCGATCGGCGTCGCGCGAATTCGCCCATGATCAGAACGCCTGCATCCGTCATGACGAACTGACTGATACTGAGGAGTGGCGCTGAACCCTCCGGCACGGGAACGTCACGGCCGTTGGCGACAACAGTTTCGAGCGTGCCGTCACGGTAGGCGAGCAGCGCTTGCGGCAGGTAGCCGCGTGGCACGACTGATGGCCGCACGATGAAGGCGGCGTCGCCGGAGCGGGTGACGATGCGTGGCAGCGGAGAAAAATCGCTCACTTGCGCGTCGCCATCCATGTCAGGTATCGGTTGGCCAGTCTCAATGATGGCTTGCAGCGTGCCTGGCTGACCAAACCACAGCACCTTTTTGCGATCTGCTGCGCTGCCACGTTGGATATTCGCCGAGCCGGAAAACAACACGTGACCGGCGGCACCCATCGTGTAATTCGGGTCGATGCCTTCCAGAAGATAGCCGTCCGGCAGATCTGGCGCCGCTTCCCCGGCAACGGCGATCGCATTCACACCGGCGGATGTCGCATCGGATGCGCCGCAGCCGCCAAGCAGCAAACCTGCCGCAAACAAGAGCAGCGCGCAGAACAAATGGATCGAGCTTTTTGGGGATATCTTGCAAACTCTGGTGGGTCCAGAGGACGTTGTACTACGTTGGTGCGCCGAAGGGTAGCCAGCGAGGTAAGCGGACTGACTGCTTCGGTGCCGCAAGTCGACAAGGCCGGTGCGCGGCGACAGCGGTTGAATCGTTCCTGTGTCGATTACATTCGGTCAACTGACCGCCGCGCGCGTGGTGCTAGAGCTTGCGTCCGAGTCGTTTCTCGATTGTGCGCTTTTCCCAGCCGGCGTTAAACAGGTTGATCACTTCGAAGGCGACCAGGCCGTGTAACACCACGCCGACACCCCAGCCGGCAAACGCCCAGAGCAATTTGGGTTCATCGGGCCGTTTGAAGATCAGAAAAACGACAGCGAATAGCGCGAACATGCCAGCATGTTGGTAGAACTCCTTGAGTCCTTTGACATACTGCATGGCTTCGCCTTCATCGGCACTGACTGCAGGATTCGGTTCTGTTGGAATATCGGTATGCATGTCTTGGGTTCCTTTATGTAGGGCATCAACATTCACCTCGAAGACCGCAGCAAGCGCCTTGGCAGTTTCCAGACTCGGTGGGTTGCCGCGTTCGATACGCTGAATGGTGCGCACGCTAACACCTGCCATTTCGGCAAGCTGCTCCTGCGACCAGCTGTGTTGCAACCTGAGCTTTCTGACCACCATGACCTGTCTCCGTTACGAGGTGTGAGCAGTGTTGCCGCAAGCTGCGGTGTTCGGAACGACAAACACCTGACATGCGCCTGACAGCAACCCGCCAGCGTTGGCGGATAGCGCGTCACACGAAGAATCTTTCTACGATAATGCCATGCTGGACAATAGTTTAGTGAATAGTGTCAAGATGCTCCCGGATTGCGGTCACTCTGTGGACGGGTTACCCGTCAGCCGCACAATAGTGCCAGCAAGCCCTGCCGGTAAGATTTGCCGACAGGCACCGCGTCGTCCGTTGCCAGCACAGCTATGCTGCGCTCGTTATCCTGACTCTTCAGTTCGCGAATCAGATCAAAGCGCACGATGTGGCTGCGATGGATCTGTACAAAATCCGGCTCCGGCAGGCTGGACAAGACTTGCTTCAATGACGTGCGCAACAAGTGCTTGCCGTCGGCGTGGTGGATGTCAACATAATTGCCGTTGGCGGCAATCCAGTGAATCTGCGCGACATCGATAATGCGCACGGAAGTAGTGGACTTGATGATCAGCCGATCTAGCGGATTCGTCTGTGCCCAGGCGCTTTGCGCCGTGCGTGCACGTTGATGGGCAACGTCATGGTCAAGCGTGTGTTCCAGTTTGGCAATGCACAATGCCAGCCGCTCATCACTGAACGGCTTGAGCAAATAGTCGACCGCGTACAACTCGAACGCTGCTACCGCGTATTCAGAGAAAGCGGTGACAAAGACCAGCAGCGGCGCATCCGGTAACTCAAGCAGCTTTCTTGCGACGGTCATGCCGTCCTCGCCGGGCATCTGGATGTCCAAAAAGACAACATCCGGCTTGTGTGCCACAACGGCTTGAACCAACTGCTTGCCTGAAGAAAACGTTTTCGGCGCAGGCCAGCGTTCGTGTTGCTGCAACGCATCGACGAGGTTGCCGCGCGCCATGGCTTCATCATCGACGATGAATGCGCTAAACATCCGCGCTATCCGCAACCATCGGAAACGACACATCAACACGGAACTCGCTCGGCGAGCGTAGCTGCTCCAATGTGAAAGCGTCTGCGTAAATATGCGCCAGCCGAGTCTTCAGATTGTTCACGCCGGTGCCGTGTCCGGCAGTGGGTTTGGTTATGTCCTGTTTGGCATCGCGGCTGTTCCAAACCGAAAGCAGGAGTCTGTCGTCGCGCGCTGCGATCGAGACTCGGATACTGATGTGATGGTGTGCATCGCTATCATCCTTGTCGGGCATCTGTTCAACGACGTGTTGGAATACATTCTCCAGCAACGGTTGCAACGTAAACGGCGGGCAGCGTTCACCTTTAATATCGCTGTCGCAGGCAAACGTGCAGGTGAAGCGCTCACCAAAGCGCAGCTGTTGCAGTCCGACGTAGTCTTTCGCGAATTGCAACTCCTCGAGCACGGTGATTAAACGACGTGAGGCATTCTCGATCGTGAATCGCAATAACGTACCCAGCTTGGCGATCGCATCGACGAGTGATTTGCGCTCGCCCCGCCGGCCCAGATAGCTGATTGCACCCAGTGCGTTGAATAAAAAGTGCGGGCTCAGCTGCGACTGCATCAACTGCATGTGTTGCTCGGCCAGTTCGAGTCTGGCGCGGGCTGTTTGCCGCTCCAGCAGTATGTTGGCCTGATCGGCGTCGCGCGCTCGCGCAGAGAACACCACGCCCACGCACAAGGCAAACGTCAGTGCGTACACCACCGCATAGAAAAAGACGATCGAGCCGCTCGTGGCTGAGAATTTGTCCAGCCACTGATCCCATCCACCCCCATCAATCCACGTCGAAATGGCGAAGTCGATTGCAAAATAGGAAGGCAGCCAGACTAGTGCGCCAACGATAAACAGGGCTGCCATGCGTTGAAACGACATGTCGAAACGGGGCGCACCAATGATCCGCAGCAGTGCCAATGTGACGATGATCCACAACGCGTAGGACAAGACAAAAAAACCGCCCTCACGCAGCGTGAAGACGACGTCCAGGTTGTACTTGACGATGTCCGAGTATCGAGACAGCGCGTGCACAGTGCCTATCGTTACCCACATCAAGGCAACGACAACTATAGTCTTGAGTTTCATGGCGATGCTCTGTTTGGCACGGATACTCTCGCTCATTGCGCAGGCGTCGTAGATGGTAGAACGTTTGATCGCCAAAAGTCAGGTCATTCGACACCAGCAAACCGGTCGTTCGTCACATTCGTATTGCTCGCCGCTGACGATATTGCACATTGAGTCGTGCAAGTTGGTTGCAATTATTGAAGAGGACAACGAAATGAGAACACATCAGTGGTTAAGGGCAGCAGCGGCGGCTGTAGTCATCACAATGGCGAGCACCGCACACGCAGGTAAGTCGCTGGCACTCAAGGTATTCAATATGGACGGCATTCATGTCGCCGATGATGGCTTGATCTATGCCGCCGAGGGCTTCAGGGGTAACCGGTTGTTCGTCATCACCCCGGACGGGCGTGTGTTTATTCAGGCCTCCGGTCTCGCCGGACCCATTGACGTGGCGTCAGACAGTCAGGGCAATCTGTATGTCAGCAACTTTAACGATGCAACAGTCAGCAAGGTGACGCCAGCAGGCGAGGTAACGAAATTCGCTGACGTATTGCCGGGTCCGGCAGGCATCGTCGTGGATTCGAACGACAATGTCATTGTGTCGCAGTACGGTGTCGGCAGCGGCGACGGCACGACGGTGACGAAAATCACACCGGCCGGCGAGGTCAGCGCGTTATCGAGCGGCGGCTTCCTGATCGCACCGGTCGCCACGGCAATCGACGGTGATGACAACGTCTACGTTGCGAACTTCAATCAGGGCGGCATCATCAAGATCACACCAGATGGCGAGCAGACGCTGTTGGCCAGTGTCGATGCACCAAGCGGCTTCGCGATTGGGCATATGGCTTTTGCCAACGATAAGCTGTACGCGACGTCTATTGCCGCGCAGAAGATTATCGTGATCCGCGAGAATGGCCGGATCTCCGAACGCAATCGACCGATTGATCCTGACCTGTTCCCGAACGGTCTGACGTACGATGCTGCGAACAATCAGATCCTGTTTACGTATGGCTTCGGCCCGGTGTCTGAAATCGAGCAGATTCAGCTGCGCTAGCAATGACTGACAGACCTGCGCCGCCACGCCGATTCACGACGACGAGGCGGCGCGGGTTTCATGTGACTGTGAGCTATTGCGTAGTACACGAACCGCAACATGTTGTCGGCGCAATCGCCACAACCAGAAAATCATGGTCATTAGCACAAGCAATTCCGGCAGCACGAGTATCCCGCTGTCCCTGACGATCTCAGGGAAGACGTGCGCGCCCGGTCCGTTGAACAATGAACCGGTTGCGAAGAACATGCCGGTACACAGCCGCCACAGGTGTCGCGCGATTCGCTGGTGGTCTGTGTAACCTTGCGAGGCGAGCCAGCAGACGTCGCCGCCAGCCGCCAAGGCGGCAATGGTTGCCAGGAACAGATAGTCGCCCGCTGCGAATCCCTGAAAATGACCGTCGGTGGTCTTCATCGCCACCGCAGCAATCACGAGCAACGCTACGGCCGTGAGGATTGCGCCGGCCGTGGCCAGCGGCGGCGTTATGCGCTTACGCGGATCGCTGACAGTCACCGTCTGCCAGCCGGTGACAATTAGATAGGTCGTGAGCAAGCCCGCTAGCGCAGTGATCGCCTGCATCCGCAGCAACGCCATCGCCGAACCGGCAAGCGCTGTTGCCAACAGGCTTGCGCAAAAGATGCGACCTGCCTGACGGTGCCTGCGCTGTCCTTTGAGCGCTACAAGAGCCGCGACGCCGGCGATGAATGCCAGCGTGCCGGCGATGATGTGAATTAGCGAAATGGCGGACATAACCTATTGCTCCTTGGGGTATTTGCGAAGTTTCGCAGTGCACCGTGCAGCAACCGTGCGCGCGAGGTGTCCGTCCCGGTAAGCGCGGAGTCTTGAGGGTCTGAACGTGAAAGCTCGGACACGGTGGTCGGAGAAAATTGCTAGTCTTCGGCACTATGGAGATGCACTCAAGTATGTTGCTGGCCAGCGCAGCGGTCGGGCAGGCGTTGTTGGCGTTAGCATTGCTGATCGCTCGCGCAAGAACGCATCTCACCTACGTGCCGATTGCCGGGTTGTTTGCGGCGCTTGCCGTAATAGCGGTTCAGCCAATTGCGCAGGCGTTGTCGCCGGATCTTGCGGTACTCGGTGTTGCGTTGTTGCTGCCCGCGTATTTGTCACTCGGACCATTGTTCTGGCTGTATGTCGTCGCGTTGACACAGCCCACTCCGTGGCGGCCGCTGCTGCGTGATCTGGCGCACTTCGTTCCTGTTTTTGTGGCCATTGTTGCGGTCGCGTTGATCGGCGCATTGCCGGCAGGCACCACGCAGGCACTGGTGCTGCGGGGTGAAGATGCGTCCCTGTTTACAGGTCCGGATCAAAAGGCGCTGTCATTCGCTGGCTATCTCATTATCACAATCTTCGCAATGATCCTGTTCTGGTTGGCCCAGTCATTTGTCTACATGTTCAAAACGCTGCGGCGCTTGGTCGCCTATCGGCGGCAGCTCAAGGACTTGTTCGCCAGCAATGAGCAGCGCGAGCTGACCTGGATTCTGGGTGTCCTTGTCACTACCGCCGCTATCTGGATGTTGTCCGCTGTCGGGCTGATTACCGAAAACTTCTTTGACCTCAGGTTGGTAACGCCGGCGCAGCGCTCGGCGGTGGTGTTAGTCTTAATCGGACTGCTGGCGCTGTGGGCGCTGCGACAGAAACCGGGATTCGCAGGACGGTATCTGGATCGCGATGAGATTGATGCCGCCAGCAAATACGAGCGCTCCGCGCTGGACGAGCAGCGCTCGCAACGCATTGTCCAGAAGTTGCAAACGGCGATGCTCAATGATCAGCTGTATTTGCAACCTGGTTTGTCGCTGCCTGTGGTGGCTAGGCACTTGGGCGTATCGGCGAACTATGTGTCACAAACGCTGAACGAAACGCTGGGCCAATCGTTCTTCGACTATGTGAATGCGCATCGGATTGATGCGGCCAAACCGATGTTGCTGGATGGCCAACAAGCGATTCTCGACATCGCCTACGCTGTCGGTTTCAATGCGCGTTCGTCGTTTTATGCTGCGTTCAAACGCGCCACAGGCCAGACACCTGGTCAGTTTCGCAAGCACGCGCGCCGCGAGGTAGCAGCGTCGTGAAGCAAGATACGCTGGCCTACTAGGTTCAGGGCGACGGTCACCTGATGTGCTGCTTCGGCGACAAGGCAACGCAAATCGCTCATTCTGAATCTAAGCTCACGCTAACGGGCTAACGGGCTAACGGGCTAACGGGCTGCACCTTGCGATTGCCTGTCGCGCACCGTCGCCAAACGGACAGTCCGCTAATTGCAGGAGAGGCAACATGCGGTTACGGCGGTTTTCGAACCTGACATGCTTCATTCTCTGCGCACTGTTTGTCGCCGGTTGCGGTGGCAGCGGTGGCGGCACACGAGTGCCGATGCCGGATACGGCGCAGCGTGTTGTCTTCGATGACAGTGGCGCACTGGCAGGGCAGTACGACCTCATACGCATGTTGATTGAGGACACGATCAATCTCGCCAGCACAGAACTACCCGTCGAAAATATTGTTGTCACTGTCCGCGACGATACCGCACGCACGGTTCCAGGCTACGGTCTAGCGGGCTTTGCGCTCGGCCCGCAAAGTGTCGAGATCGTTATCGATCCGCAGTTCCAGGACTCCACGCTGATCGCGCGCTTGCCCCACCTCGTTGCGCACGAGCTGCACCACAAGGATCAGATCCTTCAACAAAGTGTTGGTTAAATCGTCGCATGTGCCTTGATGGGCGAAACGCTACCTAGAAAGCACAATCGTCTGGTAGCGGCTGGACGTCGGCGAGCGCTGCGGAAAAAGTAGCAGGAAGCGTGATCGGGAAAAACCCGTCACTGATGGTGCCTTTTGCTGCTCGAGGCAAGTATCCGTCTGGTTGCATATGAGCTCGAACAATCACGGTGGCATCTTTGTTGAGCGAAATCGCTGTGCCGGATCGCGTGAACGGCTGTTGTGTGACATGGCTGTGCGCGAGAATTCGTCGATTCAGCAGCTCGCCGTCTTCTGTAACGATTTCCCACCAGTCGGCGTAGCGATCACAGCCTGTATCTTCGCTACGAATGGTGACCGAAAATACAAACTGGCCAATTTCACTCTCATGAACGTTGACTTCAGTAACCCCAACCATCGCTTCCGAGTGCACGGCGGACGCGGTATTCGGCAGGGCGTATTGACGACAGCCAAACAGTAAAATTCCGCCCAACAGGATACCGAAAGCGCTCTTCATTGCGCTACCAGGACTCAACCTCAACGCCGAGCAATGCCGGCAAGTCTTCGGCCTTGTAGAACTGGACCTTGGTCAAATCGATTGGCGATGTTGGATCGAGAATCACGCGTATGTTCTTGTGCTGTTCGGCAACGAAGGTGTCCACTTGCGCCTTGAGGCGATCGTCCGGAATGAAACCGAGCTCGGCAAACATTTGCCAGATGCGCATAACCCAGGCGGCATCGGCAGTGGTTCTGTCGATGCCTAATTTGGCGCAGTGTTGATAGGTACGATCGCCCACACCCTGATCATTGACTTCGAGCGTCATGCCCACCAGAGCAGGTCGGTAGTTTGGCGAGTCCAGTATTTTGCGGGCACGCCCTTCGAACTCCATCGAGCCTTCAACGCGCATTTCCTCGTTCGCGTCGTAGCGAAAGTCCAGCGCGTACGAACGATCAAGCTGTCGGAAGGTGTAGGCGAGTGAGACTTCCAGCGCATCGTAACCCAGCGTATCGTGCATCGTGACAACGCTGGCATTATCAAAAAGGCAGTGTCCTATCGGGTCTTCGTCGACCGACGGTACGTTGGCATCGCTGGCAATATCCTTAAGCGCAAGATAATAGTCGCCCTGCATGTCAATGCGCACACCATCGACGAAGAACTCCACCCAGTCCGGGAAGCCCTCTTGGGCGAGCCAGCGGGGCGTCATCTCGTCAAGCGAGAGCAGGTCGAGGAAGCTCGGCATCGCGATACCAATACCATCGATCGGAATCACGTCAGTCAGCCCCTTCGGCTGAATCGTCAAGTCATCGATAGTCAGTCGACCGCCCATGGTCGTTGTAACAGACGCATAGCGAATGGTCGCTACGCTGGACAAACTGCGAATGACATTGTCAACGCCCTGCGAGACGTTGCGCGCGACGTAGTACTTGAGCCCGAAATAGCCGATGACGATCAGTGCGGCGACAGTGATTGCAATTTTTTTTATCATAATTGTTCGTCTGGCAGATGACTCATCCGCATAGCATAAACCAAAATCAGCTGCTTGCCCGACGTTGCAAGTAGATCTGTGCGGTGGCGGTGCGGCGCGATTGCTATGGTATGTGCATTACTACGTCTACCGTCAGTCGGATCGGTGGCGTCATTGCGCGGGTGACGACCCTCATGGATAGCTCAATTTTCGGGGGTTTAAGTGTTGAAACGACTTTCGCCAACATCACTTGCGCGAGCGCGCTAGCTTGTCGCCATGCACGAGCACGTCTAGGATGTGTGTATGAAAAAAATAATTCTAGGCCTCGGTGCCATTCTTGTTGTTCTTGCCGCAATCACTGTGATCCGAGCCAACACGGTTTTCGAAGACGTTCAATTGCCACCGGCGCAAGACCTTGCCCAGGTTGATCTCGACGAAGCGGCGGCGGTAGCGCGTATGGCCGGTGCGATTCGCTTCAAGACAATCTCTCACGATGACCGCTCGAATTTCGACGCAGCTGCGTTTCTGGCCTTTCATGCCTACTTGCGCGAATCGTTTCCGTTGGTGCATGAGCGCGCCGAGCTCACGTTAATCAGCGACTACAGTTTGCTGTTTCATATCGCAGGTTCTGATGAGACGTTGAAACCGATCATGCTGATGGGGCATATGGATGTTGTCCCCGTTGACGATGTGACGTTAGCTGAATGGACGCATGATCCGTACGGTGGCGAGGTCATCGATGGTGAAATTTGGGGTCGCGGTTCCATCGATGACAAGCTGTCGGTCATGTCGTTTCTTGAAGCGGTAGAGGCGCTGATTCGTGATGGCTTCGAACCGAAGCGGTCGCTGTATCTGTCGTTTGGTCATGACGAGGAAATCGGCGGACTGGAAGGCGCGAAGTCTGTCGCGGCCTACCTCAAGGACCAAGGGGTCGAGTTCGAGTTCGTCGTCGATGAGGGCGGCGTCATACTCGATGACATGATCAAATCGGTGGATCGACCGGTAGCACTCATCGGCGTTGCGGAAAAAGGCTATCTGAATTTGCGGTTGCGCGTTGATGCGCCGGGTGGCCATTCATCGCAGCCACCACCACAATCGGGCCTCGGCATTATGAGCCGCGCTATCGTCACGCTGGAAGAGAACCCGTTTCCGGCCACGGTCGAGCACATCAAGAACACATTTGAGGGGTTTGCGCCGTATGCTTCGTTCCGGGATCGCTTTGCGATGGGCAATACCTGGTTGTTTGAGCCTGTCATCAAGGCGGCATTGCTGAAGAGTCCGACCAGCGCCGCATCAATGCGCACGACGACAGCGGCGACGATGGCGTCGGGTAGCTCAAAGTCCAATATCCTGCCGACGCGGACCGAAGCCGTCGTTAATTTCCGTATCCTGCCCGGTGAGACGGCCGAGTCGGTGCGAGATCGCGTCATAGAAATTATCGACGACGAGCGTGTGCAAGTGATCATGGAAACAAACATCAATCCGTCGCCGGTCTCACCGACCGATTCGATGGGCTATGAATTGCTCGCATCAACGATTCGCGGTTTTGACGACAACATTCTGGTGACGCCGAATTTGCTCTCCGGTGGCACTGATGCACGCTACTTTTATGCCGTGTCGCCGAACGTGTATCGGTTCATCATGGTGCGTGCGACGCCGGAGACCATCAAAATCATTCATGGTATCGATGAGCGTGTGAACGTCGAAGACTACCTGACGGCGATCCGGTTCTACTACGCGCTGATCCACCGGGCGACGGGATAGGCGCGACAGCCGTGCATCTGGCAAGTGGTTGCTACAGCGCGACGCCGCGAACATACAACCGCAAAGGTCGACCAGGAGCCGACATGATGAAATTTCGTCGCTGCGCTTTGTCGGTTCTGATCACTTGGACCATGGCTGTTTCGAGCGCCGTTGCCAGTGACTCGATACCACGGTCCAGCCTGATTGCACTGCAAAACGTCACGGTCATCGATGGCAACGGCAACCCACCAGTCACCAAGCGCACGATCTTAATCGAGGGCGATCGTATCAAGGCGATCTTTCGCGCTGGCTCACGCGCGCTGCCGAAACTGACGACACGTGTCGACCTGCAGGGGATGTACGTACTGCCTGGCCTGATTGATGCGCACGTACATCTGGCGACGGATCCCGAGCATGGTGATAGCCTTTCCCAAGTACTGCCGCGACTCGGCCAATATCTGCGTGGCGGTGTGACGGCAGTGCGTGATATGGGCGGTGACGCGCGCGTGCTCGGATATCTGTCGCGCCAAACGCTCATCGACGAGATTGTTGGGCCGGATATTTTCTACGCCGCTATCATTGGTGGTCCGGAATTTTTCAGCGATCCGCGCACTGTGTCATCGGCGAAGGGTGTCGCTGCCGGTAGCGCGCCGTGGATGCGTGCGGTCACTAACAACAGCGATTTTTCCGCAGTGATTGGCGAGGCGAAAGGCAGTGGTGCGACGGGCATCAAGATTTATCGCCATGTGTCATCCGAGTTGCTTGCGCCATTGGCGAGTGAAGCCGCTCGTCAGACTGTGATGAGTTGGGCGCATCTGGATGTCTTTCCCGCGCCGCCGCAATCGGTCGCAGATGCCGCCGTCAACGTTGTATCGCATGCCGCCTACTTTCTTGGCAGAGGCCGGCCATTGCAGGAGCAATGGGAAAAAGAAATCTTGTATAGCTCCGAGCAAGTCGAAACGGTGCAGGCCAAGCAGCTTATCCAGACGTTGGCGGACAACGACGTTTTGCTGGATGCAACATTGACGATTTTCGACCGTGCCGCAAAGCGCACGCAAGCGCCGTACTACGTTAACGTTGATCGCGCCGGCATTGATTTCACACGCGCGGCGCATCGTGCCGGCATTGCGATTGTGGCGGGTACTGATCAGGCGATCTCGGCGGATGACCCGATGCCGCCTGTGCATGATGAGATGGCTCTGTTGGTCGAGCGCGCCGGACTTGCGCCTGTTGAGGCGATTCAGGCGGCGACGTTCAATGGCGCGCGGGCGCTCGGCAAGTCAGATGATTTTGGTTCGATTGCCGAGGGTTTGAAAGCTAACTTGCTGGTGCTTGGTTCGGACCCACTCGCTGACATTCGCAACACGCGCGACATCAAGCACGTCATCAAGAACGGGCGCTTTGTCTATCGTGGGTTCGAGGGGCTTAACCTGCCGTTCTCAGACGCGCGGGTGCTCGATGGTCAACTCTGGCTGTCGGGTCAGCTTGGTAATTTGCCGGGAACGCTGTCGTTGGTCGCAGGCGGTATTGTTGCTGAGACGGCGCAGACGCTGCGCAACATTGATAGCGTGTTGCAGATGCACGGACTGACGCGTGATGCGATCCGCAAGTGCACCGTCATGCTCGCTGACATCAGTGAGTGGCGTGCCGCTAACGAGGTCTACGCGGCTTACTTCAATCGTGAGCCGATGCCGGCACGTAGCGCTTTTGGTGCGAGCGGGCTTGCGCTGGGTGCACGTATTGAGTTGGAGTGCGTTGCACAGCTCTGACACATGCGCTTAGCCTTACGCATAGCCATACGCATAGCCATACGCATAGCCATACGCATAGCCATACGCATGGGTATAGGCGTACGCACGCTCAGCGTCACGCCTTGGTTTTGCGCTCACTGCGTAGCATGCGGATCGCCTGTTCCCTCGTTAAATCGGTATACTCCAGACTCATCCATCAGGGGAGTTGGACGATGAAACACTTTGTTATCGGTGCCGCTATGGCACTTTTGGCCGCGCACAGTCTTGCCGGCCACCACGAGGAATCAGAGCAACCGGCCACGGCCGACGACGCCATGATGCAAGCGATGCAGGCGGCGGCAACGCCCGGCGAAGCGCATCAGATGCTGGCCAAAGGCGTAGGTAGTTTCACGGCGGAAATGCGTATGTATATGGCGCCGGGCGCGGAACCGATGGTCACGCAAATGGACCTGGAACGATCAATGGATCTGGACGGTCGCGTGATGGTTGAGCAATGGCAGGGCAACGTCATGGGGCAACCTTTCGAAGGGCGTGGTCGCACGGGTTACGACAACGTGACTAAAACGTTCTGGTCCACTTGGAGCGACAACATGTCAACGGCCTTGCTGGTTTTCAAAGGCCAGGCTGATGCTGATTCGGAAGATCTCGTCATGACGGCCGAGGGTGTGCATGCCGTGACCGGAATGCCGTACAAGATGCGCTCCGTTGCATCGCGTACAGACGACGGCAAGGAATTGATGACGATGTACGAAGACCACGGGCAGGGCGAGTTCAAGACGATGTCATTCGTGTTGACGCCCAAATAGCCTGATTCGTGATAGCGCCTTTGATGCGAAGCGCGCCCGAGCCAGTCTCGGGCGTGCTTTCTCTATTCGTCCCGAGAACGTCAATTCCGGAATGGTAATGAGAGACTTCAATTTCACGGATACCAGCAACGCTTGAAGCTGCGATCGCAGCGAATGAAGACATGCAATTACGATCCGACACAGCCACCTTTCCATCACAGAGTATTTTGATCATGCAGCGCAGTAACCAACTATTTTCAAAAATTTCTTCCGACGGGCAACTCGAATTGTTGCTTGCCGAGGTCGAAGTGCCGGATCCGAAACCCCATGAGGTGATTGTTCGTGTGCAGGCGGCGCCGATCAATCCGTCTGATATGTGGCCAATGTTTGGTCCGGCGAATCTTGCTGAAGCTCAGCTGACGTTTGACGGTGATGCTAAGGTCATGAGCGCGCCGCTGTTTCCGGGCATGACATCACGCGTCAAGTCGCGTCTGGATCAAGTTCTGCCGGTGGGCAATGAAGGTGCTGGCACTGTGGTCGCTGCCGGCGACAGCGATGCCGCGCAAGCGCTGATGGGCAAAACGGTGGGTATTTTGTCTGGCGCCACGTACGCCGAGTATTGCCGCGTACCGGTGCAAGCCTGCATGGCGCACCACGAAGGCACGACTGCAGTGCAGGCTGCGTCTTCGTTTGTGAATCCGCTCACCGCACTCGCTATGGTCGAAACCATGCGCATGGAAGGGCATACCGCACTGGTGCATACTGCCGCTGCGTCGGGTTTGGGTCAGATGTTGAACAAGATCTGTTTGGCCGAAGGCGTGCCGCTGGTCAACATCGTGCGCAAGCAAGAGCAGGTCGATCTGTTGCAGTCGATCGGCGCCACGCACATCTGTAACTCATCGTCCGATACGTTCAAGCAGGATTTGTATGCGGCCATTGACGACACCGGCGCCACGCTTGCGTTCGATGCGATTGGCGGTGGCGAGCTTGCCAGCGATATCCTGACAGCAATGGAACGCGTTGGCAGCAAAGATGCTGTTGGCTTCAATACGTACGGGTCGCCAGCACACAAGCAAGTCTACATTTACGGTGGACTCAGTTTCGCGCCGACCACCTTGAACCGTGCGTATGGCATGGCGTGGGGCGTTGGCGGTTTTCTGTTGATGCAATTTCTTGGCAAGATCGCGCCGCAGAAGGTTGGCCAGTTGCACAAACGGGTTGCTGATGAGATCGGCACGACGTTCGCCAGTCACTTCTCGGATGAATTGTCGTTTAAGCAAGCGATGACGCCGAGTTTTGTAGCGCAATACAATGCGAAGAAGACGGGCGAGAAGTTTTTGATCAATCCGTCGTTAGGCGTTGAGTAAACCGCTAACGCAGCAACGAAAGCGGCTAGAAGCGTATGAGAACGTGGCGATTGGGTTATGGATAATTAAGCGCCTGATTTCGGCCTCCTAAAGCTAAGCCAGAGTAATTTTGGATGCCTGCTACGTTATCATGTACGCAATAGGCCACGGCCGAACCAACTTTATGCGAAGCCCGGTGACGTGGGGTCAGTGCTCGCACAGGCTAGTCCGTTAGCGCCAGCAGCTGTCCGAACGGCGGCGTGACAAAGGCAAAAGCGGGCGGCACCGCCCACAACACCGGGAATGCCGGTGCGGTGCCGGCTGGACCTTGCAGGTCGGTTAACACGACCGCGTAGTCGGGTCGATGCTCGGCGGCAGCTTCCAGCAATGGCGAAAAATCGGTGCCGCCGTCGGCGGCCAGTGCCGGCAGCGATTGCAGTGCGCTGCGTCCCGGTTCGTGCAGCGCTTCGTGACGTACCTGATCGTCGCCTGCGATAACGATGATCTGTGCTGCCAGTTGCCGCGTAATCGCATCGAGCTGGGCTGCGAAGCGCGCCAGCATCGCATCGTCGATCGAACCTGAGATATCGAGAATCAGTGCGAGGCGCGGCACAGACTTTGACGTGACCATGCCGGGCTCCCACGGCATGCGCTTGCCGCCACGGGTGCGGCCGCGATTGGCTAGCCACGAACGGGCAGGGCGTGACCATGAAAGCTCAGGCTCGCGAATCAGGCCGCGCGATAGTGAGCGTCGCAACACTTGTGTCCACGGCGTGCGCGTGCGCGGCACATCCGCGGATATGCATCGCAACATCGAGAAGCTACCGTCAGCCGCGTGGCCTCGTGACAGGCGTTCCGCCCAATTGCGCGTTGCGTCAGCAATCTCTTCCGGACGCTCACCTGCTGCGCCCGGCAACAAGTCGCGATCGCTCATGGCTGCTAACGCGCGAACGGCGGCGCTGCGCGGGCCGTCCTCGCTGTTGCTGTGTTCATCCTGCGCGGCTTCGGTGTGCCGTTCCGGCGCAGTCTCGGTGTTCGGACGTCCGCTGTCGTCGTTTCGTGTTCTACCTTGATCGCCGCTCGGCTGTTGCTGCGGCACCGTCGTGTTACCGCGTGCGTTGCGCCCGTCGCCGGATTGGCGGCTACTGGAACGGGACGCCGGTCGGCGGTCGTCGACGGCGCGGTACAAGCGCTCCACATCCCACTGCAGCAGCAGCGTCTCAACGTTCTGTTCATCGTCAAACGCGCGCTGCATCAGTTCATCGAGATACACGGCGTTTGCCGGTAGTCGCAGCCACGTCAAGTGTGACAGCGTGCTGTTGATCAACGCGTCTGCGCACGCGTTGTACAGTGTGTCATCGACATCGCCGATAACAGCGGCGAGTTGCGCGCGCCGTTGTACGTGTCGAAAAGCGACATGCAACGTCGCGTGTGCCACCCAACCGATCTGCTCTTCGAACGGCAACGCTGCGAAGCGCGGTGCGTAAAATATTGTGTTGCCATCATTGGCGACTGGTGCCGGCAACGCGTCGTCACTATCGACATCGACATGATGCATCCACAACGCTAGCCCGCCGGTCGCGGGTGCGTGTTCGACCATCGTCTGGATTGCGCGCGTGCCGCGACTGCTCGAGTAGCGACGTACTCCGTTGTCCGGCCTTTGCACACTCATGATTCACTCATCGCGTTAGGGCCGTTGCAGTTTCCGGGCGGCTTGGCATGGGCATGAGCTTCAAGGGCGCATCACTGAGCGGTGTCGTCACTCGAACCTTCGCGCTCGGACATATAGCGCGCATAGTGCGGACTCTCCAGGATCTCCTGCTCCAAGCCACGCTCCAGCGCCGCACGGATCAACAGCTCCATCGTCAGTGTTTGTGCTTCGCGCACGGGCAGCGTTTTCGCCGCGGTCATATCGGGATACTGGTCGATGATCGCCAACGTGCGACGCAGTTTTTTTGCATCCGTGGCGACCGCGAGCAGCCCGTAGATCATGCCGTATAAACCATCCAGAGAACGCGGTAGCAGTGCGCGCGTTTCATCGCCCGGTGCCGCTGCCAGCAGTTGCTTGACGTTGACGCTGGCGCGAAGCTCACGTAGCACACCAAAAAACTCAGCGGCATTCGCAGCGCCGATACGCCCTTGCACGAACAGTCGCTGTTGCGCTTCGGGCAGGTCTGCCGTTAGCACGTTCGAGATGTCTTCCCAGCCGCGTGGGCTGGCACCGATCAGGTGATCGTTGGCAAGCTGCGTGCCGGTATCGTCCAGTCGATCTGGTCGCACCTTTAGATACGCCATGACTTCCGGCGCCAGACCATGCGTCATCGCGTATTCAAGAAACGCTTCGATCGTCGTTTCGATGTTGAAGTGAAACATGCGGTCGGCCAGCGCCGTGCCCATATCGTGACTAACTGCGCCGTGAAAGGCAGCGTTGCCGGCTGCGACTACCTGCCAACCATCCGGCAGTTGATAATTGCCGACCCGACGATCGAGGATCAGCGAATAGGCAGAGATCTGCAGCCGTTGATCGGCGGCCGTCAATTCGTCGAGAAACAGAATCCCCTCCGGTTGCTTTGTGGCATCCGGCAGGAACTCGGGTGGAAACCAGACCGTGCGTTCGTGTTCATCGTCAGCAAATACCGCGCCACGAAGATCAACCGGCTCGATCGTCGTCAGCCGCAGATCGATTAGTGGTGCACCGACTTCATCCGCGACCTGACGGACGATGGAGGACTTGCCGACGCCACGGGTGCCCCACAACATCGTGGCGCGGTGTCGCAGCGTCGGATTGCGGTATTGTGCAAGCAACGCAGTTTTGGCCGCATCGATTGAGACGGGCGGGATGTTCATCGGATTTGTGTCAGCCATGGTAGTCGCTCATGGTTTGTATGCTTGGCGTCGTTGTATCGGCCTGCTGACATGGCCACGCATCTGGTAACAGTGGACGCGGCAGCGGTGGAAACTCGATCGTGGGTATCTCGTGCCGGCTCAAGTAAACGAAAACCAGAATCAGGAAGTTTGGCACCCCGAAAATCAACGGGTTCATGCTCAGATTTTCGGTCATGAAGTAGTGCTTGATTAGAGGGAGCGAGGCGACGAGCGATACGGCGATTGCCAGCGGCGTCAGGCGCCGCAGCCATACGCGCCACCGCGCCGCTCGGTATGTGTTGTGAAAGTGCTCTGGTGCGTCGTCCAGAACGCGAGTCAGATGTGCCGCGACTTGCGCGAAACGCGCTTGTGCCACCATCGAGCGCTTAGGCTCTTTAGCCGGTGCCTGCAGCAGAAATTTCGCGTGATTCTCGTAGTGCTGCAACAACTTGAAAGGCAGACCGAGTACGGCAACGACATCCTCGGGAAATGCCGGTCGTGGATGTGATTGATGAGGTATGAGCCTGACACTCATTGGTTCTCCCACGACAGTGCGCGCGTCGAGCACCACATCGATGCCCGGCAAGCGTGCGCGCGACTCCTGAAGTTTCAGTGGGCGTTGCCGATCATCCGGGCAGCGAAAGCTGTCTGCAATTAACAAACCTTCGACAACACGAAAGTGCGTCGCCGGAGAAACGCCCAGCACGCTTTCGAGTAACGTCGCCAGATCCGTATTGCGCGCGTCCAGCGTCGCCTGAAGGCCATCGCCTGCACTGAGCGTTCGCACCAGTCTGGCGGCAGGGCGACTCAGATCCAGCTGTAGTGTCTCGGTCAAGGGAACGGCAACGGCAGAATCGATTGCAGCGTGCACAACAGGTTTGAAGATCAACAGGCGCCCTGCACGGTCGCTGCGCGCAAGATCAACATGCCGTCCGGTTTGCGCGAACGGCCCGACATGGCCGAGGATCTCGTGGTGGGTAAGGGGAGTCACCCTTACAAAGTATAGGCGTGTGTTTTCGAACGCGCCAACGGATCTTATTGTCGATGTACAGACGATCAGTAGGGAAAGGCGACGCCGCTATAGATTGTCCGCCGCTGTTTCAAGTAAGCAACGAGGTTCCACTGCAGCGTGCGGGCATTCAGTGGTGCGTAACAATAGTGTCAGTCAAGTTTGTCTGGGTCCGAATTCTTAGATCGTAGTGAGAATTCCGTAGCAGCTTGCGACCTGTTTTTGCTGGGTGACGACGTGTTGAATTCCGTGGCAGAGTCGCCGCCGCGGTACACCTACTGCTGTTGCAATTCTGTGGTCACATCACCAAGCCGTTGCCGCGGCCCCAGCGCATCAATTTCATCGCGAAGGCCGGTCATGTCCCAACGAATCAGTGACAGCGGAAGTCGGCCAGCCGCCATGAAGTCGTCATGGAAGTCTTTCAGCACGAATTCGTCACCCAGCTGGCGCTTGCGATCGGCCAGCAGAGTCTGCATTTGTAGCATGCCGATCGTGTAACCCAGACCGTAACCGGGCGGTCGACGCAAGTAGATTTCTGCGTCAACGCGGGCGACGTTCTCGTCAAGATAGGGTGTTCGCTCCATCCACCACTGCGTCACGTCGTCTACCGACATCTCGTTCAGCTGTAGCCACACGTCTGCAGGGACACGCGCGGCGCGGAAGATGCCGAAAATGTAGATCAGCTCGCGGACGCGAGGCGCAACGTCGAGGCCTGCATGTAACATCGCCTCCTCGAGGTAAACCGCCCAGCCCTCGGCGCGGGCACCGCTGGTCAAACGACCGCGAATCGGATGTGCGTTGTTGCGCTCGACAAGCCCATCAAAGCGGTGTCCCGGAATCACCGCGTGCACATGATCCGGCACCGGGTCACGATATTGCACCTGCTCCCAGAAATTGGGCCCACCGCTACGCTCGATCCAAGGTACGTTGGTATCCAGCGTGCCTACGTAGTCGGGAACGGTAATGAAATCTTGCTCGACTAAAAACGCACGCACAGCGGCATCGGTGCGGGCAATACGTTGCGCGTATTCTGCCTCACTGCCGGCGATCTTCAGCGGCGGTAGCTTGCGGTTCCTGTGTTGCTCAAGCGCGTACAGACTCCATAACCGATCCAGTTCGCGTTGACCTAGCGTCACAATCTGGTCGGTGTCGTACGGCATCAGTTTGACGTGCTTCAGATACCAGTTGAAATACGCCTTGCCCACGCCGGCTTTGCCCGTCATTGACGGGCGCTGTGCTACCAGCCAGTCATGGAAGCGTTGCACGGCTTTGCGTGCCGCCAGAACATCTGGCACGAGCGCTGGTTGCGTGTCGCGCGCGCGGGCGAGCAGATCGTCATACCATCCGAGCACACCCGGCGGTGGTGTTGCGCGATACGGATAGCCGTGACCGACACCGTCCGCGTTGGTCAGATTGTGCAGGGCCAGATCAGCGTAGTCGGTTGCTACCTCATCCAGGTTTGTTTGTGCCTGCTCGACCAACAGATCTATCGCAGCCAGTTCGGTGCGCAGCGCGCTTAATGCGTCCGGTTGCAATGGCAGCTTGGCAAATGTGATACGCAGCATGCGGTCTACGTAGAAACCCGGATCACGCGACCACGGTCTCGACACGGTGAGGTAAAACTCATGCTGGTCGAGGCGCGAGCGCACGGCGACATAATCCACCTGTTGCGCGCGTGGCCATGCGTCAGGATTGATGTTTTCCAGTCGGTCCTGAAAGTCGTGTATGCGCGCAACCCGCTGCGCGATGGCCGTCGCGCTGAAGTCCGGATGTAGCGTTGCAGCGGCGCCGGCGATGTCGCGGTTTGGCGCGGCGCGCTTGGCGCGCTCTGCGTCCTGCCACGACAAAAATTCATCGTAGAGCGACACGATGCCGTCGTACGCATCATGGTCTGACTGTGCGTGCGCGATGCTTGCCACGAGTAACGTGCACCATAAGATGCCGAAGTAGACAAAGTTCTTTTTTGACATCGCCTGGCACGCTCCGTGGCTCATGTTGGCTCAAGTGTAGCTAATGCGACCTACTGGGCGACAACTTATCGCTCAAATGTCTGTTTCGCGTGCCCGTGTCGATGCTCCGGTCATTTGTGGTCTGTCAGTTGCCGTAAACCAGTTCAGGTAACTGATGTTGCAAAGTTTGCGTGTGGCGTTAGTACCGAACAGCGTTTGTGGAACACGTATGCTGAAACATGAGACCGTGCTGTATGCTAAGCAAACAGAGCGATTCGCCGGTCACCGACTGCATTGGAGTCGAATTGTCGCTGGCGTTTGTTTGCCTTTGCCGTGCATCGGCTGACACGGGCGCTCGATCACGCGTTGCGGCTGTGGGGGGGAATCTGAATTGATCAAAAGAATGCGCCGAGATTGGCGTCGATCGTCGACTCAGAAGATGCAATCCAACGGGCGTCTTTCATTTGGTGCCCAGCCTACACCTATCCTTACGCGTCTATGCAGGCACGCGCAATGGATCGCGCACGCTTGCAATCGTATTTCGGCAGTTGCGTTTGCGATGGTGTGCGTCGCGATCAATCCGGCGTCGGCCGCACAGTCCGACTTGTCTGAAACTATTGACGCGATTCTCGCCGAGGAGGCACTGGTTGGTGCTGCGTGGATGCTCATTGCAGACAACAATGAGATCAGTCTTGGTGCGGTTGGCTTGCGAGATAATTTGACGCAGTCGGCGTTTTCAATCGATACCAGCTTCCATGTGGGGTCGTTGACCAAAAGTCTGTTAGCCACAGGAGTTCTCAGGCTCGCAACCGAAGGGCAATTGGAGCTGGATGCGCCGGTCACACGCTATTTGCCGCGCCTTCGCTTCGATAACCCATGGCGCGAGACAACCGAAGTGTCAGTTCGGCACCTGCTCGACCACACGTCTGGATTAGCCGACGCCCACTTGTGGCAGTTGTTCAGCGAGAGACCGATTCCACAAACACCGCTTATTGCCGCGTTCCCGTCGCAGGAGCAGCAGCTAGCAATCCGGTCAAAACCGGGCGAGCGCTTTTCGTATTCTAATATGGGTTATACGCTGCTGGGCATGATCGTAGAGTCCGTCACTGGCGAATCGTATGAAACGTACCTGGATACGCATGTCCTTGTACCGCTCGGTATGAATGCCAGCACATTCGGGTTCACGACGCAGGAGG
>JBCBDU010000037.1:0-35535 GCA_038529355.1 Pseudomonadota bacterium
GCATCCCCCGCCAGATACTCGCGCTCGGCCAAATTGCGATCAAGCACATCAAACTGTCGCTTAACCTCCATGGCAAAACGGTTGATCGGATATTCAAACGGCTCCGGCGCATAGTGGTAAAAATGGCCGAAACCACCACCAAGATACGGTGCGCTGCCCATTTGCCAGAACAGCCACGACAGACACTCGGCACGCGCAGCCGGCTCGACCGGCAGCAAGGCGGAAAACTTCTCGGCCAGATACACAAGGATGGCACCAGACTCGAACACGCGCGTCGGCGATGCGCCGCTGTGATCGACCAACGCCGGAATTTTCGAATTCGGATTAGCGGCAACAAATCCGCTACTGAATTGATCACCTTCACCGATCCGGATCAGATGCGCATCGTACTCGGCCCCTTCGAAGCCGAGTGCCAGTAGCTCCTCGAGCATCACAGTGACCTTCACGCCGTTGGGCGTCGCCATCGAATACAGCTGTAGCGGATGCTCGCCGACTGGCAGCGCCTTGTCATGTGTTGCGCCCGCGACCGGTCGATTGATGTTGGCGAACTTGCCGCCGTTGCCTTGCTCCCATTGCCAGACTGTCGGCGGCGTGTAGGTTTTGTCACTCATGGTCGTTCCCGTGTGAATTGCTTGCGTGCAGGCTGCGATTTATACCATTTTCGGCGCCGCGAGATGTCACCGGCGGCGCGCCTGCGTGATGCCCGTGTCACCAATTTCGGTGTCGCCAGCGCGCGCAGCATCGGCGTACCGTTGCATACGCATAACGCAAGACGCCAAGGAGATCGACATGCGCACGCTAACCTACCTCGCAAGCGCGTTGCTGCTGGCCGCATTGGCCGCAGCAGGCCAGGCAGATTCACCCGCAACCGAACGACAGCAGTGGGTGGTTGTTAATGGCACCGAGCTGACCCAGGATGAGATTCGCGCGCTCAGGCAACGCTACGGCACCGTGTACAGCGGTCGCTTTTGGTACGATCCGTTGTCGGGCATGTACGGCCAGGTTGGCGAACCGCCGATGGGGCAACTCGACGCAGGTATGCGCGTGGGCGGCGCGCTGTCAGCGGCGGCATCCGGCGGCGGCAGCGGTCGTTTGACCGGCGTGTTCATCAACGGTCGCGAGGCCCATCCCCGTGAAGTGCAGTTTTACCGCCAGGTCTTCGGGCGCGTGTTGCCTGGGCGATACTGGATGAACGCTGACGGCATCGGTGGTTTTGAACGCATGCCGGCCTCATTCAATCTCAAACAGGCAATGGCACAGTCTGCGAGGCGCTCGCGCGGCGGCGGCTCAGTGTTTATGGACTGGATCGGCGGCAAACCGGGCACCCATGTCGGCCGCGCATCGGACGGCTGCATTTACATCTCGCAGGGCGGCTACTCGTCGGAGTCCTGCTGAGCAAAGCATCCACGCAAGCGTTTGACCCTCCGGGCGGCGAGGCCTAGCATCAGCTTTTCGCTCGGGATTTTGTCATGCACCTTCTCCATATTGTTTTTGCGGCAATCGCTGCACGTTGCGCTGTAACCCACCGCTAGAACATGGCAACAACCACGCAGAACAGCACCCAACTGGCACTGATCTTTCTCGCCGCAACCGCCTTTATCAATTCGATGGGCATGGGGTTGATTGCGCCCGTGATGCCGGCCTTGTTGCTCGACATTCTTGGCAGCGATCTCGCCGATGCATCGTTGTGGGGCGGCGTTGCACTGGTCAGCTATGCGGCCATGCAGTTCATTTTTTCGCCGATCGTCGGCGGGCTGTCCGACCGATTCGGACGACGACCTGTGCTGCTCGTTTCACTGGTCGCGTATGCCATCGACATGCTGTTGCTGGCGATGGTGCAAACGCTGCCGTGGTTTCTGGTCATCCGCGCATTGGCTGGCGTGTTTGCATCCACGTTCTCAACCTCCAATGCCTACATCTCGGATGTGACGCCACCCGAACAGCGCGCACAGAAATTCGCCATCCTCGGCGCCGCGTTTGGTGCTGGCTTTGTGCTCGGGCCTGCCATTGGCGGTGTGCTCGGTGACATCAATCCACGCTACCCGTTCATTGCCGGCGCAGCCGTGGCATCACTGAACGCGCTGTTCGGTTTTCTGTTCGTGCGCGAATCATTGGCGCCGGAAAAGCGTCGCGCATTTTCGTGGTCACGCGCCAACACCGTAGGCACGCTGCTCAGGCTGCGTCGCACCGCTGGCGTCAAACCGCTGTTGCCGGTGTTCTTTCTGGCAACGCTGTCGTCCTGGGTCTATCCAACCGTTTGGTCGTATGTCGCGAAAGCGAAATTCCTGTGGACAGAAAGCGAAATTGGCTGGTCGATTGCCTACTACGGCGTCATTTCGTTCATCGCGCAAGCGGCGGTCATCCATGTGCTGCTGCCCCGCATCGGCGTACACATGGCAATCTGGATTGCGCTGTTGCTGGAAATTGTTGCACTGGCCGGCATCGGAATGGCATCGGCGGGTTGGTTCGTTTACGTGATGGTGACGCTTGCACTGATCACGACGATGCAGGACCCCGCTATCCGGCAAAAGCTGTCGTCGCGCGTGCCCGAAGACGCGCAAGGTGAATTGCAGGGCGGCCTTTCTGCCTTGACCAGCATTGCGATGATCTTCTCGCCGCTGATTTACAACGGCACGTTTACGCTGTCCGTTGGCGATTCGCCGTTGATTGACTTCCCCGGTTCACCATTCATTGTCGCTGCTGCGATGTCCGGTCTGGCGCTGGTGTTCTACGCCGCCGGCAATCGAGCACGTGATTGATGGGCGTGAGCTGCGCGCCATTGCCGCTTAGGATGTTGACATGAAACACTTGAATCGTACTCGCAGCATAGCCCGACATTGGCTTACGCGCTGCGCGCAGCTTGTAGCGTGCGTTGCGCTTGCCAGCTGCCATGCAGACAACACAGCACCGGCGCCGGCGAAAGATAGCGTGTCGCCGTACGAGACGATGCAAAGCACTCGCGATGGCATCGGCAAGCGCTACCTAGGCCGGCAAATCTCACACGTCATGGGTCACCGTGGTGCTGCGTGGCTCGATAGAGAGCTGCGCGAAGCTCAGGAACGCACAGATTTGCTCATCGAGAACCTGCCGCTGGAGGCAAACTCTGTTGTCGCCGACATTGGGGCGGGCACCGGCTACTTCAGTTTTCCGATCGCAGCGCGCGTACCCCAAGGTCGCGTCTTGGCCGTCGATATTCAGCCCGAAATGCTCGCGTTGATCGAACAGCGGCGCACGGCATCAGGCACAGTGAACATTGAAACCATTTTGGGCACCGAGCGCGATACGCGCCTGCCGGCCGACACGATCGACGTGATCCTGATCGTCGATGCCTATCACGAATTCAACTTCCCGCTTGAGATGGGGCAATCAATGGCGCAGGCACTCAAGCCCGGTGGCCGGTTGGTTCTGATTGAATATCGCGAAGAAGACGCAGCTGTGCCAATCAAGCGCCTGCACAAAATGAGCGAGGCACAGGCCAAACGTGAAATGGCTGCGATCGGTCTAGTTTGGGAGCGCACCGCCGATTTTCTGCCACAGCAACACTTCATGGTGTTCCGGCGGCCAATCAGCAGCGACGAACAGCAACGCGACTAATCGCGTTGCACAACGTTGTTCAATCGTCTTTCTCGAGCCGCTGCATCGTGCCGAACTTCTCGGCAAACTCGATCATATTTTCGATCTTCTGGATGCGCCTGTCATGAGCAAAAAAATCCTGATCACGCGCTTTGGAGTCTTCCCGAAACGACTTGGCCATTGCCGCAACAGAATCCTCCAGGCGCTCAACCCGGTCGGTCAATTTAATGACTTCGGACAGCGCATCAAAAATTCGCGAAACTTTCATGATGCCGGGGTCGTTTCGCCGGACTGATCGCGAGCCGCACGGGTTTGCTTGCGTGCTTCATAGAAATCCAGCGTCGCGGCCACTTCACGCTCGACCCGATCCACCGCTTTGGCCGCCCGCTTGGTGCCGACTTCCAGCGCCTCGACTAATGCCTCCAGCGCGGCATGGTGGATCTCTTCTTCGCTTTCATCGACCGCGAACGCATCTGCTGATCGCCGATACAGTTCACTGACAGAGATGCCCAGCTTTTTGGCATGCACGCGCATACGTTGCTTTTGCTCCGCAGGAACAAGAATCTGCATGCGCTCCAATTGTGATTCCGATGCACTCATTACCCACACCCCGATCACCAACAATAGCCTAATTATACACACTCAATACACACTTTCGACGAGATTTGCCGCCTGAATGAGAAAACCTTGTGACGCAAACCTGATCTGT
Source organism: Pseudomonadota bacterium (assembly GCA_038529355.1). Taxonomy (GTDB): domain Bacteria; phylum Pseudomonadota; class Gammaproteobacteria; order Steroidobacterales; family Woeseiaceae; genus CALBPI01. The sequence goes on from JBCBDU010000037.1 coordinate 4,283, forward strand.
CGCGGATTAGAGACGATTAATTGCCACTTTCGTTAATTAAAACATTGACTTAGCTACCATACGCCAATCATGCTCAAACTTGTCAATGATCTGAGTTCAAATCCATGTGCCCGCATTCTGTGACCGCAACGACGCGCTATTCAACCGCTGCCGCACTGTTGGCACTACTGCTATCTGGCTGCGGCGGCAGCGGCAGTGACGAAGACACGCCGCCGCCGCCGCCGGCAACAACGGTGAATCCGACACTGTCGATCAGCGACGCAAGCATCGATGAGGGGGACGGCGGCAACACGACGCTGCAATTCACGATTCAGGCAAGCGCAACACCGTCGGCCGGACAAGCCGTCAGTGACGCCAGCGTGTCATACGCAACCGCCGCCAACACGGCCTCGGAAGGCACCGACTTCGTCGCGGCGTCGGGCACTGTGCAAATCCCGGGCGGCACAACAAGCGTGACCATCGACGTCATCGTGATCGGCGACGCCGACGCCGAAACGGACGAGACGTTTACCGTATCGTTGTCATCGCCGATCGATGCCACGCTGGGTCAGGCGAGCGCCACGGGCACCATTCGCGATGACGATACGGCGATTGCAACATTCGGGCTTGATGCGCGACCGGATAACCGAACCTGTCTTGCACCTGACCGCCCTACCGGCGATGCGACTGTTGTTGTCACCGATGTTTACCCTGCGCTTCCGGATCTTGGTCAGCCGACCAAGCTGATCCTCGAACCGGGTGGTGCGCGGCGCTGGTTCGTCCTGCAAAAGTCCGGACAAATCGTCACCTTTCCGACCACCAACCCGAGCACCGTCAGCGAGTTTATTGATCTGAATGACACGCGTGACCTGCGCACGAACTCCGAAGGCGGTCTGCTGGGCATCGCGTTTCATCCGGACTATCCGGCGACACCAGAAATCTTCCTGTCCTACACCATAGAGCACAGCGGCCCACCGATGCGCCATATCCTGTCGCGGATGGTGCTCGACGACGTCAACAATCCCGGTGCCGGCACCACAGAACAAATCATTCTGGAAGTAGATCAGGACTTTGATAACCATAACGGCGGCGATATTGCTTTCGGGCCGGATGGCTATCTGTACTTCGGCCTCGGCGATGGTGGTAGCGGCAATGATCCGCGCCAGCGCGCGCAGGACACCACGCGCCTGCTCGGCGCGATGCTCAGAATCGATGTCGTCGGCACCGGCGCCGACTACAACATCCCGTCAGACAACGTATTCGCGGCCAACGGAAAATGCGGTCCGGGCGCCAACGCCGATGACTGTCCGGAAATATACGCCTGGGGCTTGCGCAATCCGTGGCGCTGGAGTTTCGACAATGCGACGGAAAATCTGTGGCTGGCCGACGTTGGGCAAGGCGCACGCGAGGAAGTAAACATCATCGAGCGCGGCGGCAACTACGGCTGGCGTTGCCGGGAGGGGTTCATCGCTACGTCGAATGCCGCCGACTGCAATGCCGGCGAACTCACCGATCCAGTGACCGACTACGGCCGCAATCTTGGCACATCAATCACCGGCGGTCATGTTTATCGCGGCTCGGCTATTCCGGCCCTCAACGGACTGTATGTGTTTGGCGATTTCGGCTCGGGTCGCATCTGGGCCGCACGACCGGATGGTGCTGGTGGTTACGATAACGACGAGTTGGTCGACACCAATTTGGGCATCACGGCGTTTGCAATCGGCCCTGATGCCGAGTTGTATGTCGTGGACATCAACGGCGCCACAGGCAGTGGCCGCGTGCGCCGGCTCGAGCCGGCAAACACGACGGTGACCGACACCATCGCCGAGCGACTGTCCGAAACCGGCTGCGTTAGCACCAGCGATATCACGCAACCGTACAGCGGCTTATTGCCGTACGATCTGAATGCGCCATTCTGGTCCGACGGCGCTGACAAGGATCGCTACATCGGCCTGCCGAACGGCACGACGATTGATATCGATGCGGCTGGCGACTTCCAGTTTCCGAATGGCACCGTCATCGTCAAGAATTTCCGCCTCGGCGGCATCCTCGTCGAGACGCGTCATCTGATGCGCCACCCGGACGGCGTCTGGGCCGGTTACACTTATGAATGGAACAGCGCGCAGACCGATGCGGTGCGCGTGCGCGGCGGCAAGACGGTGACAATCAATGGTCAGGATTGGATTTATCCCTCCGAGTCGCAGTGCATGGCGTGCCACACCAGCGCGGCCGGTTTTGCACTCGGCGCCGAAGTCAGCCAGCTCAACAAACCGTTCACCTACCCCAGTACCGGACGGCGTGCCAATCAATTGGAGACGATTGAACACGTGATGATGTTCACAGCGCCACTGCCGTTCGCCGTCGATGCGCTGGATGCGCTGGCCGACCCCACGAACACCTCGGCAAGCCTTGAAGATCGTGCGCGTGCTTATCTGCACACCAACTGCGCACAATGTCACCGACCCAACGGTGGCACGCCCTCGGCGATGGACTTGCGATACACCACGGCATTGCGGGATACCAACGCGTGCGATGCCGAACCACTGGGTGTTGATCTTGGCATTGCCGACGCACGTCTGATCGCACCGGGCGACGCCAATGCGTCTTTGCTCATTGAGCGTATGCAGCGTCGCGATGTGCATGGCATGCCACCGATCGGATCCAATCTTGTTGACACCGGTGGCGTCGCGACGCTGAGCGCCTGGATCAACGCTCTGAGCGATTGCAATTAGCCGCTGCCTGAGCGCCCGGATCAACGACACTCTGCGCGATTGCAATTAACCGCTGCCTGAGCGCCCGGATCAACGCTCTGAGCGTTTGCAATTGGGCGCTGCCTGAGCACCGCCGAATGTTACGCAACGCACTGATGCGCGACCGGAACCGAATCGGCAGCCACTGATCGCGGGCAGCGCGCTACTGGTCGTAGCATGCCAAGAGTTGCGGTGCTAGTGGCGGCATGACCTGCGATACACGTGACACGCCAACGACGGGCTAAGCGCTTTGCCGTTGGCGGCGGCGCGTCGCGCAACATGCATTGAATCACTCAGTAGCTACGCGACCAAACACCGACCGCAAGCGGACGCGATCGGCTCACAGCGAATCGACGTATACTGAATGTTGGTTGGCAGGCAAAAGCGACGCACTTCACGATGGACAGGCGAGACTTTCTGATCACGTCACTGCTCGGTCTTGGCAGCGGTGCACATGCGAACCAGCAAACACCAGCGATCGAGCTGACCGATAATCCGTTCACGCTCGGCATTGCGTCGGGAGACCCAACCGACACCAGCATCGTACTGTGGACACGCTTGGCGCCCAATCCGGACGCCGCGCGCGGCGACATGCCTGACACACCCGTGCCGGTGCGCTGGGCACTGGCCAGCGCGGCTGATATGTCTGCAACCGTCGCCACGGGCACAGCGATGGCAGTCCCGACGTTGGCGCACTCTGTTCATGTTGATATCGACGGGTTGCAACCCGACCGCCACTATTGGTACCAATTCAGCGTCGGCGGCTATACGTCCGCTATTGGTCGCACGCGCACGTTGCCGCGGCGCGGCAGTCAACCGGCGTCGCAACGTTTTGTCACCACGTCGTGCCAGAACTACACGCATGGCTACTTCGTGGCCTATCAGCACATGTTGCACGACCAGCCGCAGTTCATTGTACATTTGGGCGACTACCTGTACGACACGTCATTCGGCGAGGACTTTCGACAGCACGAGACCACTGCTGCGCCGGTGACGCTCGATGCGTTTCGCCGGCGACATGCGTTGTACAAAACTGACGTCGATCTGCAGCGCGCTCATGCTCAGATACCGTTTTTCACCGTCATCGATAACCACGATGCGATAGACGACAACGATCCAGCGCGACGCGCACAACGCACGGCCGCCTATCAAGCCTGGTATGAACACATGCCGGTGCGCGGCTATCACTCGATCGGCGCCAGCCACTTCGACTTGCATCGCTGCATACATTTGGGGCAACTGGCGCAAATCAGCCTGCTTGACCCGCGCCAATTCCGCGATCAGAAGACGCCGTGTGCGAATGCCTATCCGGACTACGGCTTTGGCAATTACCGCGAACGCTGCACGCATGCGCTCGACCCGCAACGCTCGATGCTCGGCGCACAGCAGCAAGCGTGGCTAGACGATGTGCTGGCCAACAATACCGCCGTGTGGAATGTGCTGGCCTCGCCGGGACCGTTGCTGCCGTTCAGCTACCGGCATGAAGGTCACGATCTGCGCTACATCGGCGCGTGGGACTCCTACCCGGCTAATCGCGAGCGCGTCGCCAACGCGCTGACTGCGGCACCGGGCCACCCACTGGTGCTCAGCGGCGATGTGCATTCATTCTGGGCGCTGGATGGACGCGCGGTGCCCGACGCCAGCGAGCGTTTTGAGCTGGTGGAATTCATCACATCATCGGTGAGCGCTAATTGGCCCGCACTGCTGTCGGAGCCGGTGCAACGCAACCTGCCACACAATCCGCACGTAACATTCTACCGCGGCGACAAGCGCGGCTACTTGCTGCACGACGTCACAGAAGATGCGTGGACGACGACAATGTGTGCAACTTCGGACGCGCGCGACAGCAACGCCGTTGTCGAGCGTTTGGCACGTTTCACCGTCGACGTGGGTAAACCGGGGTTGCGATCCAACGGGTAGTCGAATGTGCCCATTGCATGCGGCGGCGAAGATACCTATCCGCCCTCGGCATACCGGCCAAGCTGTTCGCGCAACGACACAAGCGCGTCGCACCGAAAACAATGCGCATGGGACAGTCACTGCGAAACGACAGCAGCATAGCCGAATCCACCGGTTGTATGCCGCAGGAAAGAAACCTATCTGCCCTCACCTTACCGACCAGGCTCTGCGCGAAACCGCACAAGCGCGCGACACGGACAACAACGCTTACCGGAACATCACGGCAAAATGTCAGCGGCATTCACAGCACCTGGCAGCCGCACGGATTACGACGCTAGCGTAACTGGCTGTCCTTGCTGCCGCGCCGGTTATAGCCTGCAAACGCTTTAGCATCAGCATCACGTTCGGACTGGCAGCGCACACACAAGCGCACACCGGGCACCGCAACTCGACGCGCCTCGGGGATGTCCGCATCGCACGCCTCACACTGTCGAAGGCTCTCGCCCTTCGGCAAATTGTCGCGCGCGCGCCGGACCGCATCGTCGATCGTTGCATCGATCTGATCCTGCACCGCGCCATCTTTTGCAAAACCACCTGCCACGAAGTAATCCCCGAGCCACTGTGCAGAAGAGTATAGCAATGATCATTCCGCGCTACGCGCTACGAGCTCCACACTTATTCCGCGTAAACCGGTCTTCGTGGCGCCACGACGCAACAACGCGATTGCAGATTGTGCTGACGCCCAGCGCGCTCACTAGCAGTGGCAATCACGCTGGTGAGTGACGTATCGTGTGCATTCAGCTCACCGGTCGGATGTCACTATGCACGCTCTCTATCGCTGCCTTGGCGCACTACTTTTAACCACTCTGCTCGCGGCCTGCGCGACGCAACCAGCACCGCCGGACAGTGACGCCGATCAGCAACTGACTGCGTTGTATGAACGCGAATGGGCGTGGCGCCAGGCAGGCAACGCGATGTTACGCACTGACGCTGGTGATTGGGTACCGGCTGACCATTGGCCAACGGTGACTGCGCAGAGCTATGCGCAGCGACTGGCCTATTGGGAACAGGTGATGTCGGCGTTGAATGACATTCCGCGTGAGGCACTCAACGAGCAGCAGCAGATCAATGCCGCTGTATTCGAGCAAATCGTCGCGAGCAATATCAGCGATGCGCGTTTTCGTAACTTTGAAGCGCCACTGAACTCCGACACCTTCTTCTGGGGCGGCTTGCATCCGCAGAGCGGCGGTTTTCGCGACACGGCGAGTTATGAGCGTTACATCGCTCGACTACGGGATCTGCCTCGCTACTTCGCCGAACACCAAGACAACATGCGCGCCGGCCTTGCGCGCGGCTTCACGCCGCCAGCAATCTCGTTGGCCGGTCGCGACACATCCATCACGCCGTATCTTGTCGCAGCAGATGCAAACCCGTTTTACGGACCGCTCACGCAGTTTCCCGCCAGTGTTCCTGTTGCAGAACAACGCCGACTGCAGGTCGCTGCTCAAGAGGCAATACGCACAGCGGTGGCACCCGCTTATCGAGATCTGCTGACATTCCTGCGCAATGAGTATTTGCCCAATGCGCGCAAGCAATTGGCAGCCAACACGCTTCCGGACGGCGCCAACTACTATCAGGCGCAGATCCGCAAGTTCACGACCCTCGATCTGACGCCCGAGGATATTCATCAACGCGGGCTCGTCGAGGTCGAGCGTCTGCGCGGCGAAATGCTGGCCATCGTTGATGAAGTCGACTTTGACGGTGATCTCGCTGCATTCTTTGAGTTCCTGCGCACCGATCCGCAGTTTTATGCCAAGACACCCGATGAATTGATGGGTATCTCGGCCTATGTCGACAAACGGATGGCCGCGCATATCGATAAGGTGTTGGGCTTTCTGCCGCGCAAGCGCCACACAATCGCGCCGGTGCCCGACGCGATCGCACCGATTTACACCGGCGGTCGTGGCGGCTACGGACGCTGCCTGATGAACACCTACAACCTGCCCGCGCGACCGCTGTACACATTGCCCGCACTAACCCTGCATGAATGCTCACCGGGTCACTCGCTGCAAGCGGCAATTTCGCGCGAAGCACCCGGCGATATTCCCGAATTTCGTGCACGCAACTATTTCTCGGGTTATGGCGAAGGCTGGGGTCTGTACACCGAATGGCTCGGCGGTCAGCTCGGTATCTATCGCACGCCGTACGAGCGCTTTGGACAACTCACCTACGAAATGTGGCGAGCCTGCCGACTCGTGATCGATACCGGCATACATCACTACGGTTGGAGCCGTGCGCAAGCGCAAGACTACTTGCGCGCCAACGCCGCAATGTCCGAACACGAAATTACGACTGAAATTGATCGCTACATCTCGTGGCCGGCGCAGGCACTCGCCTACAAACTGGGCGAAATGTTGATTCGCCAAAAGCGCAGCGAGGCCGAGGCTGCGCTGGGCATCGATTTTGATCAGCGCTACTTCCACGACAAGATTCTGGCGTTGCGCTCCGTGCCACTGTGGGTTTTGGAAGCACAGCTCGATGCGTGGATCGCAGCCGGCGGTCCGAACCCGTACGCCGGTTTGATTGACTAACAAAGCGCGCTTGCACAACGGCGGGCGTGCCGCATACGTGCGAAAACTGTGAAATACGTGTTTGTCGGGATTTGCGTTGCTCGCTAGGGTGCGTGCATGAGCTTGACAGCTACAACGCTAACGCGGATCAGCTTTTTGCTGCTCGCCTGGATCGCACCGGCATTGATCGCCGGCGCACTGCGGTGGCCTGCGTTGTGGGGTAGCGGCAGCGCGCTCGTCGACTATCTGTTGCCGCTGCCGCTGACCGGCGGCGTTATTCATCTCCCCAGCTTTGCCGTATTCGTTGCTGTCTTGGTCATCGCCGAGAGATGGCCGCGACGTGTACCAAATTTGCCCGCGATCGCATTCTGCGTTTGCGCGTTGGCCATATCCCTGCAGATCGACTTTGCACGACTGAACGACGTGGTATTTACCGATTTACAATCGAGCAAACCCGTGAAGTTCGGCCGCAACCCACTATGGTTGTTCATCGCCAGTGATACCTTCTGGTTAGGCGTCTGGGCGCTGACCAAACGCATCCGCACAATGCCAAAGACCTGGTTCGCAATACCACTGGCGCCTCTGGCTGTTATCGGCGTGAGCGCACTGCGCTACGTCGCTGCGCCAGCACAGTTCGAGGCAGGTACACCAGTTGCCGCAAGTATTGCCGGTCAACAACAGCAATTGGTCTACACCAACAGTGATTTTGACGAGACCGCGCTGCGTGACTGGCTCGCGCAGTCGTCGCACACGCGCCCGTGGGCGACACCGAACGCACAACACGCGGCGATCTATTTTGTGCGCAGCCGCAATAAGGTTGCCCACGGCGATTTTGCAGATCTACACAATAGCGACACGATCGCCACGCTGTGCCTGTACGAAGAGGACAAACGCACCGATGTCCATGCCGGTTACCGAGATTGCTTTGCAGGTCGCCAGACGCTGGTGCAAAGGCTCAATCAAGCGCGCGCGAAGGTACCTGCGCGCGTCGACCGCGACTTCTCAAAGTGGTACGCGCAGCTTGCCGTCTGCGAAGGTCTACGCCTGGAGAAAGAACGGGCTGACAACATTGAGCATGTCGATCATTGCCTCGGCATGCGCCGCAGGTTCTCGCAGGATCTGCTGGCGCTCAAAAAACGCTATGGCCGGACAGCACGTGAAGTACGACTCGCTCAGGCGCTTGGCACACGCGTGGGGTTCGACAACAAAAACTGAAGACGTTTGCACACCGGATTCGGCACAGTCACAAATAGACGACTTTCGCAGCGGCTTTCTGATACGCTAGCGCGGTCTTGACGTCCATCGGTCGACGTCACACGCTCCGGCTCTGCTTTTTGAGCCGCTCGAGCTACCTCTCAAGATTGCAGTCTGGACCGAACCCTGAGCGAGTTGATCGCGCATGGCGTCAGACGAATCGGAGCACACCTTAACGTGTTATTTAAAGAACTTGGCCTATCGGCCGAACTGCTGCGCGCTGTCGAAAAACAAGGCTACAGCGAAGCTACCCCTATTCAGAGCAAAGCCATACCGGCGGTTCTCGACAATCGCGATCTACTGGCCAGCGCGCAGACTGGCACCGGCAAGACTGCCGGCTTTACGCTGCCGCTGCTGCAAAAACTGCAATCAACGCCGCCCCAGGGCAAACGTCACGTGCGCGCGCTGATTCTGGTGCCCACTCGCGAGTTAGCCGCGCAGGTCAGTGAAAGCGTGCGCAACTACGGCGCCAACCTCCCGATCCGATCGCTGCAGATTTTTGGTGGTGTCAGTATCCGCCCGCAAATCGCAAAGCTACGCGACGGTGTCGACATTGTCGTCGCCACGCCGGGCCGTCTGCTCGATCATGTGCAACAGCGCACGATCGACTTATCGCGCATCGAAGTGCTGGTGCTTGATGAAGCCGATCGCATGCTGGACATGGGCTTTATTCGCGATATCCGCAAAATCCTCAAGATCGTACCGAAAGAGCGACAGAACCTGCTGTTCTCAGCGACGTTCTCGAAAGACATTCTGAACCTCGCCTCGACCTTCCTCGACCGTCCGGTACAAATAGAAATTGCACCCCGTAACACAACCGCCGAGCGCGTCACACAGATCGTGCATCCGGTCGACAAGGCGCGCAAACGCGAACTGTTGTCTTACCGCATCGGCGCCGGCAACTGGCAACAGGTGCTTGTGTTCACGCGCACCAAACATGGCGCCAATCGACTCGCCAAACAGCTGACCGAAGACGGCATTCATTCCGTCGCGATTCATGGCAACAAGTCGCAGGGCGCGCGCACCAAAGCACTGAAGGACTTCAAGGCCGGTGATGTTCGCGTGCTGGTCGCCACCGATATTGCCGCGCGAGGCCTCGACATCGACAAACTACCCTATGTCGTCAACTACGATCTGCCGTTCGTGCCCGAGGACTACGTGCATCGCATCGGCCGCACCGCACGCGCCGGTCTCGACGGTCACGCCGTATCTTTGGTGTGCATCGATGAGAAGAAACTCTTGCAGGATATCGAGCGTATGTTGAAAACGCAGATTCCGCGGGAGATCGTCGACGGGTTCGAACCTGATCCACGCATTGCCGCCGAGCCGTTGACGAAGGGACGACAACAACGCAAGCCGCGACCCGGCGGTGGTGCCGGCCGCGCCCGGCGACCAGCGAACAAATCCGGTGGTAGTCGCGGGACAGCGAAGACCGGCAATGCTGGACCAAAACCTGCGGGTTCTCGTCGAAGGCGCTCAAATCGATCGGCTAACAAAAGCGCGTAACAACACAAATTGCGCTCGCGACGATCGCGCTAACGTGCTTGCAGGAGCGAACGCTCGATAAACTGCAGCACATCCGCATGTTCGAAGTAGTTTAGATGATGCAGCGCGTCGCTTTGCAGCGCGAGGGTTTGCCCCGGCGCAATCACCAGATCGTCCGACAAGCGCGTCATTGAGTCTGTGTCGACCACCAGATCATTGGCACCATCGAAGACTCGATGCGTCAAATGACTGGCTATCCGCGAACCCGGGTTCTGGAAGTACTTCCAGAACTCCCACCCGGGTGCGACCGGTTTGAACGCCGACGTGACTGCGAAATAGCGATCGCTGATGTCGCGCGTTACGCCTTCCCGCAATCGCACGATATTGGTGTTGTCCCCAGTCATTGACTGCGCCGCCAAGCCCGGAATCATATACACGGTCGCATCGATTAACGGGGTTTTCGCCAACGCGCTGGTCACCGAACCGAACACCCGCAAGATGCCGGTGACGGCGGTAAACAACGGCACAACCGACGATGCGGCCGCGCTGCCTTTGCTCAACACATTGGCCACATTAGTCAGCAGATCCAGACCGGAGCGCAGCCTCGGTGGTGCCGCCAATGAGGTCCCGCCCAACGGTGCGCCAACGAACACGACGCGGCCAATTTGCATCGGATTGTGCATCAGCGCTTCGACGAGCCAGCGCACGACTAATCCACCCCGACTGTGGCAGACGATGTCGACCGTTGCGTCGCTTGCAGCCAACTGGCGGGCGAGATCGACGGCGTTGTACAACGGCGGCATCGACAACGTGGCGTGATCGTAGCTGAGCACCTGATCGTAATGACCGCGCATCGTGGCGAAAAATGCGTTGCCGGCATCCGTTTGTCCTAGTGCGTCTAACATCGCCTCGGACTTGGAGAACGTGCCATGGAGCATGAGCAGAATACGTCCTGTCTTAGCTGGCTCGGCAACGCGCGCACGACCTGGCGACGACCACGCCCGCAAGCCACGTTTTGCGTTCAATTGGGTATCCAGCGTCTGCAACGCAGCGCCAACGGAGTTCGGTGCCAGGCGCGCGAACTTCAGTTGCCGAACAATATCGGCACCACGTCGCGAGCCGCGACGCCGTCGTCTACCCACCGAGCGTTGCCGAAAACCCAGACCGTCAACCCACTGCAGGATACCGTCGCGCTCAATCAGCGACACCGTTCCGAGTTTGTGATCGATGCCACCGCTGCCGAGACGCCGCAGCTCATGAATCTTGGTTGCGTGCAGCGTTTCTACATGTTGTTCGGCGCCGTACATATCAAGGCCGTCAATCGCCGCGTCAATGTGTTCAAGCAGCCGGTCGCGGTCGTTGCGGGCACTAGTCATGCTCAGCATCCTCGTCTAGCGTGCCCTGTGCGTCGATAATGGGCAGCGGCGTAATGAATGCGCGCCGTGCGCGCAGTACATCGATCAGCGAATGAAACTCGGAGCGGCTGCGCAAATTATCCACACCCTCTTCGATGGCCTGCCAGAAACTGCCATGCGTTGTGAAACCCACAGTCTCTATGGGATACAGAAAACCACTGTTCACTTCATTGAGAATTTCCGCATAACTATCGGAGGGCAAAATCCACGGTTGGCGATCCTTCATCGAGCCAATCGTCTTCATCATGGTCGCCTTCTCCAGCCCGCCCTGTTGCCCCATCAGGAAGTCCTCATAACGCAATTCACTGCGCCAGTAGCCGGCAAACGCATGGCCCTCGAGTAAAAAGATGACCGGGTAGACATCGATGTACTCAAGACAGGCACACAGCAACAATGCAAGATCGATGCAGGTACCGCGACCGCCGCGCACAATCTGTGTAGGGGTGCGCAATCGCTGCCCCCGTTTGGTGTAGCTCGGTGGCGGATTGATGTAGCGAATGCCAAAGTCACTGACCACCGCAGCCCAGATTGCCTGTGCCTGCACATCGATTTCCGAGAATGTTTGCGGATCGTGCTCATCGATGCTCTGGTAACCGTCGAAACCGCGTGATCGATCGTCAGCAAGCGTTGCCAGATGGTTTTGCGCCCGGTCGATAATACGTTCTACGGCGCGATCACGCGGCAACACGAATGACGGCAGCCAGATGCGGTCACTGTCGGTGTCAGTCCACTCATCTGCCGGCAGCAACGTAACGCGATGCGAGTCCTGGTAGACGCATTGTTTGCCAACGGTGATTGTCACTCGCAGACTCGTGCGCAGCGGCTCTGACACGGTGCGGATCAATGAAGACGTTAGCGGGATTTTGATCTTGTGATCGACCTTCGTCAAATACTCGCGCAAATTGATGTTGGCGTAGTACGGATGGCTTTCCGAGCCGAGGTAGAGTACGACTTCGACACCGACGTCGTACAGGATGCCCTCCTCTTCCTTTCTGAACTCCAGCGCCTCGAATAAGCCGCCACTGTCATTATGCAGCAGCGAATAATTGAGCCGCTCGCGCACGCGCACATCGACACTGAACCACTCCGGTACGACGCCGCCAAGCTCTAGTTTTTGCTGCTGCGAATTGCGTCGCTTCAGCAACACGCTGTCGACACTGTGCTGTGCATCCTGCAGCAGCGAGTGCGCACTCCACAGCACAATGCCGGTGCCCGACAACGACACCGCGGTGCGCGCAACGTCCAGCGCACGCACGAACGCCGCCAGTGGCTGCCCATCTTCGCGCCAACTGTTGTAAAAATCGCGCACCACGATCTCGGCCAGCGTGTCGTGCACGGTGTCCTGGAAGCCGAGCGCAAGTTCGGCGCCTTCGGCAACCGCCATCGCGCAGATCCGCGACGCCGAGTGATAGACATTCGCCGTGACCAACGACAACGGCTCGGCGCCACTATTGAGCACGATCGCCAGTTCCTCGGCGCCAATTGGCACGAGCCCGGTTGCTTCATCGCGCGCATCACTGGACGCGAACACGATGCCATCCCAGTCGCTGGTGCTTGGCCAGTGCTCCGGCAACAAATCGCGATCACGCAAGATTTCACGCGCCTGGTTATTGTCGATGCCGGCAAGGTGCACAACATGTGGCTGGTATGCTTCCACCGCATTGCGCAGCTCGTCAATGCTCGGATTAGCCACGTGTCTGACCTGATCCTTACCAAACACATGAGCGAGCGATGCACGTTCGGCCTCAAACTCGTAAGACCCGTTGAGCACGCCAGGCGTGCAGCGCACAAACAGTACACGCGGCTGGTCGACAAAAGATGGTGCTGGTCGGTCAGTCTTCAGACACCGCACAATACACAGCGAATTCGAATTGCCGGCCGCCTTCGCGGCAGAGCTCAGCAGAAACTCCCACGGCGCAATGCGCGCAGCCCAACCGGTGCTTTCATCAATGTACGGAATCTGCACCTCTATCACGCCGGCGTCGCCTAGCACGCCCTGCAACGTCGACTTGTCGACATTAAGTTTTGCCAGAATGTCATCGAAGACTGCCTGACGCGTCACGTGTTTGGGGCGATCACGCCATCGCAAACGCCGCGCAATGGCATAGCGCCAGCGCATCGCGAATTCCTGCATCGGCTTGCCGCAGTCCAGCACCAGCGAATCACCGCTGGCGGTCGCGACTGTCATCACGCTGTAGGCTGCGTCAGGGGTTGTTGCCGGTGAGGTTTTTTTGCTGCGAGCGGTTTTCTTGCTGCGCACGACTGGCGCTTTTCTGGTCGCAGCTTTTTTGGTTGCAGTTTTGGCGGATTTCTTTACCGAACGCTTTGCCGGTTTACTACGACCACCATTGCTGTTACTGGTAGACTTTTTTGTCGTTTTCTTAGCCGACTTTTTAGCCGATTTTTTGGCGACCTTCTTAGTCGTCTTGCTAACAGACGTCTTGGCAGTCTTCTTCGCTGTTTTCTTAGCGGTTTTCTTGGCTGTTTTCCTGGTCGTTTTCTTGGCAGCTTTCTTAGCAACTGTTCGGCTCGTTTTGCGCGTCTTGCGACCGCCGGCCGCACGACCGGCAGTCGTGCTCGCAGCCTTTTTCTTACGACGCTTTTTGGCCGCCGCCGTCGGTTTGCGCGTCGCTACCTTTTTCTTGCCTGGGGCCATCAGTGTCGCTCCTAACGTCGAACCGCTTGCCTGCGTTCATTCATCATGCCAGTCCGCAAGCACATCGGCGCGGGCGCGCAACAGATCGTCATCGACCGGCTGCCAGTCGCGCAGGCACGCCAATGCAGTGTCATCGTGTATGTCGTCAAGCAACTGAAGCACAACCTGCGCTGCAGTGCCAGCCTCGTTCAACAGCGGCGCCAGTCGCGGTACCAGTGGCGCGCCGATTTGCTCGGCAATCATCGCGATCTGTTGCTGCAGCGCCTCATCTGCGGTGACACAGGCCTGCACCATACCCGCAACGTCAAGCACGTCCTCACCGGACTGCCACAATGCAAATTGCGCGGCTAACGCTACCTGCGGCGACGCATCCGTCGTCGCGCCGCGCAACGCAGTCACGACCTCTTGTGATTGCACGTGCGCAAGCTGCAACGCTGCAACCGCGCGCGCTTCAGCAATACCGTTGGCCAGCGCGTCGAGCCAATCGCGCTCGTCACCCATAAACGAGTGTCATTGCCACGGCATACCCACAAATTTTGGTAGTTTCTCGGCACGCCACACTTTCGATTCATGAGAGGCCGAGTGACCGGATGCCTTCAAAGGTCGCTCACTCACTTCAGGAATCCTGAACCACTGGCCACCACGCGCGATGGCGACAACCGGATCAAATTTCGCCTGGACATTGAACGCCGCGCCAACATTACTCCATTTCGCAAAGTAATCCTTGCGCACCGGCGGACTGAGCATGATTAGCCGATCCATACGAATGTCGTGATGCGTCGCCAGCATTGCCACGTTCGCCCCATGCGAGTGCCCGAAGACATTCACCTCGCGCGCCGGATGACCTTTGAGCCACTGATGTAGTTCGGTCGCCGCTTTGCGCCGTTTGCTGTCGCGGTTCTTACCCGACCATTTGAACTGATCGCTTTTGCCGTACAGATCATCCCGGCCGAGATCGTTCTTTACGTAGTCAAAGAAATCGCCACCAGGGCGCCACCACGTGCCATCGGATGCCCAGGTGCCATGAATCACAATGGTGATCTCGTCAATCATGCGCGCCGGTCGCCCGCGGCGGCGGCGACTGCGGCGACGGCGCGCGGTTGCCGTGATATTGAGCTGGCCATCCCCCCATTCATCGAGCTGGTCCATCGACAAGCCTGTGATGTTGCCCAGCGCGATGCGCGCGGCCATATACAACTGTTCACCGGCATCGCCTAGCGATGCGGCGAAGTCCATCATGTTTTCAAGGTCAGGCTTATGAAAACGATCACCGGTCATCGTGTGGTAGGCATCCATGATCGCCACCTGCACGAGCGGATCAGCCCCCGCCAGGCCATCGTCGAGCACGTCAATGGCGTCGGGTAGCAATACGTCCGCCAACACGCAGATTTCAGTGGCCTTCTTTTCCGGCTCGCTATTGCTCTTCAGGATGCGCTTCAATCGCGTTAATGGTGATGCTGTTGGCATGGTCGGCTCCCCCTCGGAACGGCAAGGATAAGGCACAGGTTTGCTGCGCCTACACTAAACCTAGTGCGATCCCGACGGCAAATCTCTCACCCAAGTTAGCCAACTGGCATACGTCACTGCGAAAATCGGCACTACCTAACCGGTGCAGGCAGGCTACATCAGTTAGGCATTGGACAAACTTAGACGACAATTCGCGGGCGTACGATGGGCAGGTATGGCCGCCACGCCTCGGCGACGTACAGCTTGTGATGCTCAAGACTGTCTGGCAGAGTCGGTGTTGACAAACACGGAAGCGGAGCACTGATGAGACCTATGCTGTACTCAATATTGTTGATCGCGCCGTTTTTTGTCGGCGCACAAGGGGCCGAGCCCGTTCCGCAGGCGCAGGGCAAGGCGACGGTGACCGTAGGCGATGACACAGCCACCTGGCCTATCTGGCGCTGCGCCAAACGTCTGGTCCTCGCACATCAGCTACCGGACGATGACATCCGGGTGGATCACCACGTCAAGCTGATTGATTACGGCGATGTAATCCAACTCGTCCTGCATCTGGAAAACAAAAACTACGTCGCTGATATCCCCGCCACCAATATCCTGCACGATCTCGATTACGAAGGTGTTGCTACAAAGATCAACAAGGCGACGTTCGAGAACGACGGCGAGGCGAGGTTTTCGCTCCGCCTGCGTTGCAACCCTTAGGCGCGTGCCGCAGTACACGGTGCCGCTACGCAAGTCTTACGTCCGCGTAAACGCTGGTACGCACTCAATCGAGACTGAGCAAACTCGCATTACCGCCAACCGCCGCCGTGTTGTTGCTGATCGTATACTCGCTGGCAAATCGCGTCAGATAGTTCGGTCCACCTGCTTTCGGACCCGTCCCGGATAGACCACTACCACCAAACGGCTGCACACCAACAACTGCCCCCACCATATTGCGATTGATGTAAACGTTGCCCGCATAACTGAGCGCCGCCAACTGACCCGCACGCCCGTCTATGCGGGTGTGGATGCCAAACGTCAGACCGTAGCCGGTGTTGTTAATGGCATCGACAAGCTGCGGCAGCGTTTTACGCTTGTAGCGCAACACATGCACAACCGGACCAAAAACTTCTTCGGTCAACGCATCGAGGCTGTCGATTTCGATCAGCGTTGGCGGGAAAAACACACCATCGCTGGTTGCGTCGGGTAGTTTGCACTGCTTCAACAGGTGCTGTTCACGTTGCATGCGTTCAACGTGCGTCTGCAGGCGATCGTGTGCCGCCTTGTCGATAACCGGACCGACATCTGTGGCCAGCACCGACGGATCGCCAATGATCAGATCGTCCATCGCGCCTTTCAGTAACTCGATGACGCGCGGCGCAACATCTTCCTGCACACACAGCACGCGCAGCGCAGAACAGCGCTGACCGGCCGAATTGAATCCGGACATCACCGCGTCCTGTACGACTTGCTCAGGCAACGCCGAGCTGTCGACGATCATGGCGTTCTGTCCACCGGTTTCAGCAATCAAGGTGCCGATCTGGCCATCGCGCGCCGCCAGCGCACGGTTAATTTTCAGTGCAGTCGCTGTGGACCCCGTAAACGCAACACCAGCTACGCGCGGATCGGCGGTCGCGGTGCCACCCACCTGTGCACCGGTGCCGGGCAGGCAGCTCAACACAGACTTCGGAATGCCGGCTTCGATGAGCAGGGCTGCTGCGCGCAACGCAACGATGCTGGTTTGTTCGGCCGGCTTGGCGATTACGCAATTGCCCGCAGCCAACGCTGCAGCAACCTGACCGGTGAAAATCGCCAATGGGAAATTCCACGGGCTGATACACACAAACACGCCCCGCCCGCGCAGACCGGTGACGTTGCGCTCACCGGTGGGTCCTGGCAGCAACGTTGGTTCACTAAAGCGCTGTTCCGCCTCAACCGCGTAGTAGCGCAGAAAATCAACGGCCTCGCGTAACTCGGCAATGGCATCAGGAATGCTCTTGCCGGCTTCGCGCACGCACAGCGCCAGCAACTCTTCGGCTTCGGCTTCGAACAAATCGGCTGCACGGCGTAACGCGCCTGCGCGCACCGCCGCAGGCGTCGCACGCCAGGACGGCCAGGCCTGCACAGCAACGTCGATCGCGTGCTGCGTGGTTTGCGCATCGGCAAAGCGTACCGTGCCAACGACCTCGCGCGTGTCGAATGGACTAACGCTAGCGGTTTGCTCGCCGCTAACAGTTTTGCTGTCCAGCAGCGGACCCACGTCATAACGCTTGTCCGCGGCATCGGCCAAACCGGCCAGCAACCGCTGCGCCACATCGCGGTCTGCCAGATTGATGCCTTGCGAGTTTTTGCGCTGCGCACCGTACAGGTCTGCCGGTGCCACGATGTTCGGATGCGGGATCGATTCCAGCGCGCGCACCGCATCAATTGGATCGGCGATGATGTCCTCAATCGGCGCTTCGGCATCGACAATGCGGTTGACGAAACTGGTGTTGGCACCATTCTCAAGCAGCCGTCGCACAAGATACGGCAATAGGTCTTCATGACTGCCAACCGGCGCGTAGACGCGGCACGGGCGGTTGTAGCGGTCGGCGTCGACAACAGCGCCGTACAGCTCCTCGCCCATGCCGTGCAGTCGCTGAAACTCATAGTCATCGCGACCGCCGGCATGCTGCAACACATAAGCCAGCGTGTGCGCATTGTGCGTGGCGAATTGACCGTACAGCGCATCGCCCGCATCAAGAATCAGGCGCGCACACGCCAGATACGAAACGTCTGTGTTTACTTTTCGGGTGAACACCGGGTAGCCGGTCAGCCCGAGCTCTTGCGCATGCTTGATCTCGGTATCCCAGTACGCCCCTTTGACGAGCCGAACCGGGATGCGCCGAGCGCCGCCGCGTGCAAGCTCACCTAACCATTGAATGACCGACGTCGCGCGCTTTTGATACGCCTGCACCGCAAGCCCCAACCCATGATAGCCGGCCAGGGCCGGATCACGATAGACTCGCTCGAAGATGTCCAGGGACAGCTCCAACCGGTCCGCTTCCTCGGCGTCCATCGTCAACGCAATGTTGTGCGCCTTGGCTTTCTTGGCCAGCGCCAACAACATATCACCGAGCTCTTCGACGACGGCGCGGCGACGCGCAAATTCATAGCGTGGGTGCAGCGCCGACAGTTTCACCGAAATGCTTGGTGCTGCAAACACATCGTCGCCCTGATGACTAGCGCCAATGCTATCGATTGCCTGTGCGTAGGCGTCAAAGTAACGCTGCGCATCGCTGCGCGTCATGGCCGCCTCGCCAAGCATGTCGAAGGAATAGCGATAGGCTTTGTTGTCGCCCTTGCGCGCACGCTTCAGCGCATCGCCGATGTCGCGCCCCATCACGTATTGATGCCCCATGATTTTCATCGCCTGACGCATCGCACTGCGTACGACAGGCTCACCGGCGCGGCTGACCAGCGACTTCAGTACCTTGGATGGGTTGCTGCGCGTCGGTGCATCGACCGACAGCATCTTGCCGGTCAGCATCAAACCCCACGTGCTCGCGTTGACGAACAGCGAATCGGACGTGCCGATGTGCAACGACCAGTCGGCCATCGATATCTTGTCGGCGATCAGCTCGTCGGCCGTGTTCGCATCCGGAATCCGCAATAGCGCCTCGGCAATGCACATCAACATGATGCCTTCCTGCGACGACAGGTCGTACTTTTGCAGGAACGCGTCGAGACCACTGCGATCTTCATTCACTTTGCGCACGTGCTGTACGAGATCACTCGCCGTCTTGTGGACGTTATCGCGGTAGGCGCTACTATGCGCCGCGATAGCGAGCAGCTGCTCAACGCACTGCGTCTCGTCCGCCAGGTAACCGACGGTCGCCGCAGCAAACGCACCACCCGCCGCAAAATCGGCATCAAAGCTGTGGCGTTGCTGCGCCGCGGAATTGAGTTGGTTTTCGGCTGTCGCCATGAGCTTGCTCCGTGAGGGGTACAGCGATTATAGCGCTGCAAAAACCTTCAGTTGTTGTCTTTGTAGGTGTCCTTGAACTGACGAATCTGCTTGCGGGTGTGCTTGTCCGGCTTACCGACCGTGCGCGGCATACCCAGCCGGTCTGTTTTCAGCGCCACGCGCATTGCTTCACGTTGCTCGATACTGTCAGGCGTTTCTACATAGCAGCCCTGCGCTTCCGGCGCCGGACCGCGCCGCGCCGGTATTGCAGCGACATCGACGACCCACGTAAACCGCTCGCGCGTGATCGATAGCCGGTCACCCACCTTGATCGGCAGCGCCGGCTTCGCACGCTCACCGTTACGCGCCACATGCCCACCGCTGACCGCCTTGGCAGCCTGACCACGTGTTTTGTAAAAGCGCGTAAAAAAAAGCCACTTATCGATACGTAACGAGTCGGGCACAGATGGTTTCCGGTGATATGATTCGCACAATTGAAGAAGGAGCATACCTGTGACGCAAGCGTTTCTCGACAGTCTCGCGCAACAAACCGAGGCTCTGCGCGCCGAAGGTTTGTACAAAACCGAACGCGCCATCCGTGGGCCGCAGCAAGGGGCGGTTTCCGTGGACGACGGCAATGACACCGTTATCAATCTGTGTGCCAACAATTATCTGGGTCTGGCCAATCACGAGCGCGTGATTGCCGCAGCGCACAATGCGCTCGATCAATTCGGCTATGGCGTCGCCTCGGTGCGCTTCATTTGCGGTACCCAGACAATCCACACGGAGCTCGAGGCGCGCCTCAGCCAATTTCTGGGCACCGATGAGACGATTCTGTATCCGTCCTGTTTTGACGCCAATGGCGGTTTGTTCGAGACCATACTGACCGCCGAAGACGCCGTCATCAGTGATACGCTGAATCACGCCAGCATCATTGACGGCATCCGCCTGTCGAAGGCGCAGCGCTACCGTTACCAACACAACGATATGGCTGATCTGGAAGCGCAACTGATCGCAGCGCAAGACGCGCGCGTGCGTCTGATCGCCACCGACGGTGTGTTCTCGATGGACGGCACGATCGCTGACCTGCCCGGCATCTGTGCACTGGCCGACAAGTACGATGCGCTGATCATGATGGACGATTGCCACGCGACTGGCTTTCTTGGCGATCAGGGTCGCGGCACGCACGTGCACTGCGACGTTGCAGATCGCATCGACATCATCACCGGCACGCTGGGCAAGGCGTTGGGCGGCGCGTCCGGCGGCTACACGAGCGGTCGCAAACCCATCATCGATTGGTTGCGGCAACGCTCGCGCCCGTACCTGTTCTCGAATTCGGTCGCACCGACGATTGCGGCAACGTCGCTGGCCGTGCTCGACCTTGTCGAACACGACGATTCGCTACGCACAGCGCTGTTTCGCAACGCCGCCTACTTCCGCGAACAAATGACCGCGCTCGGTTTTGACCTGAAGCCCGGCGAGCATCCGATCATTCCGGTCATGCTCGGTGATGCCAAGTTAGCCACCGATATGGCAGATGCATTGCTGGCGCACGGCGTCTACGTGATCGGCTTTGCCTTCCCAGTCGTGCCGAAAGGTCAGGCGCGCATCCGCACACAAATGTCCGCCGCGCACACGTTGAAAGATCTGGACAAAGCCATCAACGCGTTCGCAACGGTCGGCAGACAATTCGGTGTCATCAACTGAGCAGAACCATGAAAGCACTGACGAAAAAACTCGCCGAACCCGGCATCTGGATGCAGGACATCGCCGAGCCTGAAATCGGCCCGAACGATGTGCTGGTGCGCGTGCAACGCACGGCGATTTGCGGCACCGATATTCACATTTACCGTTGGGACGAATGGGCACAGCAAACCATTCCGGTGCCGATGGCCGTTGGGCACGAATTCTCCGGCGTGATTGTCGAGATTGGCAGCGAAGTGCGTGGTTTTGCCACCGGTGATCGCGTCTCGGCCGAAGGGCACATTACGTGTGGCGTCTGTCGCAATTGTCGAGCCGGTCGACGCCACTTGTGCATAGACACCGTGGGCATCGGTGTTAACCGCGCCGGTGCGTTTGCCGAGTACATCGCCGTGCCCGCCTTCAACGTGTTTAAATTGCCAGAGGCCATCAGCGACGATATGGCGGCGATACTGGATCCGCTCGGCAATGCGGCACACACGGCGCTATCTTTCGACCTGGTTGGCGAGGATGTCCTGATCACCGGCGCCGGCCCCATCGGTATCATGGCGGTGGCGATCGCACGACACGCAGGCGCGCGCCATATCGTTATTACCGACGTGAACGACTACCGTTTGGGTTTGGCTAATGCGATGGGCGCTACGCGTTGCGTCAACGTGACACAAACCACTTTGCGCAGCGTCATGGAAGAATTGGGCATGACCGAAGGTTTCGATGTGGGCATGGAAATGTCCGGCAACCCGCAAGCGTTTCGCGACATGCTCAGCGTGATGCATCATGGCGGCAACGTGGCGCTGCTCGGCATCCCACCTGGCGACACCGCAATCGACTGGAACGACGTCATCTTCAAGGGCCTGAACTTGAAAGGCATTTACGGGCGCGAGATGTTCGAGACCTGGTACAAGATGTCGAGCATGCTGCAGAGCGGGTTAAACCTTGAGCCGATCATCACGCACCGTTTTCCGGTCAGTGACTTTCAGACCGCATTCGAGACGATGGACAGCGGCCAATCCGGTAAGGTCATCCTTGACTGGGTGGCCTGAGGCCCGGCGAAGTTCAGTTCAGCTCAGTTCACGACACAGAAACACTCGGCGTACATACCACGCGGATCGTTGAAGCGCGCGAGCATGTCGGTAGCTCCCTCCAGCGTATCGAGCAACAGATCAAGCGAACGATCCCGTTTGAACAGCGCTGACACATCGACACCGAAGCGGGCGGAACCGCTCATCAGGCCGAGCAGGAAGCGCTCTTCGGCCGACAATTGCGGTTCAACAAACCGTGTGCTGTAGCTATCGATATCGAGCGCAGCACGCTCGGCCGCAATCGCGATCGCATTGTCGAGATCGCCAATGGAATCTACCAATCCGTGCCCCAGCGCTTCGCTGCCGGTCCAGACTTTGCCCTGCGCGACGGCGTTTACGTCGTCGAAACTCTTGTTGCGATAGTTGGCAACGCCGCCCACAAAATCGCGATAACCATCTTCGATGCTGAGCTGGAAGATACGTTTGACCTGATCGCTCATCGCCATGTCGGGCCGCAGTGCGCCAGCAATACTGGTGGTGCCAACGCCATCGGTATAGACACCGAGACGGGCCAGCGAGCGCTCAAACGTCGGGACCATACCGAAAATGCCAATGGAGCCCGTGATCGTGTCTTGTTCAGCAATGATCTGATCTGCTGCCATCGCAATCCAGTAGCCACCGGACGCGGCAACGCCGCCCATCGAGGCAATGATGGGCTTACCGGCAGCACGAATGTTCTCGATCTCTTCGAGGATGACATCCGAGGCAGTGGCGCTGCCCCCTCCGCTATCGATGCGCAGGACCACGGCGCGCACGTTGTCGTCGGTGCGCGCCTGACGCAACAATCGCGCCGTCGAATCACCGCCAATCTCTCCCGGTGGCGCATCGCCGTCAATGATCGAACCGGATGCCACAACCACAGCGACGACGTCCGGCTGCTCAATGTTGATATCGGTAATGCGCCGCGCCGCCAGATATTGGCCGATACTTACTTGCGCAAAAGTACTCTCGTCTTCGTCCGATACACCCACCTGGGTCATCATCCGTTGACGCGCCTCAGTGACGGTGGCCAGCGCATCAACCATGCCAAGCCGCAGTGCCGTCTGCGCAAAATCTCCCTCATCAGCAGCGAGCTCAACATCAAAGTTGTCTGCAAAGCGTTGTACGCTGCCGGCATCCAGACCTCGCTTGTCTTCAACGACCGCCGTGTAGCTATCCCACAGTTTGCCCAACAAGCGACCGGAAAACTCACGGTCTTCATCCGACATATCGTTACGCACATACGGCTCCACGTAACTCTTGTGCGAACCGACCTTGAACACGTTCCAGGTTATCGACAGCTTATCGATAGCCTCCGCGTAATAGTTGCGGTACCGACCGTAACCTTCCATCAGCACCAGACCGTTCGGATCCAGAAGCACCTCGTCGGCATGTACGGCAAGAAAATACCCCTGTTGCGAATAAAATGTGCCATACGCAATCACGGGCTTGCCGGCAGTACGGAACTCGTCAATCGCTTTGGCAACCGCTTTGAGTTTGGTCAATCCGGCTGACGACAGCCCGTCAAGGCTCAGATACACCGCCTCGATGGCCGGATCGTCTGCCGCAAACTCCAGTGCATCGATCACGTCCCGCACCAGCGTCTGCGGCACCGCGTTGCCCGTCGCCTCATCGAAGGCGCGATCCAGCGGCGTACCGGCCAGTTGCTCAGTCAGCGCACCCTGCGGTGCGATGACCAGTGCGGCGCGCGACGGGACCGTCGGTGGCGGCGTCGAAAATACAATCAGCACGATCGAGAAGATGGCGATCAGGAACAAGAAGTGCAAGATCTTGCGTACACCATTGAAGATTCCCCACACTCCCTGTAGAAGGCGGACAAAAACGATTGGTCGGCTTTGCATAATGTCGGTGCTTTATAGAAATACGAGAGACAGTGATGGCCAAAATGTTATCACGATCACCGAGAGCAACAGGATGACGAGAAATGGGAAGGTTGCTGCGTAGACTTCGGTGATCGGGCGCTCGAACCGG
Organism: Pseudomonadota bacterium; assembly: GCA_038529355.1. Lineage (GTDB taxonomy): Bacteria > Pseudomonadota > Gammaproteobacteria > Steroidobacterales > Woeseiaceae > CALBPI01. Next base: position 28,437 of record JBCBDU010000037.1, read on the forward strand.
TAACTGGCGATAAACAGATTTAATCCGACCGGTGGCGTCAGATAACCCAGCTGCATCGTTGCCAGGAAAATCATGCCCAGATGCACGGGCTCCACGCCATATTGCAGCGCCACCGGCAGAATCAGCGGCACCACCAGCACGAGCGCTGAAAAGATATCGAGGATCGCACCGAGTACGAGCAAAAACAGCAACAACAGCAGCAGGAAGCTCGTCTGGCTCGACACGAAGCCGGAAATCCATGCCAGTAATTGTTGCGGTGCGCCAATATCGATCATGATATTCGTCGAGGCGAGCGACACGCCAAGGATGACCAGAATCCCGCCGACGAGCAACATCGACTCACGCATGATGTCCGGCAGTTGCCTGAGCGGGATCTCACGCAGAATAAACACTTCGACAATGATCGCGTACAGCGCGGTCACCGCCGCCGCTTCGGAGACCGCAAAATATCCGGAGTAAATGCCACCCAACACGACGATCGGCAGCGGTAAGTCCCAGACACTCTCGCGCAGCGCGCTGGCTACTTTTTGCCACGAAAATGCGGCCAGCGGTTGTGCGGTGCCGCGATTCACCCACAGACTCCAACCGGCCAACATAAACAGCATCAGCATGCCCGGCAAAATGCCGGCCAGAAACAGATCATCAATAGGCACTTGCGCGACAATGCCGTACAAAATCAGCGGCAATGACGGCGCGAACAACAGCCCGAGACTGCCCGCTGATGTCACCAGACCCAGATTGAATTTGCTGTCGTAACCGGACTGCGCCAGCGCCGGATACAGGATCGCGCCAAGCGCAATAATCGTGACGCCGGACGCGCCGGTGAACGCGGTGAAAAATGCACAGGCCGCGAGCGACACGATCGCCAATCCGCCGGGCATCCAACCCAACAGCGCTTGCGACAATCGCACGAGCCGGCCGGGCGCCTGGCTTTCGCTAAGCACGTAACCGGCAAACGTAAACAACGGAATAGCGAGCAACACCGGCATTTCGGCGATAGAGAAAAACTCGATGACGAGCGCCGACAGGTCAATGTCTTCACGCGAGTAAGAAGCCAGCGCGCTCGCCGCAATGACGGCGAACAATGGCGCACCAAACAGCGCCAGCAGCAACAGCAAAACGCCGAAAACAATCACGACGCTGCGTCCCCGCGTCGCTTGGCAAACAACGCAACGAATGCAGTTAACGCCAGACACAAATAGCGCCATGCCATCAACGCAAACGCGACCGGCAGAACAACCTGGAATATCCACGCCGGCTGATCGCCCAGCAGCGTATCTTCGTATTCGCGCGACGAGGCGACGAACCGCCAGGCGTGCCACGCGATGGCGCCGCACACACCGGCGGTGAAGAGATGCGTGACGGTGCGCGCGAGGCGAAAACCGATCGGCGGCAGGAATCTCGATAAAACATCAATGGAGATATGTTTGTCCGCGCGAGCGGCTGCAACGGCACCGGCCAAAGCCAGCCACAAGACCATCAACCGCAGCGCCTCATCCGCCCAGATCAGACCACTGTCGAACAGATTGCGCATTACGATCTGGCTGGTCGCCAGCGCAATCATCGCCGACAGCAGCAAAACCAATACGGTGTCTTCGGCCGCCTTTCCCCAGCGCGCCAATCGAGCGAGCATCAAAATCGGCGCGTCAGTCAGCGCTAGCTTGCGTTGCGCGATATTCGTCCAGCAACGTGATCATTTGCGCGTACAGGTCGGACGAGTACACGCCTTCATCAGCCAGGCGCTGGTTGGTTGCCGTCACTGCTTCGCGCCATTGCGGCAGCTGACCATCGTCCAGATCAACCATCTCGATGCCGACGTCCGCCAACGCGGTCACTGCCTTCTCGTTGTCGTTGCGATTCATTTGCTCGAAGTTGCTGTAGATGCCGTTAAGCACTTCGGCAACGATCGCCTGATCACCTTCCGACAAGCGGTTGAAGCGTCTCTTGTCGATCGCCATGAATGCCATTGTGTAGACGAGCGGCAGTTGTGTGCCGTATTTGACTTTCGTGTGCCATTGCAAAACCAGCGCGCCTACTGGCGGCGTAGCGACGACGTCCAGCAAACCGGTCTGCAAGCCGGTCAATACATCGGTGACCGGCAGCGTGACCGGCGACAGATTTAATGCCTGCATACCGGCGTAGCTGATCGTGTCGCCCTCCGGCACCCAGACTTTCTGGTCTTTGAGATCATTCAGATTGCGCACCGGCGTGTTGCCCAGCACCATCGCAAAACCGCCTCCAGCGAAACCGAAACTGACGAATCCGGCATCTTCCAGACCGGCCTTCAATTGCGCATCCATCCGCTCGCGAACGAAGTCCACCTCTTCCAGCGAATTAAACACCAGCGGCAAGCCATAGATCGACAGATCCGGATAGCGCTCCATCAGGCTGCCCGCTGTGAAGGCACCGCCGTGTAACTGACCGATCTTGATCTTGCGCAACACCTTCTTGTCGTTGCCCATGACACCGCCGCCGTACAGCTTGATCACGACGCGACCATCGGTACGCTCCTTGATCGCCTTGGCACCGGCACGCATATCGCGCATCCATTGCGAGTTTTCGGGCGCAATGGTGGCGAGCTTGAAGGTTTCTGCCTGAGCGACGTTCAGGCCAAATGCCATCAGGCCAACCGCCGCGATTCTGACTACAGCGTTCATGTTGATAACGCCTCCCGGGCGTGTTCATTATGTTCAGTTAATGATACGTAGTCGGGCGTGTGATTTCAGTGAACCCGTGGCTTGCCAGCCCCTACATTCCATGTATTAGAAGACCTCGCGGCGCGCCACAAAGTTTCAGCGCCGGTTAGAAAAAGTCGACGCCGCTGGCCAAGAGCTCTGCCGCATCGCGCTGCGCCAGCGTGTTGGTCAGTGTCAGACCGTCCACCACCGGCTCGGCGGCAATCACTTCGCGCAGCAGGCGATCGTGCAATTCCTGTTCATACAGCAAGCGTGCATAGCCGCGCGCGTATTCGACTTTGACCGACAAATCCTTGCCATCTGTCAGCGCAATCGCTTTCTCGAAATACTCGCGGCCAACTTCGGGTGTACCACCCAGCGCCGGCGGGCGCAGTGTATTGAGGATCCCGAGGTAGCTATACAAAATGCCTTGTTCTGGTGGCGGCGTGAGCGGCAGAATCTTGAGCAGTAGCGCCTCGATATGTGGCAGCCGCGCCAACGCGCCCCAATCATCACTGTGCGCACGAATATACGCTAACGATGAAACCGCATAGCTTTGCGCAACGTCAGCATTCTTTTTGTCGACCACATCGATTGCCGTCTCGAACTGCTGGAACGGCACAGACGGCCAGTCGCAACCGGACTCGATCGCTTCGCAGGCAGCGCGCTCAGCATAGTTCAAGGCGCGCGCCGTGAGGGTTTTGGCGCGCTGTGGGTCGCGCGCAAACACGGCGCCGTATGCTGCGTACAAATCGGCAGCCGCCGCCAGAATCGTCGGATCGTCGGGATTGCCCTCGAGCAAGCTGTCGAGCAGCAGCAAGTAAGCAGGCGCACCATCAGCGACGATCTCGGGGTCTGGCTGATTGAACACCGCCTGACCAAGATCGTCGGCGAAATTGCTGGCCGCGTTCGACACGATGCCAGCACAACCACCAACCGCCAGCGACGCAAGCGTCACCGCAAAGACGCGCAGCACGATTCCGCTCGACTAGATTTTTTCGCGAATACGCGCCGCTTTACCAGTGCGACCACGCAGGTAGTACAGCTTGGCGCGACGCACGTCACCACGGCGCTTGACCGTGATATCACCGATGCCATGGCTGTAGGTCTGGAACACACGCTCCACGCCTTCACCATGCGAAATCTTGCGGACGGTGAATGATGAGTTCAAACCCCGGTTCTTCTTCGCGATGACAACGCCTTCAAAAGACTGCAAACGCTCACGCTCGCCTTCTTTTACCTTTACCTGCACAACAACAGTATCGCCCGGGCCAAATTCCGGCACGTCACGACCCATCTGTTCCTGGTCAATTGCGTCAATTATCTTGCTCATGTCACTCACCACTCGTGCTTGTTGCACGCATTATCTCAAGTTTTCAGTCATCTGCATCGCTTTGCGATGCAATAAATTCATCCAGCAGCTGCTGGTCCGCGGCGCTCAGCACCGCGCCTGTCAACAAATCCGGCCGCCGTTGCCAGGTCCGGCCCAACATCTGGCGGCGTCGCCACCGGGCAATGGCCGCGTGATCGCCGCTTTGCAAAACCGGCGGCACGCTGCGCCCCTCAACACGCATTGGTCGCGTGTAATGCGGACAATCCAGCAAACCATCCACGAACGAGTCCTCGCTGGCGGACGCTGCATGGCCCAATACACCGGGCAGCAATCTTGCGACGCCATCGATGACCGCCATGGCAGCCAGTTCACCGCCACTGAGCACAAAATCGCCCAACGACAGCTCTTCATCAATCTCGGCCTCAACAATACGCTCATCGAGGCCTTCATACCGTCCGGCCACCATAATCAGGCCATCTTTCGCAGCAAAACGCGCCAGCCGCGCCTGCGTTAGCGGCGCGCCTTGCGGGCTCATCAACACCGCCTTCGCAGCCGGCAAACGCCGTTTCGCCTCGCGAATCGCTGCAACCCAAGGTGCAAACGTCGCCACCATGCCCGGGCCACCACCAAAGGGCCGATCATCGACCGTCCGGTGTTTGTCCTGCGCAAAAGCACGCGGGTTAACCGTACCCAGCGTCACCAGCCCGTTGTCGACCGCGCGCCCGACAACACCGTAAGTGCCGACGCGGGTCACTTCGTCCGGAAACAGCGTGACCACTTCAACAGCGAACCGGCGCGCAAGTTCACTCATCCGGCGACACCATCGCTGCCCGCCCAATCAACGCTGATTGCCCTGGCAATCAGATCGACCTCCAAAACCACCTGCCCCATGGCAAACGGTATTAATTCGTCCTTCTGACCGGCGCGTGTCACAACCATGACGTCGTGCGCGCCCGTCTCGAGCAGATGATCGACCGTGCCAATCACCCCTCGACCGGCATCGCTCACCGTACAGCCGATCAGATCGGACCAGTAGAACTGACCCGCGTCGGGCTCAGGCAGCGCATCGCGAGGGACGAATAGTGTCGTGCCATGCAAGGCCATTGCCGCGTCGCGATCATCGACACCGTCGATCCGCGCAATCAGCGTCTTGCCTTGCTCACGACCCTCGACAATGCGAAGTCGCCGTCCGTTGCCCGTTTCAAATTCTGCGTATTCCAGCAGATTCTTGCGCGGGCGGGTCCACGAAAACAGCTTGACCCAGCCTCGTACACCGTAAACCCCGCGAATCTCGCCAACGGTGATGCGCGATGCGTCTGTCACCGTCGTGTTTCCCGGTCGTCGTTAGGCCGCAGCCTGTGCCTTGCGGTATTGCTTCAGTAGCTGCTTTACGCGATCCGAAGGCTGTGCGCCTTCGCCGATCCAGTGATCAGCGCGTTCAATGTCGATACGCAGCCCTTCGCTCGAGCCTTTTGCCAGCGGGTTGAAAAAACCCAGGCGCTCGATATAGCGACCGTCACGACGGTTGCGGCTGTCGGTGACAACCAGATGATAAAACGGGCGCTTCTTGGCGCCGCCGCGGGTTAGTCGAATGGTGACCATGTGATGTCAACTCAGTGTTTAAGCAAGCCCGCCATTGTACAAGCGCCGGACTGAAAGTGAAACAGTTTTAGCCGCGTCCGAACGGCGGCATACCGCCACCGCCCTGCAGACCGCGCATCAGGCCTTTCATGCCACCGCGCGAGACCTTTTTCATCATTTTTTCCATCTGCAGATGCTGCTTCAGCAAGCGATTGACGTCCTGAATCTGCTGGCCGGCACCAACGGCAATACGTCGCTTGCGTGAGCCATTGATTTTCTTGGGAAAACGCCGTTCATCGGCCGTCATCGAGTTGATGATCGCGATCTGCCGGCGAATCTGTTTTTCATCAATCTTGTCCTTCATCGCAGTGCTGTTCACATTGCCGGGCAACGGCATTTTGTCCATCAGCGCCGCGATCCCGCCCATGTTCTGCATCTGCTCCAGCTGATCTTTCAGGTCCCCGAGATCGAATCCGCGGCCTTTTTTGAGCTTCGCTGCGAGTTTTTTGGCCTTTTGCTGGTCGACTTTCTCTTCGACCTCCTCGACCAGGGACAACACATCGCCCATACCGAGAATGCGCGATGCCATGCGTTCGGGGTGAAACGCCTCCAGGGCATCGGTCTTCTCGCCTATGCCCATAAACCGAATCGGCTTACCAATTGTCTCGCGCACCGACAGCGCCACACCGCCACGCGCATCGCCGTCCGCTTTCGTCAGCACGACACCCGTCAGCGCCAGCGCCTCGTTAAATGCCATCGCCGACTGCACCGCGTCCTGTCCAGCCATGCTGTCCACGACGAACAGCGTCTCGTGTGGTGCAACGGCCGTATGCACGCGACCTGCCTCGGCCATCATGTCGCCATCAACATGCAACCGGCCCGCGGTATCAACGATCAGAATGTCAGCAAACTGTTTGCGAGCATCGTCAAGTGCGCGCGTGGCAATCTTTACGGGATCTTCCGCAGCGTCACTGGGATGAAACAGCGCACCGACTTCACCGGCCAACGTCTGTAACTGCAGGATTGCGGCCGGGCGATGCACATCGACACTCACCAGCATGACCTTTTTCTTGTCTTTCTCGGTCAGTCGCTTGGCAAGCTTTGCTGCTGTTGTGGTCTTACCCGCACCTTGCAAACCGGCGAGCATAACCACAACGGGCGGCTGCGCCTTGAAATTGAGCGGGATGTTCTCGCCACCGAGCACGGCGGTGAGCTCGGTATGAATGATCTTGATGAACGCCTGACCCGGCGTCAGGCTCGTTAGGACCTTCTCGCCAACGGCTTGCTCGCGCACACGCTCAATGAAGGTCTTCACGACCGGCAACGCAACATCGGCCTCCAGCAGCGCCAGTCGCACCTGTCGTAAGGTGTCCTTGACGTTGTCCTCAGTGATGCGGCCTTTGCCGGTCAGCGCCTGCGTGGCACCGCGCAAACGCTCGGAAAGATTATCGAACACGGCATGCTACCCGTTGGTTTTCACGACCCAGAGTCTACCAAAAGCAACCCTGCG
>JBCBDU010000038.1:0-34838 GCA_038529355.1 Pseudomonadota bacterium
GGACAAAATGGGTTTCGACGATGTCGATGCACTGTGCGTTGCATTGGGCGTTGGCGACATCACGACGGCCGCCGTTTTTAATGCTGTGCAGCAACTGGCGCGGCCTGAAAACGAAGATGATATGCCGCAGTTGCGCGCCAAGCGCAGCCGCAAACACAAACCGACGGGACGCGGCACGGTTATCGTCGATGGCGCCGATGGCGTGATGACCCAGTTTGCGCGCTGCTGCAATCCGATGCCGCCCGAGCCGGTGCGCGGCTATATCACGCAAGGCCGCGGCATCACGGTTCACCGCGAGCGTTGCGGCTCGTTGCAACATCTGATGAGCCAGCACCCGGAGCGCGTCTTGCCGGTCACATGGCAAGCCGATGACAGTGCGCGCTACCCGGTCACGTTGCGGGTCGAAGCCGAGGACCGCACCGGCCTGCTCAAAGATATTTCGAGCGTTCTGATCGACGAGAGTGTGCGCATCCTGGGCAACTCCTCACACGTCGACGAGCAACGCATGCGCGCTATTGTTACGTTGCGCGCCGAGGTCGAAGGATTGCCGGCGCTCGGGCGCGCCATTAACAAACTGTCTCAGTTGCCCGGCGTCGACAATGTCTATCGCGCCAACTAGCCCGCAGGCTTTGTCTGTTGCGACGCTTCGTTACCGATTCATCGCGTGCAATGCACGCTTGTCCGCTGACAAACTCGCCTCATGCACCGCCTCGGACAACGTAGGATGCGCATGCACGGTGCGCTGGATGTCTTCTGTGCTGGCCTTGAACTCCATCGCCAACACGAGCTCGCCAATCAGCTCACCGGCCATCGGTCCAATGATGTGTACGCCCAGAATCTCATCGTCGTCTTTCGCACTGACGATCTTGACCATGCCGCTGGCCTGCTCCATCGCTTTCGCGCGACCGCTAGCCGCGAACGGAAACGTACCCGTCTTGTAGTCGCGACCGCTCGCTTTAACTTCTTCCTCGGTTTTACCAACCCAGGCAATTTCCGGCGCCGTGTACACGACCGACGGAATCACATCGTAATTGACCTCGGCGATTTCCCCGGCAATCAGATCAGCGGCCATAACGCCCTCTTCCGTGCCTTTGTGCGCCAGCATCGGGCCACGTACGCAGTCGCCAACGGCGAACACGTTGTCCTTACCGGTACGGCATTCGTCGTCTACCACGAAAAAACCACGCTCGTCTATCTGCACACCGCTGTCATCGGCAACCGCGCCCGCCGTGACCGGACGTCGGCCAACGGCCACGACCAGTCGATCAACGACCAGTGAGTGTTCCTTGTCATCTTTGGTATAGGTCACATGTACGCCGTCTTTTTTTGCTTCGGCACCCGTGACTTTCGCACCGAGCTGGATATCCATGCCTTGTTTACGGAACTGACGTTCAGCATCTTTGGCGATCTGGCGATCGACGATGTGCAAAAATTCCGGCATCGCTTCGAGTACGGTGACGTCCGAACCCAACCGACCCCACACGCTACCCAGTTCCAGACCAATGACACCGGCCCCAATCACGCCGAGCCGCTTCGGCACCGCATCAAACTCCAGCGCACCCCACGAGTCGACAATCTGTTCCGCATCAAACTTCAGGAAGGGCAATTCAATCGGTTCCGAACCGGTCGCCAGAATCACGTGTTTGGCACCCAGCGTTTGCGTCTTGCCATCTGGATCAGTGACTTCGACATTGCCGTCCGCCAACAATTTGCCGTGCCCGCGGATGCCCGTTACACCGTTCGCCTTGAATAATGCCGCGATGCCGCTGGTTAGTTGTTTGACGATCTTGCCTTTGCGCGCCTGCATTTTCGCAAGATCCAGCGTCACATCACCGGCACTGATGCCATGCGCATCGAACTCGTGCTGGGCACGATGAAACAGCTCGGACGATTCGAGCAATGCTTTCGACGGAATGCAGCCGGCGTTCAGGCAAGTGCCGCCAAATGCATGGCTGCCATCATAGTTTTTCCAACTGTCGATACACGCAACGGACATGCCGTTTTGTGCTGCACGGATAGCCGCCGGATAGCCGGCAGGTCCGCCGCCGATCACGACCACATCAAATTGATCTGCCATAGTTTTGAATTCCATAGCCGCCGCTGCGGCTGTCATGGTGAATCGAGTGCGCGGAAGGTTATACGTTCAGGAGCAAACGACCCGGATCTTCCAACGCGTTCTTGATAGATACGACGAACTGCACCGCCTCTTTGCCATCGATAATGCGATGGTCGTAAGACATGGCCAGATACATCATTTTACGAATCTTTATCTCGCCGTTGATGGCCACAGGGCGCTCCATGATCGAATGCATGCCCAAAATGGCCGACTGCGGCGGATTGAGGATCGGCGTCGACATCATTGAGCCAAAGATGCCGCCGTTCGTGATCGTGAACGTACCGCCGGTCAGATCATCGATGCCAATCGTGCCCTCGCGAGCCTTGCGACCATACTCGGCAATGTCTTTTTCAATGTCGGCGAACGATTTCAGTCCAGTGTCTCGCAGCACCGGCACCATCAAGCCGCGCTCGGTAGACACGGCAATGCCGATGTCCTGATAGTCGTGATAGAGAATGTCATTGCCATCGACCGACGCATTGACCAGCGGGAACTCACGCAATGCTTCGACCGCGGCACGTACGAAAAACGACATGAAGCCCAGTTTCACGCCGTGCTTGGTAGTGAAAGCCTCTTTGTAGCGCGTGCGAAGCGCAATCACTTCGGTCAAATCAACTTCATTGAACGTCGTGAGCATTGCGGCATTGTGCTGCGCCTCGACCATGCGCTTAGCAATCGTTGCGCGCAATCGCGTCATTGGTACCCGGCGTTCATTGCGTGCCGCACCGATCACAACGTCCGCGCCAGTGGTGTTCAGATCTTCGGCCGCGCCGTCGTCATCAGCGTCCATGTGATGCAACACATCGGCCTTCGTGATCCGGCCATCGCGTCCACTGCCCTTGATGCGTGATGCATCGAGATCATGCTCTTCGATCAGGCGTCGTACTGACGGCCCCATCTTGTCGCTTGATTTGCCACTGCCAGCGTCGCTTGCGGGTGCCGCTGCCGGTGCAGGTTTATCAGCTGACTCAGGTTCGGCTGCCTTCGGCGCATCAGCAACGGCGCCGGCTTCAACCACCGCCAGCAATTCGCCGCTGGTGACGGTCGCGCCATCGGCAACCTTGATCTCTGTCAGTGTGCCATCAACCGGACACGGTACTTCGAGCACGACCTTGTCCGTTTCCAGATCAACGAGGTTCTCATCCCGCCGCACAGTGTCGCCGGCCTTCTTGTGCCAGGAAACCAGCGTCGCATCAGCGACTGACTCGGGGAGTTGGGGAACTTTAACTTCAGTGGACATGCTTCATTCTCATTGTATTAATCGAGGGGCAACTACTCGTCACCGTAGCGGTCGTACTCTTCAATCAGCGGCTCAAGACCCAGCGCTTTAGCCACCAGCCGTTTTTGCTGTATGGCATGCAGCTTCGGAATGCCGGCAGCTGGCGCGGCAGCACCCGGCCGGCCAACGTAGTGCAACGTATGGCGCGAGCGCAACGGTTGCTGCAGGCGATGGCGGATCTGGTACCAGGCACCCTGGTTACGCGGCTCTTCCTGACACCAGACAATCGTTTCGGCGTGCGGATAACGCGCCAACGCGGTTGCGTAGTCGTCAACAGGGAACGGATACGGCTGCTCGATGCGCACCAGCGCAACGTCGCCAATCTCGGACGCTCGCCGCTGCTCGAGCAGATCGTAGTAGACCTTGCCGCTGCAAAAAACGACGCGTTTGACGCTGCCCGGATCGATTGGATCGACCTCGTCGATCACTTCGTGGAAGCGACCTTCAGATAGCGAATTCAATGGTGATACCGACAACTTGTGACGCAACAGGCTCTTCGGCGTCAGCACGATCAGCGGCTTGCGCACCGGCCGGATCATTTGCCGGCGCAGCATATGGAACATCTGGCCCGGCGTCGACGGAATACACACTTGCATGTTGTGCTCGGCGCACAGTTGCAAAAAGCGCTCGAGACGCGCCGATGAATGCTCAGGACCCTGACCTTCATAGCCGTGCGGCAGGAACAGTGTTAGTCCACACAAGCGACCCCACTTGGCCTCGCCCGAGCTGATGAACTGGTCAATGACCACCTGGGCGCCATTCGCAAAATCTCCGAACTGGCCTTCCCAGATTACAAGGCTCTTTGGCTCAGTGGTCGCATAGCCGTATTCAAAACCCATCACCGCCTCTTCCGACAGGAATGAATCAGTGACAGTAAACGCAGCCGGTCGATCACAGACCTGCGTGAGCGGCACAAATTCGTCGCCCTGCGCCTGGCCGTGCAACACCGCGTGGCGATGGAAGAACGTGCCGCGGCCGCTATCCTGACCGGTCAGGCGTACGTCATAGCCATCATCAAGCAGACTGGCATAGGCCATGGTCTCGGCAAAGCCCCAATCCATCGGCGTTTTATCGGCAAGCATGTCATGCCGTGCTTCCATGATCCGCTTGACGCGCGAATGCAGCTCAAAGTCATCCGGCACATCGACGATGATCTGCCCCAGTCGCTTGATGCGCTTGGCGTCAATGCTGGTGTCCGTCTGCGTCGCCAGGCTGCCGCCAATGTATGGCGACCAGTCAATCGTATATTCGTTGCCAATCATGCCGAGCAGCGCTTTCGGCACCGGGCGACCGTCATCGAGCCGCGCACGGTAACGCTCAATGATGCCGTCCGGCTCGTCGGCAGGCAGCGAGCCTTCCGCAACCAGTTGTTTGGCATAAAGCTCACGGGTGGTCGGATGATTGCGAATGACGCCGTACATTGACGGTTGCGTCGCTGCCGGCTCGTCGGCTTCGTTGTGACCGAGACGGCGGTAGCAGACCAGATCGATAACGACATCCTTGTGGTACTTCTGCCGATAGTCGAGCGCCAGACGAGTCACGCGAATGACTGCCTCGGGATCATCCCCGTTCACATGGAAAATCGGCGCCTCGATCATCTTCGCAACATCGCTGCAATACGGCGTCGAGCGCGCATCGTTCGGGTCGCTGATCGTAAATCCGATCTGGTTGTTGATCACGATATGCACCGTGCCACCAGTCGTGAACGCCGGAATCTGCGACATCTGGAACGTTTCGGTGACAACGCCCTGACCGGCGAATGCCGCATCGCCATGGATGAGAATCGGCAAAATGGACTCACCGACCTCGTCACCGCGGCGCAATTGACGCGCACGCACGGACCCTTCAACCACTGGATTGACAATTTCAAGGTGCGACGGGTTAAACGCCATCGACAAATGCACATTGCCGCCCGGCGTTTTCATATCGGCCGAAAATCCCTTGTGGTATTTAACGTCGCCCGAGCCTTCCACATCGGCAAGATCAACGTCGCCTTCGAATTCGGAGAACAGCTCCTGCGGCGCCTTGCCCAGCACATTGACCAATACGTTGATCCGGCCGCGATGCGCCATACCGAATACGACTTCCTTGATGCCGCTGCTGCCGCCTGCCTGCACCAGCTCGTCGAGCATCGGAATCAGACTCTCGCCGCCCTGCAAAGAAAAGCGCTTCTGGCCGACATATTTGGTGTGCAGATAGCGTTCGAGTGTTTCTGCGCGTGTCAGCTGCTTGAGCAACCACCGCTTTTCTTTTTGCGTCAGCGGTTTCGTGCTGCGTGCCTCGAATTGTTCGCGCAGCCACAGGCGCTCGCGCGAGCGTGACACGTGCGCGAATTCGGCGCCGATCTTGCCGCAATAAATCGACTTGAGCAGCGCAAGGATATCGCGCAGCTTCATCCGCTTGTGACCTGTACCAGCCAGTCCGCCGGTAAAAAACTCTTTATCGAGGTCGCTCGACTCCAGGCCTAAGAAGTCGAAACGCAGCACACTCGGCTCGTCGCGCTGCATCATGCCCAACGGGTCAATATCGGCGATCTGATGGCCGCGCAGTGCATAGACCTGAATGAGCCGCGATACCGCAGCCTGCTTTTCGCCAGTGTTACCGGTCACAGCTGCTTTCGCCACGGCGGCGCGCGGCGCACTGGCCTGCCGCTTGAGCTGCGCGACAATATCGCTGTGGGCGATTTCGCTCTCGGCATTGCCGTTTACCAGCGTTTTGAAATACTGCCGCCAAACTTGCGGAACCGTTTCCGGACTTTCCAGAAATTGCTCGTACAGTGCCTCGATCGTCGCAGCGTTGGTGCCATTCAGTGGCGTTGCCGCGTACTGCTCCTGCAGTTGTTTACTCATAAAGTGTATGCGTGACCCGAGCTATTTCGGGCGTCCCCGGCGAGTGGTAATACAGATGTCAGCGTTCGGGCGCGATATTACTTGATACATCAGGTGATTGGAACGCGAAAGCGCACAATCCGTTCGATCAGACAGTGCGGCTCATTGATCAGATTCGGAAAGATACGCGATCAGCGCCAAACGATCCTCTGCGTTGCTCAAACCGCCGTATTGCATGGACGTGCCGGGCAGAAAGCGCCATGGGCGTGCCAGCCAGGCATCAAGCGCTGATTGCGACCAGACGAACTGCGCCTCACGCATCGCTGTGGAGTACGCAAAACCCGCTGCACGCCCCGCCGGCCGACCGACAATGCCTGTCAACGCAGGTCCTGCACCGTTAGCGGCGTCGCTGCCAAGTTGGTGGCAGGTTCGACACTGACTCCACAGTCGCTCGCCATGCTGCGCCAACGCTGCAACAGACTCGCCTTGCCAGTCGAGGGTGACGTCAACACCAGCTGCTTGTTGTTCACTGATCTGTGCTGCTGTCGGCAGCGCTAAAAGCGCTTGTGTCGTGTCGCCACCGCAGCCACTCACCAGCATCACGAGCAGCACGATCACGCCAACACAGCGCCCGTTTGTTGCCGGTCGAATCGCTGTTTTTTGCATTGTTGCATTAAAGCACCGATGCCTGGTCGCCGATAGCGCTGTGACGGATACGTGACGTGGCGCACAACACGCACTGCGGACGGCGTCTAGCCTTTGAACTACATAATCTGCCTGAGCGGGAGTTCTACCGATGAAAAACCTACTTTTGATTGCAGCAGCGGCTTGCGCCGTCAGCATTGCCGCACCCGCGACAGCGGACGATGATCTATGGATCGCTGCGCGCGCAGGAACGCAAGGCATTGGCCTTGAGGGTACCTGGCGACCGGTACCCTACCTCGACCTGCGCCTGGGTTTCGGCACCTATGACTATGACACCACGCGCACCGAAGCCGGTATCGATTACGATGTTGGCGTGGATATCCAGACCGTTTATGCCACGTTGAACGCACGTTTGCCGCTCAGCCCGTTCCGCGTATCGGTCGGCCTGGTCAATAATGGCAACGAAGGCGCATTGCTCGGCAACGATACCGGTACCTACAACATCGGCGGCACCACATTTGACGCCAGCGATGTCGGCAACTTGCGCGGCAGCGTGTCGTGGGACGACATTGCACCCTATGCAGGTATCGGCTTCGATTTCCGCGTTGCCGACACGTTTGGACTGCATTTTGACGCCGGCGCAATGTATCAGGGTGATGCAACGCTGCAACTGAGCGCGGACGGGCCGCTGGCCGGCAATCAGATTTTGATCGATGCGATCGAAGCCGAGCGCGCCGAGCTGGAAGAGGATCTTGAAGATCTCAAGTGGTGGCCGGTACTCGCAGTGAGCTTTTCAGTAAATTTCTAAATCAACAGGTTAGCTGCTTTAGCTAACCTGTTTTCGAGACTTCAGAGGCAGCACCGCCCAAGCGTTCAGCACCGTTAAGGTTACGTTCAGCCTTGCCAACGTAGTCTTTACCGCGTATCACAAGGAATCCGCAGAATATGCGGAAAAGGACGCGCGATGTTGACTGCCAAGACGCACACTCACCCCTCACCCCGACAGTGGCTTGCCCTGTTGGCGGTCGGCGTATTGAGCCTGCTGGCCACCCAGAGTCACGCTCAGGAGTCAGTCGAGGCGGAACCGCTGCCGTTGCTCTCGCCGGTCGCGCTCGAAGATCTCGTCGCGCGCATCGCGCTGTATCCCGATGAGCTGCTGGCCATTGTGCTGCCCGCCAGCACCTACCCGCTGCAGATCGTTGAAGCGTCGCGCTTTCTCGAAGACCGGGCGAATGATGCGTCCCTGGAACCGGACCCCGCATGGGACGATGCTGTCGTGGCGATGCTCAACTACCCGGAAGCACTGCAACTGCTCAATGATGATCTTGAGTGGACGTGGCAGCTTGGTGAGGCCGTGCTGACGCAACAGAACGATGTTCTGGATGCGGTCGAGAATTTTCGCGACAGCGCGTTCCTGGCTGGCAATCTTGAGTCCGACGAGCGTCAGCGCGTGGTGCGTGATGACGCCGGCATCCGTATTTCCTCCGCCGAACCTGACGTCGTCTATGTGCCCTACTACGATCCGGTACAGGTAATCGTGCGCCAGCCGTATCCGGTGGTGTACTACCACGATTTTGGCTACCCGCTGTATTACTACCCTTTTGCGGCGAACCATCGTTTCAACCGAGGTTTCTTCTTCGGCGTAAGCACCGCATTTGCGATCTCGTGGCGCAATCGTTTCCTGCACTTGCACTACTACGACCATTTCGGTCATCCGTTCTTCGGCTGGCAGTTTGCGCCGAATCGGTTCTTCCGTCATCGCAGCAACCGCCACTACCGGTTGTTCGCCGGCAACCGCAGCTTCGCCCGGCAAGGCAATGTGTTCCGCTGGTACCCCGGTCGTGGACACGGCGCCAGCCCGCGCCTGAGTCGCTACCGCGCGAACAACTCGCGCAGAACGCTGCGCTATGCCGACGTGCGTGATGATCGAATTGTCCGCGGCAGCACCACCCGCAGCACGCAAGGTCGATACGATCGTCAGGGTTACCGTGCGGCCGACAACGGCGTACGCTCGCGCAGCGCAACACAATCACGCAATATTCGCAGCACTAGCTCGGGCGCAACCGACGGCCGCGTCGCAAACTCACGTTCGCGCGCAGCGGTTGCAACGACCGGCAATTCGCGCTCGGCGGCAACCAACGGCCGCAGCGTGGACAACAACGGCCGCATCGTGACGTCGCGAAACTCGCGATCAACATCTGCGGCGAATGGTCGCACCGTTGATAACAACGGACGCATCGTCACGTCACGCAACCGAACCGACAGCAACGGTCGATCCTTGAGCGCTCGCAGCATTACGCCGGACACGCGCCTGAGTGGCACTGACAGCAGACAGCGCTACGCGACTCGCGGTCAGTCGCGAGCTGGGCCAACCAGTCGTAGCTATGCGCGCAACGACCAGCAGCCGGTGACCCGCAATGCTCAGGCGTCAACACGCAGCGCACCGACCTCCCGTGCGCCGACGACGCGCTATGAATCGCGCAGCACGCCGTCTCAGGTAACGCGTGGTTACACGACGGAGCGAGCCGCACCAACATCGCGATCGTCGAGCTCGCGCACGGCCAGCAGCCGTGAGCGCTCGGCACCGTCACGGTCATCGAGCTCGCGCTCGTCGAGCAGTCGCGAACAAGCGGCGCCTTCGCGTTCGTCCTCCAGTTCACGCAGCTCGTCGAGCCGCTCGCGCGCATCGTCTTCGCGACAATCGTCCGGTTCGCGCAGCTCCAGCAGCTCACGCTCGTCGCGCAGCCGCCGTCGCTAGTCGGAACGATTGTTGTTGTTCGAGCGCGGCAATCAGCCCTCGGCCGCTGATTGCGCGCTCGTTCGAAGATCCTGCCGCTGGCGCGACCCGTCAGGGGCATGATCTTTGAGCTGCCAGCGAACTACGCCACACGCGGCGACGGGCGGGCTTATCGCGCTAGCTGCGACAATCCGGCAATGCACGCGATCGTATCGCTTGCTCTTCCCCAAAGCGTTGCCTTAGCTCTCGCAGCGCCGCTGCTACACGGCGAGACCTTGACACACCCATATTTGGCTCGCTCGAGTGCGCATCTGTCGGTGTCTCTGTTACGCTCCAATAAACCGAACAACATCTCGTCGGATGACAATCAGTCTTATTGCGAACGGAACTGCAACAGGTTCGTCTGGTGAATCGATCAAAAAGAACAATGCTAACGTTGGTCGTTTTGGCATTTGCTGTCAGCGCGGTTCTCTACTCCTCCACGAGAAATGGCGCCGCTCTGACGTCGGCAACCGCAAGCGCCGGCATTGATAGTAATGAACTGCTCACAACAGAAGCCCAGAAAGCCAGAGACTATCCCATTGACGAACATCAGAGCATGGATTCGCGTGTAGAGCGTCCTTTTACCAAACCAAATGAAATCACAACTGAACGATTTGCAGCGCTTTTGAAGAGCAAGCAAGATTGGCGCCGCTCATATTCGGATGAAGATCAAAATCGTCTGCGTACTTGGAGCATATCGAAGATGTTGGCAGCGGCACTGGACGGCAATTCGTTTTTGGCGCGCCAACTGTCTTTGTTGCAACAATCATGCGAAAACGCGCCAAGGACCGTAGCCGATCTGGACGCTCAAATAAATCACTATCAACAGACGCGCGTCGATGGATCAATTGATTTGACTAGTACGGGTCTAACTGAGGCTGAGTGGACTCAAAGTCGTATACAAACGATGCAGTCTAATTTTGCTCAATGCACCGAGTTTCGCACGGCGATTGCAGAAAGCGGTGACACTGACTTACTTCAGTTAGCAGCCGACGGCGGCTACGCCATCGCACTCTTCGACATGGGGATGCAGAGCCTAGGCACAAACCAAGACTCAGCATATGAGTACTTCGAACAAGCCTGGCTTTCTGGCTATCCGGACGCTTTGCGACGGATGTCTGAAATCGAGCAGGTCAGGTATGAAATTGGTGAGTCAGATCGCGGAAGTATCGAGGCAACCGCGATGTTCATTGCCTTTGTAACCGTCTATGAACAGCTGATAGCTCAAACCGGATTGGATCCCAGCAACAGTCCAGTACCAGGGCTGCATGACCAGGCGGATCAAATGATCGACAGTTTGCTACCTCATCAACGTCATGCGATGTATGAAAGAGCCGGCGACATTATCGAACAGAACGCCAGGTGCTGCATTACGCTGTAGGCCGATTCGGATGCGCGGCGATCTCAAGCTGCACGTATCCACACGTTCGACACGATCTACGGCGTTGGCATTGGCGCTCAGCGGCAACTTTTGTGAGTCAGATATCCGCAGAACAATTTGTTTGGAGAACACGTAATGACTTTTGAAACTAGGTTGCAGTGCGCATTAATTGCAGCACTCTTGATCGTCGCGCAAACGGCCACCGCGCAACTGAACTGCGAAACGCCTCTGTTTGCCACCGACTTTACCGGTAAAGCGACGCATGGCTCGAAGTCCACGTTGCTGGCGGCGGTAGCCAGAGGCGAGCCGATTCGCATCGGTTGGCAACGCGATTTCGACAAAGACGGCGTCGGCGAGTTGACGCACTGGGCGGATGCCACCTTTCTGTCAGTCTGGAAAGGTGAAGTGTTCACGCAAGTGCAAAACATTCATACGCAAAGCCCACAACGCAGCGAAGCCAATATTAAGCTGCGCGACCCATACGTGGAATGGCGCGGCTCTATCGGCACAACTGGCAGACTGGAGAGTCGTTCGAGCGATCAGCTTCCTGCTTCCGAAGGCAGACTCGTTGCAACAATGTGGTGCCTTGCGAATGCCACCGGGTCGAAACCGGTGCTGCTATACCGGCATGGGCCGGACGGTGAGCCTCTCGCCGGCTCCAAAGCGGCGCTATTCGCCGCACTGCGCGAGGGCCAGGACATTCGCATTGGTTGGGGGTTTTCTCGGGAGCGGCAAGATACACGCCTTGCGCTGGAGCATCTGGTGTCGCCGGTGTTTATCACCGGCATAGATGGGGAGCACCTGACCGCGCAGCTACCAGAGCACATTGCGCAACGTGCCTACGCAGATATCGATCGGGCTTTTTTTGATGATCCGGCGATCATGTGGCGCGGGCTGATGAGCACCAACGGCACGTTTGATGCGGTCTGGGTCAATCGGGCAACGGGCGAAGTGCTGCGCCGCCATCCACAGCGTGCCGCGCTTTCCTGGTTTGGCAGCAATGCTCCCGCCTTGGATGCCGACACGTTGGCAGTGCCCAACGGTGTGCAGATCGATGCGAGCCGTGCGGCAGAAAAGCTGCCGAACTAGCGGCATGAATGAACAGGTAGCCTCTGCCCGGTCGGCAATGCAGTTGCTCATCAATAACTGACGCGCGTCTAGTAACGACGTCACTACCCGAAGAACAAGCGCCACAACGTCGGCAAGATCAACGCAGTCGCAACGGCATTGAGCCCCATCGCCAATCCGGAGAACGCCCCGGCGACCTCGCTCACCTGCATCGCGCGCGCCGTGCCGATGCCATGACTGGCCGTGCCGATGGCCAAGCCCCGCGCCGGCATCGCGCGCACGCCTGCTGCGTCGAGCGCCAGCGGCCCAAGCGATGCGCCAATGATGCCGGTGACGATCACAAGGATTGCGGTCAACGATGGAATGCCGCCAAGTTGCTCGGTGATTCCCATCGCTACCGGCGTCGTTACCGATTTTGGTGCCAGCGAGGACAGCGTGGTGGCATCAGCTCCCAACCAATAGCCCAGCAGCACGGCGGTTGCACTGGCTGTGACTGACCCGGTGATAATGCTGGCCAAAATCGCCGCGAGTGAGCGCCGTACCGCAACGAACTGTCGATACAGGGGTACCGCAAGCGCAACCGTTGCCGGACCCAGCAGGAAATGCACGAACTGTGCGCCTTCGAAATAAGTCGCGTAGTCAGCGCCCGTCACCTGCAACACAGCAATAATGACAACAATGCTGATGAGTACAGGATTGACCAGCGGGTGAAAACCACTCTTTGCGGCCAACTTCAAACTCAACTGATAGGCCAGCAACGTAAGCGTAAGGTGCCACAGCGGGTTGCTGCTGAGATAGACCCAGGCGGCGTCCAGCGAACTCATTCGGCGGTCGATGCCGGTGCGCGCCGACCCAGACGTTGCATCAACCAACCTGTGACCACAACGGTCACCAGCGTGCTGAAAAAAACGGCGACCGAGAGCGGCAACCACTGTTTGCTCAGCAATGATGCGTGCAACATCACGCCGACACCGGCCGGCACAAACAGCAGCGAAAGATTCGACAACAACCCGTCAGCGGCGGCACCCAAAGACGCCGGCGTGCTGCCGCGCACCATCAAACCAACGAACAACAGCAGCATGCCAAGCACCGGTCCGGGCACTGTCAGGCCGAAAGTCACAACCACAAGCTCACCGACAAGCTGGCAACTGAATATCAACGTCAACATGGCAAGCATCGGATATCCCCAGCAATTGCGATAAGCGTTAGCAAATTGGCGCCCCGGAGAGGATTCGAACCTCTGGCCTCAGGATTAGGAATCCTGCGCTCTATCCAACTGAGCTACCGGGGCGTGTGATCACAATAATACATCGCTCTGCCTGACACAGCCCCACCTCGTAGCCGACACTGATACAATTACAAACACTATGGCAGCCACTATTACCTACCGCGATGCGACGCCGCACGACGCCCCGGCTATCGCGGCCGCCAATGCCGCTATGGCACGGGAAACCGAACAACGCGAGCTGGATCGCACGACACTGCTCGCCGGCGTCAGCGCATTGCTTAAAGATGCGGGGCGCGGGCGTTATTGGGTTGCTGAATCGGACGGTCAAGTCGTTGGTCAAATCATGGCGACCTGGGAGTGGAGTGACTGGCGGAATGGCTTCTTCTGGTGGATTCAGAGCGTCTACGTGGCGCCAGAAGCACGCCGCCAGGGTGTGTTCACGACGTTATACAAAATCGTCGAGGACGCTGCTAGACAGAGCGGCAATGCTTGCGGACTGCGGCTGTATGTCGAACACCACAATCAGGGCGCACGAGAAACGTATACTGCGCTGGGCATGGCCGATGCCGGCTACCAACTACTGGAAACCCAGTTTTAACTTTCAGGAATTAAATGATGCTTGATGCAGGCCAAACCGCGCCCGATTTTACGCTGCCCGATGCCGACGGTAATTCGGTGTCGTTGTCCGGCATCCTCGATGACGGTCCGGTCATCGTCTACTTCTATCCGGCTGATTTCACGCCGGGCTGCACAAAGGAAGCGTGTGCAATTCGCGATATCCACGATGATTTGCTTGAGACCGGACTGCGGGTGCTCGGCATCAGCGCGCAAGACGGCGACTCCCACAAACGCTTTGCTGAGCGCTACAACCTGCCGTTTCCGTTGCTGTGCGACACCGACAAGGCCGTGACCAAAGCCTACGGACTCAACGGTCCGCTAGGCATCGGCAGCCGGCGCGGCACATTCCTGATCAACGCCGATGGCACGATTGCGGATGCGGTGCTTGCCGATATCAACATTAGCAAACATCTGAAGTTTATTGAGCGAGCGATGGCGGCAGCTAGCTAGCGGCTTCGGCACACCGGTCATCGAATTGCGGCAATAGCCGCGACGCCTGGGATTTCTTGTCGCCGCCGCGCAAGCGCCGCAGAAGTCTCTATTCGCCGTACCGTAGCCGCAGTGTCTTGACCTTGCCGAACCAGGGGATCGTGACGACGTACAGATTGTCGTATTCCGACTCGCGAATTTTCGGCAGTTTCTTGCTGCCACCCAGCTCTGCAATCATCGGCGCGATGGTATTGCTGTGACCGACGACCAGCACGATCTCACCTTTGTGATTGGCAACAATCTGATTCACCGCAAACTCGAGATCGGACGGATCAAACACACCCATGTCGACGTCGACGAGTGCCGCCAACGGGCGCGCCGTATCGGCCGTGCGGCGATACTGGGTGGTGTAAATGGCGTCTACGCTGGCAACAACATCAACGTCCGCCAACACGCTTGCCAGCGCTTCTGCGCGTCGCTGACCTGCAACAGACAAAGAAGGATCATCAACCGGCGTCGCTGCCTTGTCGGCATGCCGTACAAAGATCAGCGTGGTCGTAGCTTGAGATTCGAAGAACCATGCCAGCCCGACGCAGGCAACTGTGAACAGCACCAACGATGCGATCCGGTTGCGCCGCCGCCGCGCCTTTCGCGCCAGTTTTTGTGCGTCTGTTCGTACCACCGGCAAAAGCTTACTGAGTTTGACAGATACGTGCCAGCCTAGCGGTCGACTTCGCGGTATTCGGCATCGACTGTTTCGCCACCGTCGCTGCGACGATGCGGCGCACCCTGCGAAGGCGCAGATTCAAAATCACCCGACGCGATCGCAGCCGCCATCTTGCGCTTCCACCACCAGATTCGCACAGCGATCACGAGCGCGAAGGCCAGCGCGAGAGCGAGCACGACCAACAACAGCGCGCCGCCGACAAACAACGCAATGACGAAGGCACCCACACCCGCCACCGCACCCAAGGCGCGACCGAAAATTGATGCGCCGCCCGCGCGTGGTCCTGAGAAATCCAACCGGAAATGCCGCATGCGCGGATCGTTCGCCACTGATTGATGCTCCTGTTGCCGTACGGCGTTAAATGCTCAGACCACAATACCAGCAAAAATATCCCGTTGATGGTTGAATCATGCGGCCAGCACGGCCACAATACGCGGCTCGGAGGGGTGGCAGAGCGGTTGAATGCACCGGTCTTGAAAACCGGCAAGGGTTTGTAGCCCTTCGAGGGTTCGAATCCCTCCTCCTCCGCCATTCCCAAAAAGCCTCATCTTCATGAGGTTTTTTATTGCCTCTGATTTACGGCAGATGTCATGTATGCCTACATGTCTCATACGCACAATACCTCGTTCGTACTGGGGGTTGGTTTCACCGAAAGACCTGAAGACGACGACTCCAACGACGCCTAACACACGTCTGGCGCGCGAGCTGCACGCCCAAAGTAACTATCCCGCTGTCACCGCTGCATACCCGCCAGTCTTTGCTGCATCGCCGCGCGAGCGCTATACTTATTTAACACTAATGGGATAAGCCACTGACCACCATATCTGTGCCAGGCATGTTTGCTATGCCGTTGCGACGCATCCTCAGCATCGCCATCCTAAGCCTTGTCGGGCTCGCCTTATCGTCTCTGTCATTCGCGCAATCCGAATCGAATCTCGATCCGTCGTTGATGCTCGACCGGCTGGACAGCATCGAAGACGATCTGCGCAATGCCGCGGCGGCCCAGGAAACGCTGGTCGGCTACCGCGGCGAAATCGAGCGCATGGCCGTTGATGCCGAAGCCTGCAAACAAGCGATTGACCCCGAAGTCGAGCGCCTTCGCGACCGCTATGACATTCTTAAGGATCTGACGCCGGACACCGATGCAGCGCTGTTCGATCAGTATCTGGAAATCTCCGAGCAGCTCAACAGCGCTCAGGCGCGCAGTCTGTTGTGCGACCAGATTATATCGCGCGCCGACGACTTACTGCTGCAAGTCAGCAGCGAACTGGAAACACGCACATCGCGCTATTTGTGGCAACGCGGCGCATCGCTGCCAACGCTGTTCGCCCGCGCCGGTCGCGAGATCAGCGATTGGCCGAACCGCATTCGCGGCGGTATGTTGCCCGATGTCAAAGCACCGCTGGATGTCACGCGCCTGCTGTGGCTGCTCATTATTGCCGGGCTGATCGGCATCTTTGCCGGCATCTTTGGTCGCGTAAAGTTTGACGACTGGTACCGCAAGGCAGGATACGAAAGTGGCCCGCCCGTGCTGACGGCACTGCTGCCGAAACCTTTCGCAACGCATGCACCTCTGTTGCTGCTGGGCCTTGCGTTGTTGGCCGTGTTGTATCTGGCTACCAATAACGCAAGCGCCGCACAACCGATTGTGCGCGTATCCGCAGCGCTGTTCTTTTATGGACTGACGTGCGTTGCGATCGACTGGATGACCGGCCCGCTGTCACCGGCTGCGCAAGTGACCGGCTTTCATCCCGACCACGTTGCCCCGGTGCGTCTGCGCTTGCGCGTCTTCGGTTCGGCAGTGATCGCAAGTTTTGTCGTGCTTGGTGGTTCGTGGCTGAGCATCACGCCGATGCTCTCGAATGATCCGTTGGTCAAGTCGCTGACGATCATCGTGCTGTGCGTCAGCCTGTGGTTCCTGATTGCCTACCTTGGCAACATTCGCGGGTTGCAGCGCTATCGCATCGTGCGATTCGCCGCATTCCTGTGTCTTGCCACCGCGTTGCTTGCGCTGGCGTTCGGCTTCCAGAACTTCGCAAGCTATCTCACACATGGTGTCGTGCGCACGGTGTTCGCGTTGCTCGCGGTATGGCTGTTGTTGTGGCTGGTCTTTCTAAGTTTTGAAACACTGATTGACGGCAAAGGAAGCGCCGGTCAACGTGTCCGCGCCCTGTTCGGCAACCCGGACAGCGAGTCGCGCACCGGCATCGGCCTGTTCCAGCTGGGCGCCGATCTTGCCATCTGGATTGGCTTCGGTGTGTATTTGGTCTACGTCTGGGACAGCTCCGGCTTGTACTTCAGCGAACTACAAACAACCGCCGTGCAGGGATTCAGTTTTGGCGAAATCAAACTGGTGCCCTCAGCTATTCTGCGCGGCATCGCAGCATTCGCGATCCTGCTTGCGCTCACCGGCTGGATCAAACGCCTGATCGACACACGCTGGTTGCGCCACATGACGATGGACCGCGGCGCGCGCGATGCCATGGTCACGCTCACCGGGTATGTTGGTTTCATCATTGCCGTACTTGCCGCATTCTCGGTGGCCGGCATCAACCTCAGCGGTCTTGCGATCGTCTTCGGTGCGTTGTCGCTCGGTATTGGTTTCGGCTTGCAAGCGATCGCGAGCAACTTCGTCTCCGGTCTGATTCTGTTGTTCGAACGGCCGATCAAGGCCGGCGACTTCGTCACGGTCGGCGAAACCGAAGGTTTTGTACGCCGCATCCGGATCCGTGCGACCGACATCGAAACGCTGGATAACCAGAACGTGCTGGTGCCCAATTCAGAGCTCGTCTCCGGACGCGTCACCAACTGGGTACTGCGCGATCCGCAGGGCCGCTTGCGCATCAAGGTCGGCGTCGCATACGGTTCCGACACCGAACTGGTCAAATCGTTAATCGAGCAGATCGGTCGCGAGCATGAGGATGTCATCAGCGATGGCCGCGCGCCGGCTCCGCGCGCGCTGTTCATGAGCTTCGGCGACAGCTCCCTCGACTTCGAATTACGCGTGCGCATCCGTCGCATCGAAAAGCGCTTCTCGGTGATCAGCGACATCAACTTCGCCATCGACAAAGCATTCCGCGAACACAACATCGAGATCCCGTTCCCGCAGCGTGATCTGCACCTGATCAACCCGCCGGAAGCCGCACAGAGCTTGCCGAGCGTGCCCGCCCCGGTTGCGAAAATTCCGGAACGGCGCAAGGCACCACGACCACGCATGGCCGAGGTCGACGACGACATCACGCGGCGTATCCATCACGAGTTCTCGGTCAAGACATCACTCGAACGCGTATGGACGGCCATCACCAACAACGAAAAACTGCAGCTGTGGTACTCGCGTGACATCGATGTTGCCGCGCGTATCGGTGGCGCCGTATCGGCAACGCTCCCCGATGACAGCGTCGTTGACGCAACCATTGATGTGTTCATGCCGCCACGCCGCTTGCGCTGGGCTGAAATGAATCCGGACGGCGAAGGACCACTACCGAGCGGTCCTGTCTTTGAAGAGATCACACTGCAGCAGGACGGCAAATCCGTCACCGTCAAGATTGATGTGTTCGGTATCCCCGCCAGTGAAGACTGGGAAGGCTACTACCGTCGCAAGGAAGCGCACTGGGAAGCCAGCGTTGCCGAGCTGCGCAAAATGCTGCGCGACCGTAAATCAGACTAGCTTACTTTGCCACTGACATCGCACGCGGCACGTAACACACTGCGCAAGGTCCGCGCAGAATGATCGCCGCTCAATCACCGCGCGAGTGCTGCCCAATTCCACGACACAATGTCATCGCCACGGCTCTCCTCGATGCCGAACAAACCGCGCCCACACGTAACCCCAGGGCACGATCGCATAGAGCATCAACGCTGCAAGACATTCGTAGAGAATAGAATCAAAGTCCGGGTTCCAGCGATCGTTAAGTTGCGCCGGCAGTGCGATCATCAGCAACCAGATCGTCTTCCAGAATAGCTCGAATAGCATGATCGGCAACATCTGCAATGGGTAGCGTACGCCGACGAGACACAGCAGTGCCATTGCCGCCATCATCGCCTTAGCGATTCCACGAATGGGTGGCCAATCTGCTGACTCGAAAAGCAGCTGTTGCCAGACGAAGCTGCTCAACATGACAGCAATCACCAAATACAGGATACGCAGTGCCGCGATGCGCCATGACGCTACTGCTGGCAACAATGGATTCTCAGCTGGCATGCAAGCTCCGAACGAGGACTACCTGGAAAACGCACTACGCATTACGCATTACGCATTACGCATTACGCATTACGCATTACGCATTACGCATTACGCATTACGCATTACGCATTACGCAACGATAGTGTCGCGACCTCCTAGATACGATTGCAACACGGTTGGCACCCGGATGCTGCCATCCGCGTTTTGGTAGTTTTCCATCACCGCGATCAGTGCACGCCCCGCCGCGACACCTGATCCGTTCAGTGTGTGCAGTGGCTCGGGCTTTTGATCGTTGCCCGGGCGCCAGCGCGCAGACATGCGGCGTGCCTGAAAATCGCCACAATTACTGCAAGAGGAAATCTCGCGGTAGCGCTGCTGACCCGGTAGCCACACTTCAAGGTCGTAAGTTTTGCGCGCCGAGAAACCCACATCACCGGCGCACAACGCGACAACCCGATACGGTAACTCGAGCGCCTGCAGGATAGCCTCGGCGTGACTGGTCAGCGCTTCCAGCGCAGCATCTGATTGCGCTGGCGGCACAATGTGCACGAGCTCGACCTTTTCAAACTGGTGCTGACGAATCATGCCGCGTGTATCTTGCCCGTAGGAGCCCGCCTCTGAGCGAAAGCACGGCGTGTGCGCGACAAACTGCAACGGCAGCGCAGCAGCCTCGAGCACCTGTTCGCGCACCATGTTCGTCACCGGCACTTCAGCGGTCGGAATCAGGTAAAACTGCCGCTCGTCGTCGATCGCGAACAGGTCATCGGCAAACTTCGGCAGCTGGCCGGTTCCCTGCAACGCATCCGGCTGCACCAGATACGGCACATAGACTTCCGTGTAACCATGCTGTTGCGTGTGGGTGTCTAGCATAAATTGAATCAATGCACGCTGCAGACTGGCTAAGCCGCCGCGCATCACAGCAAAGCGTGAACCAGAAACCTTGCTGGCAGCCTCGAAATCGAGCTGCCCCAGCGCCTCACCCAATGCCACATGGTCACGCGCTTCAAAATCGAAAGCGGCAGGCGTACTCCAGGTGCGCAACTCGACGTTATCGTCCTCGCTCTTGCCGGCTGGCACGCTGTCATCCAGCAAATTGGGGACGCCAAGTTGCAGCGATTGCAATGATGCTGTGATGTCAGCAAGTTCATTGTCGTGCGCTTCGAGCTTCGCCTTCGCCGATTGCTGCGCCTCAAGCAAAGGCGCAATGTCCTCGCCCTTCGCTTTTGCCATGCCGATCGCCTTGGCGCTATCGTTGCGTTGCGCCCGCAGCTGCTCAGTCTCTTGCTGCAGCGTCTTGCGGCGCGCTTCAAGCTGCACAAATTCATCGGCAGGAAAATCGAAACCGCGTCGCGCCAAATTGGCGACGACGGTGTCAAGGTCGGTACGAAGACGCTTCGGGTCCAACATGCAACGCTACTCTTTCTACAGGTAAGTGGGAGCGCCCAGGCTAACGGGTGCGTCGGTATTCTAGCCCGAATCGACGCTCAATCCACGCGCTCCATTGGTCGAGCCCGAGGCGCGCCGCCCCAACCGCTGCGAGGATGCCAGCAAGGTCAGCGAGCAAGTCACCGATGTCACCGTGACGATCGTCTGTCAGCACCCACTGCAGATATTCGGTCACAATGCCGAAGCCAGCGATGCTCACAGCGACAATCCAGACATAGCGCCGCTCAAAAACACCACTAAACCACCCGGCAATGCCGCCAAACGCGATGAAGTGCTGCGCCTTGTCACCGAGGCTTGCAGGTGTCGTGAACGTATCCTGTGGCACGAGCAGCGCGACAAGCACGATAAGACACAGTGCTACGCCGCCCGCAAACCAGAATCGTGCCAGCGCCAACTCGCGCATGCGGCACGCTCAACCCTGACCGGAAACAATCGCCTGAACCGCGGTATCGCGCGGCTCGGCAGTCGCTGGCATCGTGTCCGGCGGTGCAATGCCTGTTTCCGAGATCGGCGTACCGACTACGTCGACGCCATCTGGCGGCACAAACTCAAACGTGTCGGGTGCGATTTGCGTGTTGATCTGCACATCAGTGAACTGGATATCGGTCGTCTGGCCGAGGCTGTCGCCGATACGCATACCCACCAGTACCTCATCACGAAACGCCAGGCGCATCACCCGGAAATCGCTTTGCTGATCACGCCCTGCCAGTTGCACAACAAGCGCGCCATCCTGCTCAAGCGCACCCTGGTAGTCGAACGCCTCGAGCGCATCAATCGTGCCTGACAACACTTGCGCCGGTGACTGACCCAGTGCTTCGCGCTGCGCGCGCACGCTGATCTGATCCAGATCAACATCCCAAGACCACAGGTTCGATCCATCGGCAATCAGGTGTTGCTCGTAGGGCTCAAGATACTTCCAGACAAACTTGCCGGGGCGGCCGATCACGACACTGCCTGTGGCGCGTCCATCCCGTTTCAGCGCGCCGGTGTCGTCGTACACCGCTTGTGAGAATTGCGCCGTGTACGTTTGCACGGAGTTCTGGAACGTGCGCAGCACCGCCTCGCCGCGCGCCGTCAACGCCGCCTCAGCCGCAGTTTGCGCGCGCGCGCCGGTCGCTAACAGCAACAGCACGATCAAGGGCAGCCAAAATCCGGGTTTCATAGTCATGGGTTATTAGTCTACGTCAGTCAAATGAACGACGGATGAACGCGCAATACGCTCAATCCTTGGGCGGTGCCGGCGCTAGCACTTCGCGGCTGCCGTTGGACTCGAGTGGTCCGACCAGCCCAGCCTCTTCCATCGCCTCGACCATTCTGGCAGCGCGGTTGTAGCCGATTTTGAGCCGTCGCTGGACACCCGAAATGGATGCTTTGCGCGTCTCCAGCACGAGTGCAACGGCCTGGTCGTACAGCGCATCCTGTTCGTTATCCTCATCAGCAACACCGGCAATGTCCGGCATACCTGGCACCGGCGTGGTCGGCCCCGTGAGCACCTCATCGATATACGTTGGTGCACCTGCCGCGCATAAGCTTCTCACGACCGCGTGAACCTCGTTATCCGAGACGAACGCACCGTGCACACGCTCAGGCAGCGATGTCCCCGGTGGCAGATACAGCATGTCGCCATGGCCAAGCAAATTCTCCGCGCCCATTTGATCCAGAATCGTCCGTGAATCCACTTTGGCCGATACCTGAAACGCGATACGCGCGGGCACGTTGGCCTTGATCAAACCGGTGATGACGTCGACGCTCGGGCGCTGCGTGGCGAGAATCATGTTGATGCCGGAGGCGCGCGCTTTTTGCGCCAGTCGTGCAATCAGCTCCTCGACCTTCTTGCCGACGATCATCATCATGTCAGCCAGCTCATCGATGATCACAACGATAAACGGCAATGTCGTCAGGGTCGGTGCAACAGGCGTCGGCTTGTCCGGGTCAATCAGATCCGGCGGCTGCCACAACGGGTCGGCCAGCGGCGTGCCGGCTTCCTCGGCATCACGCACTTTGCGGTTGTAACCACCGATGTTGCGTACACCCAGCGCGGCCATCAGCTTATAGCGCCGTTCCATCTCAGCGACACACCAGCGCAGCGCGTTACCGGCTTCTTTCATGTCGGTGACGACCGGCGCAAGCAAATGCGGGATGCCTTCGTAAACCGACAGCTCGAGCATCTTCGGATCAATCATGATCAGCCGCACTTCGTCCGGCGTCGCCTTGTACAAGAGGCTGAGCACCATCGCATTGATGGCAACCGATTTGCCCGATCCGGTAGTCCCGGCGATCAACAGATGCGGCATGCGACCCAGATCAGCGATCTGTGAGCCACCGCCAATATCTTTGCCGAGCGCCAGCGTTAACGGTGAGGCACTCTCATCGTAGGCACGCGAGCGCAGAATCTCACCGAGCGTAACCAGCTCGCGTTTTTCGTTCGGAATCTCAAGACCGATGACCGAACGCCCGGGAATCACCTCGACCACACGTACAGCAATCACTGACAGCGATCGCGCGAGGTCTTTTGCAAGGTTCGAGATCTGGCTGGACTTGACGCCGGCTGCGGGCTCCAATTCGAAACGTGTGATGATGGGGCCGGGTTGCACGGCAACCACTTCAACGCTGATGCCGAAATCCTTCAATTTGATTTCAACCAGCCGCGACATTTTTTCGAGCGATTCTTCGGAATAGCCACCTTCCTGCGGCGGCGGGTCGTCGAGCAGCGACAACGGCGGCAATTCGCCGGGAACCGAGTTCTCGAACAGCCGAACCTGTTTTTCTTCCTGCGCACGCGCACTGGTTTCCACGCGCGGCAGCGTTGGCTCAATGCGCAACTTGCTGCGTGTCGAGGTTTTCTCGCGTTCGACGCGCACCGTTTCCTGACGCTGTTGTTGCACGCGGCGACCTTCGGCGCGATCACGCAAGCTGTCGCGCCACGCCTGAAAGCGATCCATCAAACCCAGCACGCCGCGCCCAACCTTATCCATGACGGCTAACCACGACACACCCGTGAACAACGATGCGGCCGCAAACCACAACGCGATCAGCAATAACGTAGAGCCTAGTGCGCCCAGCACGCCGGCCAGCCCGTTGCCAACGGCGTTACCCAATGCGCCACCGGCAGTGCCCGGCAAACCCTCCGGCGAAAAGTACAGCGTTGCCAGTGCGCAGCTGGTGATCAGCGTCAACAAAAAACCGGCGAGGCGCAGCGCAAAAACCGTCTTGTCCAACGGTTCCGGATTAGAGCGTTCGCGGTAGATCAACCAGCCCAGAAACATCACCATGACGGGAAACAAATACGCCGGTCGGCCAAAAAACACATAGGCCGCATCGGCAAAATAAGCACCGATAATTGAGATGCGGTTGCGCACCGCTTCACCGCTGCCGGCATGCGAGAATCCGGGATCCGCCGGATGATAGGTGTACAACGCTGCAACCAAAATCACCGCGAGTACGAAGAACACATACAACGCGCCCTCACGCAGGCTCCGTGTTACCGTCGTCTGCACGCCGGCCGCGCCGCTCTGAGCGTCGCTGTGTTGACGTTTGTTCGACGCTCTGGAGGCTGCGGTTGTCTTGCTTTGTGCCATTTGGCTATTTTATTACAAACTGTTGTCGAAAGAGCTGATTACTTTCGACCGCCCTATTCCCGATGTCTGCCCGTTGCCTATGACCGAACCTTCGCTCACTGCCCGTTTTCATGTTCGCATTGACGATATACCGGCAGATCAATGGGATACGCTGGTGCCGACCAATGCACCGCATCTGCAGCACGCATTCCTGGCACTGGCCGAGCGCTCAGGCAGCGTCAGCGAAGCCAGCGGCTGGCTGCCGTGCCATTTAACGCTGCACGCCGGCGATGAGCTGGTCGGCGCAATGCCGCTGTATCAGAAGGCGCATTCGTGGGGCGAGTTTGTCTTCGACTGGAGCTGGGCCGACGCCTATCGACGCGCAGGTCTGGACTACTACCCCAAATTGCTGTCGGCGGCGCCCTACACGCCGGCGACCGTCAGCAAACTGCTGGTCGCGACGAATCACCCGGACGCCGCGGCGCTGCGACGCACGTTACTCAATGCGGCGCTCGAGTTTGCCAGACAGCAGGGGTTTTCTTCGCTGCACCTGCAATTCATCAGCGACCAGGACGTGCAAGCAGCCAATGCCGCTGACTGGATCATTCGCGAGGACTGCCAGTTCCATTGGCACAACAACGGTTACACAAGCTTTGAGCACTATCTGGACCAGTTCAGCAGCAAAAAGCGCAAGAACGTCAATCGCGAACGACGCCGCGTTCGTGAGGCTGGCATCCGCCACACCATCGTCGCCGGCACCGACATCAGCGAACAACAGATGCGCGATGCCTGGCGCTTGTGCAGCTATACATTTGCCGCACGCGGGGGCATGCCTTACCTGAATCTCGAGTTTTTCCTTGCGTTGCTCGACAACGCACCGGCGACGCTTGCGTTGGTACTCGCGACAGATGATGGGCGACCGGTCGCCGCGGCGATATTGTTGACCGCCGGCGATACGCTGCTGGGTCGCTATTGGGGCAGCGAGGGCGACTACCACAGCCTGCATTTCGAGACCTGCTACTACCAGGGCATCGAATACTGCATCGCCAACGGCCTACAGCGATTCGAACCGGGCACACAAGGCGAACACAAGGTCAGCCGCGGTTTCTTGCCCGTCAAAACACGCTCAGCACACTGGCTGGCACAACCGGAATTTGCCGCCGCCATCGGCGACTACGTCGAGCGCGAAGCACAAGGCGTCGCGGGCTACATGCAACAAATCGAGGCGCGCACGCCGTTTCGCCGCGGCGAGCGCCAGGGCAGCGTTAAAAAGCCATGAGCCTGTATTGGTTGGGTAACGGGCCTGGCACCGATTTTCCACCGCCGTGGCAAGCGTTGGATGAGCCTAACGGCTTGTTGGCAGCCGGCGGCGATTTGTCCGAGACCCGCCTGCTCGCCGCCTATCAGCGCGGCATTTTCCCGTGGTACAACGACGGACAGCCGGTGCTATGGTGGAGTCCGGATCCGCGCATGGTGTTGGTTCCAGAGGATTTTCACGCCAGCAGAAGCCTGCTCAAGGCGGCCAGAAAGCTGCCGTGGCGGTTTAGCTATAACACCTGTTTTGATGCTGTCGTCGACGCCTGTGCGTCACCGCGCGCCGATCAGGACGGCACCTGGATTACCGATGAAATGCGCAATGCTTACCGACACCTGCACGCACAAGGATGGGCGCACAGCATCGAGGTGTGGCTCGAAGGCGGTCTGGTGGGCGGTCTGTACGGGGTCGCAATCGACCGCGTGTTCTTTGGCGAATCGATGTTCAGTCATGTCAGCAACGGATCGAAAATGGCGATGTCTCGGCTTTGCCGGGATCTCGTGGTCGACGGTTTTGGCCTGCTCGACTGCCAGATGTACACCGAACATCTGGCGTCACTGGGGGCCCGCGCCATTAGCCGGGCGTCCTTTTGTCAGCAAATGGCGCGCGACTGCAGCGCATTGAAAAAGTGGCGCCCGCCCCAACATCTGTGACTGCGGTGAGGTGCATCACCGAATGTTTCGGGCACTTCATTGCAATTGGCCGCGTGTTTGCGGACAATTCGCCCACATTTTTGACGAGGTAAGGTTTTTTGGCCAAAGAAGAAGCCATTCAAATGGAAGGCGTTGTGACGGATACACTCCCGAACACGACGTTCCGTGTTGAATTAGAAAACGGTCACAACGTGACTGCACACATTTCCGGGAAAATGCGCAAGCATTACATCCGCATCTTGACGGGCGACAAAGTCACCGTCGAGCTCACACCGTACGACCTCAGTAAGGGCCGTATCGTCTACCGCGGCCGCTAGCCCGCCACAGGCTTGCGCGCGTCCGCGTGAGCACACAGCCCTGTCATCTCTGCGTACCGGCGACATGTCGGATAGATTTCGTGCGACGTAACGCATCGTTGGATCGTTGCGGCGAGTCGCAGCAGTAATCCGCTTACCGCATCAGCTACGTGCGCCCGACCCATCTCTGAGCCTGGCCGATGCGCGACTGGCGGGATCTAGTCGTCTGATGACACTGGCAGTTGTTGCAACTTCGGCGTCTGCTTTTCGAAATGCAGCTTCAGCTCACCGTTAGCGACGGTGACACGCACGTGACCACCTTCCGCCAGCTCGCCAAACAACAGATCTTCCGCCAGCGGGCGTTTGATGTATTGCTGGATGATGCGCGCCATCGGTCGCGCACCCATCGCCTTGTCGTAGCCACGATCAGCGATCCAGTCGCGTGCTTCGTCGCTGAGTTCAAGCGTAACGTTGGACTTGAGCAAACGGCCTTCAAGCTCGACCACCAGCTTGTCGACCACGCGCGCGATCGAGTGCGCATCGAGCGGTGCAAACTGAATGATCGCATCCAGCCGGTTGCGGAATTCCGGCGTAAACGCCTTGCGAATGATCTCCATGCCATCGGCCGTGTGATCCTGCTGCGTAAAGCCGATCGACGCGCGACTCATTTCCTGCGCACCGGAGTTGGTCGTCATGACTAACACCACATTGCGGAAGTCGGCTTTGCGGCCGTTGTTGTCGGTCAACGTACCGTGATCCATAACCTGCAGCAGCAGATTGAACACTTCCGGATGCGCCTTTTCGATTTCATCGAGCAGCACGACTGCGTGCGGGTTCTTCGACACCGCCTCAGTAAGCAAACCGCCCTGGTCGTAACCGACGTAGCCCGGTGGTGCACCGATTAGACGTGACACCGTATGCCGCTCCATGTATTCGGACATATCAAAGCGCAGCAGCTCAATGCCCAAACTGTTCGCCAACTGTCGCGTGACCTCGGTCTTGCCGACGCCGGTCGGACCTGCAAACAGGAATGACCCCACCGGTTTTTCCTCGTCATTGAGACCCGAACGCGCCATCTTGATCGATGCTGACAACGCCTCGATGGCCGGATCCTGTCCGAAGATCACCATTTTCAGGTCGCGCTCAAGGTTACGCAGCGTCTTGCGATCGGACGCCGATACGCTGGCGGCCGGAATGCGCGCCATCCGCGCGACGATATTTTGCACAAGCTCAACGGTGACGCTGTCTGCTCGCTCCGCTTCGGGCTGCAAGCGAAGATTCGCGCCCGCCTCGTCGATGACATCAATCGCCTTGTCCGGCAGATGTCGGTCGTTGATGTGTTTGACCGCCAATTCCGCCGCAGCTTGCAGCGCATCCTTGTCATAGCGCACGCCATGATGCTCCTCGAACCGGCTCTGCAGTCCCAGCAGGATTTGCACGGTCTCTTCAACGCTCGGTTCCGGGATATCTATTTTCTGGAAACGTCTTGCAAGTGCATGATCTTTTTCGAAAATACCGCGGTATTCCTGATAGGTCGTCGAGCCGATACAGCGCAACCTGCCGTTCGCCAACACCGGTTTGATCAGGTTCGATGCATCCATCACGCCGCCCGATGCGGCACCAGCGCCGATGATCGTGTGGATCTCGTCAATGAACAGCACGGCTTGTGGTTGCTCGGACAACTCCTTGACCACGGCCTTCAGGCGCTTCTCAAAGTCACCGCGGTATTTGGTACCGGCAACCAGCGCGCCCATGTCGAGCGAATAAATCGTCGCATCCGCCAGCACATCGGGCACTTTCTCTTCGACGATCAGGCGCGCCAAACCCTCTGCAATCGCGGTCTTGCCAACGCCAGCCTCGCCAACGTACAGCGGGTTATTCTTGCGCCGGCGGCACAATATCTCGATGGTGCGTTCAATCTCGAGCTGGCGACCAATCAACGGGTCGATGCGGCCTTCGCGCGCTTCCTGGTTCAAATCGCTGGCATAAGACTCGAGCGCCGACGGTGCAGGCTCACCCTCACCTTCGGCAGTGGTACCTAACTCGTCATCGCCCGCATCGAAATCTTCCTGGCGACTGACGCCGTGCGACAGGTAATTGACAACATCCAGACGGCTGATGTCCTGCAAGTTGATCAGATAGACCGCTTGTGACTGCTTTTCGCTGAATATCGCCACCAGCACGTTCACGCCAGTGACTTCTTTCTTGCCACTGGACTGCACGTGGAACACAGCACGCTGTAACACTCGCTGAAAGCCCAGCGTCGGTTGCACGTCCTGATCCAGGTCCTCGGCAAGTTTCGGCGTCGTCTGCGCAATGACCTCGTTCAACTCGCGTCGCAGTCGCGTCGTGTCGGCCTCGACGCCGCGCAGCAAGTCATGGACTTCGGGAATATCCAGAATGGCGAGCAGCAAGTGCTCCACCGTCATGAATTCATGACGCTGGTCACGCGCGCTTTGAAACGCCTCGTTAAGGCAATATTCCAGTTCAGTGTTCAGCATAAATTCAAATCCTGTGAAGCGCCGCTATTCGGCTTCCATCGTGCACAGCAACGGATGTTGTTGCTGCTCGGCCGCCTGACTCACCTGAGCCACTTTTGTTTCTGCCACATCGTGCGTGTAAACGCCACACACACCTTTGCCCTTGGTGTGCACTTCTAACATAATCCGCGTGGCCAACGTGCGGTCGTGCGCAAAAACCTGCTCGAGGATCTGCACGACGAACTCCATCGGCGTGTAATCGTCGTTGAGCAAAACCACGCGATACATCGGCGGTTTCTTCAGTTTGGGTCGAGCCTCTTCGACGACTGCGCCGGTGTCGCCGATGTCCGAATCGTGGTTGTCGTCGTGTTCTGCCATGTCTGTTTTGTCTGTAGCTGCTGCCCGTCGGGCGGTTTGATCCTGACTCAGGCCAGGCGGTATGCATAGATATGGGTGCGGACACGTCCGGATGCAAGGGAGAATCGCTACGCTTCGGAACCAATTGCCGCCGCCCAATTCTAACCTTTTTGCCAGTGCAGTGCCGCTTGTGGGCGGCAACCACACTGCCGTATCATTCGGATGCTGTGCATTTCACAGTGCCGTATATTAATAAGTGCTGATCGCCGCATGGTACCGCGTCGAAAAATCACGCCCAGCGCTGGTCAATTAACAGCCAACGCCCGCATAACAAGGCACCGCGACACAATCATGAATTCAGCCTCGCTAGACAGCATGCGCAACCTGAGTGGACACCCTGCTCTGCGTGCCGTGCAACAACATGGCCCGCGTGTGCTGACGGTGCTGCTTGCGCTGTGGTTAGCGTGGCTGCTGGCTGGCCTGTTCTGGCAATTCTTTGCCGGCCGGGAAGATGCCAGCATCGACCCCCCCGTAGCTACTCGCAATGCAGGCAATAACCCAAGCACGACCACCGGTGACTCGGGTCTCGACGCCAGTCGCATCGTCAGCGCGCATCTGTTCGGTGTCGCTGACGTCGCCGATGAGCCAGAAGAATCGACAGCCACGGTGGTCGAATCGGATGACGTCGATGAGTATCAGGGTACGCTTGAGTTGCGCGGCACGCTCGCCGCATCCGTGCGCGAAAACGCGCTGGCGATCATCGC
This sequence comes from Pseudomonadota bacterium, assembly GCA_038529355.1. GTDB lineage: Bacteria > Pseudomonadota > Gammaproteobacteria > Steroidobacterales > Woeseiaceae > CALBPI01. The sequence continues at coordinate 30,150 of JBCBDU010000038.1, forward strand.
AGACGGCAAGGACGAAAAACTCTACACGCTCGAGGGCGAGCGCAACACGATCAAACCGGGCATCACGCTGCACGCGGTCGAAGCCGCCGCCGTCATCGTCAACAATCGCGGCAAGCTGGAGCGATTGGAATTACCAGGACCCGAAGAGACGGCTGGTCTGCGACCTGCACCTCGGCGAGTGACGCAACGCGCGCCGCTGCAGCCAAGCCGTGACGTCAAAACAGTGCTCACAGAGCAAGTCGCGCAGTTCACGCAAATCGTATCGCCTCGCCCGTATTTCGTCGGCGGGCAACAACGCGGCTACCGGCTGTATCCGGGTCGTGAGCGCCAGAAATTCGCCGCGCTCGGTTTGCGACCCGGCGACGTCGTGACAGAAATCGACGGCGTCGCACTGAACAACCCCACGCAGGGCGCACAAATTTTCAACTCTCTTGCTAACGCTCAGTCCGTAACGGTCACACTCGAGCGCAACGGCAACCAACAAACTCTGACGCTGGACATCGCCCAGCTCGAAAACGCAGGTCAGGTGGACGAAGAATGACAACAACGACAAGCACTCAATTCGCGCGCCGCTGGCTCGCCGGCGCACTCGCGGCACTGCTCGTTGCGTTTCCGCTCACTGCCGCGTGGGCACAGGAAGACATCATCACGCCGAACTTCCGTGACACAGATATTCGCGAGATCATCGACGCCGTTCACACGGTTACCGGGAAAAACTTTATTGTCGATCCGCGCGTCAATGCAAAAGTCACGCTGTACTCAAGCTCGCCGATGTCCGCCGATGAGTTTTATGCGGCGTTCCTGTCAATCCTGACCGTGAACCAGTTCCAAGCAGTACCGGCCGGCGGCATCGTCAAGATTGTGCCGATCGCACAAACCCGCCAGGAAGCGGTCAAATACCAAAGCGCCCTGCCCGATGAGCTGCAAACCACAGTAATCCGACTCGAACATGTACCCGCAGCACAGTTGGTCCCGCTGCTGCGGCCGCTGTTGCCTGCCCACGCGCATTTCGGTGCCGTGCAGTCATCCAACTCGCTCGTGATCAGTGACTCTGGCCGCAACATCAACCGCATTCGTTACCTGATCCGCCAGATCGATAAGCCGGTAGAGTCTGACATCGAGATCGTGCGACTGGCGCATGCATCGGCCGACGAAATTGTCGCGACCATCAATGCATTGAACGCATCGGGTCGCGCCGATGCGGCAGCCACCGGTAACGCGGTGCAAATCGTCGCCGATGCTCGCACCAACGCCGTGTTGATTAGCGGGCCTGCCTCTACGCGTCTGCGCACGCGCACCATCATTGCGCAACTGGACTCACCGCAAGAGGCCGGCGGTCTGACCCAGGTGCGCTATTTGCGCTATGCCAACGCCGAAGAGCTTGCGACCAAACTCTCCGGTCAGGTGCAACAAAGCGCCGCCGGCGGTGGTGGCGGTCAGGGCGCCGCGCCACGCGCAGCCAATGGCGATGTCAATATCTGGGCCGACGAACGAACCAATGCACTGGTGCTCACTGCACCGCAGGCGCTGATGCGCGAATTGATGAGCGTCGTCGACAAACTCGATGTGCGCCGCGCGCAAGTGCTGGTGGAAGCGCTGATTGTCGAGGTCACGATCGATCGCGACTCGTCACTCGGCGTCACGTTTGCCGTTGATGGCAGCGACAGCAACACCGCCGTTGGCGTTACGGACTTTGACGCAGCCGGCGGTGCGACCGTTAGCGGCGTGGCAGGTGGCATTCTCGGTGAAGACAACGCGGCGATTGCAAGCGCGATCTCGACCGGTCTGACGCTCGGGGTTGGACGCATCACCGATAACGGCACCAGCTTCGCAGCAATTCTCAGCGCGCTGCAGGGCGACGCGAACACGAACGTGATTTCGACACCGACGATTGTGACACTGGACAATCAGGAAGCGCGGATCGAAATCGGTCAGGAAGTGCCGTTCATCACTGGGCAGTTTACGAACACCGGTGGCAACAACGGCGCCGTCAACCCATTCCAGACTGTCAACCGCGAACGGATCGGTACGCTGCTCGAAATCACGCCACAGATCAACGAAGGCAGCGCGATCCTGATGAAAATCAAGCAGGAAATTTCATCGATCAGCAACAGCGCCGGCGCGGTCGACCTGATTACTAACGAACGCCTGATCGAAACGTCGGTCATTGTCGAAGACGGTGGCATCCTCGTGTTGGGCGGCCTCATCGATGACACACTGCGCGAAACCGACCAACGCGTGCCAATCCTTGGAAGCATTCCATTGATTGGCAATCTATTCCGCTCACGCACCGTCGACAAGACCAAAACCAATCTGATGGTGTTCATCAAGCCGCGCATCTTACGCGACGGCGTCAGCACGCTGAGCGAAACTAATGAAAAGTACAACTACCTGCGCGACCTGCAGCAAGGCAACGACGAGGATGTGACGCTGATGCGTGACGCACGTCGACCGATGTTGCCGCCGTTTGAAGACATGGTCGACGAGCCAACGGAAAGCGCGCCGCCGCCGAACATCATGCAAGACGACCAACGCGATCTGGGCAATAACTGATCATGGCTGCCAGCAATGACACAATGACCGGCGTCGAGTCCGACATGGATGAGCAGACCGTTGCCGGCACCGCCACACAGCTACCGTTCTCGTTCGCTAAACGTCACGGCGTGTTGCTGAGCGAAGCGGCAGAGGATGAGACGCCCGAATTGCTGTATCGCACCGGCGCGTCGCTTGCGAGCATCGCCGAGGCACGGCGTTTCGCAGGTCGCCCGGTCACACTGAAACAAATCTCGACCGAAGCATTCGACGCAGAATTACAACAAGCATTCGAGCGTGGTTCCGGTCCTGCCATGCAAATGATGGACTCGCTGGACGAAGACACCGATTTGTTCCTGGTCGCGCAAGAGCTGCCGGAGCAATCTGATCTGCTCGAGAGCGATGACGAAGCGCCGATCATTCGATTGATCAACGCACTGCTGACCGAATCCGTTAAAGAGAACGCGTCGGACATCCATATCGAGCCCTACGAAAATCGCCTGATCGTGCGCATGCGCATCGATGGCGTGTTGAAGGAAGTGTTGCACACCGGGCGCGGTGTGGCACCGCTGCTGGTCTCGCGCATCAAGGTCATGTCCAAACTCGATATTGCCGAAAAACGCCTGCCACAAGATGGGCGTATCTCGCTGCGCGTTGCCGGCCGGGCGGTCGATGTGCGCGTATCGACGATGCCGTCCGGACACGGCGAGCGAGTGGTCATGCGCTTGCTCGACAAACAGGCCGGTAAGCTCGACCTTGAACAGTTGGGCATGCGCCGCGAAGATCAAAAAGACATCGATTCGCTGATCCATAAACCGCACGGCATCATTCTGGTGACCGGCCCCACCGGTTCGGGTAAGACGACCACGCTGTATGCCGCACTTGAGCGCATCAATAACAGCTCGCGAAATATCATGACAGTCGAAGATCCGATCGAGTACTACATCGACGGTATTGGCCAGTCGCAGGTCAACACCAAAGTCGACATGACGTTTGCGCGCGGACTGCGCGCCATCCTGCGTCAGGACCCGGACGTCGTCATGGTCGGCGAGATTCGCGATTTGGAAACGGCAGAGATCGCGGTGCAAGCAAGTTTGACCGGTCACCTCGTGCTTTCGACCCTGCACACAAACACCGCTGTGGGGGCTGTCACCCGACTGCGTGACATGGGTGTCGAGCCGTTCCTGCTGTCCTCCAGCCTGATCGGCGTGCTGGCGCAGCGACTGGTGCGCACACTCGACACGGAGCACTGTGAGGCCTACACGGCCAGCGCCTCCGAATGCGACATGCTGCGCGTAGCGCGTGACCAGGCACCGACACTGTACCGGCCGGCCGACGGCAAGCCGCAAGGCTTCAAAGGACGCTCGGGTATTTACGAGTTGGTCATGGTCGATGACCAGATGCGCACGATGATCCACGACGGCGCCGGAGAGCACGAGCTGGAGCAGTACGCACGCACGCGCTCGCCAAGTATCCGCGACGATGGTCGCGCAAAAGTGCTTGCTGGCAAGACCACGTTGGAAGAAGTGCTGCGCGTTACGCGCGACGACTAACGCAGACTCGGCAATCACATGGCAGCTTTTGAGTACATTGCGCTGGATGGGCGCGGCAAGGAACGCAAAGGCGTACTTGAGGGCGATACGCCGCGCTCGGTGCGCCAGGCGTTGCGCGAGCAATCGCTAACGCCGATGTCGGTCGCACAGGTCGAATCCGGCAAATCGGTCAGCACCGGTGCGCCGAGCAAAAACCGTTTCACCACCCGGCGCGGGCTGCGCTCGGGAGAGCTTGCGCTCATCACGAGACAGTTGGCGACACTGGTCCAAGCAGGACTGCCGCTCGAAGAGGCGCTGCAAGCAATCGGCGAGCAATCCGAACACGCGCGAACCCAAAGCATCGTGCTGGGTGTGCGCGCCAAAGTCCGTGAGGGCTATTCCCTGGCCGGCAGCCTGGCCGAATTTCCCCAGGCATTTCCAGCCATGTTTCGCGCCACGATCGATGCCGGCGAACAATCCGGCAAGCTCGACGGTGTTCTGGAGCGATTAGCCGACTACACCGAGAATCGCCAGAACCTGAGCCAACAGGCGCGCACCGCACTGATTTATCCGATTTTGCTGGTGCTGCTGTCGATCGGCGTGGTTGCGTTCATGCTTACTTCGG
>JBCBDU010000039.1:0-33897 GCA_038529355.1 Pseudomonadota bacterium
ATTGCAACAACAAACTGATTGGTGCGCGTTGGTACGTAGATGGTTTCCTCGCAGGTCGCGGCAGCGTCGTTGAAGGTGAATTCCTGTCACCGCGCGATTCGTCAGGTCATGGTTCACACACAGCCGGTACCGCCGGCGGTAACGAAGTTACGGCAACCTTCAACGGCTCACCGATTGCACGCATCTCCGGCATGGCGCCGCGTGCTCGCATCGCAGCCTACAAAGTGTGCTGGCTGTCTCCGGGCGCGACGAACTTCAGCTGCTTCTTCTCTGATACCGCAGCAGCGACCGACCAGGCCGTTGCTGATGGCGTTGACGTGCTGAACTTCTCAGTAGGTACAGCAGCGTCGTTCACCGATCAGCAAGATCTTGCGTTCTTCAACGCAACCAATGCTGGCGTATTTGTGGCGCGCTCTGGCGGCAACGACGGTCCTGGGTTCCAGACGATTAACGCTGGTGAGCCTTGGGTCACCTCTGTTGCTGCATCTACCGCAGAAGGCACGACCTTCACGCTGGCGGCTGGCATTAACTCGCCAGAGGCCGTTGCAGGCGACTACTCGGCTCTTGAAGGCTCGATTACGCAGCCATTGGTACTGAGTGGTGACATCACTGCCGACCTTGGTGCAGCAGAGCCGATTGAAGCCTGTGGTCCGTTGGCCAACGACTTGACCGGCCAGATTGCATTGATCGCCCGCGGCGCGTGTAACTTCACAACGAAAATTGAGGCGGCCGTTGGTGCCGGTGCAGTTGGCGTTTTAATGTACACCGATGCTGCACGTCCCAAGACTGTCATGGGTGGCACGGCGACCGATATTTCGCTGTCTATCCCAGGCGTCATGATCGACAACGAGCCAGGTCTGGCTTTGTTGGCTGAGATCGAGGGTGGTGCTGTTGTAAACGCTAGTCTGAGCGGTGGAACCTTCATCCCCGAGGAGCGCGTTGGCAACATCATGGCTGGTTTCTCATCGCGTGGGCCGTACTCCACGGTGCCAAGCTGGATCTCGCCAGACATCACCGCTCCAGGCGTGAACATCCTTGCGGCGTACGCGCCAGAGCAAGCTGATGGCTCGTTGGGTGACGATTTCGATTACCTGTCAGGTACATCAATGTCCAGCCCGCACATCGCAGGTATCGGTGCGCTGATCAAAGAAGCGCGTCCGGACTGGTCACCAGCGCAGATCAAATCTGCAATGATGACAACAGCACGTCAGGATGTCGTTAAGGAAGACGGTGTAACGCCGGCTGATCCGTTTGACTTCGGTGCTGGCCATGTTGTGCCGAACGCCGCTGTCTCTCCAGGTCTGACCTACGATGCCGGCCAATTCGACTACCTCGCAGCGAGCTGTGGTACCGATTCGCCGATTCCGGGTCTGACGCCGGAAGACTGCATCACGCTGGAAGTCGACTTCGGTATTTCGACCGACCCGGATAACCTGAACCTGCCGTCAATCGGCATGAACGCCATTCCGGGTTCGAAAACCGTCACGCGTACTGTGACGGCGGTTGCTGACTACGACGTTCGTGGCAACAAGATTGTCCGTGCAAACCGTCCTGCGAAGTACATTGCCAGCATCGAAACGCCACCAGGCTTCACGGCGACAGTCTCTCCAGAGAAACTGACGTTGCGTCCGGGTGAATCTGCGACCTACGAGCTGACAGTGACTTCTGATGGCGCAACGCCAAACGAATGGTCATTCGGCGCGATCACCTGGGAAAACCAGCGTAGTCGCGGCGCCGACGTGCGTAGCCCGATTGCGGTGAACACGGTAGCGTTTGTCGTCGACGATCTGATTGAAGGCGAAGGCGCGGAAGGCTCTGCGCAGTTCGATATCACGTTCGGCTACACCGGTGAGTACACCGCACAGGTGCACGGACTGAATGGTCCGAACGTGTTCGCAATCACCGAGATCGCTGACGATCCTGATGATTCGTTCGCGTTCCTGCTGAACGATCCGGCAACGCGCTTCTTCGTGATTCGCGATACAGCGCCTGGTACGGCGTTCCGTCAGTGGTCAACGTTTGACGCGTACACCAGCGGCAACGACGACATCGACCTGTACCTGTACTACTGCCCGACAACGGCGACCTGTACGCAGATCGAGTCTAGTGCAGCACCAGGTTCAGACGAGAAAGTCAGCGTGACCTTGCCAGTGCCTTGGGACGAAACGGTAGACAACCCTTACCTGTTGTTTGTCCATGCGTTCGATACGGAACTGGATACGACGAACCTGTTCTACTTCGATCAACAGTTCGGTATCGATAACGACACCGGCACACTGACCGTTGATGCGCCTGACACCGCTGTGTCGCGCGAAACAGCGCCAGTGACGATCGAATGGAGCGGACTGCCGACAGGTCCTTTGGAGAAGCAGATTGGTGCGATCTCGCATAGCGATGCGAATGGCATTCAAAACCTGACAGTGATCGAAATCGAGAACGATCAGGGTGCGACCATCTGTGACTTTGAAGGCTTCTGCCCGGAAGAGTGATAGCAATAGCTTGCTGCCACTAGTGGCAGCAAGCTGACTATTCGAAAGCCATCCTGCTCAGGCAGGATGGCTTTTTTTATGTGCGTGACTGTGAGGTGGGGCTGGATGCAGCTCGTGCGTTCTTCCCTGAACATGAGTATTGCTTGCGCGCGGCTAGCGGCACGTATCGGTTACCCGATACCTGTGACACAACAAATACCGTCAATGACGTTCCGCGATATTAGTCCACCGCTATAGGTGGGCAGGCGATGACGCGCTCCATATCGGTGTGATAGGTGTAATTCCGAGAGCCGTAGCGCAACGTGATGGCAAAACCTTCGGTGCGCACGGCAACGACTGGCGTATCGGTGGCTTCACATCCCATCGAGCTGTCAGGCCATGCTCGGCGGCTGCCGTTGGCAATGATGATGTCATTTTCCGCGACACCCAAAATGCCAGCGAGATCTTTGCGTGCGATAGCCGCTTGCGGCGCCCAGCTGAATTCGAACTCCGGTGTGATCTCAGCAACGGCTTTTTGTCGTTTGCAGAGAAATGCGTGCTGGTTTGCTTCGTGAATGACGTAGACGCGACCTTCTGCGCGTAGCGTGATTTTGTGCCCGGGCGTTAGTACTTGCCCATAGGCCTGCCCAGGTTGCGGACAGCCAACACTGCCGTCCGGCCAGGTAACTGTGCGCACGGAGTCCACTGTGATCTGCGATACCGGCAAGTCAAGCTCATCAGCCAAGACGTTCACGGCGAGATCTGCAATCTTCACATCAGCGGACGCAAGTGCAGCAATCGTGCCGTCGGATTGCACCGACTTTGCATTCTGATACTGATCGGCGGGCGCATTGCATGCACCCAATATTGTTGCGATCGCGACGGCAGTCAAGCTGCGGCGCCATCGTTGTGTTGATTTATTCATAGCACGCTATTTCGCCGCAATTTGTTTCCCGGCGCAACCACTTTGGCACCGCCGCAGCGCAAATCACGCCTCGCTCGCACCTGGGTGGTGCGCTACGTGGCATCCGGCGTTCGCGCCTACAGCGTCTTAGTGCCACGCATCCTGTTGTTTCTGCGCTGTTCTCACGTATTCGCAGTCAGTTGGCCTGGATATTGCTCAACACTCATCGTCAGCAACTGCTGACCTAAATCAATAACACCTCTGCGGGGACAGTGAATGAACAAGGTAGCGACACTTCTTACAACAGGCTTACTGGTTACGGCAGCATCTGTAGCCCACGCGGACGAGTGGACCGCCAATGCTGCTGTCAGCAACAACTACATTTGGCGTGGGCTGACCCAGACTGAAAACGGTGTCGCATTTTCCGGCGGTATTGATTTCGCTGCCGACAATGGCTTTTACGCTGGCACCTGGGCGTCCAACGTCAGTTATGCACCTGGCGATGTGTTCTCTTATGAGCACGACCTGTACTTCGGCTTGGCCGGTGAGACCGCGGGTGGAATAGGCTGGGATTTCGGTTATCTGTACTACAACTACGACAGCACGGCGGAATTCGATTTCGGTGAAGTCTACGGGTCGCTGTCGGCAGGTGGGTTCAGTGTGGGTCTGAATGTACTCGCCAACACAGAAGCTGACGAGGCGGTCGGCCAGGACTTTGGATTTGGGCAGGCGTTCTACGTATCGGCTGACTATTCAATGCCGATCAGGGACGGCCTCGATCTGGGCTTCCACGTTGGCTACCACGACGGCGACTTCAGCGAAGCATTCAATGGCGTGCCTGGCGCTTACGCGGATTTCAGCGTGTCGCTCGCCAAAGACGGTTTTGCTTTCGTCGTGACAACGACGGATCTGGATGATCCGGGCCCGGACAATTTGGACAACGATGAAGTGAAATTTGTTGTCAGCTATGCAATAGACTTCGAATTGTAATTGCGTGGCGGCCGGCGTGCTGCGCCGGTCGCCTACTCACTGTTTGCGATCTCAGCTTCGCGTCGTGCGATGACCTCGTCCAATCTGGCTAACCTGCGCTCTGCGCGTTGCAACGACTCTTGCATGGCAGGTTGGCTTTCGGTGCCCTCTTCTGCGCCGTCCGGCACGGTGAGCTTGAGTTCGCCGATTTGTTTGATCAATACCTCGCGACGCTCACGTAGTTTGTCCAATCCTTCAGCCTGCAGTGCTTTGTCGAACACGAGGCTGTCGGGCGTAACGGCGTCGCCGCCATCATCGCCGTTGCTCTGCGGTGCAGCCTCGTTCGCGAGGAACTGGTGATTGGTTTTGAAGTTGCGGGTGCTTGCCAGGACGGGCGACGCGATTTCGATACCATTCGCATGCAACACATCGATAGTAGCCGCGCGCAGTGCACGGCGCTTGCCGAGCAGCGATTTGACGTCGGTCAGCAAGCCTGCGATTGCGTAGGTAATTGAATAGTCGCCGAGGTGGCGAATTTGCACGAATGGGCTTTCCAGTTCGCAACTCTTTGCCGCTTCCAGTAGCAACCGTTCGATCGTATGGCGTGACACGTCGTAGCCGAGCGACAGTTCAACCGACAGAATAGACCCTGAGGTGCGCATCACCCGCACCGGGTGTGCAGCCAGATAGCTGTTTGGCAAGGTGGTCAGATCACGCTCTTCAGTTTGGATTTCCGTGTGCAGTAAATCCATTTCGGACACTCGGCCAAAAAATTCGCCGACATGGATGTAGTCACCAAGCTTAAAGCTACCGACCGTACGCAACATGATGCCGGCCATAATGTTGCCGACAAGATTCGTGGATGACAGTGCTATCGTGGCACTAAGTACGATGCCGAACAGACTCATTAGCGAACCGCGTGTCGCCGGGCTGACTGGCAAGATCAGGATGATCGTCAGTATGGCGACCAGTACGATCGCTACCAGGATCATTTGCTTGCGAAACTGTTGATCGGGCCGATCGCTGTACATTGCCTCCAATCGTTGCGCCACAAACCACACGCCGGCGCTGACCAGAGCGATTTCGATCAGGCTGAGCAAGATAACGGGAAGAGCTTCAGTGATGTGCATACCGGTTCTTTTTCTGCTGCTGGGTATTGGCCAGATAGTACCTGAATGCGCGTGGCCGCAGTACGCAGGTCAATCTGCTGCGAGCTAGACCATGTAGAGACCGGGCGGCGTATACTGTCGTCATGCGCGAAGGCGTATTCAAAATGAGGTAGTCCGCTATGCGTCATCAGAACCCCGTCGTTGTGTTAATTGCATTGCTCGCAGTTGCTGTCAGCAGTTCGTCGGCATTCGCCTGGGGCAAGATCGGGCACCGCGTGGTTGGTGAGATCGCAACGCAACATCTGTCGGGTCAGGCGCGCGCGTCAATCGAACAGATCCTGGGCAGTGAGGATTTGGCGGAGAGTTCCACATGGCCCGACTTCATGCGTTCGTCGCCGGACTCGTTCTGGCAACGTGAAGCTGGCCCGTATCACTATGTGACAGTGCCGGTTGGCAAGACGTATGAACAAGTCGGTGCGCCGCCAGAAGGTGATGCTGTCACGGCACTCGCCAAGTATCGCGCAGTGCTGCGCGACCCGGCTGCCGATCTTGAGCAGCGTCAGTTGGCGCTGCGCTTCATCGTTCATATCGTCGCCGACCTGCACCAACCACTACACGCTGGCAATGGCACCGATCGAGGCGGCAACGATTTTGCTGTCGTCTGGCAAGGCAGGCCGACGAATCTGCACAGCGTATGGGATACCGGTCTGGTTGATGATGAGCAGCTTTCCTATACCGAGATGTCGCGCTGGTTGACGCGCCGCTTGCGTCCGGACGATGTGCTTGCGTGGTGGACGGCGGATCCGCTTGACTGGATTGCCGAGAGCGTACAGATCCGTGACACGATCTACCCGGATGCCAATGATGAGGCGGCGCGCAATTTGCGCTGGGATTACATCTATCAGCATCGCGCGACGGTGCGGCAACGACTGACACAGGCAGGTATTCGTCTTGCTGCGTATCTGAATGACGTTTTTGAGGTCACCGAGCAATGAATACTGTGTACCGCGTGTTGATCGCCGTTGTTATCTGCGCAAGCTTTGCTGCCTGTACCAACGAACGCCCAGACGAAGCCGAGGAAACGTCGGAGCGAGCGCGTTTGCAGCAACGTGCGGCACGCGTCGAGATCATCCGAGACGACTTTGGTGTGCCGCATGTATACGGCAAGACCGATGCAGATACCGTGTTTGGTTTGCTCTACGCTCAAGCCGAAGATGACTTTGCGCGCATCGAGCGCAATTACATCTGGGCAATTGGTCGTCTGGCCGAGGTTGAGGGTGAATCGGCGCTGTACAGTGATTTGCGCGCGCGCCTGTATATGACCCGTGCCGAGGCGGAGGCTGCCTACGCCGCCGCGCCAGAGTGGTTGCGGGCGCTGTGCGACAGTTGGGCTGACGGTCTGAATTACTATTTACTGACCCATCCCGAGGTCACGCCAAAACTGTTGACTCGATTCGAGCCGTGGATGCCGATGTATTTCAGCGAAGGCTCCATTGGTGGTGATATCGAACAGATCCCGTTGGATCGCATAGCGCAGTTCTATGGTGAACTCGATGCTCAGGCTGCGCTGGCCGCCAATGCGACCAGTGCCCAGATGTTTTCGGCGCCGGGCGGTTCAAACGGGTTCGCGATCGCCGGTGAGCATACGCGCTCTGGCAATGCGATGTTGCTGATCAACCCGCATACATCATTCTATTTCCGCGGCGAAGTGCACGCTGTCAGTGAAGAGGGCCTGAATGCCTATGGTGCGGTTACCTGGGGGCAGTTTTTCGTCTATCAGGGTTTCAACGAGAAGACCGGCTGGATGCACACGTCGACCTATGTCGATTTCATCGACGAGTTCGTCGAAGACGTCAGTCTGACTGATGGCAAGCTGTCATATCGTTTCGGTAACGAACAGCGCGAAGTGCGGCAAACACCGGTGACGCTGCGCTATCGCGATGGTGATCGGATGCGCTCGCGCAGCTTTACGATGTATCACACTCACCACGGACCGGTGACACACAAGCAGGGCGATCAATGGGTAGTGACGCGCATCAACTGGGATCCGGTCAATGCGTTGATCCAGTCGTTCACGCGTACCAAGCTTGCGAACTACGACGAGTTTCGTCAGATGATGGATATCCGCACAAATTCATCAAACAACACCGTGTTCGCAGACGCGGAAGGCAACATTGCCTATTTCCACGGTAACTTTGTGCCCAAGCGCGATACGCGTTTCGACTATTCCAAACCCGTTGATGGCAGCGATCCGGCGACGGACTGGCAAGGCTTGCACAGTGTCGATGAGACAATCACGATTGTGAATCCCGAGAATGGCTGGATCCAGAATGCCAACTCGACGCCTTTCACGGCTGCCGGCGCCTTCAGCCCGCGCGCTGAAGATTATCCGGTCTATATGGCGCCGGATCATGAGAATTTTCGTGGTGTGCACGCACAGCGTGTGTTGGCGAACATCGATACTCTGACGCTTGAAGATTTGATCGCTATTGCCCATGACCCTTATCTGCCCGGATTCGAGCAACTGATCCCAGGCCTGATTGCGGCGTGGGACGCCGAACCGTCTGAGGATAACGAACTGGCTGAGGCTATTGATGTCCTGCGCACTTGGGATTTTGCAACGGGCACGGAATCGGTTGCGATGACGCTTGCGCATTTCTTTGGTGAAACCTATCGCAAGCGAGCGGCCTATCCGGAGGGCCTGACCGCGATGGAGCAAATCAATTTTCTCGGCACACAAACTGATCCTGCCGAACGTGTGCGCGTATTTGCGGCGACGATCTCGGCGCTACGCAAGGATTTCGGTGATTGGCGTATCCCGTGGGGTACGGTAAATCGTTTTCAGCGTCTGACCGGTGACATCGAACAGCGCTATGACGATGAGCAACCCAGCATTGCGATTGGTATGGCGAACAGTCGCTGGGGGGCGCTGGCCGATTTTGGTGCGCGCCGTCGCACAGGTACACGGCGATTGTATGGCGACAACGGCAACAGTTTCGTTGCGGTGGTTGAGTTTGGCGAACGTGTTGCCGCCAAAACCATCCTGGTGGGCGGGCAGAGCGGTGATGTCGAATCTGCCCACTTTGGTGATCAGGCTCAGCGCTACGCTGACGAATCATTTAAGGATGTTGCGTTCTATCGCGACGACGTTGACGCGCGTGCTTTGCGGCGCTACCGGCCTGGTCAGCGCCCGGCAGACAACACCGGCGATGCGCGCAACGCGCAAAATCAATGACACGGCCATGCTGCGGCGCAGCATGTGAATACGCTGCAATCACCCAAACACGAGTATTTACTTCGACATAATCTTGTCAACTGTGGCCAATTGTTAAACCGTCGGTCTGGAGCGACACGACGTTTGTTTTGCGGGCGGTCATAGGGCTACGATGCGACAAAGTGTCGTACGTGGGCGAACGAGTGCACAAAACAAAAGACACAGCACGCATAACAATAATAAACAACGGATGGAAGGTGCAGCGCCTGGCGCTGTAGGGGGCCCGGCGGGCACACAAAATTTGGGAAGTACCTGGTATGAAAGTCTTTGCTAACCGCAACGAAACCCGTTTCTACAAGACAGCAAGTCGCAATGGATCGCTGGCAGCGCGCGCGTTGATCGCAACGCTGGCCGCCATGAGCGGCATGTGGTCTGCCACCGTGCAGGCGGCGCCAGTCTGCTCGACCGGCACCAACGGTATCGTCAACGTGACCGCGCCCGCCACTCGGGTCAACGTTTACTACGCAGCGCCTGACCCCGACATTGCAGAGACGACAATGAGTGCCGGCGACACGGCGATCCCGATCGACGCAACGCTTGGCGGGCAGGCGACCAATCTGCATCCGTCCGTCTCAACGACCATTTCTGCCGGTGATGTACTGATCCTGGTGCAGATGATTGGCGCCGAAATCGACACCAGCGACAACCAGCAGGCGACCGGTGACTATGGTGATGGCGCCGGTGGTCTAGACCAGGCAGGTTCACTGAACAACACCAACTTCACAGCTGGTCTGTACGAGTTTGTCGTCGCAACCGGACCGGTGACTGGTGGCGCGATCCCTATCGAAGGTGTCGGCACGGGTGGTGGGCTCGTTAACGACTACGTTAACTCTAATGTTACGACCGCAACGCTCGGCTTTCGGCGCTACCAGGTTATCAAGGTCCCGCAGTTCGCCGAGCTCGAGATCTCCGGAGAAATTGTCTCCGATCGCTGGAATGGTCGCTGGGGCGGCATCACCGCAATCAACGTGCGCGAAGACCTGACCCTCAACGGCGGCAACTTTAACGCAGACGGCCGTGGTTTCCGTGGCGGACAGTTTTTCCCGGAGCGCTCGGATAACACATCGGGTCTGCTCGGCAACTTTGGCTTCAAAGGTGAGGGCATCACGGGATTGCCGCAACGTCTATTCTCGCGCGTTCTGCTCGAGGAGCAGCCGGCGACCAACGGCGAGGAAACGGGCCCCATTGGCTATGCAGGCGTCGATGGGCTCGGACCAGCCGGTACTGCATGGACTCGCGACGCAGGTTTGGGCGCGCCTGGCACGGCCGGCTCTGGCGGCGGTGGCGGTGAAGATGCCGGCGGTGGTGGTGGCGGTAATGCCGCACAAGGTGGCCGTGGCGGCCGCGGTGTCGGCGGTGCGAATACCGAAGGCTTCGGCGGCGCTGACTTCCCGCAGCACTTTGCAGCGACAGCGGCACGTATGGTCATGGGCGGCGGCGGCGGTGCTAGCAACGGTGACGACACCGGTTTGCTCGACCTGACCGTCAGCAGCGGCCAGGCCGGTGGCGGTATGGTGTTTGTGCGCTCCACGCTGATCAATGCTAGTGGCGGTGGTGTGATTTCAGCCGATGGTGATAGTGGCGGTACCGCTGCATCTGAAGGCGGCGGCGGCGGTGGCGCCGGCGGCACGGTGCTGATTCATACCGACGGCTCCACCGTTGATGGTTTTACATTCTCTGCCGTGGGTGGCGCTGGCGGTTCCAGCTCACAAAACAATGATGGCGGCGGCGGCGGCGGCTCGGGTGGCGTTATCTGGTTGTCAGACACAACGCCTGGTACGGCCACGTTCGATACCGCGGGTGGTGCAGCCGGCACGGGTGCATCTGGTGGTTTCTTCAACGGCACGGCGGGCGGCGCCGGTGCATCAACACCGATCGCACCGCTTGCACTGTTTGACTGCAACTTCGTCACGCTCGGCATTGCGAAGAACCTGGATTCTCAAACTCAGGTCGGCACGACCGGCGCGATCTTCGATCTGACGTTCACGCTGACGATCGAGAATTTCACGGCTAACGATGCAATCAATGTTCAGGTGACCGACGATCTGGCAGCAGATTTCCCCGGTGTTACGTCATTTGCATTGCAGGGCACGCCAGACATTGGCGGTTTCACCGCGCCCGGTACTGCGTACGATGGCGATGCTCAGCCTGACCTGCTCGCAGGTACGGATACGTTGGCAGGTGGTGCTACGGCAACGATTACTTACACTGTGCGCGTCGACTTCGGCACCGCGACCGGTCCGTTTGACACCCAGGCACAGGTGACGAGTTCACAGATCGCCGGCGGTTTTGCGCAGGTATTGGATTTGTCAGATTCGGGACTCGACCCCGATCCTGACGGCGACGGTAACCCGTCCGAGACAGTTGCCACGGGCGGCGATAACGAAGAGAACGACGCGACCGTTGTGACACTGCCGGACAGTGACGGCGATGGTGTCCCCGACAACGTTGACCCAGATGATGACAACGACGGTATACCCGATAGCGTTGAGGGGACCGGCGATTCCGACAACGATGGTATCCCTGATGCGCGTGACATCGACAGCGACAATGATGGCATTGTCGACAACGTCGAGGCGCAACCTGAAGGTATGTATGTGCCGCCTGCCAACAACGATGCGGACGGCGATGGCATTGATGATGCGTATGACGTGGACAGCGGCAATGCACCGCTGTCACCGGTCAACTCTGACACTGAAGATCTGCCGGACTATCTCGACAGCGACAGTGATAACGACGGCATCCCGGATGCGATCGAAGGTTTCGACGCGAATGGCGACGGCGTTGCTGACGTGTTGCCTGCGGCGGGTAATGCCGATGCGGACGGCGATGGTCTGAATGACAACTACGACACGATTGCCGGACCTTCCGTTGGCAACGCGACGGGCAGCAATGCAGCGCTGCCTGATGCGGATACCGACACGACACGCGACTGGCGCGATACTGACGATGACAACGATGGCACGCCGACCGCCGATGAAGGTGGTGCAGCGAACGATGCCGACAGCGACGGCACGCCGGATTATTTGGAATCGGCGACGACCGACAGCGACGGTGACGGTACGCCTGACCAGTCTGATCCTAACGATGCCGATCCTTGTATCCCGTCTCAGTTTGGTGCTGGTTGTACGATCGACACCGATGGTGACGGTACGCCGGACAGCGTAGAAGGTGAGACAGCAGACAGCGACGGCGATGGCACGCCCGACTACCTCGAGTCGTCGACAGCAGACTCTGACGGGGACGGCACGCCTGACCAGCAAGACAGCGCGAATGCGGATCCGTGTGTGCCATCAACGATCGCACCGGGCTGTACTGCGGATAGTGACGGCGATGGCCTGATTGATCCTGATGAAGCTGCGTTGGGCACGGACATTAACAATCCTGACACTGACGGCGATGGCATCAGTGATGGTGTTGAAACCGGCGGCGACGCAACGGTCGATGCGGGCGAGACGAACCCGCTCGATCGCGACAGCGACGATGATGGCTTGTCGGACGGCGAAGAAGATGTAAACGCTGACGGCGTGCAGCAAGCTGGTGAGACCAGCGCAACCGATCCCGATAGTGACGGTGACGGCATCGTCGACGGCGTCGAAGCGGGTGTTTCGACAGGTGTTACCGATCCGGATGGCGCTGGCCCGATTCTGGCCACCGAAGGCGGCTTCGCTGGCGACCTGGATCCGTCTACGACAACCGATCCGTTGTTGGCAGACACCGATGGTGACGGCCTTGATGATGGCGTCGAAGACGCGAATGGCGATGGTCAGACGCTCAACGTCATCGGTGCGACCGGTGGCGCTGTGGGCAGTGGCGAAACCGATCCATCCGATCCGGATACCGATAGCGATGGCCTGAATGACGGCGACGAAGTCAACGGCACCGGACCGCTTGCCGGTATCGGTACGACCAATCCGCTGGACAGTGACACCGACGACGGTGGTGCGCAGGATGGCGCGGAAGTGCTGACTGACGGCACCGATCCGACAGTCGGCAACGGTCTTGATGATGCGATCGATAGCGACGGCGACGGCATTTCCGATCCGCTCGAAGGCATACTCGGCACGGATCCGAATGATCCGGATAGCGACAATGACGGTTTGACTGACGGCGAGGAAGCTGGCAGCGATGGCGTTGTTGGACCGGGTGAAACCAATCCGCTGGATTCGGACAGTGACGACGACGGTTTAAGTGACGGACAGGAAGTGAACGGCAACGGTCCGCTGGCGCCGTACGGTCCGACCGATCCTCTGGATGAGGATACCGACGGCGACGGTATCAACGACGGCATCGAAGCGGGCGTTTCGACGCCGGGCTTACCCGCCGGTACCAGTGATGGCAACGACACGCCGTACGACGGTACCGCGCCTGGCTTTATCGGCGATGCCGATCCGGGCACGACCACCGATCCGACCAACCCGGATAGCGACGGCGACGGTCTGGATGATGGCGTCGAAGACGCCAACCAGGATGGCCAGACGACCAACACGATTGGTGACAGTGAAGGTGCGGGCAGCGGTGAGACCGATCCGAACCTTGCAGATACCGATAGCGATGGTCTGTCTGATGGTGACGAGGTCAATGGCACCGGCCCGCTGGCGGGCATTGGTGTGACTGATCCACTGGATGCCGATACCGATGACGGCGGCACGCAAGACGGCACCGAGGTGTTGGCGGACGGTACGAACCCGGTCGCGGGCAGTGGCGCCGATGATGCCGCGGCTGATCCGGATGGCGATGGTTTGTCGAATGCGCAAGAGGCTGCGTTAGGCACTGATCCGAACGATCCCGATACCGACAACGATGGTATCGATGATGGCTCGGAAGTCGGCAACGACGGTGTGCTGGATAGCGACGACACATCGCCGCTGGATGCGGATACCGACGATGACGGTATCAGCGACGGCGATGAGCTGATCGGTGTCGACGGCATTGCCAACAACGGTGACGAAACCGATCCGCTAAACCCGGATACGGACGACGACGGCATTAACGACGGCACTGAGATCGGCGTTACCGAAGGCGTGCCTGCTGGCACCAGTGAGGGCGATGGTGTGCCGTACGCAGGTACCGACACCGGCTCACCGGCGTTTGTGGTTGATGCTGATCCAACGACCACGACCGATCCGACCGATCCGGACAGCGACGACGATGGTTTGCTCGATGGTGTGGAGGATGCCAACGGCGATGGCGCGACCGTCAACACGATTGGCGATTCGACAACGCCAGGCAGCGGTGAGACGGATCCGAACAACAACGATACCGATGGTGATGGCCTGATCGACGGCGCCGAAGTCAATGGCACCGGTCCGCTCGCGCTTGTCGGTCCGACCGATCCGCTGGACACGGATACCGATGACGGTGGTACCGAAGACGGCATCGAAGTGCTGGCTGACGGCACTGACCCGACGGCTGGCAACGGCGCCGATGACGCTGCGGCCGACCCGGACAATGACGGTTTGTCGAATGCGCAGGAAGCGGTGTTGGGTACTGACCCGAACGACGCGGATAGCGACAATGACGGCATCGATGACGGCGATGAAACCGGCAACGACGGTGTTATCAATGTCGGCGATACCGATCCGCTGGATGCGGATTCTGACGACGATGGTCTGGGTGACGGTCCGGAAGTGCGTGGCGCTGATGGCTTGCCAAACACCGGTGACGAAACTGATCCGAACAATCCTGACAGTGACAATGACGGTCTGAACGACGGTTTGGAGGCTGGCGTGACAACGCCGTTGCCACCGGGCGTCAGTGATGACAGTGGTGTCGCGGTCGGTGGTACGGATCCGGCAGCCGGCGATTTCGTCGCCGATGCTGACCCGAGCACGACGACCGATCCGACGGATCCGGATACCGACAACGACGGTATTCAGGATGGCGCCGAAGATGCGAACGGTGACGGTGCAACGGTCAATACGATCGGTGGCACCGGTACAGCCGGCAGCGGCGAGACCAACCCGAACAATCCGGATACGGATGGTGACGGTTTGACTGACGGCAACGAAACCGACGGTATTGGTCTGAACGAGCCTGTTGGTGCAACCGATCCGCTGGATACCGACACGGACGATGGCGGCATCGACGACGGTGCAGAAGTGTTGACGGATGGCACTGACCCGACCGCGGGCAACGGCGCCGACGACAATATCGATACCGACGGTGACGGCATTCCGGACAATGCGGACAGCAATCCGACCGATCCGTGTGGTCCGGATTTCCCGAGCCCGGCTTGTGCGGACAGTGATGGTGATGGTGCGGCCGACTTCGGCACGCCAACAACGCTGGTTCCGGTCGAACCGGATGTCGCTGGCGACAGCGATCCGTGTGTACCGGACAACACGTCTGCCGCTTGCGATAGCGACGGCGACGGCATCAGTGACGGCGATGAAATTGCCAACGGTACCGATCCGAACAATACAGACTCCGATGGTGATGGCATCCCGGATGATGTCGAGAATGGTGATGCGGATGGCGACGGTATCAACGACGCGATCGATCCCGATTCGGACAATGACGGTATTCTGGATGCTGACGAAGCCGGGCCAATGCCGGCGATGCCGATCGACACAGATGGTGACGGACTAACTGATAACGTCGATCCTGATAGCGACGGTGACGGCATTCCGGATAGCGTTGAAGGTGGTGGCGATAGTGATGGTGACGGCATTGCCGACAACCTCGATCCCGACAGTGACAACGACGGTATCCCGGATACCGTGGAAGATGATCGCGGCGTTGGCGTCGACACCGATGGCGATGGCATCGATGACGGCTACGATGTCGACACCGTGCCGCTGTCGATGGACAGCAACGGCGACGGCGTTGCCGATGATGTAACGCCAGTCGACAGCGATGGTGACGGCGTGCCGAACACCCTGGACATCGATAGCGACAACGACGGTATTCCAGACACGGTTGAGGCAGATCTTGATGTTGCTGCCGATGCTGATGGTGATCAGATCAATGACGTATTCGATGTTGATCTGACGATGGGTGCCGATGCCGATATGGACGGTGTCGATGACGCGGTGATGACGACTGACACCGACGGTGACGGCGTGCCGGATTACATCGATCTGGATGCCGACAATGACTCGTTGCTGGATGTGATCGAGGCCGGTGGCCCTGATGCTGATGGTGATGGCGTGATCGATGATCTTGCCAACAACGAAGGCACGATTGTTATGCCGGTCGATACAGACATGGACGGCATCGGCGATTGGCGAGAGACTGACAGCGACAACGATGGCACGCCGGACATTGCCGGCACGCCATTTGCGCCGCTGGATACTGACGGTGATGGTGTGCTCGATGATCCGACTGACACGGATGGCGATGGCATCGCTGATGTGATTGACGGCACCGATGGTTTCGGTTCGATCGCCGATACGGATCAGGATGGTATTCCTGACGATGTTGAAGGCACGGGCGATACCGACGGTGACGGTTTGCCGGATGCGAACGACCCCGATAGTGACAATGACGGCATATCGGATGCGGACGAAGCCGGTCCGAACCCGGCGAGTCCCGTCGATACGGATGGCGATGGCACGCCTGATTACATTGATACCGACAGTGACAATGACGGTCTCGGCGATTCGCTCGAGGGGGACGCAGACGTGGATGGCAACGGTGTATTGGATCGTTTGGAGAACGATGGTGAGCTGGAAACGGCGGTTACCGGTAGTGGTACCGGTAGCGTTGGTCTGGTGATGCTGTTCGGTCTGGTCTTACTGTTGCTGGCGCGACGCCGCGCAGCAGTGCATGGCGTTGCAGCGGCGCTTGCGCTGTGCTGTATCTTTGCGATGCCGGATGTTCAGGCCGAGGAGTCTTGCGGCGACAGTGTCGCCGATGGTGATGACAGCGGTTGCTGGTATGTCGGCGCCGGTCTTGGCTACTCGTATGTGTCTCCGGACGAAATTGCCAACAATTTCTTCCACGACACCAGCGAGAACCACGACTCGGGTTGGCATCTGGCGATCGGTCGGCATTTTTCGCCGCGTTGGTTTGGCGAGTTGCGCTATGCCGATCTCGGTGAGGCGGGCATCACCAATGCCATTCCGGCTGTAGCGGCTGCTTTCCCCGATGCTGCGATCACCTATCAGGTCCCGTCGCTAATGGCCGGCTACCGGTTCCGCATCGACAAGCGCTTCCGTCCATTCGGTAAGATTGGTCTGTCAGTCATCAGCAATGATGCGACTGGCGGTCCGGTGCCGTTCGACAGGCAAACGAGCGTTCAGCTGGCGCTGGGCGCAGGTTTCAATGTCGATCTGGGTCAGGACTCACCGTGGTTCGTGCGCGGCGATTTCGATCTTTATGACCGTGATGCCTGGTATGCAGGCGTCATGCTGGGTTTCCAGTTCGGTGATCGTCGTGATCGCGGGCCGGCACCCATCGTGCCGGTCGACTCGGATCGCGACGGGGTCGATGATGCGCTCGATGCCTGCCCGACGACACCCTTCGGCGACACCGTTGATGCCGTCGGTTGCACGGTATTCCTGGATGCGGACGGTGACGGGATTGTCGATGCTGATGACCAGTGTCCTGCAACACCGGCGGGAACCCTCGTCGGTGCAAATGGCTGTGAACTCGACGATGACGGCGATGGCGTATTCAACAACGGCGATGCGTGTCCGAACACACCAGCGGGTACCGCAGTGGATGCGCGCGGCTGTGCGATACCGGTGATTCGCGAAATCGAATTGCCGAATGTGCAGTTCGAGACGAACTCCGACTTGCTGCTGCCGGTTGCGACAGATGAGTTGGACGATGCGGCGCAGACGCTACTCGATAATCCGCAGCTCATCATCGAAGTCGCAGGCCATACGGACAGCCGCGGCGATGCCGAGTACAACCGTTCGTTGTCAGAGCGCCGTGCGCGTTCGGTGCGCAACGCATTGGAAGCACGTGGTGTGCCGCGTGATCGCATGACAGCACGCGGTTACGGTGAGACGCAGCCGATCGCAAGCAATGAGACTGCCGAAGGGCGCGCGCAAAATCGCCGCGTGATTCTGCAAGTCGTCAACTAGGCGCTCGCCCGTTGCGACTCCGTGCGGGTCGCAACGGGTTTGTGCCGTTGGCTTCCTGTCGCAGCGATCAGTTGTGTGCCGACTGAGTCTTTGTCATGTGTCGTGTAGTCGCGGTGCACAGCGTCATGGCTTTCGCAGTCTACGTGACATGAATGCTTGTTACGCCGCGCGACGCCCGCCTGGCACGTGGTTGTAGTCATCTTGATAGCTACAAATGATCAAGTGTTTCCTGAGTGACTGACCGTTGCGTCGCTGTTCAGCTTCCGAATGATCAGGCACGGCTAGATGACGGTGACGTCTTGAAAATCCAACGGCAATGACACGCGAATCTCGGTCTTTCCTGATCGTGTCAGGATATCGAGTTGCGCGCCAATTTCGTCGGCGCGCACGCGCATGTTGCGCAAACCACGCTCGGCCACGCCCGCTTCGATGCCGCAGCCGTTGTCCGTCACACTGAGCTGCAGCTGTTCATCGGTTTCGCACAGCTTGATCAAGAGATGATCACCGGAAGAATGACGTACGGCATTCGTGACCGCTTCCTGCATGATGCGCAGAATGCTCAGCGCCGTGTTCGGTTTCAGTGCAATCTGAGTCGCGCAGTCTTCAAGCATCCAGTCAACGGTGAATCCGGATCGCTGCAACATCTTGCTGACCCGATGCCGGTAAGAGGCGAGCAGGTCCTGCAGGCTGTTTTCGGACGGCGACAATGAATCAACAATCAGACGCAGGTCGTCGAGTGCCAACCGCAACGATCGCTCGAGGTCGCGATCCTTGCCTTGTTCACTCAACGCGAGTGCGTGCACCAGCTGCCCGCCCAATCCATCGTGCATATCACGCATCAGACGACTGCGCTCCTCGGCCAGCACCCGACGTCGCTCTTCCTTCGTCAGGCGTCGACTGGTCAGTTCCAGATCGGCAGTTCGAGAGGCGACCAGCCGTTGCAGCTCTGTGTTCAGTTGTTCTGCCTTGCGCGACTCATCCGCAAATCGACGGATGAGCTGGATGCCGAACAGCAACAGCGGCACGATGGCGACGAACTGCAGGTAGTAAACCGTACCAGGGATCTGCGGCACGCCGAACTCGTAAAGCAGGTCGCGAATGCCGACGCCGATCACTACGGCCGACGCGAGCCAAAGGCTGACGCTATCGAAATCCCAGCGCTTGCGCACGGCGACAAAATAGCGCCCGGTGATCACGAAAGCGAGTGCCATGAACCACAGGCTGGCAACAGTTGCCATCGTGTAGTAGTAGCTCTCGAAGCGGACGCTATCCAGCGCAAATGTCGCCGCACCCAGCAGCAACGCCGAGAGTCCGGCGGTGATCATGAGCACGTATCGTTCCAGACGCGGGGCACGGATTTCAAAGTAGTGGTTGATGAAGTACAGCTCGGTGACGAGCCAACTCAGTGACACATAGTTGAGGCCGTACCAAAAAAAGTGGTTGAACAGCACGCCACCAGAGACGGCGTGTGCCGTATGAAACCCCCATAACAGAATCGTGAGTGCATACCAGCCGTACGCGGCTTGCTGTCGTCGTAAAAAAAACATCATCGCAACCGCAAGACCCAGCGTCGTCATGAGCACCAGCACCGCAATGGGCGCGTAGTACTGCATGACCAGCTGCTCATTCGCATCGCGCAACGCAAGGTCCACAGGTGCAATATAGAGATAGCGTATTTCCGTGTAAGAAGCCTGCCGCGCTACTCGTATGTAAAGCGGTTCGCCGGTCGCAACTGCGCTTGTGCCGAGCGGTACGACAATCGGTCGCTTGCGAAAATGCAACGGTCGCCGCATCGGTTTGGGTACAAACAATCGCTCGCCATCCAGACGAATATCGTAATTGCCGCGTGGGTAGGGAATCAGCAGTGCGGGTTTTTCGACGTTCTTCGGGATCTGCACGCGGAACCAAACGCTCGTGAATGGAGCGCTGCGATCACGCTGTGGTCGCGATGTCTCGTTGAGTGGTTTCCAGCCATTGGTTGGTGGGTCGTTCGTCATGCTGACCACCCAATCGGCGCTGGTTATCCGGTAGCTTTCCGGCGTTTCGTAAGGTTGATCGAGTTGATAGAGCAAGGCCAACGCCACCAGCGGTGCGGCAAGATACAGCGCCGCAAAAAACAGTTTGTGCCAAACGCTGTGTGCTGTGATCACGCGTGTGCCTGCGTGATTTGACGCCTATTCATCACTACCCATCAGACCGAGTTGGCGTGCCTCGAACAGCGCCTGTGCCCGTGAGCTGACTTCCAGTTTCGTGTAGATGCGACGCGTGTAAGTGCCGACCGTATTCACCGTGACGCCGAGCGCTTGCGCAGTCTCCTGGTAGGTGAGTCCTTTGGAGGCTAGCCGTAGTACCTCCATCTCACGATCCGACAGCGCATGCTCGAGGGTTTCGGCCGGTGGTTTTTGCATGACCGCGGGTTGGTAGCGACGGATCAGGTGTCGCGCTATCGCTGGTGAAATCGGTGATTCACCGTTTCTGACGCGATGGATAGAATCAACCAGCTCTTCGCCGCTATCGTCTTTGAGCAGATAGCCGCGTGCGCCGGCTTCAATGGCGGCAATCACGCGCTCTTCGTCGCCGAATACGGATATGACTAGCACCGGTGCATCCGGTGTGTTGGTGGTGTGCTCGCGGATCAGTGCGGTGGCATTGCCGTCAGGCAGTTGCAGATCCACCAGCAGCACGTCGGGCTTGTGTGCACCGAGCGCCGTTCGTGCCTGGGCGATCGTGCCGACGGCCGCAATGACGGAAAACCCAGCGTCCGCGTCCAGACGCCGCTGCAGACTCTGGCGCGTGGGCACATCGTCTTCAAGAATGAATACATCAATGATCTCACTCATACCCTATCTTGCCGTTGTCCGGCCAAGCGGATCAACCATCTGATGACTGGGTCGTGTCACTTGAATTGATGGCAGACAAGCGGCCATTGTCATGGTTCGGCTGCAAATAGGCTGACACCAGCTAACGCCTGTCGATTACCAATCGCACAACAGGCGCGGCTGTGCGTCCAGTTGCGTTGACGGCTGTGTCCAATCACTATGCTGTGCATGACCGCCGGGTGCGGCATTGCGGTGTTTGGCAGGGGTGGAAACAGACATGCGAGAGGGTGGGCAGATCACAGGTCGCGCTAAAGGCGCCGTGAATCGTGGCGTTAGAGCGTGCGGCCGAGTCACGGTGTTCACGTTGGCGACCAACATGATGATGGCGGGTTGTACCCATCAGATTGACAGCGTGCCGCCGGTCGACGCACCGACGATATCAGCGCCTGACTGGGAAAATCCGCAAGTCTTCGCCATTAACAAGCGAGCAGCGCACGCATCGTTCACCGCCTATGAGAGCGCTGCACTGGCTGACAACGCGCAGCCGCAAGATTCGCAGTTTATCCAATCGTTGAACGGTGTCTGGAAACTGCATTGGGTCGATGCACCGGCGCAGCGCGCACAGCAGTTTTGGCGCAACGATTTCGATCTCTCCGATTGGGCGGATATTCCGGTGCCTGGCAACCTCGAGTTGCACGGCTTCGGTATCCCGCACTATGTGAACATCGACTATGTGTTTCCGGCGCGGCAGCCGGATATCCCGGACGACTACAACCCGGTCGCATCTTATGCGCGCGAATTCGAGCTGCCGGGCAGCTGGATTGGCAGACGTATCCTGATCGATTTCGGTGCGGTCAACTCTGCGTTCTATGTGTGGATTAACGGCGAACCTGTTGGCTACAGTCAGGGTTCCAAGCTACCAGCGGAATTTGATGTTACGGACTCTGTACAAGCTGGCAGGAACCGCGTTGCCGTGCAGGTGTTTCGCTGGTCCGATGGCAGTTATCTGGAAGACCAGGACGCATGGAGCATGTCCGGTATCGAACGGGACGTAACGATCCGGGCCCGCCCTGCGCAGTTCGCACGCGACCTGAGCGTTGTTGCAGATTTCGATTCGGGCACGCGTAGTGGCCTGTTGGATGTGACGCTTCAGATCGAGCGCGCACTGTCGGAGCCGGCGTCTGTTGAGGTGCGCTATGCGTTGTCACTGGACGAGGTTGTTTTGCTGCAAGGCGCTGTGTCGGGTGCCGAAGCGCAACTTTCGTTCCAACACAAATTGCCGGCCGTACAACCATGGAGTGCAGAAACGCCGACGCTGTATCAATTGCAACTGCAGGTGATCGATTCAGCATCCGAAGCGGTCGAGCATATTCACCAAGCCGTGGGTTTTCGGCATGTCGAAGTGCGCGGCGGTTTGCTGCAGGTGAACGGTGTGCCGGTCACGATTCGTGGTGTGAATCGGCATGAGCATGATCCGCGCACTGGCCGCGTCGTCAGTCGTGCATCGATGGAGCAGGATATCCGGCTGATGAAGTCGCTGAATATCAATGCTGTGCGTACCGCGCACTACCCCAACGACCCCTATTGGTACGCGTTGGCGGACCGCTTCGGTCTGTACGTCATGGACGAGGCGAACATTGAATCACATGAATACATGCAACGCGGCAATCGCGAGAATCCGCCAACCTCGCGGGCGCAATACCAGCTTGGCTATCAGCCGGAATGGGAAGCCGCGCATGTGGACCGCGTCGTGCGCATGGTTGAACGCGACAAGAATCATCCGTCCATCATTCTGTGGTCGCTCGGCAATGAAGCGGGACTTGGCCCTGCGTT
Organism: Pseudomonadota bacterium; assembly: GCA_038529355.1. Taxonomy (GTDB): domain Bacteria; phylum Pseudomonadota; class Gammaproteobacteria; order Steroidobacterales; family Woeseiaceae; genus CALBPI01. The sequence goes on from JBCBDU010000039.1 coordinate 22,412, forward strand.
CGAAAAAGCGACCGGGTGGATCAAGCGCAATGATGCAACAAGACCTTTGACCTACGGTGGTTGGGGTACCGTGGATGGTCATAGCCCGATCGACTATGTCGATATCTATACGCCGATGTATGACAGCATCGCCGAGCTTGAGGACTACGCCAGCCGACCGCGCAAGCAGCCGCTGATCCAGGCGGAGTACATGCATGCGATGGGTAATAGTCTGGGTGGTTTGCATGATTACTGGGAGACCATTTACGCGCACGAGCAACTGCAGGGCGGATTCATCTGGGACTGGCTTGATCAGACGTTGCTCAGTGAAACCGAGGACGGTCGTACATTTTTTGCCTATGGAGACGACTTTGGTCCGAGTCCGCGCCCTGATTCAGACAGCTTTCTTGCCAACGGCTTATTACAGTCCGATCGCACGTTGAATCCACATGCGCACGAGGTCAAAAAGGTCTATCAGCCGATCGGCTTTGTGCAACAGGCGGATGGCGATATTCGCGCCGTCAATCGTCACAATTTTCTTGATCTCGATCAGTTTGAGTTTTCATGGCACCTCGCGGCAAACGGTAGCGAAATTGCCAGAGGTCCGTTTCGCGGCGTTGCAGCGCCGGCCGGTACGCATGCGATATTGACTAGCCCGCTCAATTCGATGCGCCTCGCAGCGAACGCGGAATATCTGCTGACCGTGGAGGCGCGACCGCGCGCGTCGGTTGTGCCGACAGTGGATACCAATACGGTGATCGCGACTGAGCAGTTCGCAGCACTGGGGACACGGCCACAAGTCGCCATCGGTAATTCGTCACAGCCACTCTTGGTGCGCACCTCGCCAACGCAGATCATGGTGTTCAATGAACGTATGCAATTGAGCGTCGATCGCACTACCGGCTTGCTGTCCGGATGGCGCTTCGATGGCCAGGAACTGTTGGTGTCAGGTCCGCGGCCGAATTTCTGGCGAGCGCCAACCGACAATGATTCGGGCAATGGGTGGGTGCAACGAACGTTGGCCGTCTGGCGTCGCGCATCGCAACATCAGACAAAGGTGTCCTTGTCTGTCGAAGAGCGCGAGGAGCACGTGAGAGTCGCAACGAAGCATGTGCTGGCTGATGGCGTAGCGCAATTTTCTACCGACTATCATGTGTTTGCAGACGGTCGGATTGATGTGCGTTGGGAGTTCGAACCATTGCGCAGTGACTTGCCGGTGCTGCCGCGCGTTGGCCAAACGATGCAGCTGGCAGTACCCGACGCAACGCTTGAGTGGTACGGACGCGGTCCGCATGAAAATTACGTTGACCGTAAGGCGTCGGCGCATATCGGTCGCTACACGGCAAGCGTTGCCAGCCAATATCATGACTACGTACGCCCGCAAGAGACGGGCAACAAAGAAGATGTGCGCTGGCTGCAGGTAACGGATGCTAACGGTGTTGGCGTGCGCATAGACGGCAGCAATACGTTTGGGTTCTCGGCGCTGCCGGTGACCATCGAAGATCTCGAGCACGATCGCAGTCCGGATGCTGCGCATCGGCATGGCAGTCTGATCAATTTCCGCGACTCGGTAACGGTCAATGTCGACGCCGTACAAATGGGTGTTGGTGGTGAAAATTCGTGGGGTGCGAAGCCGTTGCAGAAATATCTGTTACCGGCTAAACCGTATTCGTTCAGTTACACAATGCGAGCGATGCGAACCGACAAAACCAAAAGTGGCGGTTGACTGGCTCCAAGTGACGTTTTTGAGAGATCGGAAAAACACGTTGCAGTCAGTCGCAGGATTCAGTGAATGCGTGTTGCCGAGCGTGGGTTTCATGCGTCAAAACAATTTGTGTGCACCCGCTTCGTGTCCGGCGATACCGTCGCGCAGCACCGCTTCATAGTGTTCGCGCAATGTCGTGTTGCCTGTTGAAGGCGTTGCGTCTGCGTCGTAGCGTTGCTGCTGTTCGTCCCATAGCAACATCGACTCGGTCGCATAATAGTGCCCGATGCGCGCGAACTCGGCTTTGGTGGCCACGGGTGGCAGCAGTTTCGCTAACGGCGTCAGCACGGCAGCAATGCCGCTGAGCAACTTGGGTGACACACTCTTGAACGTCGGTTCGATGCCCGCCAAATCGAACAACAGTTGACCTTGTTCGCGTGGCGTAATCGCAGGTCCCGGTCCACCGATTGGCAGAATTTGATTACGGCGCTCAGGCACGTGCAGACAGTCGATCAGGTAGTCGGCAAGATCGTCGGCGCTGATCGGTTTGCATGCGGTCAGCGTGCCATCGCCAAACAACAGGAATGGTTTGCCGTTGCGAATGCGCTCGATCTGCCCGGACAGCGATTTGAAAAAAGCAGTGGGTCGCACGATAGAGTAGTCGATGCCGGATGCCATCAAACGCGTTTCGAATGCCAGCTTCGCATGCTGAAAGGCAAGTCGCGGGCGCTGCACGCAGATGGCGGACAGCAACACAAATTGTGTCGCACCGGAATCGACAGCGGCTTGCAGCAGTTGCAAGTTAGCGTCGTGTTCAACGGCCCAGGCATCGCGTGGCGCACCGGTGCGCGATGCAATGCAGGAGATAACCGCGTCAAATTGCAGGTCGCTCGTTGCAGCGGCCATTGCACCCGGCGCTGTGATGTCGGCGCTTATCCAGCGATAACCGTCAATGTCGGTGGTCGGTGATTGGCGTGTCAGTGCGACAACGTCATGACCGGCACGCAACAGCGCCGCGGCAACCGCGCGACCGATGTAGCCGGTCGCGCCGGCCAGCAGAATACGTTTGGACGATTGGTGCACGAAAAACAGCGCCCTTGATCACAACAACGGTCATGTTCCCACGGCGCTTGCATGGCTGCAAAGCGCGCGTGTTGCGAAAACCTTTGGGTAGCAAGCCAATTCGTTACTGGGATACGTGGCATACAGCGCGGACGGTGCGCCGATGTCACGTTAGCGCTCACTTGCTGGCGTTACGCCAGCAAGCGCAGCGCTAGCGTGGCTGCCGTGCGGGCGGTAATGCCAAGTAGATCATGCGGCGGTGATACCTCAACAATGTCGACCAGAGGCAGTGCACAGAACGGTGATGCGCATACTGCCAAAACCGTATCGACGATGTGCTCGATAGTGGGAAGCGGCACGCCGCGTACCGCCGGGGCGCTGACGCCGGGTGCCTGGTAGTGCGGTAGCACGTCCATATCGATCGTCAGATAGATCACATCGCAGCGCGACGCGAGTCCTTGAATGGCAGCAGCGGCACAGTCGCGATTCGCGAGCAGTTCATCATCGAAGATAATCTGCGTGTTCCAATCGTGCGCACGCTCCAGCAAGGCTTGGGTATTCGACTCGCGCGCCACGCCGATGCACAGATAGTCAAAGTGCTCGGGTGCTGCGTTGCGGATCTGGTTGAATGGCGTGCCGGATGACGCGCCGGCGTTGCCGACATTGCGCAAATCAAGATGGGCATCGAGATTGATAATGCCGATTTTTTCGTCCGGCTTGGCGCTGTGCAATCCGCTCCAGCTGCCGAACGCCGTTTCGTGACCACCGCCGAGCACGACAACCCGGCGATAGGTTTGCAGCGCTAGTGCGACGTGTTCACCCAGCAGCGTGTGTCCAGCTTCAAGATCATCGGCATCGACGACGATGTCGCCCAGATCTGCGATCGTTGGCAAATCGGCTGGGGCGGCAAGTCCGGCAAGCGCTTGCCGTATTGCGGCGGGTGCCTCGCGCGCACCCGCGCGGCCTTGATTGCGCGTTACGCCTGCATCACTGGCGAACCCGAGCAACGCATGCTGACCGGTCGCGGCAATGTGGTCGTGCACGCGGCGCGCAGACGGGCCGTCCTCGGCGTCGTTACGGCCGGTGAGCGGTTGCGCGGGTTGCAGGTAGGCGGGCATTGATCGGTACCGTCACAAACTCGACGACAAGACGTAGCCGGGGTGGTAGTAGAGCGTGACCGTGGTGATGAAATCATCGTGCAGCCAGGTCGTGCGATCCATCGCAAACAGTGCCGTGCCGGTTGTTGTATCGAGCGCGGCGGCGACTGCGCTGGTCGCGGCGACGGCCGAGAACGCCACATCACCACTCGAGAACGGCACGCGTCGCACCAACCATTCATTAATGCTCATGTCTGTCAGTGACGCATCGACAACTTGGGGTACAGCATGTTGATTGACCCAGCGAACATCGAATGCATAGGGCTGCTGGTTACACCGATGCAACGTTTCCAGATACAGCGCTTTGACGCCTTTGCCCAGTCGCAACGCTTTGGCGATTGGCGCTGGCGGGATCTTGAGTTTGCGCGCGAACAGCTCGTGACCGTAGACAGCGCCTTGCGCTTCGATCTGCTCACGCAACACCGGGATGTCCAGTCGCGCCTGCTTCGCGGGCAATGTCGTGATGCGCGTGCCGCCGCGCCGTTTGCGCACGAGCAAACCTTCGCCGGCCAGCGTCTGCAACGCCCGGTTGACCGTCGTGCGCGCGCATCCGTATTCGTCGGCAAGCTGTGCTTCGCCGGGAATCAGCGCGCCAAGATCCCATTCGCCCGCATGAATACGCGCCAGCAGCGCGTTGCGGATGTCGTGATGGGACGTGTTTGGCATGGTGCCTCGTCAACAGTGCTGGCAACAAAATAGTTGCACTTCGCAATTTATATGTGCATACATATTATCCGAACCAACTCATTTGTCAAAGGCCGAAGACGCAAGCTGAACCATGACAATCACTCTTTTTACAGCGTGCCGCGCCGCGACAATGATTGACGACGGCAGCCCGTACGGTCTCATTGACGCTGCGAGCATCGTCGTCGAAGACGGGCGTGTGTGCTGGGTGGGTGCGGCCGATCAGCTGCCAGCAGGCATGCAGCCCGATGTCATACATCGGCTGGATGGCGCGCTCGTGACGCCTGCGCTGATCGATTGCCATACGCATCTCGTGTTCGGCGGCAGTCGTGCGAGCGAATTTGAACAGCGCCAACTGGGTGCGAGCTACGCCGACATCGCGCGCGCCGGTGGCGGCATCCTGTCGACGGTAGCCGCGACATGCGCTGCTAGCGACAGCGAGTTGTTGCGATCGGCGCTGACGCGCATCGATGCGCTGCTAGCCGGTGGTGTAGGTGTGGTCGAAGTTAAATCGGGCTACGGTCTGACGATTGAACATGAACTGCGCATGTTACGTGTTGCGCGTGCGTTGGCATCACAACGCCCGGTCACCGTTCGCACGAGTTGGCTGGCCGCGCACGCCGTGCCGCCTGCGTATTGCGATCGCGCAGATGCTTATATTGATGACGTTGTGATCGCCGGCCTGCAAGCGGCGCACGCCGAAGGTCTGGTAGATGCCGTTGATGGTTTTTGCGAGACGATCGCGTTTTCGCCGGCGCAGATCGAGCGCGTATTTGATGCGGCGGCCGCACTGGGTCTGCCGGTTAAATTGCATGCCGAACAACTCAGTGACCAGCAAGGTGCCGTATTGGCGGCGCAACACGGCGCATTGTCCGTCGATCACCTGGAGTACCTCGCGCCGAATGATGTTGGTGCGCTCGCCGCTGCAAACACCGTTGCGGTGCTGTTGCCCGGCGCCTTTTACGCACTCGGCGAATCGCGCCAGCCGCCACTGACGGCGCTGCGCGAGCACGGTGTGCCCATTGCGGTTGCGACCGACTGCAATCCCGGCAGCTCGCCTTTGTTGTCGCTAACGACCGCGATGAACATGGCCTGCACGCTGTTCGCGTTGACGCCGGAAGAGGCGTTGGTGGGTGTGACACGCAACGCTGCTGCTGCGCTCGGCCTTGCCGGCACGCACGGTGTGTTGGCAGCCGGTGCGCGCGCCGACCTTGCTGTTTGGGATGCCGAGCATCCGGCCGAACTCAGCTATTGGATTGCGGGCAACGCGCCGGTTGCCCGTTTTCACGCAGGCGCGCGACTGTGATGTGCGCCGTTCACTTCAAGCGTGCGCTTTGTCCGAACGGCTGCCGCGCCAGAGCACTGCTATGACACTAACACTAAATCCCGGTCATGTTTCGCTCGCGACGCTGCAAACGTTGTATCGCGGTGATGACGATTTCGTCGTTGCGCCTGACGCGATGCAAGCTGTGGTCGACGGCGCAGATCGTCTGGTCAAGCGCATGCAACATGGCGATGCGATTTACGGCGTCAACACCGGTTTCGGCAAATTGGCATCGGTACGCATCAATGACGGTGATCTTGCTGACCTGCAGCGCAACCTCGTGCGCTCGCACAGCGCCGGATTTGGTGAGCCGCTGTCCATGCCCGTTGTGCGACTGACTATGGCGTTAAAGTGCATCTCGCTTGGACGCGGCGCGTCCGGCGTTCGCCCGCGCGTCATCGAAGTGTTGCAAGATTGTGTTGCCGCTGGCGTGATGCCGGTGATCCCGGCGCAAGGCTCCGTCGGTGCTTCTGGCGATCTGGCGCCTTTGGCGCACATGGCGTCAACACTGATCGGTGAAGGCGATGCTTTTTTCGACGGCACGCGCATGCCGGCGCGCGATGCGCTGCAACGTGCTGGTATCAAGCCGTTGTCGTTACAAGCCAAAGAAGGCCTGGCGCTGCTGAACGGCACTCAGGTTTCGACGGCGTTAGCGCTGGCCGGATTGTTCGATGCCTGGCGCTTGGCCGTTGCATCGCTGACGACCACGGCGCTGTCGATCGACGCAGCGATGGGTTCGAGCGCACCGTTTCGTGACGAGATCCATCAATTGCGCGGCCATCAAGGGCAAATTGATAGCGCGCTGCGTTTGCGAGCGTTGCTGGCCGGTTCGCAGATTCGAGATAGCCATCGCGACGGTGACGAGCGCGTACAGGATCCGTACTGCCTGCGCTGCGCACCGCAGGTGATCGGCGCCTGTCTGGACCAGCTGCGCCACGCCGGACAGACGTTGCAGATCGAAGCCAACGCAGCCACGGACAATCCGCTGGTGCTCGCCGATGGCGATGTTGTCTCCGGCGGCAATTTTCACGCCGAGCCCGTCGCATTGGTTGCCGATCTGATCGCGATGGCAATTTCCGAGATCGGCTGCATCGCACAACGGCGCGCGGCGCTGCTTGTCGATCCCGCGCTCAGTTTCGGGTTGCCGGCGTTTCTTGCGCCCGATCCGGGTTTGAAGTCCGGATTGATGATTGCCGAGGTCACGTCTGCAGCGCTGATGAGCGAGAACAAGTCGCTGGCTAATCCGCGCTCCATCGATTCAACGCCGACGTCTGCGAATCAGGAGGATCATGTGTCGATGGCCTGTCATGCGGCGCGCCGACTGGCCGAGATGAACCGCAACCTCGCCGGCATTCTGGCCGTTGAGGCGATGACGGCATCGCAAGGCGTAGCGTTTCGAGCGCCGCTGCACACCAGTGCAGTACTGCAGCAAATGATCGCCGAGGTGCGCAACGTTAGTGCGCCGATCATCGAAGACCGCAGAGTCAGTGCAGACATCGAGGCTCTAGCAGATGTGTTGCAGCACTCCGATGCCCTGAACGACATTCACAACGGCGTTGCCGCAATCAGTCTGTAGCGCCACCACCGAATTTTGAGGAAACGATAGTGGATCATCGAACCGACACAACCCGTGTGATCAAGAGCCCGACCGGCACAGCATTGCAATGCCGGAGCTGGGCAACCGAGGCGCCGTTTCGCATGTTGCAGAACAATCTGGATCGCGACGTCGCCGAGAACCCGCAGGCACTGGTCGTTTACGGGGGGATTGGTCGCGCGGCGCGCAGCTGGGCAGATTTTGATCAGATGCTGGCGACGCTAAAGACGCTGCGCGAGGATCAAACGATGCTGGTGCAGTCGGGCAAGCCGGTGGGCGTGTTTACAACCCATGAGAATGCACCGCGCGTGTTGATTGCCAATTCGAATCTGGTGCCGCACTGGGCGACGTGGGATCACTTCAACGCGCTCGATAAGGCTGGCTTAATGATGTACGGCCAGATGACGGCCGGCTCGTGGATCTACATTGGTACGCAAGGTATCGTGCAGGGCACGTACGAAACGTTCGTCGAGGCCGGTCGCAAACACTACGGCGGCAACTTGGGCGGCAAGTGGATTCTGACGGCGGGGCTCGGTGGCATGGGCGGCGCACAACCGTTGGCCGCGGTAATGGCAGGCGCGTGTTGTCTGGCGATCGAATGCAATCAAGACAGTCTGGATTTTCGTTTGCGCACGCGCTATCTAGATGCGCAGGCAGCATCGCTCGATGAAGCGCTGCAAATGATCGAGCGCTGGACGGCCGCCGGTGAGGTGAAGTCTGTTGGCCTGTGTGCGAATGCGGGCGAGGTCTTTCCTGAGCTTGTGCAGCGCGGCGTGCGCCCGGACATCGTGACCGACCAAACGTCGGCGCATGATCCGACCAATGGCTATTTGCCGATCGGCTGGAGCGTCGAGCAATGGCTCAAACAGCGCGAATGCGATCCGAAGGCAGTCGAGCGTGCGGCGCGTGCGTCGATCAAGGTGCAGGTGCAGGCGATGCTCGACTTCTGGAATGCCGGCATCCCGACACTCGATTACGGCAACAACATTCGGCAGGTCGCGCAGGACGAAGGTCTGAACGATGCTTTCGCCTTTCCCGGTTTCGTGCCGGCCTACATTCGTCCGCTGTTTTGTCGCGGCGTCGGTCCGTTTCGTTGGGTGGCGCTATCCGGCGATCCCGAAGACATCTACAAGACCGATGCGAAGGTCAAGGAGTTGCTGCCCGATGACAAGCACCTGCACCGCTGGCTGGATATGGCGCGCGAGCGTATCGCGTTTCAGGGACTGCCGGCACGCATTTGTTGGGTAGGGCTGGGTGATCGTCATCGACTTGGTTTGGCGTTCAATGAAATGGTTGCGAGCGGTGAGCTATCGGCACCGGTCGTCATCGGGCGTGACCATCTGGACAGTGGATCTGTCGCGAGCCCCAATCGCGAAACCGAAGCGATGCAGGATGGTTCGGACGCGGTGTCCGATTGGCCGTTGCTCAACGCGCTGCTGAACACGGCTTCAGGCGCAACATGGGTGAGTTTGCATCATGGCGGTGGCGTTGGCATGGGTTTCTCACAACATGCAGGTATGGTCATCGTTGCAGACGGCACAGAGTCTGCGGCGGCGCGTTTGCAGCGCGTGCTGTGGAATGATCCGGCGACCGGTGTGATGCGACATGCCGATGCCGGCTATGCCGATGCACTGGCGTGCGCGCACGAGAAGGGACTGGATCTGCCGGCGATTAATAGCCGTTGAGTCGCCGCCACATCATTCGGGAATGCAGTAAAGTTGATAGGCATCGTCCAAGAACGATCAACTATGATCACCAGTGAAATCTGTCGCTGCCCCTGATAGGCACATCGAGTGATTCAATGTGTTGGCGCAGATCTCTTGCGCCGCGCAGCATGACCGAGTACTTGATAACCGTACCATCGGAAAAACTCAGCATGTAGTACTGACCATACGGCCTGAATGCGGCATCTTCCAGGTTGTCCCAACGTGCGCTGCGTTTCGGGTGCGTTAAGGAGCCGAGCGTGATCTGTTCATCGTCGAAGTGACCGACTGTGAAGTACGTTTCCAGGAGCAAATAGCCGCCGAGTACCGCCATAACGGCAGCTAAAGCGAGTGCGAGTAGACGATCGCTCTGGTCAACGAAAAATGCGGCAATCAGCAGGACAAGTGCCACGGTAATCGCAAGCCAGCCCCCGGATTTCATGCCGGGTGCGTAGTCAAGTGTTCCGTACGCCACCTCCTTCTGGTTGGTGCCGCGCGCCAACAACGTCAATACAGCGGCGGTGCCGCCGGAGACCAAAAATATGCCGACGAGTTCTCTGAGGGATTCGTTCACTCTGTCACTCCTCTGAGTTCGCGTCGGTTTTGAATTGCTTGCAGGCTGCCGTATCCGTAGCCACTAGGGCAGGCGGACCTGATTCTGGCAAGACGCAATGCCTCCGATGAACAGCAGCCTGTAACGCCGCGGTTTGTGTTGACTCCGTTTCGCGTGCGCGGATACAGTCGCCGGTTCCAACGTCAGGATAATTCAATGTTTGCACAAACGCTTAATCACGGCATGATCTGCAAGGATGGTCGATCTATCGCCCGTGCGCGTTCGGTTATTGCAAGCCTCATCGCTTCGCTGCTCGCTGCTTGTGTCAGCGCACCACCGTCGTCTGACACCGTCGTGTTGTCGGTGATTGGTACCAATGATGTGCATGGTGAGTTTGCAGCACAGCACGGCGGTTTAGTTGCGCTGTCCGGTTACGTCGCGGCATTGCGTGCGCAACGCGCGCAAGACGGTGCCGTGTTGCTACTCGACGGTGGCGACATGTGGCAAGGCACGCTTGAGTCCAATCTGAACGAAGGCGCGGCGGTCGTGCAGGCCTATACCGCGCTGGCTTACGATGCAGCAACGATTGGCAATCATGAATTCGACTTTGGCCCGGTCGGCGCGTCAGCGATACCTGAAGCAGAAGGCGACAACCCGCGTGGTGTGCTGCAAACGCGCTCAGCGGAAGCGGGCTTTCCGTTGTTGGCTGCGAATATTATTGACGACGCAACGGGCGCGCCGGTTGCGTGGACGAATGTGCAACCGGCTGTGCTGATTGAACGGGCAGGTATCAAGATCGGCATTGTCGGCGTAACAACAGCCGAAACCCTCGAGACAACGATTGCCGCGAATACCGTTGGGTTGAGTATCGCGCCGTTGGCACCGACGATCGAGCGGCATGCGAAAGACTTGCGCGCACGTGGTGCACGGCTCGTGTTCGTGGTCTCGCATGCCGGGGGGCACTGTCGCGAAGCGGGGGATCCGCAAGATCTGAGCAGCTGTGATTTGGATGCTGAAATTTTTGCGGTTGCCCGCGAATTGCCAGCGGGGCTGGTTGATCACATTGTGGCTGGCCATCATCACAGACCGATGGCGCATGAAGTGAACGGCATTGCGATTACATCGAACCCGTCGTCCGCGCGCTCGTTTGGTCGTGTGGATTTTGAGTTCGATCGCGCGCAAGGCGCGGTGTTGCGGCGTACGATTCATCCGCCGACAACGGTGTGCCTGTTCACGCATACAGATTCGCACACTTGTGCTAGCGCCGATGAACCCGGCGCCAAGCCGGTCAGCTATGCCGGTCGCGTTGTGCGCCCACTGCCTGCAGTCGTCGCTATCGCTGACGGTGCAAACGCGCGGGCGCAAGTGGTTAAAGCTGAACCGCTAGGCGTTGTACTCGAAACCGCAGTAACCCTGGAGGGTGGCCCATTCTCGGCGCTGGGTCGTTTGATGACCGATGCAACGCGTGAAGCCACCGGTGCGGATGTGGCCGTGCACAATGTCGTCGGCGGGTTGCGCGCCGACCTGCCTGCCGGACCTTTGACGTTTGGTGATGTCTACCGCATGTTTCCGTTCGACAATCGCCTTTCGTTGCTGCAAGTCACGGTGGCTGATCTGACAACGCTACTGGCTTATCAGGTGCATCACACGTCGCTGCGTGTCACGTCGAGGCGCATTTCGCCAGCCTCGCATTGCACGTGTATATCCACACCGGACACACCCACA
>JBCBDU010000040.1:0-31858 GCA_038529355.1 Pseudomonadota bacterium
GGGTGCCGGTTCAGATCTGGCATCGCTCAAAACGCTGGCCACCCGCGAAGGCGACGAGTACGTGCTCAATGGCACGAAGACCTGGACGACGCTTGGGCAGCATGCCGACTGGATTTTCGTGCTGGCACGCACCAACACCGACGTCGCGAGACGCCAGGAAGGCATCAGCTTCCTGCTGTGCGATATGCAGACACCGGGCATCACCGTGCGGCCTATTATCACGATCGAAGGTGGCCACGAAGTCAACGAAGTGCATTTTGATAATGTGCGCGTACCGGTCAACAATCTGGTCGGCGAGGAAGGTCGCGGCTGGACCTACGGCAAGGTGTTGTTGCAGCACGAGCGCACCAACATCGCAGCCGTAGCGCGCTCAAAGTATCGCCTAGCCCGCTTGAAGGAAATGGCCAGCAGCTCGCAGCATGGTGCACAGCCGCTGATCGAGCAATCGACGTTCCGCAGCAAGCTGGTTGAAACCGAGATCGCGCTGAAGGCACTGGAATACACTGACTTGCGCACGCTCGCCGCCGTTGCTACCGGCAAGGCACCGGGGCCAGAGAGTTCGATCCTCAAAATCAAGGGTACCGAAATGCAACAGCAATTGGACTCGCTCTATCTCGAAGCGGCCGGCTACTACGCACTGCCATACGTTCCCGAGCAGTTCAGTCTGGATGCCAGCGAACACGACATTGTTGTTGACAGTGCCGAGCCTGTGACATCACTGAAATACTTCAACTATCGCAAAGCGTCGATCTACGGCGGCTCTAACGAGATTCAAAAGAACATCATCGCCAAGCACGTGCTTGGCCTGTAACGGAACACCGAACTATGGATTTTTCAATCACTGAAGATCAGAGCATGCTGCAAGACAGCGTGTCGCGACTGATCCAGAACGATTACGACTTTGATAGCCGCCAGGCTGCCGCCGCCAGCGACCTGGGATTCTCAAAAGAACATTGGCAAACCTTCGCAGAACTGGGGCTCACCGCCGTGCCGTTCGCTGATGCCGATGGCGGCCTGGACGGCGGCGCCGTCGAGTTAATGCTGCTGATGGAGCAGTTTGGCCGTGGTTTGGTCATTGAACCGTACCTGCCCAGCATCGTGTTGGCCGGTGGGGTGCTCAAACGCTGTGCAAACGATGCGCAAAAAGAACATTGGCTGCACCCGTTGATCGACGGCAGCAAGACAGCAGCGCTGGCTTACGCCGAACCGCAAAGCCGCTTCGACCTGAACGATGTTGTGCTAAGCGCTAGCGCGCATGGCGACGGCTATGTGCTCAACGGCAAGAAAACAGTTGTGCTCAATGGCGGCAACGCCGATACGCTGGTTGTGTCAGCGCGTACCAGCGGTGAGCGCAACGACGAGGACGGCATCAGCCTGTTCGCGCTCGACGCCAGCGCCAAGGGCATTTCGCGCCAGAGCTATCCAACCGTAGATGCGCGCAACGCCGCTGAAGTGGTTTTCGACAATGTCGAGGTAGATGCTGCGCAGCTGCTTGGTGAGTCCGGCGCCGGATTCGGCATTCTGTCCGACGTTATTAATGAGGCGACGATTGCAGTCTGCGCTGAAGCGGTTGGCATCATGCAAATCCTCAACGAAAAAACGCTCGAGTACACGAAATCACGTGTGCAGTTCGGTAAGCCAATCGCCAGCTTTCAGGCGCTGCAACACCGCATGGTTGACATGTTCGTGATTGCCGAACAAACGCGCTCACTGCTGTTGCACGCGGTCATGGCATACGGTGAGGACGATCCGGCGCGCAAGGAATCGGCAATACGCGCACTGAAAATTCAGGTGGGCACCGAAGGGCGCAAGCTCGGCGAAGAAGCGGTGCAATTGCATGGTGGCATGGGCGTCACGTGGGAGCTTGATGTCGCGCATTACTTCAAGCGCCTGACGATGATCGACACGCTGTTCGGCAACGCAGGCTTCCACCTGGAGCACTACCCGCTATAACGCACGGCGGCGTTATTCGTCGCCTAATGCCTGCATCGCTTGTTTCTCAAGCTTTGCCCACGAGTCGCGTAACGTAACGACACGGTTGAACACAGGCTGTTCCGCCGTGCTCGTTGCGTCAGCGACGAACCAGCCGGTGCGCTCGAATTGCACAACCTCGCCGTCCGTTTGCGTAAGCGCAGGCTCAACCTGCGCGTCGGCAACGTGCAGTGACTGCGGATTCAACGTTGCAAGCCAATCGTCGCTGCGCGCTGGTGCCGGCTCGGTAAACAAGCGGTCATACAGGTTTACGCGGGCTGCAACCGAATGCGACGCACTGACCCAGTGGATCGTGCCTTTAACCTTGCGTTCGTTGCCACCGCCACTACGCGTTTCCGCATCCATCGTACACCGCAGCTCCACGACGTTGCCATCGGCGTCCTTGATGACCTCGTCGCAGCGGATAATATAGGCGTAGCGTAAACGTACCTCACCACCTGGCTTCAGACGGAAGAATTTGCGCGGCGCCTCTTCCATGAAATCTTCGCGCTCAATCCACAGCTCACGGCCGAACGCAATATCGCGCTCACCCAGTCCCGGATGTGCCGGATGATTTTGCGCTTGCAGCCATTCCACGTCGCCTTCGGCATAGTTTGTGATCACGACTTTGAGCGGATCCACGACCGCTAACCGTCGCGGTACATCGCTCAACGCATCGCGCACGCACGACTCGAGCATACCCAATTCGATGAACTTGGATTTTTTGGTGATGCCAACCTGATGACAAAATGCCCGCAAAGCGGCAGCCGGATAGCCGCGACGCCGTAACCCGGCAATCGTGGGCATGCGCGGGTCGTCCCAGCCGCTGACGTGTCCTTCGTCGACCAGCGCTTTCAGCTTGCGTTTGCTGGTCACCATATAACCGACCTGCAGGCGCGAGAATTCAATTTGGCGCGGCGGGTATTGGGTATCAACGTGCGTGACTAACCAATCGTACAGCGGCCGGTGATCCTCAAACTCCAGTGTGCACAGGCTGTGCGTAATGCCTTCAAACACATCGCTCAGCGCATGCGCAAAGTCATACATCGGGTAAATCGGCCACGCATCACCGGTGCGTTGGTGAGCGGCGTGCCTGATCCGGTACAGCGTCGGATCACGCAAGTTGATGTTGGGGGACTGCATGTCGATTTTGGCGCGCAACACATGCTCGCCATCAGCGAACTCACCGGCACGCATGGCACTGAACAGTGCCAGGTTTTCATCAACACTGCGCGCCCGATGCGGACTGTTCTTGCCCGGCGACGTCAGCGTGCCTCGATACTCGCGAATCTGCTCAGCGGACAGACTGTCAACATAGGCATCGCCGCTTTTGACGAGCGCAACAGCGACCTCGTAAAGCCGCTCAAAATAGTCTGATGCGTGCGTAAGATGATCACCCCAGTCGTAACCGAGCCAGCGCACATCCCGTTGAATGGCGTCTGCAAACTCCTGTCGCTCCTTGATCGGATTGGTGTCATCAAAACGCAGATAGGTACGACCTGAAAACTCGCCGGTGACGCCGAAATTCAGGCTGATCGATAGTGCATGTCCAATATGCAGAAAACCGTTCGGTTCCGGCGGAAAACGGGTTACCAGACCATTGGGCAGTTTACCGCTGGCGACATCGTCAGCGATGATCTGGCGAATGAAATCTCTTGGCGCCGAAGCGTCGCTATCATTCTCGTGCATGGGCGTCTCGGTAACCTCGAGCGGAAATCAGGTGGGGCGTAGTGTACTGGATTAGCGGCAGGCCGCGCAGATACCCTGTACCTCGAGCATTTGCTGCTCGGCGACAAAACCCTCATCCATGGCGCTATCGATCACCGCCTTGCTGACCGCAGTCGCATCAATCTCGGTGACTTGAGCGCACTGCCGGCAAATCAGAAATTGGCCGTGGTGTGGCGCACCCGGATCGGCGCAACCAACGAAAGCGTTGAGCGAATCCAGTCGATGCACGAGTCCGGCATCACGCAGGAATTCCAGCGCACGATAGACCGTTGGCGGCGCTATCCGCTTGCCGTCGCCGCCTAATTGCTCGAGCAAATCATAGGCGCCGACAGGCCGATGTGATGACCACACGAGCCGCAACACGCGTCGCCGCATGGCAGTCAGGCGCAATCCGCGTTCACGGCAAATGGTCTCGGCGCTGGTCATCGCGCTGTCGACACAGGCGCTATGGTCGTGTTGGTGTGTGAGGGTGTCTCCGGACATACCCACATGATAACCCACAACGGGCGAATTGCGCTTGCCGGAACGGGTCGTCGATGGGCTAGAATACCGGGCTAGGTTCATTTTTAGCCGCTGACAGTGCCGTGTGCGCACCTTCCAGCAACATTGATCAGGATCGGCATGCCCGCAATTACCCTCCCCGACGGCTCCCAACGCCACTATGACGACGCCGTAACAGCGTTACAGATCGCCGCAGACATCAGCGGCTCGCTCGCCAAAGCAGCGGTGGCCGCTGTCGTCGACGACCAGCAATACGATTTGAACCGCGACATCACCAGCGATGCACGCGTTGCGATCATCACGCGCGATAGCGACGAAGGGCTTGAAGTTTTGCGCCACGACGCCGCGCACATGCTCGCCGAGGCCGTAAAGGAGCTGTACCCGGAAACGCAGGTGACGATCGGTCCGGCCATCGAAAACGGCTTTTACTACGACTTTGCACGGGAGACTCCGTTCACGCCGGATGACCTTGAAACGATCGAGCAGCGCATGCATGAAATCGTCAAACGCGACGAACACATTGAGCGCGAAGTCTGGACCCGCGACGACGCCGTAGCGTTCTTCCGCGATCAGGGCGAGGAATACAAGGCGAAACTCATTGAGCGGATCGCGCAGGACGACACCATTACGCTGTATCGTCAGGGAGACTTCATCGATTTGTGTCGCGGCCCACACCTGCCTTCAACAGCGCGACTGGGCACGGCGTTCAAACTGCTGCGCGTCTCGGGTGCCTATTGGGAAGGCGATTCGCGCAACGAGATGTTGCAACGCATCTACGGCACGGCCTGGGCAAACGACAAGCAACTGCGCCTTTATATGAAGCGCCTCGAGGAAGCCGAGAAGCGCGATCATCGCAAGCTTGGCCGCCAGATGGACTTGTTCCACTTTCAGGAGGAAGCGCCGGGCGCAATCTTCTGGCACTCGAAAGGCTGGACCCTGTTCCAGCGCCTGATCGACTACATGCGCGATTGCCAACGTGACTGGGGCTACCGCGAAATCCACACGCCAATGGTCATGGACCGTGCACTGTGGGAAGCATCAGGTCACTGGGACACGTTCGGCGAGCATATGTACACGACTGAAACCGAAGACGGTCGGGTGTATGCGTTGAAGCCGATGAACTGCCCCGGGCACGTGCAAGTGTTCAAGCAAGGGATCACCAGCTATCGCGAATTGCCGCAGCGGCTATCTGAGTTTGGCACGGTACATCGCTACGAGCCGTCCGGTGCGCTACATGGCATGTTGCGCGTGCGCGCGTTCACTCAAGACGACGCACATGTGTTTTGCACGATGGAGCAAATCACGGCAGAGTCCGTTGCGATTTGCGAACAGATTCTTGGCATCTATAAAACATTTGGATTTGATGACATCCGCATCAAATTCGCCGATCGACCCGCTGTGCGCGTCGGTGCGGATGACGTATGGGATCAGTCGGAGGCGGCATTGCTGGCGGCACTTGAAACCGCTGGATTGGAATATACCCACAACGCCGGCGAAGGTGCGTTCTACGGCCCGAAGCTCGAATTCGTGCTGCGTGACGCGATCGGCCGTGATTGGCAATGCGGCACGCTGCAGGTCGACCTGAACTTGCCGTCACGACTAGATGCGCACTACATCGGCGAAGATGGCAACAAGCACACGCCGGTCATGCTGCATCGCGCGATGTTCGGCTCGCTGGAGCGTTTCACCGGCATCCTGCTCGAGCACTACGCCGGCAACCTGCCGTTGTGGTTAGCGCCGCTCCAGGTCGTGGTCGCGACCATCACCTCAGACGGTGACGAATATGCCGTTCAGGTCGCCCGCGATCTGGTGGCGGCAGGCATAGATGCTGAGACCGACCTGCGCAACGAGAAAATTGCCTACAAGGTGCGCGAGCACAGCCTCGCCAAAGTGCCAGTCATTCTTGCGGTTGGCAAACGTGAGGTCGAGAACGATTCGGTCGCAATGCGCCGTCTTGGCAGCAAGAAACAAACCGTATTGGGCCGTACCGAGGTCATCGAGGCGCTCGCCAGCGAAATTCTCCAGCGCGCATCGGGACTCGACGACACCTGATCCAGCGAACCAAAATAGGGCAAACTGTGCTCTGTGTAACAGGCGTTATGTGCAATAGTTCACAGTTCTGCAAACCGGAGCGAAAACAGACTGTTGCAATCTCGCACTCTGCTTATACTGACGGTTGAGGCAGTGTGCCCGCCTGTGGGCATAGCCAATGCAAACCTGAGAGCAAGATGCTAGATCGGTTCAAAAAACAGATCATGTTCCTGCACCCTGAGCCTGCGCTCATGGAGCCGTGCGCGCGCGAACTGGGTGAGGAGTTTTCCGTGCACATGGCGGCGTCCGGCACAGAAGCACTGACAACGCTCGGTATCACTCCGATCGATATCATTGTTTCAGCACATGACCTGCCCGGCATGAGCGGCCAGGAAGCGTTAAAAGAAGCCAACAAGCGCTCGCCCGACACCCTCGGCATCCTGATTGCATCCGAGACAATGACTGATGCCGATTGCGCTGCGCTGATCAACATCAAATATATTTGCGACGTGTTGCCGGCAATCTGCGGTAGCGAAGACATCGTTGCATCGATCCGCGAGTCCCTGAATCCGGGCGTCGATGGCGACGCGACGCGGCAGACCGGCAGCTTCACGGCAACGATAGCCGGCGATACGAATAGTCAAACAGGCACTTACCGTAACCCCGTACTGTCCAGCAGCGGCACGTTCACCGAGGTTCAAGAAATTCCTGCGATCGAGCCGGGTGCCATCGACAACGCGCAAGTATCGCAGCAGTCCATCAGTCAGGTCGAGATCGTCGTGCTGACGAACGACTCGAGTTTCCTGAAAACCATTCGGGCTGCGACGGGCGCCAGTCATGTCGTAAACCATGCGCCCAATCTGCAGGAAGCGATTGACATTGTTCGTGATAGTCGCAGCGGCGTGCTGATCACAGATGCGGCCGTTGCGGTGAAAGACGTCGAAACGATCACAACCCAACTGCGCAAGCATATGCCATCACTGGTGACGATCGTCGCCGGCCGGCGCGAAGACGGCGAGAAAATGATGGGCCTGATCAGCGACGGCCTGGTCTATCG
Organism: Pseudomonadota bacterium; assembly: GCA_038529355.1. Taxonomy (GTDB): domain Bacteria; phylum Pseudomonadota; class Gammaproteobacteria; order Steroidobacterales; family Woeseiaceae; genus CALBPI01. The sequence goes on from JBCBDU010000040.1 coordinate 7,289, forward strand.
ATTCCTGCTTAAACCGATCAGCCCGGGCCGCTCACGATTAGCGATCGAAGCGTCCGCCAAAAAGCATCTGACGCTGATCAGCACCGATGTGCCACTCTCCCCGGTCGACGTGCAACAAAAGATGACCGAAACCGGCATCATCAAGGGCGTCACTTTCGATTCCGGCCTGTTCCGCACCACCGACGTGCGCGAGTCCGGCATCGAAGCACCGACACTGGATGAGGACGATATGGAGCCCGGCTTGCTCGGACGCCTGTTCGGTTTGCCACCGCTGCTACTGGCCGCTCTGGCGATTGTGATTGCCGGTGGGATCTACTTTGTCACCCGTAGCGACAGCGATAGCGCCACGCCTCAGGTATCGCTACCGGCAACCTCGCAAAGCGAAGCAACAGACAGCGCAAACGCACCCGCGGAAGCCAAACCGCAACCCGTTGTAGATCCGATAGACGAGGCTCGCGCTGCGATTCGCCGTGGCGATCGTGCCAGCGAAGCAGGTCGACTGGCATCACCGGCTGATGACAACGCTGTTCTGCACTACACGCAAGCAGCGACACTGCAGCCAGACGACGCTGTTGCGCGCGCCAGACTTGACGCCGTGTTGCAGCGCACCTTCACGCAGATCGAAGCGAATCTGCTGCAGGACAATCTGCCTGCCGCACGAGATGCGCTGGCGGTTCTCAATCGCCATGTACCCGGGCACGAACGCCTGGCCTTCCTCAATCGCGAGCTCAACAAGGAAACGGCGCGTCGCGAGCTTGCTGGCATCGAGCGCGCGATCGGTCAGCGCGACATTGATACAGCGGCGCAACGGCTGCAGCGCTTGCGTGAGTCCGGCACTGTTGACGCCGCCTTGCTGCAACCGCTAGAAGCGCGCTTGACCGATCTGCGAGTAGCGTCGGCGGGCACGACCAACACCGTCAACGACAGCAACAGTAGCGGCGCAGACACAGCCGGCAGCGCTGACACACTCAACGAATTGCTGTCGCTGGCCAACCAGCGCATCGCCAGCGGTCAACTCGTGACCCCGGCGGAAGACAATGCCCGCTACTACTACCAGGTGGTGCTCGAAGCAGACCCCGACAACGCGATCGCCCAGCAAGGCATGACCTTTGTTGCATCGATGCTGCTCGCCGAAGTGCGTACCGACATTGCGCGCGCCGACGCGCTGGCGGCACGCCGCACATTGGCTGTTGCCGAAGCGAGTGGCGCCAACGCTGAGGAAGTGCGCTTGCTACGGGCCCAGATTGGCTCGATGCTCAATCCCACCGAACAGACCTCCCGCCCGGCACAGGCGCAGCCAATTGCGCAAACGGCAAAAACCGCGCAGACGGACGCTGTTGTTGAAGACACACCGGCAACACCGGCTGCAACAACGACATCAACATCATCAAATCCATCACAAGCACGCGCAACGCAACCCGTCGCCGAGGACAGCGGCGCGCAAAGCGCTGCATCTGTGCCGGCGGCGGAGCCACCTTCAAACGAGGGGGACTACCGACTGGTGCAAATGCGACGTGACGCACCGCGTTATCCGCGAATTGCCGAACGACGAGGTCAGGAAGGTTGGGTAGACATCGAATTTATCGTGCGAGCTGATGGCTCTACCGATGAAGTGGTCGCCGCCAACAGTGAACCTGGCAGTGTTTTTGACAAAGCGGCAATTGATGCTGTGAGCGGATGGCGTTTCGAGCCACTGCCTACCGACAACCCAGACGCATTCACACGCTCGCGCGTAAGACTCGAATTCAACCTGACTGAATGATAGCCGTAGCCGGCGTGTCTAACGCGCCGCAGGCTGCCAGGCTCTCATGCATCTGCGCAACAATCGACAACGCAATACTGACCGGCTCGCGGCCGCCGATGGCAAGCCCTGCTGGGCCCTTCAGCACCGACACTAGCGCCGTGCGCGCAGCATGTGGCATTGCGTCGAGCAGCCGTTGTTTGCGATGCGGCGGACCCAGTACCGCAATGTAGGGCCAGTCCGGGCGCGTCGACAGCTGCACCAGATAGTCACCGTCACGCTCCAGGTGGTGACTCATCACCAACGCCGCATCGAACGCGCTGAGCGGCAACCGCTGCGCAAGCGTCGTCGCCTCCCCCAGTGTTGTCGCAACGCCTGGTAACGCAGCCAGCGCGTCAATATACGCGTCACGATGATCAAAGACGCTCACGTGCCAACCCAGGCTATGCAAAAGCTCGCACAACGGGTTCACGTCGCGTCCGGCCCCACAGATCAATACAGTTGGCGCCGGTTTGACGAACAACACGCCCCATCCAGATTCGCCACTGTCGTCGATGTGGGTTTGCGCGTCTCGAAACTGCGCGTCGAGCCGCGCTTCCAGCGCTGTCACCTGCCCACCGCGTTGTTGACCATCACTGAACGCCCAATGCACGCCGTTCGCATCCCAGGCGAAACCAACGGCGCCGGCACGCCGGTCAGCGTACCCGGCAACCAGTTGTTGCATCGCACTGACATCGGTTAACGGGATCAACAAGATCGTCAATGTGCCATCGCATCCGGCGCCCATGCCCCACAAGGCATCATGCTCACCGCCCAGATCGTACAATACGCGAGCAACGCTACCGGTTTCGCTACACTGCTGCGCGCGCAGCGCAAGATCGCCTTCAACGCAACCACCGCTGAGCAAGCCCTGATAGTCGCCGCCCGCAGTGATCAACATAAAGTCGCCGCGTTTGCTATACGTTGAGCCTTGCGTATCGATGACCAATGCCAGCACGATCGGCTGATCCTGCGCAGCCCATGCACGGAATTTCTCGAAAACTACGCTCTTGTGTCGCATATCAGTACTGCATTAGCGGTGCGGGCATAAGCATTACCGTGCCACGCAAACGCTGGCCGCGCTAGTTGTCTTTCGGTTGGCGCGACGCACGCTTGCGATCGGACTCCAGCAGCAGTTTTTTGCGCAGGCGAATGCTGGCCGGTGTGATCTCAACCAACTCGTCGTCGTCAATGAATTCGAGTGCCTGCTCCAACGAGAATCGTATCGGCGGCGTCAGCAGCAGGTTTTCATCGGTGCCAGCGGCGCGAATATTGGTCAACTGTTTGGCTTTTGTCGGGTTCACAACAAGATCATTGTTGCGGCTGTGAATGCCGACAATCATCCCTTCGTAGACTTCATGACTGTGCTCGACGAACAACCGGCCACGTTCCTGCAAATTGAACAAAGCGTAAGCCAGAGCCTTGCCCGGCACGTTCGAAATCAAGACACCGTTGTTACGTTGTGCAATCGATCCGCTGATCTTTGGCGCGTACTCGGCAAACACGTGGTAGATCAAACCCGTGCCGGCTGTTGCACTCAGATACTCGGTACGAAAACCGATCAGGCCGCGCGACGGAATCCGGTACTCAACGCGGCTACGTCCCTGTTGCTCGGCCGTCATCGCAAGCAATTCGCCTTTGCGTTCTGCCAGGCGCGTCATCACCGCGCCCTGATAATCGTCATCAAAGTCGACCGTCAGATTCTCGAACGGCTCCATGACGACGCCATCACGTTCGATCTCGATCACCTCGGGGCGCGATACGGCTAACTCAAACCCTTCGCGACGCATCGTCTCGATCAACACCGACAAATGCAGCTCGCCGCGCCCGGACACCTTAAATTTGTCCGGGTCACTCAGCGTCTCCACACGCAGCGCAACGTTGTGCTTCAACTCCTGATCGAGGCGCTCACGAATCTGGCGACTGGTGAGGTATTTGCCCTCACGTCCGGCCAGCGGTGACTTGTTGACCTGGAACGTCATGCTGATTGTCGGCTCATCCACCGTTAGCGGCGGTAACGCTTCAGCCAGCCCGCGCGGGCACAGCGTATCGGAAATCGACAGCTCATCGATGCCGCTGAATGCAACGATGTCGCCGGCGCGTGCCGACTCGACCCGCACGCGCGTCAAACCGGAAAAACCGTACAACTCGAGGATACGCGCGTTGCGCTGTTTGCCATCCGCGCCGATGACCGTCAGTGGTTCGTTGGCTGCGACCCGACCGCGCGTGACCCGACCGATACCGATCACGCCAACGTACGGATCGTAGTCGAGACTCGAGACCTGCAGCTGCAGGTCGCCCGCCTCATCAACGTTGGGCGGCGGCACATGTTTGATCACCGCATCGATCAGCGGCTGCATGTCACCGCTGCGCACGCTGTCGTCGTCGCCGGCGTAACCAGACAGGCCGCTCGCGTAAATAACCGGGAAATCCAATTGCTCATCGGTTGCACCCAATCGGTCGAACAAATCAAACGTCTGGTCCAGCACCCAATCAGGGCGCGCGCCGTCGCGATCGATTTTGTTGATGACGACGAGCGGCGTGAAACCGCGCGCAAAGGCTTTTGACGTGACAAAGCGCGTCTGCGGCATCGGTCCCTCGACGGCATCCACCAACAAAAGCACACTGTCGACCATCGACAACACGCGCTCGACCTCACCGCCAAAGTCGGCGTGTCCTGGCGTATCGACGATGTTGATGTTCCAGTCCTGCCAACGGATTGCCGTGTTCTTGGACAGGATCGTGATGCCACGTTCCTTTTCCAGATCGTTGGAGTCCATGACGCGGTCCGGTGCCTCGGCGCGATCGCCGAGAGAGCCAGACTGCTGCAGCAGTTGATCAACCAGTGTGGTCTTGCCGTGATCGACGTGCGCGATAATCGCGATGTTACGTAGTTTGTCTGGCGATGCCATGCGGCAGCTTCCCGTGTGCAAAGCCGGCAAGTATAACGACGTGTGCCGCAGGAAGTGATGCTAATTCACTCCCCGCGGCAACACGATGGCCAAACAGATGACGCTAGTAGGAGCAGGCCACCGCCGATCGCTTGCAGTCCAGCGCCGACGGGCCGACGGCCAGCGCATCCGGGCGGCGCGGATCGGCTGCACCCCGGTAGTAGGTGCCATCAAACAGAATGGTCTGCGCGCTGCCCATGGTCCGCGAGCGGACATCGACGTTATGGCCAATCGCCTGCAGGATCGCCAGCGTGTCAGGGCTGAAACCCGGCTCCATGAACAAGGCATCGGGATACCACTGGTGATGAAAACGCGGCGCAGACACGGCGTCTTGCACTGACATGCCATGATCAATCGCATTGACGATCACCTGCAATACCGTCGTGATGATCCGACTGCCACCGGGACTACCCGTCGCCAGCCACGGTTTGCCGTCACGAAATACCAATGTCGGTGTCATCGATGACAATGGCCGCTTGCCCGCTTCAATGGCGTTGGCTTTGCCGCCAAGCAACCCGTAGCCGTTCGGCGCACCGGACTTCGCCGAAAAATCATCCATCTCATTGTTCAGCAAAAAGCCGGCGCCCGGCACCGTGATGCCGCTGCCGTAGCTGAAGTTCAGCGTGTAGGTATTCACAACCGCATTGCCGGCGCTGTCCATCACCGCATAGTGCGTCGTATCGGGGCTCTCGTAGCCGGCGTTACTACCGGGAAGCACATCCTCTGAGCTGCGCGCGTTACGCACATCAATCGACTTGGCGATATCACGCGCATAAGCCTTGCTCATCAACCAGTTGACCGACGGTTCATAGAAGTCCGGGTCGCCCAGATGCTCGGAACGATCCGCGTACGCGGTACGCATCGCTTCCGTCATGATATGGATGGCACGCGCGCTGCCGAAGCCCGCTTCCTTGATCTCGTACTGTTCAAGCACGTTAAGCATCTGCACGATCAACACACCGCCGGAATTGGGCGGCGGCATTGATACAATGTCGTACCCGCGATAGGTACCACGCACCGGCTCGCGTTCCACGACGTGATAATCAGCAAGATCCTTGTGATCGATGAGCCCACCGTTCGCTTCCATTGCGGCCACAATCTTGTCGGCGATTGCACCGGTGTAAAATGCATCGGGGCCATGTTTGGCTAGTTGCTTCAATGACCACGCAAGATCGGGCTGGCGCAAAATCTCGCCACGCTCATAGGGTGTGCCATCAGGTTTGTAGAACGCTTGCAACGACGCCGGATCGCGACCCAGTTGCTTCTTGCGACCTTTCAACGCCTCCGACAGATCACCGCTGACGACCAGACCGTTTTCGGCAACGTCGATGGCCGGTTGCAACAGATCGACCCACGCCATCGTGCCGTATTTTGTCAGTGCATGGTGCAAGCCTCTGACGGTGCCGGGTACACCAGCTGACAAATGACTGAATCGCGCCAGGCGATTGTCGACCTTGCCGTCGGCGCCGACGTACATATCGCGCTTAGCGCCCCGCGGGGCTTTTTCGCGATAGTCGATGGCGACAGTACGTTGGCTTTCGGCGTCGTAAACGAGCATGAAACCGCCACCACCCAGATTGCCGGCGCGCGGCAGCGTCACCGCCAGCGTCATACCCACCGCAACGGCCGCGTCAACGGCATTGCCACCGTCGGCCAACACCTGCGCCCCAACTTCGGACGCGATCGCGTTTTGCACGGCAACCATGCCACGCGTGTCCGCGGTAGCATGCTGTCTGGCAGCATAATCGATGATGCCCGATCCATTTTGTTGTGCGGCTACAGCCCCACACAACGTGCTGAGCAGCAGTGCTGCACCGGCGATTCTATTCATCGCCAACCTTCACTATCTGCTTACCGAAGTTCTCGCCCTTCATCATGCCGACGAACGCACCCGGTGCCGCCCCGATACCTTCGGCAACACTTTCGTCGTAGGTCATCTTGCCAGCCGCAAGCCACTCACGACACTGCGCATCCCACGCCGGTGCTGCCTGCGGATAATTGCTGACGATGAAGCCTTGCAGCGTGACGTTACGACCAATCAGATTGGTCATGCCGCGTGGCCCGGCCGGCATTTCACTGCGGCTGATGTTGTAGTCGGCGATCATGCCGCACAGTGCAATACGCCCAAACACCGCCATATTCCATATTGCCGCTTCAAACTGCGCACCGCCGACGTTTTCAAACGCAACGTTGATGCCTTTGGGAAACAAACCGGCAATCGTTTTGTGTACCGAGTCAACACTCTTATAGTTAAACGCATCATTGAATCCGAGCGTGTTTTTCAAGTGCGCCACTTTGGCATCACTGCCTGCGCTGCCCGCAACATAGCAATCCATGTTGCGCGCGATCTGCCCGACGACACTACCCACAGCACCGGATGCTGCGGTGACGAAAACGCTTTCTCCGGCCTGCACGCGCCCTACTTCGACCAGACCAACGTACGCCGTCAAACCCGGCATCCCCAGAATACCCAGATGGTAGGACAACGGGTGACCGCCAGCATGTACCTTGCGCAAACCTTCGCCGTTGGAGACCGAGTACTCGGCCCAATCAAGCAGACCGATTACCGTGTCGCCAACGGCGAAGTCCGCATGATTGCTGTGTACGACCTCGGCAACGACACCGCCGGAGAGCGGCTCACCGATCTGGAATGGCGGGATGTAGCTCTTCGTATCATTCATCCGACCACGCATGTACGGATCAACCGACAGATAGATCGTTCGCAGCAGAATCTGCCCGTCACCCGGCTCCGGCACCGGTTGCGTGTCTTGCGTGAAATGACTGTCGTCAACCCAACCATCGGGACGCGCGGCAAGCAGGATTCGAGTGTTTTGCATGTGTCAGATACCTTTGCGGTGAGGAGCAGTGCCGTATCGGCTGGCCGCCAAGTATACTGCAACGCGCCGGCGAGCTCGCAGTGACCGGCTGGCACGCCATAACCAATCTGAGGGAGCCCGGCATGTTGAGCGGCGAAAGCCTGTTTGCGCTGATCGCGTTGCTGCTGGTGTGTGGCGCCGCGGCAGGCTTGATTGCCGGTTTGCTGGGCGTCGGTGGCGGCATCATCCTGGTACCGGCGATGGTGTTCGTCCTCGATTTTCAGGGCGTTGCGGATCGTGTATCCATGCATATGGCAGTTGCGACCTCACTGGCGGTCATTGTCACCACGGCGATGAGCTCGGCGCGCGCGCACTGGCGACGCGGCGGTATTGATAAGGCTATTGCGCGTCGCTGGATTCCAGCAATGGCCTGCGGCGCCCTGGGTGGCGCACTGCTGGCTCGGCTGATCAGTGGCGACCTGCTGCGCATTGCCTTTGCGCTGCTGGCAATCATCATCGGACTGAAATTCCTGCGCGGCCAACGCCCGCAACCAACCCGTCATCGACCAGTGCCGGGACCGGCGCAGCAACTGGGCATTGCGAGCGGCATCGGGGCGTTGTCGGCATGGCTCGGCATTGGTGGCGGCTCATTGTCGGTTCCAGTGCTGCAAGCGCTGGGCTTGTCGGTGCACCGGGCCGTTGGCACCTCATCGCTGCTCGGACTTGCGATCGCGATTCCAGCGACCCTGGGTTTTATCGCGGCGGGCTACTCAATAGCCGACCGACCGCCGGGCAGCCTTGGCTACGTTTACGCACCGGCGGCGGCAACGCTTGCAGTGACCGCAGCCTTGTTGGCACCGGTCGGCGCTCGTCTTGCGCATTCTTTGGACCAGATACGTCTCAAACAAGTATTCGGCATCTTCCTGCTGATGGCCGGCCTGCGCGTCGCGCTCAAGGTTATGTCCTGAGCGGTCATCAACCTGTGCAAACCCGACCAGACTGCTAGAATGCACGCTCGCACCTGCGGTCAATAGTTTGTTTGTCGAGGCTCACCGTTATGTCACCGGATATCGCCCACACCGCAAGCGTTGTGATGCTGTTCTACGTTCTGATCGGACTGTTGTTCGGTCTGCTCTTCGTCAGCCGCCTCATCGATCGGGTTGATCCGGCAGCGGCCGGCGTCGCATGGCAGGTTCGCCTGTTGTTACTGCCAGGCAGCGTATTGCTGTGGCCACTACTAATCTGGCGCGTTGTGCGCTACCCGAGCGGTATCCCCGGTGAACGCACACCGCACAAAAACCGCGCCGCGGCTGCTAGGAGTCAAGCGCAATGATCCGCCCGCTGCGGCAATTGCACCGGCTCGTCTGGCCATTGATTGTGATCGCCGCAGCGTTCGCTATTGCTGGCGGCATGCAACTCGCCGCAGATTCGCATCCGGAACACATTGACAAAAGCGTTGTGTCGACGGTCGATATGTTCGACTGGCAGTGGCGCTCGCGCGACGAAGGCATGATGCTGGTCGCGATAGCCGCCGATGAACGACGTGCATCAACCGGCGTTGCCGATGTTTATGTGGTTGATGCCGATGGTGAGAACCCGATATATCTGAACGCGTTGGAACGTGTGCGCGCCGGCGTGCCGTGGCCTGACGACCGTGCACAACAGCACGTGCGCCTGTTTGATGTTGTGCGCCAGCAATGGATTGGCGCACCTATCGCCTTACCCGAGCACTAGCCATGTCCAATCAATACCAGAGCGTTCTGTGGAATCCGCAAAAACGTCGCTATGACAGCGCGATCGCCGTTGGCGTGATGTTGAGTGTTGCTGTTTTCGCGCTCGCAACGCTTGCCTGGTTCCCGCAGGTCACGGTCGAGACGCTGATTATCCGGGCATTCGGCGCCACGGCATTCACGATGCTCAGCGTGGTGCTCGCGATCGGACCGCTGGCACGGTTAGACACGCGTGCCCTGCCGCTGCTGTACAACCGTCGCCACCTGGGCGTAGCAACCTGCCTGGTGGCGCTGGTGCATGGCAGCTTTGCAACTATCCAGTTCCATACGCTGGGTGATGTGAATCCGTTAGCCAGTTTGTTGAGCGCGCATCCCGCTAGCGCGGACGATGGCAATATCGCGTTTCAGGTGTACGGATTTATCGCGTTATGCATCTTGCTCGTGATGGCCGCAACGAGCCACGATTTTTGGCTCGCCAATCTGTCGGCGCCGGTATGGAAAGCGCTGCACATGCTGGTTTACGTTGCCTACGTCTGTGTGATCGTACATGTCGCGTTTGGCGCCATGCAGGACCAGGGCGTCATGCCGCTCGCCGTGCTGCTAAGCATCAGTGGCGGCGTACTGGGCGGCGTTCATCTGGCCGCCGCGTGGCGCGGCCGCGTTGCCGGCAGCGACCCGGGGACCGGTTGGGCGCAAGTACCACGGCCGCTGGAAATAGCGGACAGCCTGGCACGCGTTGTTCGCGTCGCCGGCGACCGCGCAGCAGTATTTCGGTTCGGCGATGAACTGCTCGCCGTTTCTGCGGTCTGTCAGCATCAGAACGGACCGCTTGGCGAGGGCTGCATTGTGGACGGACTCATTACCTGCCCGTGGCACGGCTACCAATACAATCCACGTAATGGTCGCTCCCCGGCACCTTATACCGAAACGATTCCGACCTTCGACCTAAAGGTTGAACAAGGCGCATTGTGGATACGTTCCACGCCCAACGCACCAGGCAGTGCCTCCGCCAGCGTGAACCGTGCCGACCTGCAGCAAGGAATTACTCATGCTGCGTGATATTTACAGGAGCGCGCCGGTCATTATGTGCGTGATGTCATCAAAGCACTTCTCGAAAACGCCCTCGCTGCATGGGGATGCGCATGTCTGAGCCAACGCAGTTTTACGTCGGCTATGGCCGCGTTCCGACAGCGATGCAGCGCTGGTTGCGTGTTGTGATTCCCGGCTTGCTGGTCATCGCAGGGGTCAGCCTCGGCACCTTCGCCGCGAGCCAGCATCCGTTTACCGACTCAACGTTTGAATTTGGTAACACTACGCAGCTGAGTGGTTACTATGTCGCTGATCCGCATCCCGCACTCATGGTCAGCAGCGCACCGCCACAAGCGACCGGTACACCATCACTCTCGCGTGTGCATTTGGTGGGCAGCGGCAAATTTGCAGCAGCTATCCCAGCCAACCCAGGCGAGTTCCTGACAGTGTCCGGGACGCTGATAGAGCGCGCGCAACAAACCATGCTTGAAGTGATTGCAGATAGCGTACAACTGGCAACGCCGGCGACGAAAGCAGCGTTGACGGCATCCGTAGCGCTCGGTGCGGCCGAGCTGAGCGGTGAAATCGTCGACAGTAAGTGCCATCTGGGTGTCATGAAACCCGGTGACGGAACGGCGCACAGAGCGTGTGCGATTCGTTGTATCAGCGGTGGACTGCCACCGATGCTGGTCACCCGCAATAAAACCGGCCAGACGGACTACGTGTTGCTAAGCGACGATCAACGCAATGTGATTGGCGCATGGTTGTTGCCGTACGTTGGCAAACCGGTGCGTGTGCGCGGTACGCTTGAAACGCGCAATGGCGCAACTTACCTCAACACCGCAGAGACCGGGGTCACCCTGCTATGAGTGCTGTTCGACCAAACGCAAGTTATGTCCGCCCGTCCGCACAACAACAGCATGCGGTCGATCAATCCGTTGGCCACTATCGGGTTCGACTGGCCAGCACTGACGATGAACTGGATGCCGTTTTCGCACTACGCTTTCGTGTGTTCAATCTGGAGCTTGACGAAGGCCTGGAGGCTTCCTACCAGACGCAACGTGACGAAGACCAATTCGACCGCCAGTGCCATCATTTGATCGTGCAGGATATCCGTGACGAAACCATCATTGGCACCTATCGCATGCAAACCGCCGCGATGGCCGCGCGCGGTCACGGGTTTTATTCGCAGGGCGAATACGATCTGACACAACTTGCCGGCTCCGTGCTGCCGCAAGCCGTCGAGCTGGGTCGTGCTTGTATCGATGAAGCACACCGCAATACGCGCGTGTTGTTTCTATTGTGGCGTGGGCTGGCCGCATACATGAGCGCCGGTGGCCATCGCTATTTTTTCGGCTGTTGCTCACTGACCAGTCAATCACCTGGCGAAGGCATCGCTTTGCATCGAAAATTGTTTGTCGACGGTATGGTCGATGCGCACTTGCAGGTAGCAACCCAGCCTGACTATCGCTGCCTGTGCGCTGACAGCGACCTGCCACCGCCACCCAAGACGCCCAAACTGATGCGCCTGTACTTAAGTTACGGTGCGCGCATCATTAGCCCGCCGGCGATTGATCGTGAATTTTCAACCATTGACTACCTCGCGTTGTTCGATCTCGAGGCAATGAGCCCTGAGCATCGCAAGATGTTTTTGGAGCCGCGCGACTGATGACTGCTGACAACCTGCGCTATTCGCTGTGGCGACGTTTCGTGGCCGTCCTGCGGTTGGTTGCCATCGCGACGCTGACTGCCGTGATTGTCGTGACGCTGGCGTCAGGCCGCGTGATGTTGCGAGGCGGCGCGAGGCGGCGCTGGCGCATCTGGCATTTTCGCTATTGGTCACGCGGCGTCTGCCGTTTGCTTGGCGGGCGCACCACACTGTACGGCTCTGTCCCCGACGCACCGTTTTTTCTGGCCAGCAATCACCTGAGCTACCTCGATATCCTCGTGCTAGCGCAACATTTGCCTTGCGTTTTTGTCTCCAAAGCCGAGGTAGCCCAGTGGCCTGTCGTCGGATTTCTGACCCGACTAGCCGATACGCTGTACATCGACCGCGCACGCCGCGCCGACATTCCGGCAACGAATGAGGCGATCAAGGCGACCCTGCAGCAAGGCGACAGCATTGCACTGTTCCCGGAAGGCACAAGCTCCGCCGGCGACCGCGTGTTACCGATACGCGCACCGCTTTTGCAGGTGGCAGCCAGCAGCGATATCGGCGTCAATACGGCTGCGATTCACTATCAAACGGCAGCAGGCGACCGGCCAGCCAGTCATGCGATCGCCTACTACGGCGATCATGTGTTCGGACCTCATCTGTGGCAATTGCTGCATCTGCGTGGTTTTACGGCCACGATAAAGATTGCCGACACACCGTTGCACGACACCGACCGCAAACAATTGGCCATTCGCGTCGGTAGCCAGCTGCGCGAATTGCTCGCCCGGATCAAAGCGCATGCTGGCGATCCGGCCTACCTTCGTTCCCAAACCAATGAGCCTCTAAGCCTGTGACACATTCTGATATCCCCAACCTGCACACCACATTGCGTGATGACAATCTTGATTGTCTGACGCGCATGAGCCGACTCATTGAGCGACTGAGCGACGAGCAATATTCGCTCGATGTCACACCGTGCGTCAGCGGCATTGGTGCGCATGTACGCCACATACTTGACCACTATGACGCACTGTTGGCCGGTATCGCATCGGGCACGGTCGACTACGACGCCAGACAACGTGACAAGCAGACCGAATACAATCGCACTATTGCGTTGCAACGCATTGCCAAAACGCGCGCTGCGCTCATGGCACTGCCCACGCAAGCGCTGCAGCAGGAATTACTGGTGTGCATGGATTGCGGCTCGACGGCCAGCTCGCGAATGGCCACACATTCCAATACTGCGCGTGAGCTGCAGTTCCTCGTCAGTCATACCGTGCATCATGACGCACTGATTGCTGCCGCCATCGTCGCCTTGGATATCGAACCGGAGGCCGGTTACGGGGTTGCGCCGTCAACGCTACGTCACCAGCGTCAACGCGCCTGACTCAAGAACTGCGGCGGCAACGATGATGCGGCGACTACTCGGCGTTTGGCTGATACTGATCATTGCATCCAATCTCTGGCGCAAGACCCACCCGGTGATGCCAAGCGCTGATGCGGCGCAGCGACTGGTCACGGTCAGTCAACGCAACGGCGCAACAGCAACCGGTGAAGACGCCCGCATCGCGATTCGCGAATACGGTCAACGGCAGACGGATCGCACCCCAGTTTTGCTGCTGCACGGCACGCCCTACGCGTCATTGGCAATGCGCAAACTGGGGCAGTTGCTCGCAGATGACTATTACGTCATCAGTCCGGATCTGCCGGGTTTTGCAGGTTCTGCGCAACCGCTGCCGGACTACGCCAGTGAAACCCATGCGCATTATCTGGCAGAGCTACTGACAAAGCTCGATATTGAGCAAGCGCATGTCGTCGCTTACAGCCAGGGCGGCGCAGCGGCGATCAGCATGGCGCACCACTACTCGGACAGGACCGCGTCACTATCGTTGCTATCGACGATCGGTGTGCAGGAGCTTGAGTTGTTTGGCAGCTACCGGATCAACCACGCCGTCTATGCGGGACAGCTGGCCATCTGGCGCGCAGCACAATGGTTGCTGCCGCATTTCGGCTATCTCGATAACGCGATCCTCGGCACCGGTTATGCACGCAATCTGACCGATACCGATCAGCGCGTTATACGTAGCTATCTGAGCACGATCAACATGCCGACGCTGATTGTGCACGGCCGCGACGATGGCCTCGTGCCCTACGCCGCGGCGCTTGAGCATTATCGACTGTTGCCGCACAGCTCACTCGTCACCGTCGAGGGCGGTCACGAAATCGTCTATGCGACACCGGGCAAGCTGATTGCGCCTTTGCGCGACTTTCTTCTCGACGTCAATGCGGGCACAGCAACCGAGCGCGCATCGGCCAGCGCGGCGCGCACAGCTGCGGCAAATGCGCCCTATGATCCGATGAGCCGTGATGCCGTGACCGGTTTTGCACTCATCGTGATGATGTTAGCGATCATCGTGGCTAGCTACGTCAGCGAAGATCTCACCTGTATCGCGACCGGGCTGCTGGTCGCAGAAGGCATCATCAGTCTGCCGATGGGCATTCTTGCGTGTCTGATTGGCCTGTTCACTGGCGATCTTGCATTGTTTCTCGCTGGTCGTTGGCTCGGACCACCCACACTGCGGCGCCTGACGTCAGCACAGAAGCTCGCCAGCGCCACCGCGTGGCTCAAGCAACGCGGCCCACTTGTCATTATCAGCAGCCGCTTCGTGCCCGGCACGCGACTGCCGACCTACCTGGCAGCAGGTGCACTGCGCATGCCAATGCTGCAATTTGTTGGTTACTTTCTGATTGCAACGCTGATCTGGACGCCCCTGCTCGTCAGCATTGCGGCCGCCTACGGCGACATTGCCGAGCAATGGTTTTCGCGCTACGCATCAACCGGCGTATGGTTTCTTGTCAGCGGCGCCATCGTGTTGTGGCTGCTGCTGCAACTGCTCACACATGCGGCAAGCTGGGCCGGCCGGCGCCAATTGGTTGGCCGCTGGCGGCGCCTGACGCGCTTTGAATTTTGGCCGCGCTGGGCGTTTTACTGGCCGGTAGTGCTTGCCAACGTGGCATTCGCAATCCGCTATCAATCGCTGACCCTGTTTACGCTTGCCAATCCCGGTATGCCGTTGGGCGGCCTGCGCGGCGAACCGAAGGATCAGATCCTGAACCAGTTGACACCCAGTGGCAGTGTTGCGCCGTATGCTGTCGTGCCAGCGGTCGACGAACATACGCAGCACGCACAGCGCATGAGCGCGTTGCACGCGTTCGTTGAGCAGACCGGAACGTCTTATCCGATCGTGCTCAAACCCAATTGCGGTGAGCGAGGTCGCGACGTACAAATCATCGACAGTGCCGATGAAGCTGAGCGTTACGTCCTGCAACACCCGCATGCGATCATCGCGCAACGCAAGCAGTCGGGGCACGAATATGGCGTTCTGTACGCGCGTATCCCGGGCGATGCATGCGGCAGCATTCGTTCAATTGCCCACAAAGGTGCCACTATCGTCTACGGCGACGGTCACACACCGCTGAAGACGCTGGTGCTGCGTGATGCACGCGCCGTGTGCATGGCTCCTTTTTTCCTCAATGAACACAATGACCAGCTGGATCGCATCCCCGCGCGACAGGAGGCGGTCGCGCTCAGCAGCATCGGCACACATAGCCGCGGCAGCGTGTTCACCGATGCCAATGCACTAGACAGCCCGGCGCTGACGCATGAAATTGACCGCATCAGCCGCCATTTCGACGGTTTCTATCTCGGCCGGTATGACCTGTTTGTGCCGGATGCAGACGCGCTGCAAGCCGGGCAAAGCATCTCTGTGATCGAGCTGAACGGTGTCACGTCCGAACCGGCACACGTCTACCACCCGGGTCGCTCTGTGTGGCGTGCGTGGCGCGATGTGATTAGCCAGTGGCATCTCGCCTGGAAGATTGGAGCGGCGTTGCGCCGTCAAGGTCTGCGGCCGCCTGGCGCACTCACGGTGATCCGCGGCTTGCGCGACCCGCAAACAATCGCCTGACCGACACACGTTGCGCCGGCGAGTTTGCTAGTATCCGCCAATGCCTAAATTTGTCGCCATGCTATTAACCACGATGTTGCTGCACAGCCTGCTGCCGGCGATGGCGAACACCGAATCGTCGCTGCGCGATGACATCCAGTCACTGCTGCAAACCTATCAACGTGAAACGGGTGTGCCGGTTGCCGGGCTCAGTGACGAGACGCTGGACGAACTTACCACCGGTAAGCTGGTGTATCGCCAGGTCACGATGACGCAGGCCAATAACTCCAGCGATACGACGACGATCCGGGTCGTGGGTTATCACCTGATCGACAAACCGCGCGAGCCATTGTGGCTGTCAGCGCTCGCATTCGATGCCGGTTTTTCCAGTCGATTAACCGAGCACTTTGTCAGCGTTAATGACGCTAGCGGTGCCTGTTGGTACCAACACATCAACATGCCATGGCCACTGCGTGATCGTCACTGGCTGATTCAAACCAGCAAGAATACGGCGCTGACACGATTGACGAATAACCGCATCTGGGAGCATCGCTGGCAATTGCGCTCGAATGCGCAGTCGCTGATCGAAAAGTTGTTCGCGCGCGAAACCGTTGGTGATCTTGACCAGGAGACTGCCGCGAAATCGATACTACTGCCAATGAACGACGGCGCCTGGACCATGGCGACCATCGGGGACGGCAGGACACTGGTCGTTGTGCACGCGACCATGGATATGGGTGGCATCATCCCCGACCGGCTCGTCGCGCGGCAAACGCGCAAACAGTTAATACGCATGTTGACCAAAATCGAAACCGACAGCGATACGGCCTATGAGCGCTACAACAATGCGTATCTGATCTATCGTGGCGACGGCAGTCTGATCGCGCCTCGCAATACGCAAGGACGGCTCGCCCGATGAGCGCGGACAGCACCACGCCGCCGCTAGACAAGGTCGTGCGAAATCTGCGTATCGGCCAACATCGACGACACATTTTCCTGTGCGTCGATCCCGAAACGGCGAAGTGTTGCGACCGCGAGGCGGGTCGCGAATCGTGGCGGTTCCTGAAGCACCGGCTGCGCGAGCTTAGGCTGGACATCAACGGCGATATCTTTCGCTCTAAAGCAGGTTGTCTACGAGTCTGTCAGCAGGGCCCGATCGCGGTTGTGTATCCGGAAGGCACCTGGTACCGCGGCTGTACACCTGAAGTGCTGGAAACCATCATCCAGCAGCACCTGATCGGTGGCGACATTGTCGAGGCACATTGCTTCGCCGTCGGCGCGCTCGGTGCGACGACGACTAGTGCGACCGACTCGGCTGACCAATCCGCTGCAGCGCCCAACTCGCCAACAGACTGACCAGCAGCGCGATGAGTGCCCAGTGCCGTGGCACGGCAGCACGCGACACCGAACGCGCATCGGCTGCATTGTCGCGTGGCGGCGTTTGCCGGCCAGCATCGACGAGTTGCCGCGTCACTGCACGAGCCTGATGGGCGCGCGCAATGTGCCGCGCCTGTGCAGGGTACACAAACACGTCGCTGCTGCTCTGCGCGATACTGGCGCGCAGCCATCCCGGGTGTTGTGGCCAGAACCAACCACAGTGCAGGCCGGGCAACAGATCGCTACGCTGCAATGCCACCGGGTATTTGCTGCCATCGGCTTCACCGATCACGACAGCCAGTGCCTGCGCGCCAGCAGTAGCGCACACACGCGCGCGCGTGCCGACGCGCAGCGTGTCGTCAGCGATACGCGGGGATGTATCATTGCGTGGCCGCGCGAGCGTTTCCACCAATGGCGACCAGAGTGACGCATAGGCAGTGGCCTCGCCCGACAACGCCCAGCGATAGCTATCGACGAGCAGAGAAAGGCTGACGTGGGGATAGTCGCGCACGCGCACAACAAGCGGCGCCGCGTCCGAGGCAGACAACAGCGGCGCAGCAGACTCGGTATTCAACGCAACGTCAACGCGCGTCAACAACGGCAGCGCTAGACCTGTCGCCGTTTCACTCTGATAGGTAACCGCCGTTTCTGATCGCGACTCAAGCATCCCCGGAAACGCTGTTTGCGCAGCGTTTGTGTCGGCGCTATCGCTGATCGTTACCAACACGCCATGACCGGCATCGGCAAGCAGTGCCGCGCGCTCCTCGTTGTCGAGTAGCGCAAGTGACTGCGCATCCATCACAACCAAATCGACCTCTGCCAACAGTTGCGCGCTCACGCGCTGCAAGGCTCGTGGCTCACGACCGATAAAGCGCTCGGCAAACCGTGCGTCGCTGATTTGCGTGCGCACCATAACCGATGCGCCGGAGCGCTCGAGCCAACGCATAACAAAGCGCGACTCGAACGACGGTGCGTGCAATAACATCAGGACCCGCGCCAGCTCTGGCGCACGAACCGCGAAAGCGACCGGCTCTCTGGCAAAAGGCTCCTGATCTGCGCAGCGCGCAACAACGTGCACCAGATGCCGGCCTGACGGCTGCGGCGGCACCTGCAAATTCAGGCGATCTGCATCCGGTAACGGCTGCTGAGCCAGCACCGCGTCCGTGCGATCGACAATCTCGACGCGACAGTCGCCTGCCGGCGCCAATGCATCAACCGTCACTTCAATGAGCTCGCCGGGTCGCACGACACGCGGATGTTCGATGCGCCGCAAACCAGTCGGCGCCGCCGGCAGTTCGGACAGCGCCTCAACGCGCACCCGGGTACGCGCCTCAAACCAGTCTTGCGCTGCAACGCCGTAACCGGCGACCGCCAGCGCGCGACTGTCGGCCAACGCTGCCGCTTCATCGATATCGCTAGCGATCACCGTTCGAGAACCCGGCCTGCGGGCCGACAAGACATCAGCCACCGGCTGGTCACGCAGCTGCTGTAGTGCGTTCGCGAGCACGATAACGTCACCGCGATGATCATCGAGTGCCGGTAGTCCGCTGGCGTCCGTCAGCAGCGCAGGCGTATCCGTCGCAATACGCGCAACGGGTGGCAGCAGAAAAACCAGCATCGATAGACACGCACTGAACGCGGCAACAATAAACATCGCAGACAGCAGCGCACTGCGCATCCTGGCGACAATGAACACGGTCGATGCAATGAAGGCGCAAACAACGACAGCAACCGGCGCTGCGTGCGCCGGCGTTGCGATAATCCCCGTCAACCAATTTGTCAGCACCCCTGGCGTCAAGGTAGCTCCCCGAACAAATTTTCACGGCGCGTGTTACGTGCCGGCAAACGCTCGAGCCGCGGCGCATAGCGGTGCCAGAATGCGTCGAGGCGTTCACGGCACGACGCGCACTGGCGTTGCTGCTGCCAACTACGCAACTGCGCTTCCGCATCTAAAAACGCCGCACGCGCCGTTGCATCGCGTGTCACACCACTGCGCTGTAACCAGTCAAACAGATCCTGCAACGGCTCTTCCGGAGCAATACTGTTGCTGGACAGCAGTCGCTGCATCGCACGGGTTGCGCGTACATCCGAATCTGCCGCAGCGTCAGCCACCGGCGCGGCCAACTGCGTGCGACTGTCGATATCGTCGAGCTCACCGGTTAGTCGCCGCGCCATATCGATCGGGCGCGGCTCGAAACCGATCCGGTCCACAAAGACACGGGAGCGTTTTTGCACCTGCTTGATCAGCGCCAGCGCCCGATATTGATGCGGCAACGACGGTTGCGGTGTGTGCTGTCGCAACAACCGCTCCGACTGCCACATCGCAGACAAAGCGCCACGCAGCAACTCCCGGGTTTGCGGGTCGAACAACGTGGCCTGCTCCTCCTGATCGTGTACGTGCGCGTAAGGCGCTATTGCTGCTGCGGCATCCCCGGCACGCGCACCTGGCGCCGCCGCCGCGACGAAATCGTCGTCGCTGTGATCGTGACCATCACCGACGTAATGCTCATCCTCGTCCGCGAGTATTTCGGCACCTGCCGCCGGCTCACCGCCGCTCTCTTCGCCGAGAAACGCACCGTAGCGCAGTCGCAGCGCCTGCTGATCGAGCGCCAACTCCTGCGCTTGCTGCGCAAATTGCTCAGCGCCGAACGCTGCTGCGTTTGCCAGCAATGCTTCGGTATCAATAATCAGTTGCCGCTGACTGCGAAAGTACTCGGGCATGACCGCAACGATCTGGTTGTCGAGCGCCATGTCCACATCGTTCGCAGCATCAGGCCAACGCAGAATTAACGTTGCCGACTCGCGGCTTTGCATAATGGGCTCGCGATTGTCGTGAGCGACAAAAGACACGTACAGCTCACCACCCGGTTGCAAGCCCAACGCATGCGCATCTACCGCGTACGTTAACGTATACGCCGGCACTGCCGCATCCGGTGAAAACACGCTCATGGTGTTGCGCGCGAAACTCACCTGCTCGCCATCGCCCTCACTCAAAACGGCAACCAGTTGAATCCCGGTAACACCATAATCATCGGCAACGTCGACGGTGACCTGCAATGGCGCGCTATCGGTTTCTGATACCGTGTGTACGCGATCAGTTGGCACCACGATGTTCACATCAGGTGGCGCATCGTCGGCTATCGCAATACGGTGAACTACCTTGTCACGTGCGTCGGGAATGGGTTCACCGTTATCCAGCAACGCATAAGTCGTCGCGCCAGCTTGCCACCATTCGCTCTGCCATGTGCGCTGATCTGCCGCATACAGTGGCTGCACGTCGCCTGCGTTGTTTGGCGACCAAACGACATTGCTGGCCGCCGCGATGTGTGCAGTGATCCGCACGCGTGAGCCGACCGGTATCGTGATGTCCGCATCGGTCAGCGAGAATGCCGCGCGCTGCATATATGCGGGTGGCGCGACATCAAATTGCACACGCTCCAGTCGCGGCGATACCGCCGTCGCAGGCGCTTGCCTGGCAGCAGCCTGCGACCACGCGTCAAGCAACCGCGGCGCATTCAGAATCAGTGCAACACCGACAAGACCACTCGCCAACGCCATTTGCCAACGGTAGCGATGCGACGCGGTGCCCCGCAACGCAGGCTGCAGCTGCAACATGTGCTCAGCAACGCGCTGTCGCTGCAAGCGCGCAACTGGTGACAACGCTGACTGACGGGCCAGCAACAACGTGGCGCTGTCTTCGAGCTGCGCATACTGCCGGTCCAGGTGCATGGCGATACGCCGCCGCGTCACACGTCGGGCGCGCCGCACTACATCAAGCAACAGGATGATGCTCAGCAGTGCGCACACGGCGAGCGCAGCGATGGCCGCACCATCCAGTGCGGTAGGCCATAGCGCAACGACCAGCGCCGCACACAGTGGCAACGCGATGCCGACGTACACGAGCAGCTGTGCACCGCGCATCGCCTGGTAGTGACGTTCAAAGACGATGCGACCACTCATGTCCGCACCCGTGCTGCCAACGCACGCTCGATCACTAACGCGCCGAGCAACAACCACATCCAGACCACAGGCACGGCGCGCTGTTGCTGACGTTCAAGTTGCTGCGCTACGTACGGCACGCGCACAAAAGCCGCGCCAGCGACGCCCGCGTTGCTCGACGGCATATCCGCAGCCTGCGCTGCAAGCGCAAGCCACAAGGTACTGGCTAGCTGTGATGCGTCCCACTGCCGATCAAGCGCATCGAACGCAACCGTTGCGGTCACCGCATGTACCGGCCGCTCTGGGCGATCGGCACCCGCGGGCAGCAGCAGCCATTCATCATCGGCTGCCGAAACCCCATCTGGCGCCACCACCCGCACGTCGGTCACGACTCCGGCCTGCTGCCAAACTGCCGTTGCGTCCCTAAGCGCCGCCTGCCAAGCAACCGGCGCCGCCACAACGACCGTCGGGCGGATCACTGCGGTTTGTTGAGCCGGCGTCGGTGTGCCATCAACTGGTATCCAGTTGACGTCGCGTGTCATCGCAAACCCGTGTCGCGGCCACCTATCTGCCGGTAACTGACCCAGCACCGTCAGCGAGCGCTGCGCGGGCATATTAGCGTCCAGAATGCGCAGCGCTGCAGGCTCAAAACTCGACTGTGGCACGGCGCTGAACGGCGTTAACGCACTATCGAGCCACACCGCATTCGCATCGGCGGCGATCTGCGCTGCGACCTGTGCTCGCGCCGTACCCGGCACCACCGCAACGCTCGTGTTCGCGACGCGCGTCGCTGACGGCGGCGCGACATCAGTGACCGCAGCAATCAGCGCGGCAACCAGCAACAATAACAATCGCGCAAGCAGCAACCCACGTTGTGTGAGCCGCAACAGCGTGAACCGCGGTCGCGCGTTGTCTGTATACAGCTCAGGATTGGCGACCACCAGCTGCTGGCGCACACCACGATTGAGTGCATGAATCAGCGTTGCAACGATCGCCGTTAGCGCGGCAAGCCCGCCAATAAGCGCAATCACGATCCCACCAGCAACCGCGCTTTGGCCGAGCGGCGATCCGACAACACAGCGCTGAGCACCGCGTCCAGTGCCATCGATGTCGAGCTGCGCACAAAACGCGCGCCAAGCGCCAGCTGTTGGGCACGCACTTGATCCAGCCAGCGCTGCAAACGCTGCGGATAACCATCGGCAACGGCCTTCGCGTCGACCAATCGGCGCGCGCCGGACTCAGGTTCGACAATTTCAATGCGACCACGCTGTAAGAATTGCAACTCACTGTCGAGCAGCAGCTGGATACTGATCAGTGCATGCGCCTGCGTCAGCAAATCCTGCCAACTGCGCTGTTGCTCATCGGTTAATTGCGCAAAATCGGAAACCGCAATCAACAAGCTGCGAGCTGGCAGTGTTTGCATCAAACGGTGGCGGTGCTCGCGGGCAGGCCAGCCGGCTTTGGGTGTCAGCGCCGCCAACCAGTGACAAACGCGCTCCAACTGACGCATACCGACGCCTGCGGGCAGCACCGGTCGCGTCGTCTCACCAAACGCGATGGCCATCAGCGGATGTTGGCGACGCACGGCCAGCCACGCCAGCGCGGCCGCAATACGGCGTGCATACTCGATGCGTGCAATGCCTGCTTGATCAACGAGCCCCATCGATGCCGTGACGTCCATCAGCAGACACACCGTCAAGCGACTCTCTTGTTGTGCTTCGCGCACGAACAAGCGATCCGAGCGCGCATACAAGCGCCAGTCCACGAGCCGCAAATCGTCGCCACTCTGATACGCACGATACTGATGGAACTCCAGACCATCGCCGCGTTGCCGCGACAGGTGTGCAGCGCGATGTCGATCATCAACCACATGCTGCGGCGCCAATGAGTAACGACTCAAACGCTCGCGCGTTTTTGCATCCGGTAGCAGCGAATGCAGCAGCGTCGTCATTGGCCGGTGTTACCTGCCCCACTTGCCAATGCGTCCTGCGGGCCTGGCACATCACGCAACAGCTCGCCAACCACCTGCGCGACCTCGACATGCTCGGCTTCTGCATGAAAGTTCAGCAACACACGATGGCGCAGCACCGGAATCGCCATCGCCTGCACGTCCTCGAGCGTGACGGCCAAACGCCCGCGTAACAGCGCGCGAGCTTTCGCCGCACGCACCAGCGCCTGACCGGCGCGCGGCCCAGCCCCCCAGCGCACCCAGGTTGTGACGCTCCGATACGGTGTTGCAGCATCCGGCCGCGTCGCGCGGATCAACACACTCGCATATTCCAGCAGTGGCTCACTGATACTGACGTCGCGAACAATCGACTGCGCTGCGAGAATATCGTCCACACCCATCGCTGCCTGCGCGGCGTCCGTTGCCGAACCTGTCGTGCGGCGCAGGATATCGATTTCCTCCTCGGTGCTCGGATAGCCCATTTCGATCATCAGCAAAAACCGGTCAAGCTGCGCTTCAGGCAACGGGTAGGTGCCCGCTTGCTCCAACGGATTCTGCGTGGCCATGACGAAAAACGGCTGTGGCAGCGCATGTTCGGTGCCAGCAAACGTCACGCGTTGCTCTGCCATTGCCTCGAGCAACGCGGCCTGCGTCTTTGGTGGCGTCCTGTTGATCTCATCGGCGAGTAACAGGCTGGTAAACACCGGACCCGGTTGGAACTCAAAACGACGTGCGCCTTGCGCGCCTTCGCTCAGCAGCTCCGCACCTATAATGTCTCCCGGCATCAGATCCGGCGTGAACTGGATACGGCCGAACGGCAACGTGACAACCTCAGCCAGCGTCTTGAGCAACAGCGTTTTACCCAAGCCCGGTACGCCTTGCAGCAGGCAATGGCCGTTGGCAAGCAACGCCACCAGAATGTGCTCGACCACCAGTGACTGACCAACAATCACAGCGGCGATTTGTTCGCGCACAGCCTTCAGCTGCGCCATGACGCGAGCGACGTCTGCCTCGCTAAGCGAATGTGGTTCCACGGGTGTGTCCTGTTCAGTAGTTCAGCGCATACATGACGATATTGACAGCAAACCGCGTGTTGTCCACCGCTAACCAGCGTTTATTGCGATAGTCGTAATCCCATTCGCAACCATAGTCCTTATTGCTGTAGAGCACCGCCGTACGCCCGTTGACGTCAATGCCACGCAAATAGTCGTGCACCAGATCATCGCCCCATCCGTTCAATTCAAAACTGGTTGCCGGTGGTTCGTCAAATGAAAAGAAACTACTGTAAATAGGGTGTTTATCACTAAGTTTTTTAAGGCATTTTTCGCCAAACAGAGATTCCATTTGACGCACTCTTTGCGCAAAGCTTTACGCGTCAAATGGAATCTCTGTTTGGCGA
>JBCBDU010000041.1:0-30032 GCA_038529355.1 Pseudomonadota bacterium
GCGGATATTATCGAGACGAACACGTTCAATTCTAATGAGCCGTCGCAAGCCGATTACGGTATGGCGGCGCTCGTTGGCGAGCTGAATCTGGCGGCCGCACGTTTGGCGCGAGACGCAGCAGATTCGATTGCGCAAGAAACCGGCCAGCCACGGTTTGTGGCCGGTGTACTGGGTCCAACGAACCGCACCGCTTCGCTGTCACCGGATGTCAACGATCCCGGTTTTCGTAATATTTCATTCGATGCGCTGGTCGAAACGTACAGCGAAGCTGCGCGCGCGTTGCTCGACGGTGGCGCAGATTTTCTGATGATCGAGACCGTGTTCGACACGCTGAATGCTAAGGCTGCGGTGGTTGCGATCGAACAGGTCGGCGAAACTCGGGGAGCGCGGATTCCGGTCATGATCTCCGGCACGATCACGGATGCTTCTGGACGCACGCTGTCCGGCCAGACGACCGAGGCGTTCTGGAACTCCCTGCGCCACGCGCAGCCGTTCATGTTCGGCCTCAATTGCGCGTTGGGCGCTGCCGACATGCGTCCCTACGTTGCCGAGTTGGCGCGCATTGCCGATACGGCCGTCAGTGCGCACCCGAATGCCGGCTTGCCTAACGAGTTCGGCGAATATGACGAGTCGCCTGAGGCGATGGCCGAGACTGTGGCGGAGTTTGCGCGCAGCGGCCTGGTGAACCTGCTGGGTGGCTGTTGCGGTACGACACCGGCTCACATTGCAGCGTTGCGCAACGCTTGCGTGAGCATTGCGCCAAGACCAATTCCGGACATTCCCGTTGCGTGCCGATTGGCTGGTCTGGAGCCGCTCAACATTACGGCCGACAGCTTGTTCGTTAACGTTGGTGAGCGAACCAACGTCACGGGCTCGGCCAAGTTCCGCAAACTCATTGAGGCCGACGACTACGCAAGCGCCGTCGGCGTTGCGCTACAGCAGGTCGAGAATGGCGCGCAAATCATCGACATCAATATGGACGAGGGCATGCTCGAGTCCGAGCAGGCGATGGTGACCTTCCTGAACCTGATCGCGGCAGAGCCCGATATTGCGCGCGTACCGATCATGATCGACTCGTCCAAGTTCAGCATTCTCGAAGCCGGACTGAAACGGGTGCAAGGCAAGGCCGTTGTTAACTCGATCAGCCTCAAGGAAGGTGAGGCAGCATTTCTCGCGCAAGCACGCATCGTCCGTCAGTACGGGGCTGCCGTTATCGTCATGGCGTTCGATGAGCAGGGGCAGGCTGACTCGCTTGAGCGCAAGGTGGAGATCTGCGAGCGTGCCTACCGGTTGTTGACCGACGTTGCGCGCTTTCCCGCCGAAGACATTATTTTTGACCCGAATATTTTCGCGGTCGCGACCGGTATCGATGAGCATGCGACCTACGGCGTCGATTTTATCGAGGCGACGCGCGAGATTCGCAATCGCTTGCCACACGCGTTGGTCAGCGGTGGTGTGTCGAATGTCTCGTTCTCATTTCGCGGCAACAACATCGTCCGTGAAGCAATCCATTCAGTCTTCCTCTATCACGCGATTCGTGCCGGCATGAGTATGGGTATCGTGAACGCCGGGCAGCTTGCGATTTATGAAGATCTGCCAGAAACGCTGCGCGCCGCCGTTGAGGCTGTCGTGTTGAATACGGATCCGGAAGCGACCGAGACACTGTTGACCGTTGCGGACGAGTATCGCGGCAGCAGCAGTGCAGCTGTGTCGGCCAGTGATATGTCGTGGCGTGAGTTACCGGTCGCCGAGCGTTTGCAGCATGCTTTGGTCAAAGGCAACGACACTTTCGTCGTTGAAGACACCGAAGCGGCGCGCCTGACGGCCAAGCGCCCACTTGACGTCATCGAAGGGCCGTTGATGGACGGCATGAACGTGGTCGGTGATCTGTTTGGGGCTGGCAAGATGTTCTTGCCGCAAGTCGTCAAGTCAGCGCGCGTGATGAAAAAAGCAGTGGCACACCTGATTCCGTTTATTGAAGCGGCGAACGATGGCGTCAAGCAAAGCAACGGCAAGATTGTATTGGCGACCGTCAAAGGTGATGTGCACGACATCGGCAAGAATATCGTTGGTGTCGTATTGGCATGCAACAACTTCGACGTGATCGATCTGGGTGTGATGGTTTCGTGTCAGGACATTCTTGACGCAGCCGACCGCGAATGTGCAGACATTATCGGTCTGTCCGGTCTGATCACGCCCTCGCTCGACGAGATGGTCCATGTGGCTAGCGAGATGCAGCGTCTGGGCCACAAACAACCGTTGCTGATTGGCGGCGCAACAACGTCGCCAGCACACACATCGGTCAAAATCGATCCCGGCTACGATGGCGCGGTCATCTACGTCAAGGATGCATCGCGCGCTGTAGGCGTCGCCCAACAGCTTGTCGGTGAGGGTTGTTCGGCCTATACCGAGACCGTCAAAGCGGACTGCGAGCGGCGGCGGCGCAGTCATGCCGGGCAACGGCGCAAAGGTCCGCTATTGGGCATCGATACGGCGCGCTCGCGCGCTCGCGCGCTGCAATGGGCGGGCTATACGCCCCCTGTGCCAACTTTTCTTGGTGCCAGGAAAGTGACGACAATCCAATGCAGGGATTTGCTGCCTTATATCGATTGGATGCCGTTCTTCAATGCGTGGGAGTTTCACGGCAAGTTTCCCGATATTCTCACCGACAAGATTGTTGGCGAGGCGGCAAGCGCGCTGTACGACGACGCGCAGACGATGCTCAAAGCGATCGTCGACGATGGCTGGCTCGAGGTGCGCGCAACGGTCGGTTTCTTCCCGGCTGCATCGGTCGGCGATGATATTCAGTTGTATACCGACGAGGCACGCAACGAGCGGCTTGCGACGGTGCATTGTCTGCGACAACAAAAGCAGCGGCGTGATGATTTACCGCAGGAGTGTCTGGCTGACTTTATCGCACCGGACAGTGCCCGTCTGCAAGACTATCTCGGTGCGTTTGTTGTCACCGCCGGGCATGGCGCCGAAGTGCGAGCGCAAGCGTTTGAGTATGCCAATGACGACTACTCGGCTATTCTGCTTAAGGCGTTGGCTGATCGATTTGCTGAAGCCGGCGCTGAGTATTTGCATGAGCAGGTGCGCAAGCAGTGGTGGGGTTACGCGGCCGACGAAACGCTCGATAACGAGGCGCTGATCAAGGAGCAGTATGCAGGCATACGCCCGGCGCCTGGTTATCCGGCGTGTCCGGATCACACTTTGAAAACAACGCTATTCTCGTTGCTCGACGCTGGGGACAATACCGGCGTCTCGCTGACCGAAAGTTTTGCGATGTCACCTGCAGCGTCTGTTAGCGGTTGGTACTTCTCGCATCCGGAGTCGCGTTATTTTGCGCTCGGCAAGATCGACGCAGATCAGGTCGAGGACTATGCGGATCGTAAGGGCATCACGCTAACTGAGGCGGAGCGCTGGCTAGGGCCGAACCTCGGTTACGAGCCGGGTAAAGCGCGCCGCAAGGATGCTGCCTGAGCCGCAGTCGGCGGTTAGCTTGCCTTTGATTTCATTGTGTCCGGGCATGCAGGGCGAGCCATCATCATTTTGCGGTGCGCGAGCAGTTTCTCGGGCAGATCGAACTTGTACATACGCGCCCAGCCGGTGATTTGAACGAGTAGCACGTCGACCACTGTCAGCCGTCCACAGCAAGCAAATGGACTGTCGTCATCCATCAGGTGCGCAACTGCTCTAATGTTCTTGGCTGCCAGTTTTTTGGCAAACGCGTCACTGCCTTCGGGCCATGGATAGAAAGCCTGCAACCGACCCGCCTGGTCGGCAACCCACAGGTAGGCTTCGACCTCGGTGATCAGATAGTGCATCAATCGCGAATAATCGGCTTGCTCGCGTGCAGTCTCGGGCAACATGCGACCTTCAGGTTGCAAACGCGCGACGTATTCGCAAATCGCTGTTGATTCGGTCAATGCCAGATCGCCATGCGTGAGCGCCGGAATTTTGCCGCTTGGATTGATGGCTCGAAACTCATCCGTCGCCAGCTCACCCTTTTTGAAGTCAAGGCGGCGCACTTCGTGGTCCAGACCAAGTTCGTTCAGTGTCCACAGGCAGCGCTCGGCGCGCGATGAAAACATGTGTGCGTAGAGCGTGATTTTATCGGTCATGACTTAAGGTTCCTGTTGCGGTGCACACACTGTGCATTGCGGGTTCTTGTTGATGTTCAGTGTTTGCCAGCGCTGTTCAAGTGCGTCGAACAGTGCAAGGGTGGTATGGCGGCGAAGTCCTGCGAGTGCCTTGGTCGCCTCGCCGGCCATCATCGTGCCGATCGCTGCCGGTAACGCGGCGAGCACGCCGGCGCCACTGCAATCGTCCAGCGATTCGTCGTCGTCGGTGTACAGGCAGCCATAGCACGGCGATGTGGCGTAGTCGGGTCCGAACACGGCCAACTGACCTTCCCAACGAATCGCGCTGCCACTAACGAGTGTTGTTGCTGCTGCCACACAAGCCTGGTTGATCGCGAACCGGCTCGCAAAATTGTCCGTGCAATCAAGCACAATATCGCAACGATGTGCTGCGCTTAGCAACGCACGCGAATCGAGTCTTTGCTCGACGACCTGTATCGGCATAGCCGGTCGCAGCGCGCGTAACCGCCGCCGTGCAACAACTGCCTTGTTATCGCCGACATCACTGTCAGTGAAGAGTGTCTGGCGCGCGAGATTGCTGATGTCGACGGTGTCGAAGTCGCACAGTGTGAGCGCGCCGAGGCCTGCGCTGACCAGACCCGTTGCAGCGGCGCACCCGGTGCCGCCAACGCCAATGATCACAGCATGCGCAGTGCCAAGGGCGCGCACGCCATCGCTGCCGAACTGCGGCAACGACGCGTGACGCGCGTAGCGTGGGTCAGCCTTCGCGGCGCACACTCTTGATCGTGACCGTTTGTACCGGCACGTCGCCGTGCCCGCCGTGATTGCCAGTCTCAACAGCGGCAATTTTGTCGACCACATCCATGCCTGCAGTCACCTTGCCGAACACCGCGTAGCCGAAGTCGCGACCGCCGTGGTTCAGGAAATCGTTGTCTGACAGATTGATGAAGAACTGCGATGTTGCACTGTCAACGACATTGGTGCGCGCCATTGCAATGCTGCCACGCACGTTGGGCAGGCCGTTGTCGGCTTCGTTCTTGATCGGATCGCGCGTCGGTTTCGGGTTCATGTCCGCATCCATGCCACCGCCCTGGATCATGAAATTCGGAATCACGCGATGGAAAATGGTGCCGTCGAACGTCTTGTCGTCGACATAGCGCAGGAAATTCTCCACGCTGATTGGCGCCTTTTCATCGTTCAGATCCAGATGAATATCGCCGTGGTTGGTTTCGATGATGACCATGAGCTGTCCTTAACAGTTAACAAATCAGTTGCGCTTCCGTGACCCGCGGACGACCGCCGAGATCCGGATAGCATTGAATGCGGGAAAACCCTGCTGCGCGAAGGATACCGGAGACAGCATCGGCTTGCTGGTCGCCGTGCTCGAGCAGCAGCCATCCGTGCGGGTGCAGATGGTTCGGGGCGTGCGCTGCGATGTGCCGGATATCGTCAAGTCCGTCCGAGCCACTGACCAGCGCCGAGCGCGGTTCATGACGCAGTTCTGTGGCGAGACCTGCATAGGTTGACTCGACATAAGGCGGGTTGCTGACAATGACGTCGAACAGTTCCCCGTGCAGTTGCGCGAACCAGTCACTGTGCACAAAAGTGATGTTATCAGCGGCATGATTGAGGGCATTGGCGGCCGCGACGGTCAGTGCTTCGGCAGATTGGTCGACCGCAACGATCTGGCTCCGCGAACGACTCAGTGCCAGTACAATGCCAATCGCACCCGATCCCGTGCCCAGATCAGCTGCACGCTGCGGCGCCGTCTGCGAAATCCGCTGCAACGCGCGTTCAACCAGTGTTTCAGTATCAGCGCGTGGCACCAGCGTCGATGCGTCGACGGCCAGATCCAGGTCCCAAAAGGGCTGGCTACCGGTAATAAAAGCCAGCGGCACATGGTCTTCGCGTAGGTCGAGCCAACGGTTGAGTTGCGTCACTTGCTGCGGGTCCAGCGCGCGCTCGGGTGCACTGAGGATGGCGCTCCGCGAGATACCAAGTGCCTGCATCAGCAGCGTGTCGGCTTCCAGCGCGGTGGCGTCCGAGACGGTCTGCAGGCGTTTTTGCGCAAGCTTGCGCCACTCGCCAATCGACATCGGTTTACAATTGCCGCTCAGGTGGGTTCTCCCGGATGATCTGCCGCAGCAAGATACTTGAGTTTCAGGGCGACGCCATGCCGTCGCTGTCCAACGCGAACATGAGGAACGTCGGATGGAAGTTTACAACAGCGTGCTGGAGATGGTCGGGCGCACACCGATGCTGAAGGTCACGCAATTCGATACGGGTCAATGCGAGCTGTTCCTGAAGCTCGAACTCAATAATCCGGGTGGTTCGATCAAGGATCGTATTGGCGTATCGATGATCGAGGAAGCTGAGGCGCGCGGTGACATCAAGCCTGGCGATACGATTGTTGAGGCGACGGCCGGTAATACCGGACTGGGTCTGGCATTGGCCGCCGCTCGCAAGGGCTATCATCTGATGCTCGTGCTGCCGGACAAAATGAGTCAGGAAAAGATCTTCAACCTGCGTGCGATGGGTGCCGAGGTCGTTTTGACCCGCTCCGATGTCGGGCGTGGTCATCCGGAGTATTACCAGGATCTGGGGCGGCGCATCGCAGATGAGCAGGGCGCCTATTTCATCAACCAGTTCGGCAACCCGGACAACCCGCTCGCTCACGAGCAAACGACGGGTCCGGAAATTCTCGAGCAAATGAACGGCGATGTGGATGCAGTGGTGCTGGGCGTCGGCTCCAGTGGCACCGTTAGCGGATTGTCGCGCTATTTCAAAGCTCATGCGCCGAACCTGAAGCTGGTGCTGGCCGATCCGGTCGGATCGATCCTGGCCGATTTCATTAACAAGGGCGAAATGGGCGACAGCGCCAGTTGGCTTGTGGAAGGGATCGGCGAAGACTTCATCCCCGATATTGCAGACTTTTCGATGGTCGACTGTGCCTATGCGATCAGTGACGCGGAGTCATTTGAGATGGCGCGCGCGTTGTTGCGCAAGGAAGGCTTATTGGCTGGCTCGTCGTCCGGAACATTGCTCGCCGCTGCATTGAAATATTGTCAGGAACAAACCGAACCAAAACGCGTTGTGGCGTTTGCTTGCGATACCGGTAATAAGTATCTGTCGAAGCTGTACAACGACTTTTGGATGGAAGACCAGGGTTTCATCAGCCGGCCGTCGTTCGGCGATTTGCGCGATCTGATCGGGCGGTTGCACGGTGAGCGTGCAACAATCACCGTGGGCTCCGGCGATGTGCTCACGACTGCGCACAATCGCCTGCGCAACGCGGGTGTGTCGCAACTGCCGGTGATGGATGACGGGCGCCTGGTTGGCGTTTTGACCGAGGATGACATTCTGCGTTTCGCGTTCGGCAAACCGTCGCTGCTCAATGCGCTGGTTGCCGAAGCGATGCAGGAGAATTTCGTGCAGCTGCGCCCGGATACAACGGTGAATAATCTGGTGGCAATGCTGCAAGTGCAGCCATTCGCCGCTGTCACACAAGATGATGAATTCTTTGGGTTAATCACCCGTTCCGACGTACTGAACCATTTGCGCAAACAAATGACGGCCGAAACCGCTTAGTATGCGCGCACAGGTCGATGCAATTTTGAGGCAAACCAATGACTGACAAGAAAACCGCTTTCGGTACTCGGGTGATCCACGCCGGGCAATCGCCGGATCCATCCACCGGTGCCATCATGCCGCCGATCTACGCGACATCGACTTATGTGCAAACCAGCCCGGGCGTGCATCAGGGCTATGAGTACTCGCGGTCGCAGAATCCGACGCGCATGGCCTTCGAGCGTTGCATTGCCGATCTGGAAGGAGGTACGCACGGGTTTGCTTTCGGTTCGGGGCTTGCCGCTATTGGTACGATTCTCGAGTTGCTTGACAGCGGCGATCACGTGCTGGCGATGGACGACCTGTACGGCGGCACGAACCGCTTGTTCAGCCGTGTGCGGGAACGCTCGTCAGGATTGTCATTCGATTACGTCGACTTCACCAATCCGGATATCGTGCGCGGCAAGATCACCGACAAGACACGCATGTTGTGGATTGAAACCCCCAGTAATCCGTTAATGAAACTGGTGGATATCAAGGCGATGGCGGAAATCGCCAATGCGCATAACCTGATTCTCGTCGCCGACAACACCTTTGCAACACCGTGGGCGCAGCGACCGCTCGAGCAGGGCGCACACATCGTCATGCACTCGGTGACGAAGTTCCTGAACGGTCACTCAGACATGGTGGGTGGCGTCGCTGTGACCCACGTGCCGGAATTGGCTGAGAAGCTAGGGTTTCTGCAAAACTCGATCGGGTCCATTCTGGGTCCATTCGATAGTTTCCTCGCGTTGCGCGGTTTGAAGACGCTAAACGTGCGTATGCAACAGCACAACAAGAGTGGTCAAAAAATCGCTGAATGGTTGAGTAATCATGACAAGGTAACGCGCGTGCTGTACCCGGGCCTTGAGTCGCATCCGCAGTTCGATCTGGCGCAGCGTCAGATGGACGCGCCGGGTGGCATCGTGACGTTCTTTATTGACGGTGGTCTGTCTGCTGCACGCAAGTTCCTCGAAAGTGTCGAGGTGTTCGCGCTGGCGGAAAGCCTTGGCGGCGTCGAGAGTCTGGTCGATCATCCGGCCATCATGACGCATGCGTCGGTGCCGATTGAGCAGCGTAACGCGATCGGTTTGACGGATGATTTGATTCGTTTGTCAGTCGGCATTGAGGATACGCAGGATCTGATCGACGATCTGGAGCAGGCGCTGGGCTAACGTTTCGCGACCGCGCACCGTTTGCTCTGCGAGTCCAGCTTGCACAAACGCATCCGCTTCGGCGTCGTGCTGCAGCATGGTGTGATACTTCGCTGCGCAAGATTTTACCGGCAGTGCAATTGCGCTGCATCGGTACAATCGTGTTAACAACGATTGGCTCGCTGGCCACAATCTCGCATACTCGGGCAGGTTCGTAGCGTGCGGAATGTGGTGGTTGTGATGGAAGTTGGCATACATGTGCTTGGTGAGTTTGCCGTTACCGTTGACGGCCAGGCAGCCAAACTGCCCTCATCAAGAAAGACACGTGCGTTGCTCGCCTATCTGGCGATCACCGACCGCCCGCATCGACGTGATCGATTGTGCGAGCTGCTGTGGGATGTGGCTGATGATCCGCGGGCGGCGTTGCGCTGGTCGCTGAGCAAGCTGCGGCCAATCGTCAATCACGATGACGCAGTCCGATTGATAACCGATCGCGAGCGGGTGCAACTGGACGTCAGCCAACTGAGCGTTGATCTGAACCAGATCGATGCGGAGCTGGACGCTGACACGTTGTCGTTGGATACGCTGCTTGCATTGGCGCAACGCCTGGAAGAGCCGTTGCTACCCGGTTTGGACTTCGCCGAGCAGGAGCCTTACGCGCGCTGGATTCAGTTTGAGCGCGCGCAGCACGCAAAGCGCGCGGCCAGCGTGGCGCAACGGATTCGCGAACACGATGCACTGCCGGTCTCCGAAGCGTGTGCCTGGTCTGCCAGATGGCTGGCACTAGATCCTTATAACGCGGAGGCTGCGCGCCGCTGCATTGAGGATCAGCAGCGCTTCGGTGATTCGGCAGAGGCTACGCGCCTGACACTTGAGTTATCCGAGCGATTCAAAAATGCCGGTTTGCCGCTCGAGCGCCGGGCAAACGAGCGTGCTGACGCATCTGCAGTAGACGCTGTCGCGGACAGCAATGCGTTGCTGGCCAAGCAACGTATCCAGTTTTGTGTCGCTTCCGACGATGTGCGCATCGCGTATGCGTCAGTTGGCGAAGGGCCTGCCGTAGTCAAGGCTGCCAACTGGCTCAGTCACCTGGAACTGGATTGGGATGCGCCAATCTGGAGTCCGCTGTTCCGGCGGCTGGCGCGACGGCATCAGTTCATTCGCTACGACGAACGTGGCAATGGTCTATCTGACTGGAAGGTGCCGCAGATCAGTTCCGCTGCGTTTCTGTCCGATCTGGAATCAGTCGTTGATGCGGTGGGTGTCGAACGGTTTGCGTTGCTTGGGATTTCGCAAGGCGCTTCGGTCTCGATCGAATATGCGGTGCGCTATCCGGAACGCGTCAGTCATTTGGTGTTGTTTGGCGGTTACGTGCAGGGCTGGCGCATCAATGCCGATGCGACAACAATTGCTGAACGCGAAGCGATCATGACGCTGACCCAAACCGGATGGGGTCGCAACGACCCGACGTATCGGCAGATCTTCTCATCAACGTTCATGCCGGATGCGAATCCCGAGGAGCTCGCCTGGTTTAACGAGTTTCAGCGCCAGACGACATCGCCGGAAAATGCGGCGAGATTTTTGTCCGCGTTTGGTGATATCGATGTTCAGGACTTGCTCAGTCAGGTACAGGTACCCACGTTGGTGCTGCACTCCCGGGGAGATCGGCGAATTCCGTTTGATGTGGGTCGCGATATCGCGGCAAGAATCCCGAACGCTCAATTCGTCGGTCTGGATAGCGACAGCCATCTGCTGCTGGGTCGCGAACGGGCGTCAGATGAGTTTGTCCGAGCTGTTGAGGATTTTCTGTCCGGCTAACAAACGTAGTGCGGCACGAACCCTAGAGGGAGGCAGGGTTCGTGCCGACCACGCCGCGGTGCTGTTCATCGAACAGCGTGCGTGCCCTAGCGAATGATGTTTTCGACGGTCGCGTTCTTGCGTTTGACGTCGCCCAAATCAATTTCGACGAATCGTGCGGCAGGCTTGCGCAAATCGGCGAACGTGATGGCGCCGCCGGCTTCGCTGGTGCAGAACACTTGCTCAACATCTTTCAAGCGAATCGTTACGGCCAGATTGCCCGTGCGACGCACGAAGAATCGCACCAGATAATCAAAGCCCAGGTCGGTTGCGCGCACATCTTCGAGCGTACAAAAGCCCGGTGAGCCGGTGACATTGGCGGTCGGCACGCCGGTTTCAGAGAACAGGCCATACGCCGGTGACAACACAGGTACGTTGTTCGCGTCGCGATCAATCAAGCCGAAAACCATCGCGTCACGGTTGCCCGCGCCACCCAGAAAGGCATCGCTACCATCGCCTGGCGCCCAGATGTTGACGTCGTTACCGTCGCCACCCAACATGACGTCACGGTTGCCAAAACCTTCCGGGTCAAACTGTTCGGTGCCGCCGATCATGATGTCGTCGCCAATACCGCCGTCAAGTACGTCGTTGCCTTGCAGACCGATCAGCACGTCACAACCGCCTGCGCCTTGCAGGATGTCAGCGTTGTTCAGGCTTTGGTTAGGTGGCGGTTCAATCGGTTGGATCAGTGGGTTATTGACGTTGTCGTTGTCCTGGCCAATGAGTACTTCAGATTGCCCTGAGCAGGTGTCTTTGGCGCCAACTTGCGCGCCAGCCATAGCGGGCAGGCTTGTCGTTGCGGCGAACAGCACCAAAACAGGTGCGATGATTCCTTTGTTACGAATTTCCACGGTCATCTCCTTACGTGTTGATCAGAATTGACTGCAATTGCAGCTCGCGGCACACGTTAGGCGGTCAGCGTGGTAAGGAGCGTGGTAAGCAGCGTGGAAATTGCACATAACGCGAAAGTCCTCTGGAAACGTGACTCATCGACGTGTCTCCGGCAGCGCGGCAGAGCAGCGCAGTCGTGTTAGTGCGTAGCCATCGGTGGCAATAAGAGAGCCAACCGATTGTTCGACTAGCTTGATTCAAACAGGCAAATGCTAGCGGTGCGATTCTAGCGGCGTTTGCCGAATTCAACTGCGGCGAGGCCAACTAACAATAGCGCGAATGCGCCTCGTGCGGGCACGCCAACAGTACTGCCGATCGTTTGATTGACGATGCTGAAACTGCCCGTTGTCGAGCTGCCTCCGTCAAGCGGAATGATGTGGGAAGAGAGCGTTGGGTGTGTAGTGGGCCTTACCCGAGGGGCAGTACTGCGCTAATGGTTTAGCCAGGCGGGCAGTTCGATGCCGCGTTCTGCCAGGAACTGGGCATCAAACAGTTTTGCCTTGTAGCGCAGCGCACCGTCGCAAAGGATCGTCACAATCGTGTGTCCGGGTCCGAGCTTACGTCCCAGTCGAATGGCACCGGCAACATTGATGCCGCTCGAGCCGCCGAGCAGCAGTCCCTCGGCGCGAATCAGGTCGTAGACGATAGGCAGTGCTTCGGAATCGGGTATCTGGCAGCTGAAGTCGATAACGGTATCGGCGAGATTTTCGGTGACGCGTGAATTGCCGATGCCTTCGCTGATTGAGCTGCCGACAATGCTGATCTCGCCGTGCTGGTAAAAGTGATGCAGGCCGGAGCCTTCCGGGTCGGCAAGGCCGATCTGTACATCCGGTCGTCGTTCGCGCAATCCGGCTGCGACGCCGGCTAGCGTGCCACCGGTGCCAACTGCGCAAATGAAACCGTCAACGGCGCCATCGGTTTGTTGCCAGATCTCGTCAGCAGTGGTGCGCTGGTGAATGTCGCGGTTCGCGGTGTTGTCGAATTGGTTCGCCCAAAACGCGCTGCCCGGATTGTCGGCATTCATTGCAGCGGCTATTCGTTCGGACTCGTGTACGAAGTGCGCCGGGTTTTTGAACGGCACTGCGGGAATTTGCCGTATCTCGGGCCCGTAAGCGGCCAGGGTCTCGACCTTCTCCTCACTTTGCGTGTCAGGCATAACGATGATGGTGCGATAACCCAGTGCGTTGCCGACCATCGCCAAGCCGATGCCGGTGTTACCGGCCGTGCCCTCGACGATGGTGCCGCCCGGTTGCAACGCGCCGCTCGCTTCAGCCGCGCGGATGATGCCAAGCGCTGCGCGGTCCTTGACCGAGCCGCCCGGGTTCATGAATTCGGCTTTACCGAAAACTTCGCAGCCGGTTTGTTCAGACGCAGCGGTGAGCCGAATCAACGGCGTATTGCCGATCGCGTCGACCAGTGCGTGACTCACGCGTCGCTCGCTTCCAATGCCGCCAGTTGGTCTGCCTGATACTCGTTGGTCAAAGGACCGATCACCGGTTCCAGATCGCCTTCCATGACTTCTGCGAGTTTGTACAACGTCAGGTTGATGCGGTGGTCAGTGACGCGCCCTTGCGGATAGTTGTACGTGCGGATGCGTTCCGAGCGATCGCCGCTGCCGACCAGCGATTTGCGTTGCTCAGCCTGTGCGCTGCTTTGCGCATCGCGCTCGGCGTCCAGCAGGCGCGCTTTCAACAACGACATCGCGCGCGCACGGTTCTTGTGCTGCGAGCGCTCGTCCTGACACTCGACGACGACACCGGTCGGCAAGTGTGTAATGCGCACCGCTGAGTCTGTTTTGTTAACGTGCTGGCCGCCTGCGCCCGACGCGCGATAGGTATCGATCCGCAAATCGGCCGTGTTGATGTCGATTTCCTCAACTTCAGCGACTTCCGGTAACACGGCGACAGTGCACGCGGAGGTATGAATGCGGCCTTGCGATTCGGTTTCCGGAACACGCTGCACCCGGTGCGCACCGGATTCGAATTTCAGATGCGAATAGGCACCGGTGCCGTTGAGCAGACAAATGATTTCCTTGTAGCCGCCGTGCTCGCCATCGCTGGCCGACAGGATCTCCACCTGCCAGCGCTGACGCTCGGCATACTTGGAGTACATCTTGAACAGGTCACCGGCAAAAATTGCCGCCTCGTCGCCGCCCGTGCCGGCGCGAATCTCCAGAAAAATGTTGTTGTCATCGTTCGGGTCAGCCGGAATCAGTGCCTTTTGCAGTTCGACCTCGGATTCGGCGAGCGATGTCTTCAGACGCTCAACTTCATCCTGCCCCATCTGGCGCATGTCCGGATCGCTGTCGCCTGCGAGTATCTCGGCCTCAGCCAGCTCCTCAGTTTGCTCCTGAAAGGTCACGAAGCGTGCAACTACCGGTTCGAGCTTGGCGTACTCCATGGACAGATCGCGAAACTGGTTCTGATCGCCAATCACTTCCGGATCTGCGAGTAATGCTGCGAGCTCCTCAAAGCGATCGGCAAGCCCTTGCAGCTTGTGTTGAATAGAGCGCTTCATGGGCTAGCGCTGGGCGTGCTGCGAGGTGCTGCTGCGCGCATCGGTCGGCGCCTCGACACTGTCGTCTTTGCCTTGACGGCCGAGAAACAGTTCACGCGCAACATTCAGAAATTCGTCATCAGATTCGGCGGCAGCCTCACGCAGTCGTTCCGTGGGTTGGTGCAGGATGCGCTGCGTCAGCGTGTGCACCATCTGTTTCATGACTTCATCAACGTCGTGTCCGTTCGCAATGCGTTTGCGTGCCGCCTCAAGCGCTTCATCCCGAACGCGCATGACAGACTCGCGGACTGACAAAATGGTCGGCGTAGCCACGCGCTGGCGTTCTGCACGATGGAACGTTTCCAATTCGGCGCTAATGATCTTGTCGGCTTCGACAGCGGCGGCCTGGCGCGCTTGCTGACCGTCGGTGATGACGCTGTTCAGGTCATCGATGGTGTACAGATAAACGTCCGACAGTTTGCCAACGCCCGGTTCGATATCTCGCGGCACCGCAATATCGACGGCGAACAGCGGTTTGCGGCGACGGCTGCGTATTGCCTCGCGCATCATCGCTTCAGTGACGACCGGATCCGGGCTGCCGGTCGAACTGATCAGAATATCGGCATCGGGCAGTGCTCGGCCGATACGCTCAAGCGGCAATGCAAAGCCATCGAACTCATCGGCTAACCGTTGCGCACGATTCTCGCTGCGGTTGGCGATATAGATTTTGCGGATGTTGTGCCTGCGCAAGTGCCGTGCGACCAGTTCGATGGTTTCGCCGGCACCGACCAGCAGCGCTGTGTGTTGGTCAAAACCGGCAAATAGCTGTTTGGCCAAACGCACTGCGGCGTAGGCGACGGAGACCGGGCTTGCGCCGATATCGGTGTCGGTGCGTACTTTCTTGGCGATCGAAAAGGCCTGCTCAAACACACGCCCCAGATGCGCGCCACAGGCGCCGAGGTTTTGCGCCTCGCGGTAGGCGTTTTTCAGCTGCCCGGTAATTTGCGTTTCGCCAAGCACCATCGAATCGAGGCCGGACGCGACCCGAAATAGATGCTCTGCGGCATCCTTGTCGCTGCGGTGCACGAGTGCATCGCGAAAGCCGCTGCCGGTATGTTGCGACTGCTCCAGCAGATCCATAATTTCGGCGGCAGGTTGCGTGCTGCCGGCCCAATAGATTTCGGTGCGGTTGCACGTCGACAGCACGATGGCTTCAGTGACACCCGGCACAGCGCGAATATCGCGCAACGTATCGGCAACCGCTGTCTCGGCGATGACTAACTGCTCACGGACCTCAACGGAGGCCGTGTTATGGTTAATGCCCAGTATGTTAATCGTCATCGCGCGAACTTTTGCGACCAGCTTGTATCGGAACCTCTATGATAGGGGAAGTCGCGGTCAACTGCCGCATTGGAAGACCAATTAATACGATGGCCAATATCAATCACTCTTTCGTAGCCGCAGGGTTGCTGTTCATCACGTGTGCAACGGCTGCTGCCGATAAATCCGTATCCGAACACTTGGCAGATGCGGAAAACGCGATGCGCGCAGGAGATTACGCGCAAGGCGTCGACGGCTATGTGGCTGCTGCCGCCGCTGGCGCCGGTCTCGAAACGGCACGCCAGGCGACGTTAACGGCGTTTAACTTCGGTTTCGACGAACAAACCGTCAAGGCGGCCGGCTATTGGGCCGCTCAGGCTGATTCGGCCGATGATGCGCACGCTTATGCAGCGATTGCGTTGACCCGCCGCGGCGACAGCAGGGCAGCCATCGAGCGGTTTGAGCAAGTGTTGACTGAGACCGCGGATGCGCAGGGTGTTTGTGACCTTGCGAAAGCGCAGTTGACGCGCGATACGCGCGCTGAGCATCTGGACGCCGTGTTCGCCAAGCTGGCTGGATCGTTTCGCAAGACGCCTTGCGTGCTGCGACTGGCGGCCACCGGCGCGATCGCGATCGAGGATTACAAGCGCGCAGACAAATACTTCGATCAGCTTGATGGCTTAGGTGCGTTCGACAACGACACGCGCCTGCTCGCTGTCGCTCGCTATGTGCGTGACGATAATACGGACAAGGCGTTCACTGAAGAGAAGTTCAGGCTTGATGATGCAGCGACGGTAGAACAACAAATCGAGCTGGCGGTGCTAAACGCGAACGCGGATGAGACGCAGAATGCCCTGAATATGTTGTTGCAACTGCAGGCCGAGCATCCGAAAGACGGTGATGTGGCCGAGGCACTCGCGCTGGCGCAATTGCAGGCAGGCGAAACGCAAGCCTCGCGCGAAACGCTAATGGGGTTGCTCACCGGTGGTAGCAAAACGGCAAATGCGTTGTTTTATCTGGCACGGTTTGCCGAGAGCGAGCGACGCTTTGATCAGGCGCTGCGGATGTACTCGCAAGTCGACCACGGTGATCTGGCGGTCGCGGCGCAGCAGCGCGCGGCTGCGTTGCTGCGCGAGCGCGAAGGTGTACCGGCGGCGCTGCAACACATTGATGAGTTCGTCGAGCGTCATCCGCGCTATGGGTTACCACTGAGCGTGTCGCGCGCCTCTTTGTACTCGGCGGGCGAATATTACGATCAGGCGCTGGCGCTCTATGACGACTATCTGCAGATCAAACCGAACGCTGAATTCGCGATGTTGGCGCGGGCTGACGTGCTGCTGCGATCCGATCAACTGGATGCGGCGCTCGATGCATTTCGTGACACGGTCAAGCGTTATCCGGATTCGCCCACCGCGATGAATGCACTGGGCTATACGCTAGCCGACCGTACACGCAAATACCGCGAAGCGGAAAAACTGATCGACAAGGCGCTCGCGCTCGAGCCCGACAATCCAGCCATTATCGACAGCAAGGGTTGGGTGCTGTTCAAACGGGGCAAGCTCAAGCAGGCGCGCGAGTATCTGGAGCAGGCCTGGGAGGAGTTCCAGGATCCGGAAGTTGCCGCGCATCTCGGTGAGGTCATGTGGCGCATGGGCGAAGAGGATGCCGCGCGTAAACTGTTGCAGGAGGCGTGGCAGCGCAGCCCGGGTGACGATACGTTACGCGACACCATCGAGCGTCTGATGGAAAACGGCCCAGCAACGCGCAGCTAGCGACACCGACTCCTCAATGCACTTTTGCGCTCCCAGCCTGCACACCGCTCGACGCGGGTCACGTCAGGCCGCCATGCGTGCTGTCGTGGTCGGGCTGCTGTTGACGCTGTCTGCGTGCGCAACACGCGGCGTGCAAGAGCTGCCGGTGCTCGAAGATTGGCCGACCCGCGTGCGGATCATGTCGGCGCTCGACGTCTGGTCAATGCGCGGTCGCATCGGCGTGCGCACGCCGGACGAAGCCTCCAGCGGCAATTTGTCTTGGGTGCAAAGCCGCAATCGCTTTGAGGCCGATATCGATGGGCCGCTGGGCATTGGCGGTGTGCGGTTTCGCGGCAACGCCGACGCGGTGACGCTGTCCGGTAGCCGCATTGAGACTCGCACGGTACGCAACCCGGGTATCGAGCTGTATCGTCAGACCGGCATCCGCGTGCCGGTCGATGGCTTGCGCTACTGGATGCTCGGTGTGCCGATGCCGGGGACGCCGGCCAACGTGACGCTGGGCGACAATGATTTACCAAGTGGCATTGACCAGGCAGGCTGGAAGATCACCTTCAAGGAATACCGTCGCTGGTCGGTCAACGAATTGCCACGCCGCATTATCGCCGAGTATGGCGATACCCGACTGACCATCGTGATTCGGGATTGGGATATCCGCGAACAAGCGTGATTGGCAGGCTGTATAGCGCCTGTCCGCATTGCGCCTGACCAGCCGGTTGGCAACGTGCTCTGATGGCTGCAGCGTTTGTCGCCGGGGCGACGTGGATCACGTTTTGGTCGTTGACATGTCAGGGCGGGATGACCACACTACGCACCGGTATTCGCCACTCCGGTTTTTCGCACTTCAGGGTGCACTCAGGATCGGCTGATACACGCGGAAATGCCCGGTACGACTGGGGTGTAGCCAAGCGGTAAGGCAACGGGTTTTGATCCCGTCATGCGCAGGTTCGAATCCTGCCACCCCAGCCATTTCTGCACAGATTCGACCAGCCACCTTGGGGGGCGGCACTTGGAAATCGCCAGTCTTGCATTGTTCTCCGGCAGTGCGCATCCGAAGCTAGCGGCAGATATCGCGCGTCATTTGCACGTGCCGATGGCCAAAGCACACATCGGCAAATTCTCCGACGGCGAAACGTCTGTCGAAATTCTCGAGAACATTCGCGGTCGCGAGACCTTTATTGTCCAGCCCACATCGCCGCCTGCCAACGAGCAT
This sequence comes from Pseudomonadota bacterium, assembly GCA_038529355.1. Lineage (GTDB taxonomy): Bacteria > Pseudomonadota > Gammaproteobacteria > Steroidobacterales > Woeseiaceae > CALBPI01. The sequence goes on from JBCBDU010000041.1 coordinate 18,410, forward strand.
CTGATGGAGTTGTTGGTCATGGTCGACGCGTGCCGGCGGGCATCGGCGTCGCGCATTACTGCTGTGATCCCTTACTACGGTTACGCCCGTCAGGATCGTCGCCCGCGTGCATCGCGCGTGCCGATTACGGCCAAGCTGGTCGCCAAGCTGATTGCGTCAGCCGGTGTTGACCGCGTGCTGACCGTCGATTTGCATGCCGACCAGATTCAGGGCTTTTTCGATATTCCGGTCGACAACGTTTACGCATCGCCGATCTTGCTCGGCGACATGTGGAAAAAGAAATTCCCGGAACTGGTGGTTGTATCTCCCGACGTCGGCGGCGTGGTGCGTGCGCGCGCGTTGGCCAAACGCCTTGATGATGCAGACCTCGCCATCATCGATAAACGTCGTCCGCGCGCGAACGTTTCCGAAGTCATGAACATCATCGGTAACGTCGATGGCAAGCAGTGCATCCTCGTGGACGATCTCGTCGATACCGCGGGCACGTTGTGTCACGCGGCGAAAGCGCTGAAGGATCACGGTGCACAAAGCGTCACGGCGTACATCACGCACCCGGTGTTCTCTGGCCCGGCGATTGATCGCATCAGCGTTTCGGAGCTGGACGAGATCGTCGTTACGGACACGATTCCGCTGTCTGATGCCGCCGCCGCTTGCAAAAATATCCGCCAGCTCAGCACGGCGGAGTTGCTGGCCGAAACGTTACGGCGCATTAGCGACGAGGAGTCGGTCTCCAGCCTTTACGTTGACTGATCGGGTTCTTTTGCCTGGTGCCAGTAGCGGCGTCGTCGCCGTTTGCGTTTGTAGTTGGTGCCAGTAGTCGCGCTGGCGACGCTCCAGGTAGCGGGAACACGCCGTGAATACGTCCTTGTAGGCTCATGGGCGACATCCCTGTCGCCCACGGTTCCCGCTACCCGAAGCATCACCATCGCTGGGTTGTGCGGCGGATGCCAGTAGCCGAGCTGGCGACGCTTCGGGCAACGGGAACACGCCGTGAATACATCCGTGTAGGCTCATGGGCGACATCCATGCCACCCACGGTTCCCGATACCCGAAGTATCGCCAACGCTGGGTTTCGCCGATCGGTGCACTCGAAGTGTGTTTGAGATCTACTTTGCCAAAAGGGTAGTCGTAGACGGTTGTCTTCGAGTCTAGAGCCAACGCAGCTGGCTAGGTGCCGCGTAAGAACACCATGCCTATGAAAAGCAAGATCCATGGTAGGCCGCTTAAAATTGGTATGTTGGACGCCATTGCTATGAAGACAGGCTTAGCGTTGCGGCGCAGCAAAAAGTAGCCTAGACCTGCTCCCGTTAGCAGAAAGAGCGGATACGCAAGTGTGCTTAGCGCGACGTATTCGAGAAAACCCTCGTTAATCCATGTGGGCGGCTTGTCCAAATAACCAACTGCGAACATTGCGATTGGGTAACAAAGCAGCAGCACTGAATACACGAAAGTGGGTACAGAGTACCAGCGAGTCCGAGCAACCGCGTTCTCGTCATGTGCCTCATCAGACGTGCTGTTCAAATCAATTCTCTTTAGTGACCGGCTACACAACGATGAACGACTCGCGTTCGTGTAGGTGTCATTTGCGATCAAAAGGCGGGCTGCAGGGTAAACAATAGCGCACTGACGGCGAGTCCATAAGATGCAGCAACGCTTGTGCGGAACTCAAGCAACAGGTTGTGAACGGCGTGCACTGTTATGTCGTCGTTAGTATGGCCTACATCCAAACTGATGGTCGTGACCCTTGGTGCACACTGTTGCCAATACCTCAAGAATGATCAACGCCGGGTTGTTCGGCTGGTGCCAGTAGTCGCGTCGGCGACGCTTAAGGTATCGGGAACACGCCGTGAATACATCCGTGTAGGCTCATGGGTGGCATCCATGCCACCCACGGTTCCCGATACCTTAAGCGTTACCGATGCTGGGTTGCGGTGAGTCTGTCGGCTAAAATGCTCATTTTTGGTGGAATTTGTCGACAGAGGGCGGGATATCGACTATTCTTCGCGCCCGCGATGAGGAAACCACTGTCTGCTGGTCGCAAGCAGGCATTCGGCATCGCAACCACAAAACCCCAAAATCAACCGGAGACTGTCATGGCTGACAAACTTGATCTGGTTGCGGAATTCCGGGAAGACCAGGGCAAAGGTGCGAGCCGCCGCCTGCGTAAAGAAGGAAAAGTACCCGCAATCTTGTACGGTGGTGGACGACCACCACGCTCAATCTCGCTGCAGCACAACAAGCTGATTCGTGCGCTCGAAGATGAGTCTTTTTATTCCAGTATTCTGAACATTCAGGTGGGCGACAAGAATCAGGAAACGATCCTGAAAGACTTGCAGCGCCATCCTGCGCGTCACGAAATCATGCACGTTGACCTGCAGCGCATTGTCGCTGGCGAGGCGATTCGCACGAACGTGCCGCTGCACTTCATCGGCGAAGACACCTGCCCGGGCGTCAAGCAGCACGGTGGTGTGCTGTCGCGTCTGATGAACGACGTCGAAGTAGTTTGTCTGCCGAAGCACTTGCCTGAGTACCTTGAAGTTGACGTGTCCGAACTGGACATCGATGACACGGTGCACATGAGCGACATCAAACTGCCGGAAGGCGTTGAGTTGCCGGAGCTGGCGCAGGGCGAAGGCCATGATCAGCCATTGCTGTCGATTGCCAAGCCGCGCGCGGTTGTCGAAGAAGTCGACGACACGGCTGCACCGGAAGCGCCGGATGCGCCACCGACGGCTGGAGACGAAGCGGAAGGCGGCGAAGACTAGCTGTTGCTGTTGTCTTGAAAACCCGTGGTTGCGCTGCGGCCGCGGGTTTTTTTATGAGCGATAACGCGGATGTCACAGACGATTCAAGTCATTGCCGGTCTCGGTAACCCAGGCGCAGAGTATGAGCAGACTCGCCACAATGCGGGGTTTTGGCTCGTCGATGCACTGGCGCGCAAGCATGACGAGACGTGGCGGCACCAGCGGCGTTTCGATGCGGATGTTTGCAAAATCAGCGTTGCTGGCAACGAGATCTGGCTGATCAAACCGATGAGCTTCATGAACTGCAGTGGTGGCCCGTTGCGGGCCGTGCTCGATTACTACCGGTTGCCGATTGCCGGCACCGTCGTTGCGCACGATGAACTCGACTTGCCGGCGGGCGCGCTGCGTTTGAAGAAGGCCGGCGGTCACGGTGGGCACAACGGGCTGCGCGACATCATCAGTCATTGCGGCGCAGACTTTTATCGTCTGCGTATCGGTATCGGTCATCCGGGCGTGAGCTCGGCCGTGCTCGGTCATGTGCTCAAACGCCCCTCGCAGAAAGAGCAAGGTTTGCTGGACGAGGCGCTCGACAAAGCCGTGCGCGCGGTGCCGAAGATGATTCGCAAAGGGCCGGGCATTGTCATGAATGAGTTGAACCGCAAGCCGAAGAAAGCCAAGCCGGTCATCAAACCTGTTGCGGCTAGCGGCGACGACAACACAAAAACCGGCGACGCCGGTTCGCAGCCACGCGATTCGAGCGATGGCAACGGGAGCGATTGATGGGAATTAAGTGTGGCATCGTCGGATTGCCGAACGTTGGCAAATCAACGCTGTTCAATGCATTGACGGCTGCCGATATTCCGGCGGAAAACTATCCGTTTTGCACGATCGAGCCAAACGTTGGCGTCGTGACAGTGCCGGATCTGCGCTTGCAGGCGTTGGCGGATATCGCCAATCCGCAGAAAATCATTCCGACGGCGATGGAGTTCGTCGATATTGCCGGGCTCGTCGCCGGCGCCTCGAAAGGCGAAGGTTTGGGCAACAAGTTTCTGGCCAATATTCGTGAGACGAATGCGATTGCACATGTCGTGCGCTGTTTTGATAACGACGATGTGACGCACGTGGCCGGCAAAGTTGATCCGGTTGACGACGCGGACACGATCAACACCGAGCTGACGCTCGCGGATCTCGAGCAAATCGAGCGCGCCTTGCAAAAAGCGACGAAGATGGCCAAGGCGAACGATAAGACGGCCGTGTTTCGGCGCGATTTGCTGACGCGACTGGCCGCGCATCTTGCCGACGGAGCACCGCTGCGCACGGCTGAGATGGATGCCAACGAAGCCGAGGCGATCAAGGATCTGCAGCTGTTGACCGGCAAACCAGTGATGTACATCGCCAACGTCAATGAAGACGGTTTCGACAATAATCCGTATCTGGACAAGTTGCGGGCGCTGGCCGAGTCGGAAGGCGCAAGCGTCGTGCCGGTGTGTGCAGCCATTGAGGCCGAGATCGCCGTGCTCGACGATGAGGACAAGCAAGAGTTTCTGTCAGACCTTGGGCTCGATGAGCCGGGCCTCAACCGCGTCATTCGCGCCGGTTACTCCTTATTGGGCCTGAACACCTATTTTACGGTCGGCGAGAAGGAAGTGCGCGCATGGACATTCCCGGCTGGCGCGACGGCGCCGCAGGCCGCTGGAGAGATTCATACAGACTTCGAAAAGGGCTTTATTCGAGCCGAAGTCACAGCCTATGACGATTTTATCGCCGGCAACGGCGAACAGGGCGCCAAAGAGGCGGGCAAGCTGCGTCTGGAGGGCAAGGACTATTTAGTGCAGGAAGGCGACATCATGCACTTCAGATTCAACGTTTGATCCTTGACACAGCCGCGGCGCTGCCGGAGAATTCCCAGCTCGCAAAATCTGGTGATGTAGCTCAGATGGTTAGAGCGGTGGACTCATAACCCGCAGGTCGGTGGTTCGATTCCACCCATCACCACCAAACAATGAAAGACGCCTTCGGGCGTCTTTTTTGTTGGGTCGGGGGTCGGGAGAAACTGAACCACCGAAGGTGTTCACAAAATGGCAGGCATGCCATGTTGGAAGCCGTAGGCACTCGCAGGGTGAAGGCCGGGATGGGTTGAATCCATTCCGCCCATTACCGCCACAACCCGATAAAAAGTGGTAAACCTATAGTTCGAAGGCTTTATGGTCATTTTGCGTTTTGGGCAGCGATCCAGATTACTGCTACAAAGCTTTTGGCTCGGAATCCCCGTATTTGCAACTAGCTACTCTACCAAGATGGAATCGCAAGTCGTATGCTCTTAGCTTGACGTCTACAGCGGAGTCGTTCACTCCATCAACTGAGGTGTTGCGATGAAAAATAGACGCCGTGCTTTTGAGTCGGTAGTTGCTTCATTCTTGATACTGCTGAGTGCCGTATCTCAAGCAAGTTCCTTTGGGCCGCCGCCAAAGGAGCTGCTTGAGAGGAAAGGCTTGGATACTTCACTCGAAAGTCTTGAAAGCTACGCCTTAGATATTTCGCTTGAACCGGATATCCGTATGCTAGCGCTTCACGCGATCCGAGACGAAAACGATCGACAGTCTGTAGATATAGTGATCCACCTACTGTACGACAGCAATCCAGATATTCGACTTTTCGCGGCGTCCACATTGTCATTTCTGAAGGACGAGAAATCTGTTCCGCATTTTGTGAGCTTTCTCAAAGTCGAGCAGATTCCCTCGGCGTACGGAGTGGCGCTCAATGGTCTGGCGTTGCTGGCTACAGAAGACGCTGTATCCGGCCTCTTCGATGTCGCACAAGACGTGCAAGCACCCGGTATTCAGCGTTCTACCGCTATCCATATGATTGCGGCACTCGCCAGAGCTGGAACAGTCGACTCAGCCAGAATAGGAAACGAACTCGCTACCGGTTTGTTGGACTCAGATCCGGAGATACGCGCGATGACCGCTCATGCTATGACCAGCACGGGCGTATCCATGCCCATTGAACATCTGGTCGCGGCTGCGAAAGACGAGCGTATCTCTTCACTGGCGCGTATTACGGTTATCAGGGAAATTGAGCGAGTCTCGGGCGAGGACTTCGGTTTTTCTCGCGGCTCTTCGGCGGAAGCCATGAATTCCGACGCGATTCTGAAAATGGAAACCTGGTGGGCGAACGAGCAATCGAAACTAAACAGCAATTCAGCAACAGGGGTTAGCGAATCGCAAGATGTAGGAGTAGTGCTTCTTTGGACGCCGTCGCTAACCTTCCGTTCTGTCATTGCGCAAGCTAAATTACGTGTGCCGCTCGATGGCGTATGATGCGACAGCGTCTCATCCTGTGTGGTTTCGCTCTTCTATTTGCAAAGCTCCGTTCAATCCTGAGGTACCATCCAATGATCAGATCAATATTCTTGCTCGCCGCGTCACTTACGCTGCTGGCGTGCGGAAAAACCTCGGATGACACCGCGCGGGTTGCAGATGTGGTGTCTGAAGATGACGCTGATAGCGCTTACTACGATGATTTTGCTGATGATAGCAACTTCGACAGTCTTGCCGATGATCCCGAATACGGCCGGTTTCAAGTCGCTGTTGATGGTGACAAGCAAAGCATGCGCGCCGATTGTATTGTGCTGTCTGCTCGCAACGTTGCCGAGCTTGAGAACAGTAGCCTCAGCGCGACATTCGGCATCATCCAATTCACCGATGATGATGCATCCGATTGGTGGTCCGGTGAGGCGATGATCCGCGCGGTCTATTCGCCAGAGGATGAGATTGATAATGTGGATGCGCAATACGAGGTCCCGATGTCCGAGGATGCGGAAACGGACGATGGTGATTTTTGGATGTCGATGAATGCCCCGTCAGCAGCAGTCGAATTTGTCATGACATTGGACGGGGCGCCGTTCGACTACCGAACGGATACGATTGACAAGCAGCGCTACGCGACTGGTGAACTTGCGCAGGTGACGATGAGCTGGCGCGGTCCGATGCAGGGTGTGCTGGCCGACGGCAGTGATCGCGACGGCCAGATCATGATTGACTACGACGGTCTGTGCCAAATCAACTAGCCATGGATTGCGGCAAGCGTCGTCGGAAACTACCTATAGCGCGGCGACTGCAATCGAATCTACGCTGACACCATTCGAACAGATGCAATGGGAGAGTGTCGTGCGTAGCGCTTCTTGTTTAGTGATCTCGATAGCGCTGTCAGCCATGCTTGGTGGCTGCAGCGAACGCCAGATTCAGGCTCGCGGTTTCGTGTTGCCGGCAGGTAACAACATGGCAGGCGAGCAAGCATTTATTGAATTGCAGTGTCAGCAGTGTCATACCGTCAGTGGTGTCGTACTGGATGCGGATGTGACGATGCGCGATGGGCCGACACTGTTCGAGCTTGGCGGCAAGGTGACGAGAGTGAAAACCTACGGTGAATTGGTCACGGCGATCATCCATCCGTCGGACTACATTGCCGGTCCGGATAAGGAAATGTCACGGCCTGACGGCAGCTCCTGGATGACCGACTACAATGATGTGATGACGGTGCAGCAACTGATCGACATCGTTGAGTTTCTGCATGAGCGCTACCAGATCGTGACACCCGGTTACGTATACCCGTAAGCGTTGGCGATCAACGCGCTTGCTAGGCGCTGCTGTTGCCGCCTTTTCTAGCTCTCGTCGTGCGTGTTCGCGCAGCGGGCGCAGTGTTCCGCGAATGGCATTGCGCGCAGTCTCTTGTTGTTGATCCGTTGCTGACAGGTCGCGCAAATGCCGAGCTGGCCTGACTTTGCGCGCACCAGCGCGGCGTTGAGTTGGCCGAGTTCACGGATCATTTCACGCACCAGCGCGTCAATCACCGCGTCATCAATGTTCGCGGGCGCACTGTGCAGCTTGCGCGTGTCGGTCGACGCGCTGGGTGTGTCAAGCGACGCAATGTATCGCTGTAGTGCGACGCGTTTGTCGACCAGCGTTTCGAGCAGTCGCGTTAAGTCGTCCCGATGCATGCCGTTTCTTTCCATACTCCACCCGCACAGTTTGCGGCTTTACGCGTGGCGACGACAGGCGTAGTTTCCGTGGCGAGACTGTTAGATACACGTATTGCGCAGCGACGGGTTACGGCTCGGCTCGTGCCACCGGGAATGCAGACATGAGCGTAGACAACAAGATCCGGCTGGCAATGCTGCAGGCCGTGCTGAGGCACGCCGCAGACGGCATCATCTCGATCGACGAGTACCACACGTTGATCACCTATAACAATGCGGCGGAGCACATGTTCGGCTATTCGACCGAAGAGATTCGTGCAGGCGGAATCGACATGTTGATGCCCGAACGCGACAGACGTCACCACTCGGCGCATGTTAAAGCCTACTTACACGGTGGCCCGCGCCGCATCATCGGTACCGGGCGACGCGTTTGTTGCCAACACAAAAACGGTACAACGTTTCGTGCAGATCTGTCGATTAGCGAAGCGCGGGTCGAAGGGCGGCGTGTTTTCACGGCCATTTTTCGCGATCTGACAGCGCGTGATGCATTGCAAGCGCAAGTTGAAACGTTGGGCGCTGATCTTGCGCACAGCAATCAGGAGCTGCAGACGATTTTGCGCTATGCCCCTATCGGTATTGTCACAATGAGTGGGCGTGGCCGCATCATCACGGTTAATCGCGCCGTGTCAGGCATGACTGGCTATGACACGGCAGACCTGGTCGGTCGTAACGCACTGCGGTTCGTGCATACCGATGAACAGCGTCAGATGGGCGCAAGTTTTGAGCGCCTGATAGGGGATGGACACGGCTACTCTTCGAGCATCCATCGGATCAGATGCTTTGACGGCAGTTACGCGAATGCGCGCACTTACAACGCCGTGCTTGCTGTTGACGACGTAGCGCAACCGATCCTGATTTGCATGCTGCAGGATATCAGCGCCGAACTTGCGCGCGACGAGGAGCTGAAGCTGCAGCGCGAGCGATTAGCGCACATGGCGCGGCTCACACAAATGGGCGAGATGGCCGCCGGGCTTGCGCATGAGTTGAACCAGCCTCTGGCTGCGATAGCCAATTTCGCCGCGGCGGGTGAGCGCCTGTCGAGACAGCCGACCACCGAGACGGAGACGTTGGTTGATGTGTTTGCGCGCATTCGATCGCAAGCCGAACGCGCCGGGCAAATCGTTCGCAACACACGTCAATTGACGCGCGGGCGCGAAACGCAGAAACGATCGTGCGAGGTTACGGCGATCGTTGACGAGCTGTTGCCGTTGCTCAAAGTGGACTCCAGATATTCGCAAATTTCGGTGACAACGGAATGCGCTGATGACACTTGGGTGTACGCAGATGCTGTACAGATCGAGCAAGTGATACTGAATTTTTTTCGTAATGCCGTGGATGCGGTGCGCGAGCTTGCTGAGGAGCGACGCCAGATCGTCATCCGCACGCTCAGCGATCTGCCAGCTGTAACGCTCGAGGTTGAGGACCGCGGTCCGGGAGTTTCGTCGTCATTGGCAAAAACGCTATTCGAGCCTTTCGTGACCGACAAGCTCGACGGCATGGGCATGGGTTTGTCGATTTCCAAAACGATAATTGATTCACACGATGGTGATATCGGGGTAAAACCGGCGAAGCCGCAAGGCGCCATATTCTGGTTTCGGCTACCCCGCATAGATCCGCCGCAGCGGGAGTAACCGATATGTCGACGCCAATAGTTCATGTTATCGACGACGATGAAGCAATTCGTGATTCCATCGCGTTGTTGCTCAGCACGGTTTCTATTGCGTGCCGAACGTATGCAAGCGCTAGCGATTTTCTCGAGCGCTACGCCGACGCAGGGTCATGTTGTCTGGTTGTCGACATCCGTATGCCTGGTATGAGTGGGCTGGAGCTACAGGATGAGCTGAAGCGGCGCGACATCGATGCAGCTATTGTCTTCATTACTGGCCATGGTGAGATCGATTTGGCTGTGCGTGCCATGCGCAATGGTGCGATCGATTTTGTGCAGAAACCGTTCCGTGACCAGCAGCTGCTGGACAGCGTAAATTCAGCGCTGGCGCTGGTCGAGAAAATCGCGCAGCGCGAAGATGCGACGCGAGCGCTCGGCGAGCGATATGCATCTTTGACCCCGCGCGAGCGCGAAGTCATGCGATTGGTTGCGCAAGGTGTTGCCAACAAGAACATTGCGTATGAACTGAACGTTAGCCAACGTACTGTTGAAATTCATCGCAGTCGCGTGATGCACAAAATGCACGCCCGCACGCTGGCCGATTTGGTGCGTTTCGATATTGAGTTGTCGAAATCTGCTGGTGATGCAATCGGTCAGGGCTAAGCACGACCGCGGTCAATCGCGGCAATATCTCTTGATTAAATTTTCGACGCACCCATACCGGTGCTTCGTTGTCATTCTCATCGATCAATGTGCACTGTTACGCGCCGCATCAATATCAATGGCTGCCGACCGTACCACCGTGCTCCGGTTGTAAGACGAAATAGGTAAATTCCCTTATGTTGCCTGCCCGTTCTTGCCGGCAAGGTATAGGCAGATCGGTTTATTTGCATAAGGTCTTGAGTATGGGGACGAACGATACGCTATTAGTTGTCATCGACAACGACGATGATGTAGAGGCGCTGCCGTGTTTGGCTCGTGCGGTGCAGTTGGCTCAGGCTATGAACGCCGGTATCGAAGTCTTTTGTCCGGTCTATGATCCCTATATTGCTGGTGAGCGCTTTTTCGATTCGCCGGATCTCGATGCCGCGAAGTCAGCCTATGTCAGGCAAATGAATGATCGCATGCAGACCATTGCCGAGTCGGTGCGTGCGGCTGACGTTCGTGTGTCAGTCGATGTCGTGTGGGATGCGCCGGTCTATGAGGCTATCGTGCGCAAGGTGTTGCGCAGCCGACCGCTGATGGTGGTACGCAACAATCATTACCACCATCGTCTGAAGCGCAGTATTTTTTCGAATGACGACTGGAGTCTGATTCGAACCTGTCCGGCGCCACTGCTGATCACGCGACCCAAGCGCAAGGACAGCGAGCCGCTGAACGTGTGCGCCGCCATTGATCCCGTGCATGAGCATGACAAGCCTGCTGCGCTCGACGGCAAAATTTTCCAGCAGGCCAGCGATTTGGCAACGTGTACCGGTGGATCGTTGCAGGTCCTGCATGCTTACGATCCGACGCCGGTGATTGCCAGTACCGGTGTCAATGCCTATATGCCAGTCATCGTGGACGCTGACGCTATCGCGACCAGCGTACGTGATCAGCATCGCACAGCCGCGAATCGGTTTGCCGAACAATATGCGCTGGACGCAAAACAAATAGCGCTGGTTCAGGGAAGTGCGCGCAAAGTCATTGTGCAACACGCAATCGAAGCCGCCGTCGACATCATGGTCATGGGCGCAGTATCGCGCGGGTTTCTTGCACGCGCACTAGTCGGACATACGGCGGAGCAGGTGCTTGATCGCATGCCGTGCGATGTGATGATTGTTAAGCCCGATAGTTTCGTCACGCCGGTACATGCAAAGTCGCCGCATCGATTCGTCGATGCCGCCTGATCAATATCCCCAACGGAGACACTAATGCGATCCATCGTTGTACCGGTTGCAGACCGGCCTGAGTGCGCCAAGGCGCTGACCACGGCATTCCTGATGGCCCAGGCGTTATCCGCGAACGTTTGCGGTTATCACATCCGGCCGCACCGTCTTGAGGCCAAACGTAAGCCCAAAGAAAAGGGTCGCTTCATTGCGCTTGCCGGTCTATCCGATTTCGTTGAATCGTTATCCGATCAGCGTATTGCGCTCAACGCCAAAGCTGCGCACAAAATGTTCGCCGAGCTCAGTGACCAGCAGGGGTTTGCCCTGCGGCGAACGATCCACATGAATCAGGTGGGCGGTCAGTCGA